>NZ_APMH01000076.1 GCF_000359585.1 Clostridium tyrobutyricum DSM 2637 = ATCC 25755 = JCM 11008 | reverse complement strand
AATGTTCCATCCTTTTTCATTTCATCTAATGCCTTTTGAACTGATTCTTCCAATTCTTTATCACCTTTCTTGAAACCTATTCCCATTGGTTCACTTGTAAGTTTTTCAGAAAGTACAGTATATTTTCCCTTTTTGTCAGCAGCAGATACATAATATCTTCCTACAGGCTCATCAATTATTACAGCATCACTTCTTCCAGTCTGTAAATCCTGAAGTGCATCTGTAGCCTTGTCGTATTTCTTTATTTCCTTTATTCCCTTGGATTGTTTTTCCTTTAATTTCTTGTCAAGATCCTGTGAAGACTTGTCACC
>NZ_APMH01000075.1 GCF_000359585.1 Clostridium tyrobutyricum DSM 2637 = ATCC 25755 = JCM 11008 | reverse complement strand
TAAAAGGAGTTAATTCTATACCTATAAAAGGCAACCCATAATAGAAAAAGAATAATTGAAGCAATAGAGGAGTCCCTCTGAATATCCAAGCATAAAAGCTTGAAATATATTTTAAAACTTTATTATTTGATAATCTTAGAAGTGCCAGTAATATACCAAGTATACTTCCCAAAATTATAGTTATAATTGTCAATTCAACAGTCATTACACTTCCCTTTAAAAGAATCGGAAGTATATTTTTAATAAAATCTATATTCATTGCTCCTGTACCTCTCTCATCTAATTTTATGATAACTATTTTTTATACTCATCAGTTCCAAAC
>NZ_APMH01000074.1 GCF_000359585.1 Clostridium tyrobutyricum DSM 2637 = ATCC 25755 = JCM 11008 | reverse complement strand
CTGTGACCATTATTTATTTTTACATTTCTTTTCGATATATCTATTTTATAACAAATAAATCTCATTATCAATATAAATTTACTTATTATTTTTATCTATACTAATTTCTTTCCAGCTATTCAAATTATTTTCTGTCAGATCTTCTGTTTTATTATTTCTTTTAATAGCTATTTTAAATACGGTATCTTTTTCTCTTTTTTGTATGGCCAATATATAAAC
>NZ_APMH01000073.1 GCF_000359585.1 Clostridium tyrobutyricum DSM 2637 = ATCC 25755 = JCM 11008 | reverse complement strand
GACCAGTAACACCATTTAAGCCGTCAGCACCAGCAGGACCCTGAGGACCAGTTGGGCCAGTAGGGCATACTGGGCATGGTTTTTCACATTTATAGTCTATGGATAAATAAGGACTATTAGCACCTCTACTGCTATCATATCCAATTATAGTATAAGGAGTATCCTCTATTCCGACTAATGTTAAACCATTATTTGCAATGGTATTATTGTACCAGCCTTTAACTAAATTTG
>NZ_APMH01000072.1 GCF_000359585.1 Clostridium tyrobutyricum DSM 2637 = ATCC 25755 = JCM 11008 | reverse complement strand
TGTTTATCATAGATTACATATTTATAAATATTATATCCACACTAATATCTACTTATTTATATTGGAGATTTTATATTTTCTACTCATGGCTATAAGCCTTTTTGAACTACAGGTAAAACCTGTGATATTCCAAATAAATATCCACTAGTAAAACTAGTGGTTTTGCTTTTTCGGGCATAGCCCTTCTCCCAAAGCAACATCTTAAGATGTAAAAACGATCTGCCGCGTGCATTATTCTATTAGTTACCCTTAAAAGGGTCGTCCATATCAAATGCTAATTGTTCACTAGCTTAATCTTCTTTTAATTGATTTGCTATATATTCTTTTATCTTTTTTTATTTTTACCTACTGCACCAACATAATATCCTCTACACCAAAAATGCCT
>NZ_APMH01000071.1 GCF_000359585.1 Clostridium tyrobutyricum DSM 2637 = ATCC 25755 = JCM 11008 | reverse complement strand
TATTATATGTAATCAAAAATAAGAAAAGAGGTTATAAAAATGGATCAAATGGTTCTAGAAGTTCAAGAATGGTTAAATAATACTTACGGAAGTAACTCAAACTACACACCTATAACTGCGGACGGAATAACCGGAGGAGGAACAGTAGCAGCTTTAATAACAGCTCTCCAAATTGAGCTAGGAATTCAACCAGCGGATGGAGTTTTTGGGGCAGCTACACAAGCAGCATGTCCAACATTGCCTAATACAAGTGCTTCCAAGAATGAGGTATATATTCTCCAAGGTGCTCTATATTGCAAAGGTTATAATCCAAATGGATTCGATGGTGGATATGGTAATGGTGTTATCACTGCCATAAAAAAATTTCAATCGGATGCAGGTCTAACAACTCAAGATGGGATTA
>NZ_APMH01000070.1 GCF_000359585.1 Clostridium tyrobutyricum DSM 2637 = ATCC 25755 = JCM 11008 | reverse complement strand
TATTATATGTAATCAAAAATAAGAAAAGAGGGTATAAAAATGGATCAAATGGTTTTAAAAGTTCAAAAATGGTTAAATAGTACTTACGGGAGCAATTCAAATTACACATCTGTAACTGAAGACGGAATAACTGGAGGAGGAACAGTAGCAGCTTTAATAACAGCTCTCCAAATTGAGCTAGGAATTCAACCAGCGGATGGAGTTTTTGGGGCAGCTACACAAGCAGCATGTCCAACATTGCCTAATACAAGTGCTTCCAAGAATGAGGTATATATTCTCCAAGGTGCTC
>NZ_APMH01000069.1 GCF_000359585.1 Clostridium tyrobutyricum DSM 2637 = ATCC 25755 = JCM 11008 | reverse complement strand
TTTATGATAATTTATTTAGTTCTAAATACATGTAAAAATTTTTCAAATAAATAGTTTAATTTTTTTCTAAATGTGGTATAATAAAAATACTTAAAAAATAGCTGACTTTAATACGCTCCCTTTTAAGTATTTTTTTCGCACAATTATACTTTAAAGGAATTAAAGTTTAGTATTATTTTTTAATTTGGTGATATCTAAAAGAAATATTTAAAGCAAAAACAAAATAAAAAAGGTAACTGCGTTAATAATTATCCGCAATTACCTATGATTTCTTATTGAAAATAGTACATTCGTGTGCTAAAATATTACTATATTGAATAGTAATAAATTAGGTTACAGAAGTACCTGTTTCGGTTATGTACGGATAACCATTCGGGTGTTAAAGAAATACTGGTAATATTTCTTTAACCTGTGACCGTTTATTTATTTTTACATTTCTTTTCGATATAT
>NZ_APMH01000068.1 GCF_000359585.1 Clostridium tyrobutyricum DSM 2637 = ATCC 25755 = JCM 11008 | reverse complement strand
AATGTTTCTGAAAGAGGTCCATTTGTAATAAAGCATTTAGTACCATTTAATATATAATAGTCTCCCTTTTTTTCTGCTGTAGTTGTTGCTGCTGATGCATCTGAGCCTGCATTAGGTTCTGTCATTCCAAAAGATCCGAATTTTTTTCCGGATAATATGTCTGGAAGGTATTTTTTCTTCTGCTCTTCTGATGCGTTGTTAAATATACCACCTGCACACAGGGATGTAGTTACAGAATATGATATTCCTACAGATGCATGTACCTTTGAAACTTCCTCTACAGCTAATACATAAGAGAGATAATCAGCTCCGGATCCACCATATTCCTTAGGATATGGCAGCCCTATGAGTCCCATTTCCCCCATTTTTTTATATTTATCTATAGGGAATTCGCTTTTTTCATCATTTTCAATTGCTATAGGTTTTAACTCCTTTTCTGCAAAGTCCCTTGCTGTTTTTTGTACAAGTTCCTGTTCTTTTGATAATTCAAAATTCATAAT
>NZ_APMH01000067.1 GCF_000359585.1 Clostridium tyrobutyricum DSM 2637 = ATCC 25755 = JCM 11008 | reverse complement strand
GGCCAGTAGGGCCGAGATCACCTTTAGGGCCGGTAGGACCAGGTTTACCTTGGGGACCAGTAGGACCGGGATCACCTTTAGGGCCGGTAGGGCCAGGTTTACCTTGAGGACCGGTAGGGCCAGGTTTACCTTGAGGACCGGTAGGGCCGGGATCACCTTTAGGGCCGGTAGGGCCAGGTTTACCTTGGGGACCAGCAGGGCCAGGACATCCTTTAGGACCGGTAGGACCAGGACATCCCTGAGGACCGGTAGGACCAGTTGGACATATTGGACAAGGAGTATCACAATTATAATCTATAGATAAATAAGGACTATTAGTGCCTCTACTGCTATCATATCCAATTATAGTATAAGGAGTATCCTCTATTCCGACTAATGTTAAACCATTATTTGCAATGGTATTATTGTACCAGCCTTTAACTAAATTTGTAATATCAAATTTTACATAATGACCTATATCTCTATTAGATATTTTGGTTTTATATAGAGTAATTGAAATATTAGGTGCATTACTCCATGTAACTGTGTTTTGGCTAAAATTAACCAGGTTATTATAAACTGTTA
>NZ_APMH01000066.1 GCF_000359585.1 Clostridium tyrobutyricum DSM 2637 = ATCC 25755 = JCM 11008 | reverse complement strand
GGTGGAATTATAGTAGACGGTGGAAAGTTTGATTGGGCAGGAAGTGGTAAATTTCCCGATTTTACAACACCTGATAAAAGTTACGGCGGACTTGTATATGCAGACCTTGCTCCGGCTTCATTTGCAGCAAAGGCAAGAGTTCAGCTTTTGAGAAATACGGGAGCAACTCTAAGTCCACAAAGTGCATTCTATCTTCTTCAAGGACTGGAATCACTGTCACTTAGAGTTGAGAGACATGTAGAAAATGCAAGAAAAGTAGTAGAATTTTTAAGTAAGCATCCTAAGGTTTCATGGGTAAACTATCCTGAATTAGAGTCGAGTCCATATAGAGAACTGTCCAAAAAATATTTGCCAAAGGGAGCAGGTTCAATATTTACTTTTGGAATAAAGGGAGGACTTGAAGCTGGAAAGAAATTTATAAACAGTGTTAAATTATTTTCCTTGCTTGCCAATGTGGCAGATGCAAAGTCTCTTGTAATACATCCAGCAAGTACTACACATGCAGAACTTACACCTGAAGAACAAAAAGAGGCAGGGGTAACTCCTGATCTTATAAGGCTTTCTATAGGTGTAGAAAATATTGATGATATTATATATGATTTGGATCAAGCACTTGCAAAAATTTGATAATATTAA
>NZ_APMH01000065.1 GCF_000359585.1 Clostridium tyrobutyricum DSM 2637 = ATCC 25755 = JCM 11008 | reverse complement strand
TTTGGTTTTTAAGAACGGAAAATATGTAATTGATTAGCTTATGCATTATTGCCACCAAGCCGACCTTCTTGCTTTTACCTTTCATATTTTCCTTGTAGAAATTAAGTAGAACTTTATTTATAGGTTCACCGCTTCTATTTTTGCGTATTGACGCTAACGCGACAGCGTATAAGGCCCTCCGTCCTATTCTGGTACCACGTTTAGACATGACATTTTTGTTACTGTTAAACTTACCAGATTGGTTGACAGAAGGATCTATACCAAAATAAGCAACTAAGTGTTTAGGTTTAATAAAGCCTTTGATATTGCCGATTTCACTCATTATTGTGATGGCAGTTAGTTCACCAACACCTGGTATTGAATAAATTAATTGAATATTTTTCTTGAATTCAGCAGAAATTCTATTGCTGTGCATTAATAGATGTATTTCTCTTAATAAGTTTTTAATTTGAGTTTCTAATGACTCTATTATGGTAATTGTGTTAATAATTTTTACAAATAAACTAGGTGATTTTAGACCAATATAAACAGCTTCTTCAGCGGCAGCATATAGCTTGTTATAAATTTTTTCACTATGCACCAGTCCCTTTCGAGAATTGGTTGAAATGAGGCCAATTAGGGCGTCTCTATCAGCATTTAAGATTGCTTCAGGGCTGGAATAAGTTTTTAAAATTGCAATTGATGTTTTACAAGTTATATTTGAAAAAACAGTGTTGTAAGTTGGAAAGATGACTCTTAAGTCAGTAGAAAGTTTTTTCTTGAATGTAGATTTACTATCAGTAAATTTATAGTAATCTCTACAAAGAGATTTTAACGTGTAGATTTCGATATCAAAGTTAGAAGAATATTTGACATCTTGAAATTTACCTAT
>NZ_APMH01000064.1 GCF_000359585.1 Clostridium tyrobutyricum DSM 2637 = ATCC 25755 = JCM 11008 | reverse complement strand
CCCAATGGCAGAATAGAACACTCGACGAGATATATCCTATTGTATACATGGATGCAGTACATTTTAAAGTTAGAGAAGAACATAAGATAGTTACAAAAGCTGCCTATATATGTATGGCCCTTGATATGAAAGGCTATAAAGATATTTTAGGAATATGGATTGGTGAAGCCGAAGGCGCTAAATTTTGGTTGTCTGTCTGCAATGATTTAAAAAACAGGGGTGTAAAGGAAATATTAATTGCCTGCATGGATGGACTTAAAGGCCTTCCTGATGCTATAAAGTCAGTATTCCCAGATGTTAGTATTCAAAATTGTATTATACATCAAATAAGAAATTCGATTAAATATATAGCATCCAAAGATAAAAAAGAATTTATGAGAGACTTAAAATGTGTATATAAAGCACCCAATGAAGAAGATGCACTTAATAGCCTGGATACTGTAAAAGATAAATGGAATCACAAATATGGTATAGTAGTTGACTCATGGTACAATAACTGGGATAAATTATCAACATATTTTAAATACTCACCTGAAATCAGAAGAATTATCTATACCACAAATGCATTAGAGGGATTCAACAGACAGCTTAGAAAGTTCACAAAAATAAGAACTGTTTTTCCGACTGATGAATCCCTCAGAAAATCTCTTTACCTTGCAACCGAGCAAGTCATGAGAAAATGGATTTCTCCAGTACCAAATTGGGGAATAACATTAGCTCAATTGACTATCATGTTCAAGGATAAGATAGGCGAAGAGATATTCTAAAATTTAGTTAAATTTTTTATATTTTTCTTATTTTGGTGTATAATTAATCCAATTATACACATAATAAGAACATAATACTAAACCAGTATTAGTATTACCTAAATATAAAAAAATATAACTGAAAATCAAAATTTCCAGTTATATAAAACTAAATATAATCTATTTTACACAAATCTATCTATATTCTC
>NZ_APMH01000063.1 GCF_000359585.1 Clostridium tyrobutyricum DSM 2637 = ATCC 25755 = JCM 11008 | reverse complement strand
TTACAAACAAATTATTCAACAATAGAAGTAACTACTCCTGAACCAACAGTTCTTCCGCCTTCTCTTATTGCAAATCTTAATCCTTCATGCATTGCTACTGGTGTTATTAACTCCACGTTCATATCTATATGATCTCCTGGCATTACCATTTCTGTTCCTTCTGGTAGTGCTATTGATCCTGTTACATCTGTTGTTCTGAAATAGAACTGTGGTCTGTATCCATTGAAGAATGGTGTATGTCTTCCGCCTTCTTCTTTCTTAAGTACATATACCTGGCCTACAAATTTCTTATGTGGATGTACTGTTCCTGGTTGTGCAAGCACCTGGCCTCTTTCTATTTCTTCTCTCTGTATTCCTCTTAACAATGCTCCGATATTATCTCCTGCCATTGCCTGATCAAGAAGCTTTCTGAACATTTCTACTCCTGTACATACTGTCTTCTTCTTCTCTTCGCTCAGTCCTACTATTTCTAATTCGTCTCCTACTTTTAGTACTCCTGTTTCTACTCTTCCTGTTGCAACTGTTCCTCTTCCTGTTATTGTGAATATATCCTCTACTGGCATCAAGAATGGTTTATCTACTGGTCTTTCTGGTGTTGGTATATATTCATCTACTGCATCCATTAATTCGTGTATGCATTTTGTTGCTTCTGGATCATCCGGATTTTCCACTGCTTTTAATGCACTTCCTACTATTATTGGAACGTCATCTCCTGGGAATCCATACTCATTCAATAACTCTCTTACTTCCATTTCTACTAATTCAATTAATTCTGGATCATCTACTTGATCTGCCTTGTTTAAGAATACTACTATATACTGCACTCCTACTCTGCTTGCAAGCAATATATGTTCTCTTGTCTGTGGCATTGGACCATCTGCTGCACTTACTACTAGGATTGCTCCGTCCATCTGTGCTGCTCCTGTTATCATGTTCTTTACATAATCTGCATGTCCTGGACAATCTACATGAGCATAATGTCTCTTGTCTGTCTCATACTCTACATGAGCTGTGTTTATTGTTATTCCTCTTTCTTTTTCTTCTGGTGCTTTATCTATTTCATCATATTTTGTTGCTGCTGCTTTCCCTTCTTTTGCTAACACCATTGTTATTGCTGCTGTTAATGTTGTCTTACCATGGTCTACATGTCCTATTGTTCCTATATTTACATGTGGTTTTGTTCTCTCAAATTTCTCTTTTGACATTTCTTTCTTCCTCCTTAAATTCACATTATATAATTAAG
>NZ_APMH01000062.1 GCF_000359585.1 Clostridium tyrobutyricum DSM 2637 = ATCC 25755 = JCM 11008 | reverse complement strand
TTGTACAGCTTATTTGAATACTATATATCATGATGTACTTGATTGAGTATTGCTTAACTTTTGTCTGAGTTGATTATTCTCTTGATTTAGTTGAGTATTAGTTTCATTAAATTGAGAAAGCTTAGTCTGTGAATTAGTAACTTGTTGTTGTAAAATATCCTTATCCTGAATATCCATTTTTCTTTTTGTCTTAAGATTAAATACAGCTTCTTCTATTTTATCATCTATAGTATTTTTTAATGTAGATGTCATAGTAAAGCTATGGTATTTTAGGGATGTTAGTATATTTTCAAGTGCATCTTTTTTTCTGCCATTACCTTGTATCTTACCATTTAGGTATTTTTGTTGTGTTTTTGTTACTCCTGCAGCAACAGTATCATTTAACAGATCATATAAATTATGCTGCATATAAATTATAGATGAAGATATAATTGCTTTTATTTCACCTTCAGTAAGATATGTAGTGCCAAATTTATTTTCTATGTCAGTGATGCCTTTAGCAATTATATCTTCTATAGTAGATTCTGGATATTCAGATAATAAATATTTGATATTATCTAGTGCATAAGCTTTAGCTCGATTATATATAGTTTGCCCTAAAATTTGTTTTGTTTAGATTCTATAGATTCCAGTGTACTTTGTATACATGCTTTTAATTTATATATAATTAGCTTGTTGAATAATTAAATATATAGTTTATGACTTAAAATTTTATGCGTCAGCATTCAGATATTGTATTTATTAATTTAAGAGTAAGTTTTTTGCTTTAAACATAATATAAATGCGATAGCATTGGAATTTTTAGAGATTCCATGGATATTTTCTAGATTTTATTGCATTTTTGTTTTTGTTGAATTCATCTATTAAATATGCGAGAAGAACCCACTTAATATGGCGTTCATAGCGATTTTTACCGTAAGGTCTTGGATTCTCCAAATTATATAAGCCCTTTAGTACAGAAAATAATTGTTCTATTTTTATCCTCTGTTTATATAGACTAATACCTATTGGAGATTCAAGAAGTAAAGCATTTTTATATCTAAATTCATCGGTAAAAGACTCGATACTTTTAGATCTGCGCATATTTATATCTGTTAACAAATTTAGAGACAGATCTTCAGATATTTTAAACCATGAACTATCATCATAGGCAGCATCTGCAAGTATAACAAATGGATTATAAGTTTTTACTTCATAAAGTAAGCCTTAGACTTGATTGTCATATACATTTACAGTAGTTAAGCTGAATGATAATGGCAGTATTGTATCTGTTACTGATGCAGCACAGTGTAATTTATAACCTTTATATTTTCCAAGACGGGTACCTCTGCCACATTTAGCTTCACTATCATATTTTGAGCTTCTTAATGCGGTAGCATCAACGGCACAAATCCTTAAGGATGGATCAATGAGTTCAATAAATATGGCATAGATAGCATAGTATATGGGAATGGGTATAGATTTGTGTAAAAACCAA
>NZ_APMH01000061.1 GCF_000359585.1 Clostridium tyrobutyricum DSM 2637 = ATCC 25755 = JCM 11008 | reverse complement strand
TTTTATTATTTATGAGGGGGCAAACTTATGTCAAAAGATTTAATTTATTCAATAGCAAAAGAAAATCATTCAGAAAGTGCTCTAAAACAGATTTTAACTTCCCATCCAGAAATAAAGTTCGTATCTGCTGTAGGAGTAGATTTGTCCGGAAACAATACAGATGAGAAAATTCCTATAAAAGTATTTCTTAATGATATAGATGCTTTCCTGAAAGGTGCTGTACAGACAGACGGTTCTTCAATAGTGTTGCCTGGAATCGCAACTTTGGACAATGCAAAAGTAGATATGCTGCCTGATACAGATGTAAACTGGTATGTAGACTATAATAAAGACAATATTGACGAAGAAACAGGAAAACCTGTAGGAACTTTGAGAATACCATGCTTTTTATATCACAACAATGAAACAGTAGATTCAAGATATATATTGAAGCATTCAATAGAATATTTAAAATCCAATCTATTTGACTTATTCCAAAAACATCCGGAATCACTGTCTTCTTTCGGAATAAAATACGAAGATATAGATGATGTTGTTGGAACATGTGCTACTGAACTTGAATTCTGGGTAAATACTCCAAACAATAAAACTGAAGTTGAAGCCCTATCCACTTCACAGGTTTTAAAAGAACAGTACTGGGCAAGAACCAAAGGTGCAGTCAAAACTTCACTTGAACAATCACTGACTACAATGGATATATATGGATTGGAACCTGAAATGGGCCACAAGGAAGTCGGAGGAATACAGGCTAAAGTAGATAAAGATGGAAACTATCAGATAATGGAGCAGCTTGAAATTGACTGGAAATATTCTACTGCAGTTCAAGCCGTAGACAATGAAGCTTTTGTAAAGAACATAATTGAAGAAACATTCAAGGAGAATGGATTAAATGTAACCTTCCTTGCCAAACCAGTTGATGGAATTGCTGGAAGCGGTGAACATACTCATATAGGTATTGCATTAAAACTTAAAAATGGCAAGAGGATAAACTTATTCTCTTCAACTAAAAATCATTTCTTAAGTACATTCGGATATGCTTCTATAATGGGAATACTTAAAAATTATGAAGTTATAAATCCATTTGTTTCATCAACAACAGATTCTTTAAGAAGATTAAAACCTGGATTTGAAGCACCAGTTTGCATAGTAACTTCCATAGGACGTTCTGTAGAAGTACCATCCAGAAACAGATCCGTACTCATAGGAGTAGTAAGAGAACTTCAGAGCCCTCTTGCAACTAGATTTGAATTGAGAGCACCAAACCCTGGAACAAATACATATATAGCTGTAGGTGCACTATATATGGCAATGCTTGATGGAATAAAATATGCACTTGAAAATGGAAAGACAGAGGATGACCTTCTGGCCGAACTTTCCAAAAAACAGGGCGACACAGCAGATTATCTTGAAAAGGACAGAGCTTATAGAAGTGAAATTGATGTATTTGAAGAATATACAGATGAACAGAGAGAGGATCTTTATGGAAAAGCTCCTGCCACTGTATACGAGAATTTATCTGCTCTGGAAAAATATTCTGAAAAGAAAGCGGTTCTTACAAACGGTGGAATATTAAAAGATAAATTTATAGAAAGTTTTAAAGAAGCATTTTTAGAGAAATGGACAGTTGAAATAGAGCACAGAATTTTAAATCAATATTCGGATGAAATAAGAAATTTCAAACAACTTCACCACAGTGACAAGGCTCTTGATATAGATCTTGCCAACTGGGCTAAAGTAAATGAATTAAGATATGCCTTATTAAAGGATTCTTACTCACAAAAAAGTTTGTTCACTCAAATAAAAGAAGCAGTTGAAAGCAAAGAATATGCTAAAGCATCTGATCTTCAGGTAATTATAGAAAAGAAAATAGCTGAATTGAGACAGTCATATTCAACTTATAAAAAGAATTTACTTGATCTATA
>NZ_APMH01000060.1 GCF_000359585.1 Clostridium tyrobutyricum DSM 2637 = ATCC 25755 = JCM 11008 | reverse complement strand
TGATCCTTGAAAATTAAACAGAGTAAAATAAGTAAAAACTTATTAGAAATAAACCAGCAATTCTTTTGAGCTATGAAAATAGCAAAAACAGTAATGAGCAAGAAAAACTTTTAACTTTTAAATTGAGAGTTTGATCCTGGCTCAGGACGAACGCTGGCGGCGTGCCTAACACATGCAAGTCGAGCGATGAAACCCCTTCGGGGGTGGATTAGCGGCGGACGGGTGAGTAACACGTGGGTAACCTGCCTCAAAGTGGGGGATAGCCTTCCGAAAGGAAGATTAATACCGCATAAAGCCAAGTTTCACATGGAATTTGGATGAAAGGAGTAATTCGCTTTGAGATGGACCCGCGGCGCATTAGTTAGTTGGTGGGGTAATGGCCTACCAAGACAGCGATGCGTAGCCGACCTGAGAGGGTGATCGGCCACATTGGAACTGAGATACGGTCCAGACTCCTACGGGAGGCAGCAGTGGGGAATATTGCACAATGGGCGAAAGCCTGATGCAGCAACGCCGCGTGAGTGATGAAGGTCTTCGGATTGTAAAGCTCTGTCTTTTGGGACGATAATGACGGTACCAAAGGAGGAAGCCACGGCTAACTACGTGCCAGCAGCCGCGGTAATACGTAGGTGGCGAGCGTTGTCCGGATTTACTGGGCGTAAAGGGTGCGTAGGCGGATGTTTAAGTGAGATGTGAAATACCCGGGCTTAACTTGGGTGCTGCATTTCAAACTGGATATCTAGAGTGCAGGAGAGGAGAATGGAATTCCTAGTGTAGCGGTGAAATGCGTAGAGATTAGGAAGAACACCAGTGGCGAAGGCGATTCTCTGGACTGTAACTGACGCTGAGGCACGAAAGCGTGGGTAGCAAACAGGATTAGATACCCTGGTAGTCCACGCCGTAAACGATGAGTACTAGGTGTAGGAGGTATCGACCCCTTCTGTGCCGCAGTAAACACATTAAGTACTCCGCCTGGGAAGTACGATCGCAAGATTAAAACTCAAAGGAATTGACGGGGGCCCGCACAAGCAGCGGAGCATGTGGTTTAATTCGAAGCAACGCGAAGAACCTTACCTGGACTTGACATCCCCTGAATAACCTAGAGATAGGCGAAGCCCTTCGGGGCAGGGAGACAGGTGGTGCATGGTTGTCGTCAGCTCGTGTCGTGAGATGTTAGGTTAAGTCCTGCAACGAGCGCAACCCTTATTGTTAGTTGCTAACATTCAGTTGAGCACTCTAACGAGACTGCCGCGGTTAACGCGGAGGAAGGTGGGGATGACGTCAAATCATCATGCCCCTTATGTCCAGGGCAACACACGTGCTACAATGGGCAGAACAAAGAGAAGCAATACCGCGAGGTGGAGCCAAACTCAAAAACTGCTCTCAGTTCGGATTGCAGGCTGAAACTCGCCTGCATGAAGCTGGAGTTGCTAGTAATCGCGAATCAGCATGTCGCGGTGAATACGTTCCCGGGCCTTGTACACACCGCCCGTCACACCATGAGAGCTGGCAACACCCGAAGTCCGTAGTCTAACGTAAGAGGACGCGGCCGAAGGTGGGGTTAGTGATTGGGGTGAAGTCGTAACAAGGTAGCCGTAGGAGAACCTGCGGCTGGATCACCTCCTTTCTAAGGAGAACTGAAACAGCATGACTGTTTCATAAATTGTTCGGTTTATTTTACTCTGTTTAATTTTGAAGGATTATTTTATAATCTTTTAAAA
>NZ_APMH01000059.1 GCF_000359585.1 Clostridium tyrobutyricum DSM 2637 = ATCC 25755 = JCM 11008 | reverse complement strand
ACTGAAACAGCATGACTGTTTCATAAATTGTTAGGTTTATTTTACTCTGTTTAATTTTGAGGGATTATATTCTCTTAAAATTAGTCAAAAATATTTTTGGGGGTATAGCTCAGTTGGGAGAGCATCTGCCTTGCACGCAGAGGGTCAAGAGTTCGAATCTCTTTATCTCCACCATGATATGGGCTTATAGCTCAGCTGGTTAGAGCGCACGCCTGATAAGCGTGAGGTCGATGGTTCGAGTCCATTTAAGCCCACCATTTGTTCTTTGAAAATTGCACAGTAAGAATAG
>NZ_APMH01000058.1 GCF_000359585.1 Clostridium tyrobutyricum DSM 2637 = ATCC 25755 = JCM 11008 | reverse complement strand
TTGTTCTTTGAAAATTGCACAGTAAGAATAGAAAATTATTTATAATTTTCAAGTAAGATAAAATAATTAAAGTATTTATGTATGTTTAAACCGAAGGTTTATGTATACTAGATACAGCTAAGGTTAATAACCTTTGTAGATAAAGGTCAAGCTACAAAGGGCGCATGGTGAATGCCTTGGCACCAGGAGCCGACGAAGGACGCGATAAGCTGCGATAAGCTTCGGGTAGACGCAAATAGTCTGTGAACCGAAGATTTCCGAATGGGGAAACCCACAATGCTTGCATTGTACTATAAACTGAATTCATAGGTTTATAGAGGTAAACCCGGGGAACTGAAACATCTAAGTACCCGGAGGAAGAGAAAGAAACATCGATTTTCTTAGTAGCGGCGAGCGAAAGGGAAAGAGCCCAAACCAGGAACTTGTTCCTGGGGTAAGGGTAGACATAACGGAAGGAAATAAGTTAACTGAAGTGAGCTGGAAGGCTCCGCCAAAGAAGGTAAAAGCCCTGTAAGTGAAAATTAAAGCTTCCAGTCTATTCCAGAGTACCACGAGACACGTGAAACCTTGTGGGAATGCGGGAGGACCACCTCCTAAGGCTAAATACTACCTGGTGACCGATAGTGAAGAAGTACCGTGAGGGAAAGGTGAAAAGAACCCCGGAAGGGGAGTGAAATAGAACCTGAAACCGTGTGTCCACAACCGATCGAAGCACTTTTACGTGCGACGATGTGCTTTTTGTAGAACGAGCCAACGAGTTACGGTATGCAGCAAGGTTAAGTACTTAAGGTACGGAGCCGAAGGGAAACCGAGTCTGAATAGGGCGACTAGTTGCATGCTGTAGACCCGAAACCGAGTGACCTATCCATGGCCAGGTTGAAGCGGAAGTAAAATTCCGTGGAGGACCGAACCACGTTGGTGTTGAAAAACCATGGGATGAGCTGTGGATAGCGGAGAAATTCCAATCGAACTCGGAGATAGCTGGTTCTCCTCGAAATAGCTTTAGGGCTAGCGTTGAGTATGAGTAGTGGAGGTAGAGCACTGAATGGGCTAGGGGCTGACAACAGTTACTGAACCCTATCAAACTCCGAATGCCATATACTTGAATCTCAGCAGTCAGACTACGAATGATAAGATCCGTGGTCAAAAGGGAAACAGCCCAGATCATCAGCTAAGGTCCCAAAGTGTAAGTTAAGTGGAAAAGGATGTGGGATTTCTAAGACAACTAGGATGTTGGCTCAGAAGCAGCCACTCATTTAAAGAGTGCGTAATAGCTCACTAGTCGAGAGGTCCTGCGCCGAAGATGTCCGGGGCTAAAACTTACCACCGAAGCTATGGACTCGAAAGAGTGGTAGAGGAGCTTCCTGCATGGGTTGAAGTCGCACCGTAAGGAGCGGTGGACTGTGCAGGAGTGAGAATGTTGGCATAAGTAGCGAGAAATAAGTGAGAATCTTATTGGTCGAAAACCTAAGGTTTCCTGAGGAAGGTTCGTCCGCTCAGGGTTAGTCGGGACCTAAGCCCAGGCCGAAAGGCGTAGGCGATGGACAATCGGTTGATATTCCGATACCGCAAATTTGCGTTTGACAAACGGGATGACGCAGGAGGATAGGATGTGCACACTATTGGATGTGTGTCTAAGCACTTAGGCAGGCTGGATTGGAAAATCCGTTCAGTCAATGCTGAGGTGTTACAGGGATCCCTTTCGGGAGAAGTATCTGATTCCACGCTGCCAAGAAAAGTCTCTATGGAGTAAGTTTGTGCCCGTACCGCAAACCGACACAGGTAGGTGAGGAGAGAATCCTAAGACCATCGGAAGAATTGTTGTTAAGGAACTAGGCAAATTAACTCCGTAACTTAGGGATAAGGAGTGCCCCGAAAGGGGCCGCAGAGAATAGGCTCAAGCAACTGTTTATCAAAAACACAGGTCTCTGCTAAAGCGAAAGCTGAAGTATAGGGGCTGACGCCTGCCCGGTGCTGGAAGGTTAAGGGGAATACTTAGCGCAAGCGAAGGTATGAACTTAAGCCCCAGTAAACGGCGGCCGTAACTATAACGGTCCTAAGGTAGCGAAATTCCTTGTCGGGTAAGTTCCGACCCGCACGAATGGCGTAATGATTTGAGCACTGTCTCGACAACAAATCCGGCGAAATTGTAGTGCAAGTGAAGATGCTTGCTACCCGCGATTGGACGGAAAGACCCCGTAGAGCTTTACTGCAGTTTAGCATTGAGTTTCGGTATTGTCTGTACAGGATAGGTGGGAGACTTGGATATTAGGGCGCCAGCCCTTTTGGAGTCGCCCTTGGGATACCACCCTGACAGTACTGGAATTCTAACCGGCGGCCATGAAACTGGTCACGGGACATTGTTAGGCAGGCAGTTTGACTGGGGCGGTCGCCTCCTAAAATGTAACGGAGGCGCCCAAAGGTTCCCTCAGAAGGGTCGGAAATCCTTCGAAGAGTGCAAAGGCATAAGGGAGCCTGACTGCGACACATACAGGTGGAGCAGGGACGAAAGTCGGGCTTAGTGATCCGGTGGTACCTCGTGGGAGGGCCATCGCTCAACGGATAAAAGCTACCTCGGGGATAACAGGCTGATCTCCCCCAAGAGTCCACATCGACGGGGAGGTTTGGCACCTCGATGTCGGCTCGTCGCATCCTGGGGCTGAAGTAGGTCCCAAGGGTTGGGCTGTTCGCCCATTAAAGCGGCACGCGAGCTGGGTTCAGAACGTCGTGAGACAGTTCGGTCCCTATCCGTCGCGGGCGCAGGAAATTTGAGAGGAGCTGTCCTTAGTACGAGAGGACCGGGATGGACTGACCTCTGGTGTACCAGTTGTTCCGCCAGGAGCATGGCTGGGTAGCTATGTCGGGAAGGGATAAACGCTGAAAGCATCTAAGCGTGAAGCCCACCTCAAGATTAGATTTCCCACAGCGTAAGCTGGTAAGGCCCCTTGAAGAACACAAGGTGATAGGTCAGAGGTGTAAGCATGGCAACATGTTCAGCTGACTGATACTAATAGGCCGAGGGCTTGACCAAATTTATCTTACTGTGCAATTTTCAGAGAATAATTATTCTCTTATCTCTATTAGAAATATAATGTTCCTATTTTATTATAGAGAATAAAGTAAGTAAATTGATAATAACCATTAGTACAAGGAAGAATATGAGCGAAGAGCGAAATTTACTTAGGTAAATGAGCACTGGAGTGAATAATTCTGACGGTGTAATGAGAAGTTAGCAGCAATTTACGGTTGATCTGGTAACAATGACGTGAAGGTAACACTCCTTCCCATTCCGAACAGGCAGGTTAAGCTTCATTGTGCCGA
>NZ_APMH01000057.1 GCF_000359585.1 Clostridium tyrobutyricum DSM 2637 = ATCC 25755 = JCM 11008 | reverse complement strand
GCTTTTCTTATTTTATTCATGTATATATCCCTAAAAACTATTTAGGCTTCTAAGTCCTTTAGTTTCTTTACTACCAGTATGTCTATCCTCAACGACTCCTGTGTAAGCTGGTATTCTGTTACAAATTCCATGTATTTTTTATACTCTTTTAGTTCAAGCTGTACTACTGTCGTAAAGATCGAGTGCCATTTTATTTTTCACTTTTCCATGTCATCACTCTACCTTACTTCTATTTCTTTCATTATGTCATAAAAATAGAGTGAATTCCTCAACTCTGTCTATCAAACTATTTTACCATTAGGATTGACCCCATAGTGAAAGTCTGATTGAGATTGCTATTGACTTTTTAAGATATCATAGAAAATATGGAATTCCTCACCGGATAATTTTCAAATTAGAAGTACCTAAGTCAAAATTTTTTCAATTTCAAATTTTATCTTTAAAATTACAAGTTCACTAAATCAATGATTGGTAACAGAATAAAAAATTCATATAACTACTAATAATTATACCTTTAATCAAATTATTACATGTTTTAAAGGACTCTGACGATAAATGTAGAATATAAATTAATTAATAACAATCTACACTAATGTTTAAGGTTATTTTTACAAAATTGTTGCAGGAAGATGTAAGTTGATAAATATTATAGAAACCGCGACGTGGGTACTAAGTCTCTCAAATCCTAATTTGAGAACTTTAATTTCTTCTGGTAGTAGTTTTGGAACAAAAGAATGGATTTTAGAAGAACAAGATTTTCCTAAAGGTACTGGCTATTTAAAGAAATCAGGATCTTCATATAAGTGTTCTTTAGAAAAACTGTTACTAGCTACTGGGGTAGCTATGACTAATGCTGATTCACCTAATTCATATGAATCTTGGTATGCGATTTTAAAACATATAAATACATTTACGGCAGATAAAATGTTATTTGCTGAGGAAAGCTTTAAGGATTTAGACTTTCATAAAAAGACAATTTCAGCTGACGAAATTGGTATGGGGGCATGCCTTTGTTTAATGAGCGATATTTATGGAATTAAGTTTGCAGCCGATGCCGATTATTTTATGAAAAAAACAATTAATAATACATCTAGTCCATATTATAGATATAGTTTAAAAAGTGTGGGCAAGTATCGAAAAAATGGAAATCAGAAACCAGATTTTTTTTGCATATCCGATTCAAGAGAAGGTGTAGTTGTTGAAGCTAAAGGTACCTTTGGACCTTATTCAAATTTAAAAAATCCATTGAATAAAGGAAAGAATCAAGTTCAAAATGTAACTCTAATAGGAATAAAAATGCGTCCTAATGCATCAAGATTAGTAATGGCCACTCAAATTCCAATATATAATGTAAACACAAAAAGTTGGCCCCATACTATTATTAAAGATCCTGAAGAAAACAATTTAATTAAAGTAAATGTAACAGAGGAAGAAATAGCAAGATTATCATTGGCAAAAACATTTTGCTTTATGGGATTATATGATGTAGCTGATGATTTTTTAAATTTTAAATCTATTGGGTATTGGATAGAAGAAATTGAGTCTATGAGATATCAGTATACAGATTCTAAATATTATATTGTTAATTCTGATCTTTATGGAAACTATTTTGCATACATGCCACAAATATTTGAAGCAATTAGAATATCAGAAAAAGACTCTTTAGTGAAAGGATTAATTGAAACAGGGTTTTATGAATCTGAAAGTATGCAAGAAACTGAAGCAGAAATATTTTTGTCAAATGGCTTTGGAGTATTACGTAATTCGTAAATGCCAAACCATAGGTACTATATAAAAATATAGCCGCCATTTTGGCGGCAAACTGAATTACTTATTCTGCTTTTTACACTTGATTGGAAGTTTTTCAGACCATGTGAGAAGATCTTTTAGGAAATCAAGATTAGTATCTTCCATATGCTTTGGAATTTCTGTAAGAAGGAACTCAAAGTAATTGTATGGTTTTAACTTATTATTCTTCGCTGTCTGTACAATACTGTAGATTATTGTCTTGACCCTACAATCGTATCGATTAGATACCATTAGAATCTACACCGGATGATTTACCGCTTACCATTGTACTGGTTCTTGAACTTATGAGCAAATGGGAAAATGAACATATAAAAAAATAAGTAGTATCTCCACAGAAACTACCTATTCTTCTATTTATCTTTTTTTGGGTTCTTTTTTTTACTTTTAAGATAATTTATAACATTTACTGGCGGTAATATTAAAGGTGGCACATTAGCATTTGCAGTATAAGTTGATATTATAGCTCTAACATATGGAAATAATATAGCTACTCCATTTACTTCTGCAAAAGTACTAATTTTTTCTTTATTGCTTGTATCTAATTTAAACATACCAATTACACTTAAATTCATACTAAATGGATAATTATTTTTTATGGCATCTTTAAATACTTTAACTGACAATCTCAGTAAAAAGCCACTATTGTCATCTGAAAAATTAATATTACTATCGATATCAAAATCTATATTTATATTATTCTTACTATCAAAATTCAAATTATTGTAAAACTCAATTTTTTCAACTTCATAATTCTGAAATATTAAATCACTTTTAATACTTTCCATATTTATGCCGCCCTTATTAAGTTTCTTTGTTCTTTTTTCTTAAATTTATTATTTAAATTTACTTTACTGAATGATAAATTTTGATTATCGTTATAAATATTTTTACCACAATATACAAACCCTTCTATATCATTCGGTGTATTAAATAATAATTCTTTATTATCGGCTTCTCCAGACGGTATTTCATTAATCCCACATTTTTCAAGTATGTCATCAAATTCTTCAGCAGAAACATTTTTTAAAAAAATGTCTATTTTATTCTTTTCATCTTGTAAATTCATACTAATTCCTCCTAACTCAAATCATAACTTAAACTTATTCTTATTATATGAAAATTTATATAATTCATTCTCAGTACATCCATTATAGATTTTGCTTATAATAGATTCATAATTATCTATTAAATTATTCAAATCTAATAAACAATCAAATTCTATTATATTATTATTTTTAACGCAATATTGAGTTTCCGGCAAATAATTCAATCTCAATTTTGAATGTCTATATCTACTTTTATTTATTGGGAAAGTAGATATAACTAAATCATATTGTTTATTATAATTTAAAATATCAAATAATATATTTATTACTACCCCATCTACAAGATCAACATTTCTAAATCTTTTAGAGTATTCTTTTTTATTACTAAATTTATTATAGGCATAATCCATTATAGATTTATGTATTGGATTGTTTTCTAAGTTAAATATTCTATTTTTTTTAATACTTAACCTTATAGAAATAATACCATAGTCGTCAGTTAATTGATTTTTTGTTTTATATTCATATTTGTATCTATACTTAAACATATCTTTAATCCATTTAAATGCATAAAAATCATCCTTGTAAAAATAGCTTCCATTTCCCAACCAATGTTTATCTCCAATGGATGGAATCATAGATTTGTTATCTAGCATTTTATTTGCCCGTTTTATATCACTTCCATGATATCCAACCAAACATACATTTTCATCACACATTAGAATTCAATCCTATCTATATTCATTACCATCAATTACATTTTATATTCATAAAAATACTATAATATACTATTTTTATAAATTAATATTTGTCTCTCTTTTAGTAACTTAATTATAACATGAATTTTATGATTTTAAATAATATTTTATTTTATATTATGATTTTAAATAACATTATGATACTATTTTTTATTATCGGATTTATCAGCTACAGTTTCAGCATAACTTTCATCAGATAAACTCTTAAATATTTTACTCTCATATAAACCTGACAGATAATTCATAAATGGCTCTCTTAAATCATCCCTTTTTAATGCCATTTCCACAGTAGCCTGTAAATATCCAAATTTATCTCCTACATCATATCTTCTTCCCTCAAATTCGTAAGCATAAATAACCTGATGTGCAAGAAGATTCTTTAAAGCATCCGTCAACTGTATTTCATCACCTTTACCAGGCTTGGTTTTTTCAAGTACATCGAATATATCAGGCATCAATATGTATCTTCCCAGGATTGCTATATTGGAAGGTGCTTCTTTTACACTAGGTTTTTCAATTAAATCCTTAACCTTGTATACACATTTTTCTATGTTTAAATTTTTTATTACTCCGTATTTTGATACCTGACTTTTTTCTACCTGTTGAACACCTAAAATTGATGTATTATACTCTTCATAGCAGTTCATAAGCTGTTTCAAGCATGGTACTTCAGCATCTACTACATCATCACCAAGCATTACAGCAAAAGGCTCATCACCTATAAAGCTCTTTGCACAGTGTATTGCATGTCCTAAGCCTTTTGGCTCCTTCTGCCTTATGAAATGTATATTGGCTAAATTACTTATATCCTTTACTGTTTTCAGCAATTCCATCTTGTTATGATTTTCAAGTTGAAGTTCAAG
>NZ_APMH01000056.1 GCF_000359585.1 Clostridium tyrobutyricum DSM 2637 = ATCC 25755 = JCM 11008 | reverse complement strand
TGGGGTTCCACTACTCAGGCTGGATGTCCAACAATTCCTGGTACTAATGCTACTAAGAACTTTATATTATTGCTTCAATATTCTCTATATTGTAATGGATACAATCCAAATGGTTTTGATGGATTATATGGAAATGGACTTAAAACAGCAATAATAAATTTTCAACAGTTTGTAGGTTTAACTGCAGATGGTTATGCAGGATCTCAAACATGGGCATCACTTTTAGTTAGTACAGGCGATCCAAACAGAAAAGGTACGGCATGCGACTGTTCTACAACTATAACAGCTGAAAAAGCAGCCACATTAAAATCCAATGGATACGAAATAGTTGGAAGATATCTTACAGGAATATATGCAATGACATTGGACGAATTAAAAACTATATTTACTAATTATTTTAAAGTTATTCCAATATTTGAAGTTAATGGATATAATTTGGTTTATTTTGTTCCCTCACAGGGAGCATCAGATGCAAGTTATGCAATATCCGCAGCTAATACTTTAGGTTTCCCTGATGGTACAATAATATATTTTGCAGTTGACTTTGATGCCCTAGATATAGACGTGACAAATGCTATAATTCCATATTTTGAGGCAATCAAGAATACATTTACTGAGTTAGGTTCAAACTATAAGATAGGTATATATGCACCTAGAAATGTTTGTAGCAAAATTGCTAATGCAGGATATTCATGCAGTAGCTTTGTATGTGACATGTCTTCAGGATTTAGTGGGAATTTAGGATATACTCTACCACAAGATTGGGCATTTGATCAAATTCATACTGTTTCACTTGGAAGTGGATCTGCATATATAGAAATTGATAATGATCTTTCTTCTGGTAAAAATGGTGGTTGGGAAATACGCGATATAACCCAAGAATTAACAGATTTAATGATAAGATATCAGTATATATATGAATCAGATTGGTCTAGTGATTCAACAATAATACAATTAGCAGAATTTTACGAACTTGTTCGTAATAACGGACCTCTGGATTTGAAAAATCAAGGTTGGGATGATAAGTTTTATTACTTTGATGAAAAAACAATTGGAGGAGATGCTCCTGGAAATATATTATATGGGTACTTAGGAAAAGTATACGGTTGTAGTGATGAAATGTTATGTAGAGCTGCAGGATATGCACAAATTAAAGCAGGAACCAGTGATCCAAGTTGGGGAACTTGGGATGGAGATCCACCATATGGAGATGATCCAAATGATCAGGAAAATATAAAAATTGGAATAACTTATTATGAAAAACTTAATAATTAATAGGAATTAATTATATTATAACATTTCAGCATAAAAAATCGAGATAATAGAAACATTTTTAATATACTTCCATTGTCTCGATTTGTAAAAAAATATAATATTTCTAATCATTATTTTTAATAGCATTTTTCGTTTTATGTATGGATACAGCAACTATACTGCATATTATTACAAGTATATATTGAAATAAACCAACAAATAATTCTACTGATATACCCAAAAAACCAAATCCATAATCATTTGAATTATTATGTAAAAAAAATATTTTAGATGAAACAATATGCCAATAGAGTATATATGATATAGAAATTAGAATAACGTTAATAAACTTTTCATTTAAAAATAAAATGCTTATTGTTGTACAAAATACTGTAAAAGCAATAATGCTTAAAATCAATACTGTAGAATTAGTTAACAAATTAGTACGAGATAATAATAAGTTTATATTAATTCTGGCAATAATGACAAAAATTATGCTTAATAATTGACTCATTAATAATATTTTTAACGGTTTTAATAATTTTAAAGACATATTCATATTAATCTCCTTTATTGATATTGTGACTGATTTTCCTAGAAACAAAGTAATTAAATATAGTGGATATTTAAATTAAAAACACAGGATACGTAGTGTATATAGAAGAAGTTGAAGTGATTGTATCTAAAAAAGATATATCAAATGGAAATAAATAAATAAAAATTAGTATAGTACTTAAGGTAAAAATCAGTATATTATACGATTTTACGTTCATATTATTTTTACAAAAACAATACTAAGGATTAACTGCTTTTTTAATCTGTAGACTATAATATATTTCGAATTAATATATTTAAAATATAAATGATTGATGGAAATTTATATTATATACATTTAATTCTACAATAACATTATTATAATAAATGTTAATTTTTTATAAATACTGTATAAAATACTAATAAATTGTACAAAAAAATAATTTAAATATGAGTTTTAAATTATTTTTTTGTATATTACCCCTATTATAAAAAATAAAACTTTAGATAATTAAATTTATGGATTACCTAAAGTTTTATCATGTCTACCTATATTTCTGAGTAATATTCCATTATCTATATACTGCCATGTTACTCTAATACTCATTGTAATTGTCATCTCAAAAATATCGTTAGTTCCTTGTATTCTCTTTATTCTCAATGAAGGATGAAATTCAGCATATGGATATTCAACAAATCTAGCAAACTGCTTTTTAAATGATTCTTTAATATTATTGGGCAGTTTTTTATATTCTCGCTTAAATTTATCAGTACGTTCAATTATCAAGATCGTCAAACAACTCCTGTACAGAATTAAATTTTTTAGTCTCTCCGTTCTTTATATCTTTATCTGCCTGTTTTTCATCCTGCTGCCATTCTTTACTCCAAAACCATGCCTGATCTTTTGGAACTATAACTACAGGTTTTAGAATAATATTGTTATCCTCAACATCAATATCTATAGAATCCCCAACCTTTAACTTTAATTTCTTTATTACTTCCTTTGGAATTGTAATCTGAGATTTTTCTCTTAATTGAGTAATCATACAATCACCTTCCTAAATTATTATTTTCTTACTTTCTAATTTTATTATATATATTTTTTTATTTTTTGTATACAAAAATTTTATTAAAATTCTATAAAGCAGTATACATTATCTATATCATCCTGTCTAATTCCAAGATACAATTTAGTTATAGATTGATTACTATGGTTCTATAGTTTGAATAGGCAATAAAGACCCAGTCAAGAAATATTACAAAAATTCAATTTACCATGATTTAAATAAAATAAATTCTACATATTAATTGAGATAAAGTAAAGATCAAAAAAAGTAATTATAATAATTTATGATAATTACTTTTAATATAATTTATAAATAATATATTTATAGAAAAAATTTATCTAAAATATATTACAAAATATTTTTCAATTAAAAATGATCCTGGACACATTCTCAAATTTTTATAATACATTTTTAATTATTATTAGAAATTATAACTTTTGAAAATCAAAGTTAACTTTACCATCTTTTAAAATCAATACAGCGTCAAAGCTTTTACCTGCTTTACTTTTAAACCCTTTTATGACTCCTGTGCTTTTACCTGTTATAAGCTTCTTAACTATAGACTCAGTTATATTTTTTCCTGCTATTTGTTTACCTATAAAGAACTTACAGCCTTCCTTCCACCTACTGCAGCCATACCCTGATTTATTACTTGCAATTTTACCTATTTTACATACGGGACACGCACCTAAACTTTCATTTTTAACACTAAAATCGAATGTAACACGTGCGTTTTCTATTTTTAAAGCAGCATTAAAATTTTTTCCTGCTTTACTTTTAAATCCTTTTATAACATTAGTTTTTCCATCTTTCAAAAGTTTTTTTACCACAGCTTCACTTATATTTTTACCTGCAATATTCTTTGCTATAAAAAATTTACAGCCTTCTTTCCATCTACTACAGCCATATCCTGTCCTTCCAACTATAATATTACCTTCTCCACATACAGGACATACACCTAAACTCTTATATTTTTTACTGTCTATTTTATCAATTTTAATGTTATTTCCATTAGTAATTATATTACTTAATTCATTTTTAACTTTATCTACTATAGTATCAATTTCTATATCGCCTTTATATACATTTTTAAGTTGTTTTCCAAACTCAACGGTCTTTTCCTTATCTAAATCAATTTTGAGCTTTTCAAGAGCTTCTATGAGCCTTATTCCTTTACTCTCACACTCTAAATGTCCTTTTGATTCTTTTATATACTCATATTTTTTAGCATTTTTTATAATCCCTGCTCTTGTTGCAACAGTACCTATCTCACAACCCTCTAATATCATTTTATATTCTTCATCATCATTACTATTTTCTAGTTCTTCAACTTCTTTTTTCTTGAAAGGATTTTTAAGAAAATTATTGAGTTCAGATTCAGTAACATTTTTAGGCCTTTGAGTTTGTTTTTCATCTACAGAAAGTTTAGTATTTAATTTCTCACCTTCTATAAATTCAGGAAGTTCATTATCTTTTTTAATTTTCTCATACTTTAAAAATCCCTGCTGCTTTATAACATTACCTTTAAGCTCTATGGACTCATCATCTATTTTAATAAGTACCCTGGTTTCTTCGATTATTGTTTCCTCATTTAAAAAATTACTTATAAACCTATTTTTTATTGCAGCATAAACTTTTTGTTCTCCTTCACTCAATTTTTCTTCTTCTGGAAGTTTTAAAGTTGGAGTAATACAGCTATGGCTTTCGACCTTATTACTGTTAAATATAGATTTCTTGTCTTTAAAATCTATATCTACATTGAATTTTTCCTTTACTGCTGTAATTACACTTTTTATCTTTTCTTTTTCTGTATCTGCAAGATATTCGGTATTTGTCCTTGGATATGTTGTATATCCACTTTCATATAACTTTTGTAAGTGCTTTAAAGTATCATCTAAAGACATTTTATAATCTTTAAACATTTTATTCTGCAAGGTATCAAGGGAAAATAATTTAGGCGGCTGTTTCTTGATTTCCTTTTTTTCAACTTTAGTAACTACAGCTTTTTTATCTTTTAAACTATTTAATAGATCATCAGCCTTTTTTCTTTCATTTGCTAAAAAATGTCTATCTTTAAGTTTTGCTTTTATCTCTAAATTGTCTTTACTTATAACAGCACCTATTTCAAAAAAAGTTTCAGGCTTAAAATTTTCTATTGCTTTATTTCTATCATAGACAAACTTTACTATAGGTATAAAGACACGCCCTACGGGTAAAAAAGACTGACACTTTATACTAAGATACCTTGTTAAATTTATCCCATATGTCCAATCCAGATAAGTCCTTGCAAGACCTTCATTATATAAATTTTTATACTCTCCATCATCTTTTAAATTTCTCAATTCATTACGTATAGTTTGAGTAGTTTGTTCAGGAAGCCATAATCTTTTTACAGGCTTATTAAAATTTTCTTCTTTAAAGATTCGATTAATTATATTATTTACAATAACTTCACCCTCGCGATCCGCATCCCCACAGTATTCTCAAAGTAACCATCAGACTTACTCATATTGCCAATACTTTTAACAACATTCATAGCTAAACTTGGTTTTTCTGCAATAACTAATTTCATAAAATCACTCATTAATTATAATAAATTATCATAATTTACTTTAACATATAAAGGTAGATAAAGAATAAATATAGTGGGGAGCTACACTCCCCAAACCCCTAGTCTACCGCCTTACAGGATGGAATGTAGCAACTCCGTACCTGCGTTGCCACATTCCATCCTTCCAGTTGATGTCCACATGAAAACCCTTATTTCTCTACTCATCTTATCTAAAAAGATATTTTAAATTAAATTGAATTTTATTCGAATATATGATAGAACAGGTAGAGCCAGAACAGGAGCAGGATATAGTTGTTCCCTTATATCAGACAAGTATAATCTGACATAAGAAAACAACTGCTTGAATTGACAGAACAGTATATCACCGTCACTATCGCTATCTTACACCCTATTTGTTGCGTATTTGTTACCTATAAGCTTTCTACAGTACGGTTCTATCCTACTG
>NZ_APMH01000055.1 GCF_000359585.1 Clostridium tyrobutyricum DSM 2637 = ATCC 25755 = JCM 11008 | reverse complement strand
ACTGACACACTAGGTTATGTTTGTAATGATTATTTTCAGTATTCTTGACACTATTTAAAAAACATGAAGACATATCACATGCACACTTAAATCCAAACTTCTCCAGTGATTGTTGAAGAGCATATAGAGTATAGCTTACTTTATCATATCTTGCATTCTCACCCATATGTCCTATTCTTATAACTTCTCCTTTCAAATATCCAAATGACCCAGCTATCATTACATCATAGTTTTCTTCCATATACTCTCTAAGTTTATTATCCTGAATTCCATCTGGTACTTGTATTACAGTAACTGTACTTGAATATCCATCTTCAGTATACAAATCAAGCCCCGCTTTTCTTACTGCATATCTTGTACTAGATGCTATATTTTTATGCCTATTTAATATTTCTTTATCTTTCAATATATTATCTACCGCTTCTCTTAAGCCATATATATCACTTACTGGAGGTGTATATGGAAACCATTTATCCTCATAGTAATTTTTCCAAGCAAGCAAATTACAATAAAAAGATCCTATAGGACTCTTTCTATTTTCCATAGACGAAAAAGCATCTTTACTTATACTTACAATTGTAAGTCCCGGAGGCGCTGAAATACATTTTTGTGATCCACCTATAACTATATCTATATTCCATTTATCTACTTCTAAATTCTCGCCTCCCATAGCTGCAACACTGTCTACTACAGTTAATATCCCATATTTTTTTAACAATGGGCATATTTTTGATATATCATTCAGCACCCCAGATGGAGTATCGCAATGAACTACTGTAGCATATTTAAAATCATTATCCTTATCCAAAAATTCTTTCAGATCTTCTATATTTATTGCATGTTTTCTATCCGCTTTAAAAAATACTACTTTCCCACAATATAGCCTTATAAAATCGGCAAATCCTTCCCCAAATATTCCATTATCTATTACAAGAACTCTATCCCCTTTTTCAGTTAAAGATGCACATGCCGCTTCCAATCCCAATATTCCTTCTCCACACAATACTCTAACTTCATTTTTAGTATTTAAAACTTTGCCTAATCTATTACAAGTTTCCTTATAAAAGTCATAAAATTTATTATCCAGATCCGGATTAGTACATCTTATACTCCTTGCGATTCTTACATTTTCACTAACTTCAGTTGGTCCTGGTGTCATTATATATGGAATTCTCATAAAACTCACTCCCACTTTTTTATTAATTATAAAAAATTATATCATGGTTTAAACCTTTTTAAAAATGTATCGTTACAACTAAAATAATAATTGATATAGTTGCTAAAATAATATTTTGGTATAATTTATATAAATGTTTCAACTTATAGCTAGAATAATTTTATAAATAAATTAGAATTATATAAAGTGAATCTATAAACTAGAAAGGATCAATTCGTATGTATGAATATGAAAAACTCAAAGAAAAAATCAAATTAATATGTGAAAACTATAATAATTCACCCATAGGTGGATATATCACAGGCGATGGCCCCATTCCATGTGATATATTATTTGTAGGAGAAGCTCCTGGGAAAACAGAAGTTCAAGAAGGAAAACCTTTTGTAGGAATGGCAGGAAAAACTTTTGAAAAATATCTAAACTATGTTGGGCTTACAAGAGATAATGTAAGAATAACAAATACCTGTTTTTTTAGGCCCATAAAAATAGGCGAAAGCACAACTGGTAGAAAAACTATAAAAAATAGAACTCCAAAAGTTTCAGAGGTATCCTTATTTAAGGATATTTTAGATGAAGAAATCAATATTGTGAATCCTAAAATAATTATAACTCTTGGTAATATACCATTAAATAGATTAACAAATTTTAAAACCATAGGGTCTTGTCATGGTGTGCTTTTCTTTAATGAACAACTGCATAAATATATATTCCCCATGTATCATCCATCATCTCTAACCTACAATAGAAATGAAGATTTCAAACAAATGTATGTAAATGACTGGACAAAATTAAAGGAAGCTCTAAAACAATTTTAGAGCTTCCTTTGCTTAAATTTTTCAATTCTGTCAAGCCATTCATTGACCAAACAATTAAATAATTTTTCCTGCTCTATTTGAAGATTATGTCCCGCTCCATCCAATATTGAAAAAGTAGCCCTTGGGTAATTATCTATAATACACCATGCATCTTTATATCCTACACGAGAATCCTGATGCCCTAAAAGTATGAGTGCAGGTTTATCAAACTTTGCATTAATCTTATCTACATCAAATGTAAATTTAAATCCATTTCTTTTTAACTTCTTCAAAAAGTCATGATCAGCCGCTTTTACACCAGATGCCACTTCAACTTCATATCTTCTATAAGTCCTCTTATTTTGAATTGTAAGCATTTGACCAAAACCTTTAGCATCATTTGGAGATAATTTAGCCAATAGATCATCATCTTTTATCAAAACAACTCTTTCAGGTAAATTTCTATCTTTCATGTTCGGTATTATAACTGGACATATTAATAAAATTCCATCTACCATATCTGCCATTTTATAAATTATACCTCTTGATACATATCCTCCATACGATTCACCTGCTATAATAAATTTTTCATTTGGAATAATATTCTTAATAAACTTAATTATTATATCAAGTATAATGTCCACATTATTTATCCATTCTCCGCTATTTGATTCACCCATACCTGGTAAATCAATATATATTCTCTTATAGTTTTCTCTGTTTTTAAATATAGGTTCCATGCATCCCATCATTAATCTATGATCTGCAGCATATCCATGAAGCATAATAACTGGTTTTCCATGTCCCACTATTTCATAATTTAATAAAAGATCTTTTATTTTATATTTCATATTCTATAAATCTCTCCTATATTTATTCTTTCTACGACTGTGAAACAAACAACATAAAAGTGATGCAAAACCTCCGGAAGTATCTATTATAACATCCCTTATTCTTGAAGATCTGCCTGGAACAAAAAACTGATGTATTTCATCAGAACATGCATATAAAAATACTATTACTATTGACAATAAAAAAGTCTTCTTCATTTTAGATTTCTCATATAGTGCGTTAAACAACAATATATATAATATAAAATACTCTGTGAAATGAGAAAATTTCCTTACTGCAAAATTTGCTAGATTTCCAAATACACTATTAAGATTTATTCCTGACTCATTAAATAGATATACAATAAATCTACTTTTTTCATCAGATGCAACTCCTGATTGACTTGAAAAGGAAAATATTAAAATCATCCATAAAAATACAAGCAACCATTTGATTTTTTTATTCATCTTAAAACCTTTCTAAATTAATTCCTGTAATAATTTTATTGTTTCATCTATATCATCAATAGATACCATTTCAGATATTGAATATTTATATCTACATGGTACATCAATTTCACCAGTTCTTATTCCAGACAACTCTTTATGTAAAAGTCCTCCTTCTGATTCATCTTTATCTATACTGTACTGCAATTTGACATCTGACTTTTTAGATGCATCTTCCAACATAGCTTTTATATCTTGATGGATTATTAATGCTTTATCCATTATTCTCAATACTGGACCTTTACCTATATCTATAATTTTTTTCTTTTTATCAATGGAACTTGATTGTTTAGTACCAATTACAACAGCATAGTCCGGATCTATTATATTTGCAGCAGCTCTTGCACCTATTCCTCCTATTTCACCCTGAGTTGAAAATACAAAATAGACTTCTATATCTTCTCTTTTAAAGTTTTCTATAAGTTTTAAAAGTATGTAACAGCCAATCTTATTATGAAGCAATGGACTCACTATATTATTATTACCTACTACTAAATATGGCCCTATAAGAGATGCTGTATCACCTTCTTTAATATCTTCCAATACATCTTCTTTTTTACTCATGCCTATATCTACAAATATTCCAGACTCACAACAATATATCTTTCCCAATGTACCATTTTCAAATCTTATAAAACTATGGGAAACATCTTCTTTTCTAAATAATCCAATACTCTCCATGCTTATCAAACCATCTTCACATATATCATTAACTATAAAACCTGTTGAATCCATATGTGCACATAACATTAGCTTGTCTTTTCCAGAACCTTTTTTTACAACTATGTTTCCAAAACTATCTATATATGGTTCATGCCCATTCTCATTTAAATGCTTTCTTATTAAATCTCTTATTTTATCTTCATTACCACTGATTCCATAGGAATTAATTAAATTTACTAGTAAATTATCCATGAATTTGCTGCCACATAAAGCAGCTTTCAACTCCTCTCTAGCTAAAATGATTTTATATATTTTTTTAATAACTTTATTGTATTTTCATAATCATTTAAATCGCACATAGACACAATGGAATTCATATATCTACATGGTATTAGTACCGACAAAATTTTCATATTCGAACCTGTAAGCTGTACAGATGTAGATTGTCCTTCTTTTCTTGTTCCTGCTATTCTTTGATAAACAATATCTGATTGTTCTGCAATACTTCTAATGCATTTTACATTTGATCTATCAAGCATAGAAATTCCAGCTTTAAATGGAATAACCGGGCCTCTTCCAAGAAATACTGGAGCACCCTCATTTATATCGATATCTACTAGATCATTTGCATTTACTGTATCAATAGAAACAAAAATATCAGGTTTTACACTATAATTGGATGCAAATACACCTCTTTGTCCTATATTTTCCTGAACATTAAATGCTGCATATAAATCACAATTATAATCTTCTTTTAACATCTCAATGAGAATAGAACATCCTAATCTATCATTTAAAGCTTTGGATTTGATGATAGTATCAGAAAATTTTTCAAATTCTATGTTGAATTCTGCAAAATCACCTAAATCTATAATACTTTTAGTTTCACTTTTAGAATATGAACCTATATCTATACAAAGATCATTTAAAGATATACTGTGAGTTCTTTCTTTTTTATTTTGTAGATGAATTGGTTTTAATCCTATCACTCCTCTTATTTTATGTTTTCCTATTAAAACTGTTTTACATGGAAGTGAATTTATATTCATAGAGCCTAAAGTTGAAAATTTTAGAGTTCCATCACTATTATATGATGTAATTATAAGTCCACACTCATCCATATGTGCTGATAGCATTACCTTTAAATTAGATTTATCATTTTTACCTTTTTTATGAACTAAAATATTGCCCATATTGTCAATGGAAAATTCTAAATTCATAATCTTTAATTCATCTTTTATTAAATTTCTAGTATCTCCCTCATAACCAGTTGGTCCTATAGAATTACATAACTTTTCTAAAAGCAAAATAATCCCTCCAATTCACTACTACTCAGATCTTGAATAAATCTTGCAAGAAGTCTTCCTGTGTTCCTTATATCATTCATATTAACTATTTCTACGGATGTATGCATATATTTTATAGGTATTGATATCAATAAAGTAGGTATTCCTCCTTCTGATATCTGAATATCCCATGCATCAGTTCCTGTATTTCCCGATTCAACTTCTATTTGGTATGGTATATTATATTTTTTAGCAGTGTTTATCATTCTATCTCTAAGTTTAGGGTGTATATTAGGTCCTATACATATAACTGGGCCTCCATTTAAGGTATTTTCTCTATCAGAATCTCCCATTACACCGCCATCAAAAGTTACATCTACTGCTATACCAATATCCGGCTTTATGTCATAGCTGGCCATTCCAGCTCCTCTATGCCCCACTTCTTCCTGGCATGAACAAACAAAATAAACATTCAAATCTGGAGTTACATTTTTAAGTTCTTCTGCACAAACATAAATGGATGCAATACTTGCTCTGTTATCAATAGACTTACAACTAATATTGGAATTCAACAATTCTGTCATCTTTCTGTCTAAAGTAATATAATCACCAATTCTAACTAATGATTTTAATTCATCACTATTTAATCCTGTATCTATATACAAATTTTCTTCAATTAATTTATCATCCACTATTTTAGACTTTAAAGCTACAATTCCGCATATATCCTGTCTTCCATGAATAAGAACTTTCTGGGATACAAGACTTTTAGGATCTATTCCTAAAGTTTTAAACTCAATGAATCCTCCATTTAAAATCTTATCTACCATTAAAAATACTTCATCTGCATGTGCCATTATCATTACTGTATTAGCTCCTATACCTTTTTTATGTACATATATATTATTTAATTTGCTAATCTTTATATTATCTGCGTATTCACTAAAATTATCTTTTATAATAGGATAAATTATATTTTCTTTTCCACTTGGTACGTGAGCTTCACAAACTTTTTTTAAGAAATTTAGGTCTTTCATTCTTTACCTCCAATCGGATAAATTACAAATCCATTATATATCTATATTGATACCTAAATTAAAATAGATTATTATGTATATAATAACATATTATCACGTTTTACAATAAAATATAAAATTTAGGAGGAATTTATGACAAAATTATCTGGATTGATTATTAACAAAATGATAAGTTATTTTAATAATGATGTTAAAAGAATAAATCATGCTTTAAAAGTATACAGCTTTAGTAAAAGCATAGGTGAATTAGAAGGATTAGATGAAAAACAAATGCTAATATTGGAAATATCTTCGATACTGCATGATATAGGAATAAAACAAAGTGAAAAGAAATATAACAGTACAGCAGGAAAGTATCAAGAACTAGAGGGGCCCCCAATAGCTAAAGAACTTCTTAAGGACATAAAATTAGAAAAAGACATATTAGATAGAATATGTTTTTTAATAGGTCATCACCATAGTTATAATAGAATAGATAAAATAGACTTGCAAATACTGGTCGAAGGCGACTTTTTAGTTAATGCTTATGAAGATAAACTAAATTATGATCAAATAAAGACTGTTAAAGATAAATATTTTAAAACTAAGACGGGAAAATATTTCTTAGATACTATTTACAAAAAATAGCATAAATAAAAAAGGATAGTCTAATAGACTATCCTTTGGTGGCTCACCGGGGAATTGAACCCCGGAC
>NZ_APMH01000054.1 GCF_000359585.1 Clostridium tyrobutyricum DSM 2637 = ATCC 25755 = JCM 11008 | reverse complement strand
CAGTAGGATAGAACCGTACTGTAGAAAGCTTGTAGGTAGTAAATACGCAACAAATAGGGTGTAAGATAGCGATAGTGATGGTGATATACTGTTCTGTCAATTTAAGCAGTTGTTTTCTTATGTCAGATTATATTTGTCTGATATAAGGGAATAACTATATCCTGCTCCTGCTCTGGATCTACCTGTTCTATCACATATTCGAATAAAATTCAATTTAAAATATCTTTTTAGATAAGATGAGTAGAGAAATAAGGGTTTTCATGTGTATATCAACTGGAAGGATAGAATGTGGCAACGCAGGTACGGAGTTGATACTTTCTATCCTGTAAGGCTGTAGACTAGGGGTTTGGGGAGTGTAGCTCCCCACTTATTTATTCTTTATTTACCTTTCTATGTTAAAGTAAATTATGATAATTTATTATAATTAAGGAGTGATTTTATGAAATTAGTTATTGCAGAAAAACCAAGTTTAGGGGTAGAAGGAAAGAAGGCTGTAAGTTCTTTATAGGCAAAACTATAGCAGGAAAAAATATAACTGGATCTATAGTTAAGAAGCTTATAACAGGTAAAAGCACAGGAGTTATAAAAGGGTTTAAAAGTAAATCAGGTAAAAGCTTTGACGCTGTGCTGATTTTAAAAGATAGAAAAGTTACATTCGATTTTCAAAATTAAATGTAATACAAAAATTAAAAATGTGTCTAAGATTAATTTTAAATAAGAAATAATTTGTACTATATTTTAAAATAATCTTTTTTTTAACTAGAATTGTATCAAAGTAGGAGAACTATCAAGAGTACGCTTCGTCAGATTAAAAATGTAATTATCATAAATTATGATAATTACATTTTTAATAATGAGTACTTCTAATCTCTTATTATCTCAATTAGTATATAAAGATTATTTTAAAATATAGTAAATAATCATAATTTTATTAAAAGAGCGATAAATGTGTATTAGACTTTGTTATATCTAGTGGCTTTTTTAATACTTTAATTGATGTCATCAATTAAAGTATCTCTTTGGGAATCGAAAATATCATATTCTATACCACGTTTTATCATTTTATTATAATCAATGTTGTACTTTTTAAAAAATTCTTTTGTATATGCTTTTGTGACAGCTGTATATAAACTTATAATTTTATCATTTTTATTTCTATCTGATAGTTGGTTATGTATTTTTTCAGGATTCCTATTTTCACATTCATGTTTAGCAAATCCATCAATAAGATAATATGGAATAGGCGTTCTACTATCCTCCTTTTTCTTTTTTGTTTGTTCTGCGCGTTTATATAGTAGATATAAGTCTAATAGGGGTGGCGCCAACATTTCCGACAAAATACACGTTAAGACAGAAATTGGTAACTATGTAATATAAAATGCTTCTAAAATTTTAGCATTTTATATAAAAATGTATACACAAATTCACTTTACCTATTTTAGTAATTTCTAACTCTCTACTTATTGGAGATCTTTTGATCCAATGCAATTTAATCAATCCATTAGCAACAACATATCCTAATTTACCAGCTATATGATAATTTTCTTCACTCCAATCATAACATTTAATACCACTTAATTCTTTTATATTTTTAGATTTATTTTTTATAATTTCTAATTCAATAAATTTTTTATATCCTAATTCAGTTAAATAAAATATATCATTTTTTAATTTAATATAGTTAAATTTTAAAAATGCTTGTGTAAGTTGTATTCCTAATTTGCCAGCAATATGATCATAGCAAAGTCTTGCCTTCCTTAATGATTCTGAATGTATAGATTGATTTAGTGAATTTATTTTAGGTGATTTGGAAAGTTTCATAAGTAATTCAAGTAACTTTGCAATATCATCATTAGCTAATTTAAAATACCTGTATTTACCATATGGATATTTATCAATTATTCCTGCATTAACCATCTTAGATAGGTGAAATGTTGCTGTTTGAGGTTTAATACCAGCTATTTTAGCTAATTCCCCTGCTGTACGCTGTCCTCCAAGCAAGCTCATCAACATTACACATCTAGATGGATCTGCTATTAATGATGATATATCATTTACCATAGGATCTGGCTTCAACATAATCGCCTCCATGTTTATATATAAATGTATCACTTCTATATTCATCGAAATAATTTTGCTTTATAATTGTATCATAAATTAATTTGAAAATATATTTAATAATTTGGAGGTAGCTTTATGGAGAAACTTAAAAATATTAAACTGTGTGTTTTTGATGCATATGGTACATTATTTGATATTAATTCAGTCACAAAAATGAATTGTGAAAAATTGGGCGATATAGCAGAACCTTTTTCAAAGCTTTGGAGATCTAAACAATTAGAATATTCTTGGTTACGCAGTCTTATGAATAGATATGAAGATTTTTGGTATATAACTAAAGAATCTTTAGATTATGCTATGGATTATTTTAATATTAAAGATGAACTTTTAAAATTAAAGCTTTTGAACACATATGAAAATATTAATTGCTACGAAGAAGTTCCTGAAGTTTTATCTGAATTAAAAGAAAGAAAAATATCCACTGCAATATTATCCAATGCTTCACCAAATATGTTAAATAAGGCAGTTAAAAATTCTAAAATAGCTCAATATATTGATAACTCATTTTCTGCGGACAGCCTTAAAATATATAAACCATATTCTAGTGTATATATTTTGGTAGTTGAGAAGTGCAATCTTGTGAAAAATGAAATATTATTTATTTCTTGTAATACTTGGGATGTAGTTGGTGCAAAAAGCTTTGGATTTAATGTAGCTTGGATAAATCGTTTTAATGGTAAAAAAGAAGTGTTGCCTTTTGAACCAGATATTGAATTTAAATCTTTAATTGAATTACCTAGTAGTGTACTATAAGCGAACGTTTATGGTACTTTTCTTTATTTATAAACAAATTTATAAATTTTGCTTGATTTATTGTTTCATAAGCTGTTCCATATTCTTTGTTTCAATATATAATCATTTTAACGTTTATGGTACAATCAATTTAGACTGGGGGTCCTTATATGCTAATTGGATATGCAAGAGTAAGTAGTGAAGGCCAAAATTTGGATAGGCAAATAGATGCTCTTACTGTTGCTGGTATTGATAAAAGAAATATATACAAAGAAAAAGTAACCGGAACAAAGACGAATAGACCTGAGTTACATAAAATGTTAAATGAACTTCAACATGGAGATATAATTATAATTTCAGAACTTACTAGGCTAAGTAGATCAACAAAAGATCTATTCAAATTAGTTGAAATAATTAATGGCCATGGAGCAAATATAAAATCTTTAAAAGAAAATTGGATTGATACAACTACTCCACAAGGAAAACTTCTCTTTACAATATTTGCTGGTATATCACAATTTGAAAGAGATTTAATAAGTCAAAGAACCAAAGAAGGATTAGTAAGTGCAAGAGCACGAGGGCGTAAAGGAGGAAGACCATTTAAAGATGAAAAAGATGTGGCATTAGCGTTAAAGATGTACGATAGCAAAGAATATTCAACTGCTGAAATAGCAACGGCTACTGGGGTTAGTCGCACGAGCCTTTACAGATATATAAAAAACAGAAAATAAGTTATTATTAAATTTAGAATAAAGGAATGATATAAATGGCTATAGCAGAAATATTATTAACCGAGGATCAGCGTCTTGAGCTAATGAATATTTCACAAAATATAAGTGAGTATGATATTGTTAAGTTTTATACTTTTTCTCCTGATGATATTAAAATCATAAATAAACATAGAAGAAATTATAATCGATTAGGTTTTGCTGTTCAATTAGCATTACTTCGTAATCCTGGTTGGTCATTAAGCAACACATCTAATATTCCTGAAAGTGTTCTGAACTATATATCTCAGCAAATTCACGTAGATACTAAGGACTTTGAATTATATGCTCAAAGAGAAAATACAAGATTAGAACATATACAAGAAATCAGGAGAATTTACGGTTTTAAAAATTATAAAGAAGAGAATAATTTATCATTAGTTAAAATATTAATTCCATATGCTATGGAAAATGATAATGTTATAAATCTCATGAAATTAGCAATTAATGAAATAAAAAATCAAAAGGTAATATTACCAGGTATCACTACTATTGAAAAAGTTGTTAGTATTGTTATATCTGAGGCTGATGAGAGGCTTATTGACACTATAAATAATAGCATAACTATTGAACAAAAATATAAATTAGATTTACTAATAACTACTAAATCTGATGATTCCAAGACAAGGCTTGGATGGTTAAAAGAAAGCACTGGACGCTCATCACCAAAAGCCTTTGGTGAAGTAATAAAACGACTAGAAATGATACGAAATTTACATCTTGAATTAAACATTGGCGGACTGCATCCTAATAGACTACGTCAATTATGTAGACTTGGATCTAAATATGAACCTTTTTTGTTAAGAAGATTTGAAGAAAAAAAAAGATATTCAATATTAGCTTTATACTTATATCAATTAAGTCAAACTCTTACCGATAAAGCAATTGAGATACATGATAGACAAATAAATATTTTATTATCTAAAGGTCGTAAGCAACAGGAAAAAATGCAAAAGAAAAATGGTAAATCTTTAAATGAAAAGATTATTCATTATGTAGATATTGGTGCTGCATTAATAAAAGCAAGGGATGAAAATTTAGACCCATTTAAAATATTAGAAACTGTAATGCCATGGAGTAAACTTGTTGAATCAATTGAAGAAGCTAAAAAATTAGCAAGACCTGTAAGCTATGACTATATTGATTTATTAGAAAGTAGGTATACTCAGCTCCGTAAATATACACCTATTTTAGTTAAAGCATTAAAATTCAATTCAAGTAATACTGCTTCAAATTCATTAATTAAAGCAGTAAATATCTTAAAAAATATGAACATAAATGGTAAAAGAACAGTACCTGAAGATGCTCCAACAGATTTTATATCTAATCGATGGAATAAATGTTTATATGAAAAAGATGGTTCTATAAATCGCCATTATTATGAAATTGCTACACTTGCTGAACTAAAAAATAGAATACGTTCAGGTGATATATCCGTTGAAGGTAGTAAGAATTTTAAAAATTTTGATGAGTATTTAATATCACATAATGAGTGGAATATTGCTAAAAAAAACGGCACAAAACTTGCAGTAAATCTCGATATAAGAGAATACCTGCATGAACGAATGGAATCTTTAAATGATAGGTTAAAGTGGCTTTCTAAAAATCTTGATAAACTAGATGGTGTAAATATAGAAAATTCTAAAATACATATAGACAAGTTAGAAAAGGATACTCCAATTGAAGCAATAAAGCTAAGTCAAAAACTTTATAAAATGCTACCTAGAGTTAAATTGCCAGACTTGCTTTTAGAAGTGTCAAAATGGACAGGATTTGATAAAAATTTCATTCATGCTTCAACTGGTTATGCAGCTAAAGGAAATGAAAAAACCGTTTTAATGGCTGCACTTATGGCTATGGGGACTAATATTGGGTTATCCAAGATGTCAGATGCAACACCTAATATATCATATAAGCAGATGGCTAATTCAGCTCAATGGAGACTTTATGATGATGCTATGAAAAAGGCACAATCTACGCTTGTTAATTATCATCATAAGTTATTTTTATCAGCCTTTTGGGGTGATGGTAGCACATCTTCCAGTGATGGTATGAGAGTTCAAGTTGGTGTTTCTTCATTACATGCCGATGCTAATCCACATTATGGAACTGGTAAAGGTGCTACTATGTACCGATTTGTAAGTGACCAATTTTCGACCTTTTATACTAAAGTTATAAATACAAATGCCAGGGATGCAGTTCATGTAATTGATGGACTTCTTTATCATGAAACAGATCTAAATATTGAAGAGCATTATACAGATACAGCTGGTTATACTGACCAGGTATTTGGATTAAGTCATTTGCTAGGATTTAAATTTGCACCAAGAATTAGAGACATATCAGAACTTAAGTTGTATTGCATAGAAAAAGCTAGCAGCTACTCTAAAATAGAAAAGATATTAAATAGACGTATAAATACTAAAATAATTGAAGAAAATTTTGATGACGTGCTGCGCTTAACGCATTCTATACGAGAAGGAAAAGTCACTGGATCTCTTATAATGGGTAAATTGGGTTCTTATGCAAGGCAAAATGCATTAGCAACAACTCTTAGAGAAATGGGGAGAATCGAAAAAACTATTTTTCTTTTAGATTATATGACTAATGAATCCCTTAGAAGGAGAATTCAAAGAGGACTTAATAAAGGTGAAGCTATGAATGCACTGGCTAGAGCCATTTTTTTCGGCAAACGAGGGGAATTTAGGGAAAGAGAACTTCAAGATCAGCTACAGAGAGCTAGTGCATTAAACATTTTAATTAATGCTATAAGTATTTGGAACACTACGTACCTACAAAAGGCTATAAATTATCTTAAACAAAAAGAGACTATTGATGAAAGCCTGCTTAAACACATAGCTCCATTAGGCTGGGAACATATTAATCTGCTTGGGGAATACAATTTTGATATTAAAAATATTCCTGAATATGATAAATTAAGAGCATTAAATATTTAAAATCCATAAAATATCTTAGAGTGGGTAAAATTTAAAGATCTTACCCATTTTTTGTCTTAGCGTTGGTTTTGTCGGAAATGTTGGCGCTACCCCTTACTTACGATAGTGTATTTAAGTTTATATGTTTCATATAAAAGATATCTTTATTAACCTAAATTAGATTGTAAATAAACTTCCTTTTCTGTTCTTCGGTAATTACTATGTATCCTAAAGTTTGAGATTTTGAGAAATAGTTAAATATATCCATAAACAATTCCAAAGATGTACCATTTTGATATGCATGATAACCAAAGGTCTTTCTCAAAGTATGAATTCCAATTTCTCCTGATATTGTGATATCAGTATTTTCATCTCTTTCAATAAGTCATACAGCTTCAGCAGCAGTATTTAATATTCTATACGCCTGCTGTCTAGTTATAGTTGAATTAATACCTTTGCGACTTCTTAAACACATAACAATTTAGATCTGATTCAGGATATTCTTTTAGATAGTTATGTATTAATTTTACAACTATATCTCCAATATAGAATTTTTCAGTAATTATTATATAATCTTTCACGGTTTACATAAATCTAAAAGTTTCAGTTTTCTAATATTACTAATCATTAATTCAACATTGATACCAAGCATAAAAAGTAATTTATTTCCAGTTGATTGCTTCTTCAAAATTGAAATAATATTTTTAATTATTTCAATACATCTTATTGGTTCTACTGAGTTTATTTATAGACAAATATTACGTAATATATTATACTTAATCTAAGGTA
>NZ_APMH01000053.1 GCF_000359585.1 Clostridium tyrobutyricum DSM 2637 = ATCC 25755 = JCM 11008 | reverse complement strand
TGTTATAACCACATTATACAAGGAGGAAATTGTGAATATTATAAAATATAAATATAATCCCATAATAACATTTAAAGATGTGGTTCCTTCAAATAGTAAGTTTCAAGTTATAGGAGCCTTTAATGCTGGAGCAATTCAATACAATGAGGAAACAATTCTATTGCTTAGAGTAGCTGAAAGAGTTAAGCAAAGTGATGAAAAATGCATGGAAGTTCCAATTTTTAATAATGAAAATAGATCTTTGGATATTATGAATATATCTAGAGAAAATAAGAATTATGATTTTACAGATTCAAGAGTTGTTAGAAGAATGGATAGTAATTCTGATTTTTCATATCTTACTTCCATGTCCCATATAAGGCTTGCAAGAAGTAAAGATGGGTTTAATTTTAAAATTGATGATAAACCTTTTATATTTCCTGACAACAAATATGAAAGTTTTGGAATAGAGGATCCAAGAATAACCAGAATAGATGATAATTATTATATTACCTACAGTGCTGTGTCCAATTATGGAATAGTAGTTGGCTTGGCTGTAACAAAAGATTTTAAAAATTATAAAAGATTGGGTAATATATTCAGTACTGAAAACAAGGATGTTGTTATTTTTCCTGAAAGAATAAATGGAAAATATTTTGCATTGAATAGGCCTGTATCAAAAAGTACAGGTAAACCCATTATATGGATATCAGAATCTAATGATTTAATTCATTGGGGAAATCATGAAATATTGGCGGATACAAGAGAAAATTACTGGGACTGTAAAAAGATAGGAGCAGGAGTACCACCTATTAAGACCAAACATGGATGGCTTGAATTATATCATGGTGTAGATGAAAATGAGCATTATTGCATGGGTGCACTGCTTCTGCAACTGGATTGCCCTAAAAATATTATTGCCAGAAGTGAAACCCCAATTCTTGTACCTAGTGAAAGTTATGAGACAGAGGGATTTTTCCCAAATGTTATTTTTTCTTGTGGAGCTGTAGAAAGATGTGATAAATTATATATATACTATGGAATATCAGATAATTCTATTGGACTGGCAATAACCAGTATAGATGATATTTTAAATACATTGATAAAGTAGGAATAATAATGAAAAAAGAAAATGATAGTAAGTTGTATTTTTGGGATTTTGCAATGCTGTGGTGCGGAGCAGCCATATCCATAGCAGAAATAATGACAGGTGGCCTTATAGCACCTTTAGGATTTAAATGGGGACTAATAGCAATTATATGTGGACATGTTATAGGAACAGCCATATTAGTAATCGGAGGAATAATTGGAAGTCGGGAAAAAATACCCGCAATAACTTCTACAAGAATATCTTTTGGAGTTTATGGATCCTATATATTCTCTGTATTGAATATATTACAGCTTATTGGCTGGACTGCAGTTATGATAAATACTGCCGCCCAATCTCTAAATCTTATAAGTGTTAAAATGTGGAATATAAATAATGTTGCATTGTGGAGCTTTGTAATTGGATTATTGGTTGCAATATGGATAATTGCTGGAATGGTAGGATTTAAGAAGATAAATACTATAGCAGTTGCACTTCTTTTTATTCTTACTATAGTTATGGGGTGGGTTATATTTAAAAATAATAACATCTATCATAGTACTGCTCAAAATAGCATATCATTTGGTTCTGCACTTGAACTTGTAATTGTAATGCCGCTTTCCTGGTTGCCTATGATAAGTGATTATACAAGGTTTGCAGTGAATGGAAAACAGGCAAGTGCAGGAAGCTTTTTAGGATATTTTATAGGAAGCTCATGGATGTTTATTATAGGTCTTGGAGCTGCTATTTTATCTAAAAATAGTGATCCATCAGCAATTATGCTGGCTTCAAATCTTGGTATAATAGCTTTTGCAATTGTAGTACTGTCTACAGTTACAACAACTTTTATGGATGTGTATTCAGCTGGAATCTCATTTTTAAATATAGTTCCAAAATTCAATGAAAAAATTGCAGCTGTAGTCATAACTATTATAGGAACTGTTATTTCACTTGCATTCAGTACAGATATCTATATGAATTTCTTGTATGCTATAGGTTCTGTATTTGCCCCATTGTTTGCTGTTTTATTAGCAGATTATTTTCTGAAGAAAAAAAGAAAAATAGAAGACACACTTTTATTAAATGTAGGATCGATGTTAGTTTGGATTGTTGGAATAATAGTTTATTACATATTCATAAAAATTGATTTTGTATTGGGAGCTACTGTTCCTAGTATGATATTGACTGCATTAATATATATTATTGGGTGGAATTATATAAATAGATGGAAGATAGTTAGATGAGTACCACAGTATGATTAAAATTCCAAATTGGTGGTTCTTTTTTTATCATGGATAATATGTAAAAATTATAGCATAGAGATTAACAGTATTTAATAATGCTTACTGGAGGAATTGGATATGAAAATAGGAGTTGTTATGGGAGGAATATCCTCAGAGAGAGAAATATCATTGGACTCAGGAAAAGAAATAATAAGTAGTTTCAATAAGGATAAATATGAGGTAGTCCCAATTGTTATAGATAAAAAAGAAGATATAATAACTAAAACAAAAGACATAGATTTTGCTTTTCTGGCACTTCATGGCAAATTTGGAGAAGATGGAACAGTTCAATCTGTATTTGAAACTTTAAATATACCATATTCAGGATGTGGACCTTTGACAAGTGCAATTTGCATGGACAAGGATATGACAAAAAAAGTTCTCAAGAGTGCAGAAATTAATACTGCTAGATGGTTATGTGTAAAGTCTTTAGGTGAAATAGATTATGATTATTTGGATGAAATAGGATATCCTGTATTTGTAAAACCTAATTCTGGAGGTTCAAGCGTAGCTACAAATCTTGTTAAAAAAAGAGAAGATATAGAAGATGCAGTTAAACTGGCTTTAAAATATGATGAAGAAGTTATGATAGAAGAGTATATAAAGGGTGATGAAGTTACTTGCTGCATACTAAACGGACAAACTCTTCCAATAATTTCTATAAAAGCTAAAACAGAATTCTTTGATTACAAGGCAAAATATGATTCAAGTTATTCAGATGAGTTGATTCTTAAGCTTGATAAAAATATAGAAGACAGCATAAAAAAGGTCTCGCTTGATTGCTGGAATGTACTAAAATGCAGAGTATATGTAAGAGTTGATTTAATTATAAAAGATGGAGTATCCTATGTTTTGGAACTCAATACATTGCCTGGAATGACAGCAAACAGTTTGTTTCCTAAGAGTGCAAAAGCCGTAAATATGTCTTACAGTCAACTTTTAGATAAAGTTGTTGAGTATTCCATTAAATAAAAGATTATCTATATAAACACTGTCTCATTAATTGTATAATTATGGGGTAGTGTTTTTTATTATATATATTAATTAAATGTAAATTATATGTTTTTAATTGCACGGTATACTTTATATTGTGTCAAAATAGAATTGTGAATTGTGAATTGTGAATTGTGAATTGTGATTGAGGTGTAACAATGTTTTTTGATATAAAGATTGACAAGAAAAGTCCTGTATATATACAGTTGAAAAATTATATAAAAAATATGATTTTAAGAGGTATGATGGCATCTGGAGAAAAGCTTCCATCTACAAGGGAAATGGCATCAAGATTGAAAATAAGCAGAAATACAGTAATGTGTGCCTATGATTTCCTTAAAGATGATGGACTTATATATATGAAAAAAGGAAAAGGTGCCTTTGTAGCAGATGTAAAAGTAGATTTTCAGGAAAAATGGAATGTAGATTGGAGCAATCGCATAAATAATTATGCCAAAAAAGCTACAGAATTAGATATAATTAAAAGTGAAGTAAAATGGGAAAAAGGTATGATATCATTTAAGAGTATAGCTCCTGATGATAAATTATTTGATGTAGAAAATTTTAAAAAATCCTTTTTGAACTGTATTTCAAGAGAAGGTGGAAAAATTTTAAATTACGGATATGCTCAAGGGTATAAATCACTTATAAAATATCTTTTAAAATACATGGAAAACAAGGGAATAAATACGACTGAAAAAGATATCATCATAACTAATGGTTTTACTGAAGGTTTTGATCTAATACTCTCCTGTCTTACTAATGCTGGAGACAGTGTAATCTGTGAAAATCCTACACACAACACTGCTATAAAAATAATGAAACTACATAAATTGAATATAGTAGGAGTAGCTATGGATGAAGATGGAATCAATTTAAAAGATTTAAAGATAAAATTAACAAGGCAAAAACCAAAACTGTCTTATTTCATACCTTCATATCACAATCCAACAGGAATTGTAATGCCGCCGGAAAAGAGAACCAAACTTTATAATATTCTAAGAGAAAACAATATACCAATAGTAGAAGATGGATTTAATGAAGAATTGAGATATTTAAGTGATCATGTATCACCTATTGCAGCATTAAGTGGAAATGGAAATAGTGTCATATATATAGGGAGTTTTTCAAAAATACTTTTTCCTGGTATTAGAATAGGATGGATACTTGCAGACAAACAGCTTATAGGTTATATTGAAAGTTTAAAGAGAAGCAGAAACATACACACATCATTTCTTGATCAGGCTGTCTTTTATGATTATCTAAAAGAAGGTAATTTTGAAAAATATATAAAGAAGGTAAGAAGATTTTACAAGGATAAGTATGAAAAGGCAATTGATTTTGCCAGAAAATATATTCCATATTCTAAAATATACGGAGAGGGGGGACTTCATATATTCATAGAAGTTTATGGAATAGATTCAAGGAAACTTCTTAACAGATGTTGTAAAAGAGGAGTTATATTTACTCCAGGAGATATATTCTATACAGATGGAGGAGGAGGTAATACTTTCAGACTTGGGTTTTCAAGAGTAAGTGATGAAGATATAGAAAGGGGATTCAAAATAATAGGTGAAGAAATAAAAAAATTAAAATCAGTTTAGAATTTATCAAGTATATATTATAATTATTTATATACTTTAATAGAATTGAGGAGTGCTTTCAATGAGGAAAATAGACGAAAAGATATTGTATAGAGGAAAGTGGATATCACTAAAGGAAATAACTTATAGAGGAAAGAAAAATGATGAATTGAAATGGGAAAGTGTAGAGAGAACTAATACCGTAAATACTGTAGTAATGTTATCAAAGCTTATTCCATCCAATAGGTACATATTAATAAAGCAGTATAGGGCTGCTATTGATAATTATGTAATTGGATTTCCAGCAGGGCTTATGGAAAATGATGATGCAGCGGAAAATGCACTGAGAGAACTAAAAGAGGAGACAGGATATATAGGAAAAGTAGGATCTGAAAGTCCACTTTTATATTCCAATGCAGCTCTCTTGTCAGATACGGTAAGATTGTTAGGGATAACAGTAGATGAAAATTTACCGGAAAATAAGAATCCAAAGCAGGAATTGGAAGATTCGGAGGATATAGAGGTAATTCTAATTGAACAACATAAAATAATTGATTTTTTAAAGAAAGAGCAGAAAAGTGGAACGGCATTGGGAATTGGATGTTGGTACGTATTCTGTGGGCTGCAAAATAATTAGCTGGGTGGGTCTGTGATATATGATAAAAGATTTGATTATAATATGCAGTATAATAAGTGCATGTGGCGTTATAGTAGTGATAGTTGTATTTATCAATTTGTTTTATCACAAAAAATAGGCCGGCATGGCAAGGTATAAGAGGTGTTTAATTTGGAAGACTGGCTTTTTAAAAAAGATGACTACATACCTAAAGGAAAATCAGATAAATTTATAGACAAGAGCATATTTTCCATTTTAAAGGTATTGTCACATATTAAAAGAAAAGACAAGTTTAAAAATGGATTTTTATATAGGATAAATCCTGCAATAAAGCTTGCTTTTATGATGCTCAACATTATATTTTTATCCATGTCAAGAAATTTTACATATGTACTGGCAATAGACATATACTTTTTATTGCTTCTTAGCATGCTTGATGCAGGTGAGATAAAAAGTATTCTATTATTGAGTATAGTAATACCAATTTTTACATTTATAATGCTTATTCCATCTATTGTTATGGGAAATTCCATAAACAGTATGATACTCATATTAAAAATATTTGGCACTATAATGATTGCCAATATTTTTTCTGCAACCACCAAATGGAGTCATATAACAAGATCATTAAAGATATTTTTTGTACCTGATATATTTATACTTGTATTTGATATAACTGTAAAATACATTTATATTTTAGGACAATTTGCATTGGACATGTTTTATTCTTTAAAACTTAGATCAATTGGGAAAAATAATAGAAAGTATACATCTGTTCCTAAAATAATGGGAAATTTGTTTCTAAAGTCAAATGAAATGGGAGAGGAAATGTATTCAGCAATGGAATGTAGAGGATTTACGGGAGAGTATACTACTGTCTCAAATTTCAAGATAACAGTTCGGGATGTTTTATATGCATCTGCAAGTGTACTTCTTATAGTGTTTTATTTCTATACGAAAGGATTGAAAGCCTAATTATGATAGAATTTAAAGATGTATGTTTTAAATACAAAGATATAGACGTACTCAAAAATGTAACCGTTAATATAGGTGAAGGAGAGTCTGTAGCACTTATAGGTGCCAATGGAAGTGGTAAGTCTACATTTTTAAAACTCTTAAATGGAATAGTGTTTTCACAAAAAGGCAAATATTACTTTGAAAAAACTGAGATATGTGAGAAAAGGATGAATGACAGTAAATATTCAAAATTATTTCATAAAAAGATAGGCTTTATATTTCAGAATTCTGATGCTCAACTCTTCTGTCCTACAGTATATGAGGAAATAGCCTTTGGACCAAGACAAATGGGTATGGATGAAAAAAGTGTCAAAAGTAGAGTTGAGGATTGTCTGGATTTACTTGGCATAAGTAATTTAAAACATAGACAACCGTATAATTTGAGTGGAGGAGAGAAAAAGAGAGTTGCCATTGCCTCCGTACTTGTACTTAATCCTGATGTTCTGACTTTAGATGAACCAATGAATGGAATAGACCCTAAAGGAAAAAAATTTTTAAGGGAGTTGTTTATTAAGCTCAATAAAGCAGGAAAGACTATAATATGCTCTACCCATGATTTTGAATATGTTGAGGGTGTTTTTGAAAGGGCACTTGTATTTTCAGAGTATCATAGAATCATAAGAGATGATAGTTATGAAAATATAATAGGCGATGAAAAATTTTTACAGGATAATAATATAAAATGACTAAAAGTGGTATATTATTGACATGAAATTTATATTGTAATATACTCATAAAAAAGAATATAAATAAATTCAGGTGCCTATTTTAGGTGAAAAGGGAATATGGTTAAAATCCATAACAGCCCCCGCTACTGTATTTGAAGACGAATCTTTTTTATGCCACCTTGATAGGGGAAGGCCAGAAGACAAGGATGAATCATAAGTCAGGAGACCTGCCTGGTGTTATTTTGTTTAAACTTTCGGAGGGAAAGTTCTCTAACTTGAATTATTCTGGATTATTTCGGATTTTAGAGGAGCAGTATACCTTTTGGTTTACTGCTTCTTGTATTAGACCAGCTAGTAAAAGTCAATAGAAA
>NZ_APMH01000052.1 GCF_000359585.1 Clostridium tyrobutyricum DSM 2637 = ATCC 25755 = JCM 11008 | reverse complement strand
TCAAGCACTTGCAAAAATTTGATAATATTAATAACAAAACAGGGTTGTTTTAAAATTTTATTTTGAAACAGCCCTGTTTTGTTAGGTTATATAAGAGATTAAGTATAAATGAATTATGATATAATATTTTTATAAAAGATTAATCTTTTAGGGGATCGGGGGATTTGTGTGTGTATTTCAATAGAAAATAATAATATAATAACACGTTCACATATGCGATGCAAAGAATATGGAATTAATAAGAGCAAAATATTTCCTGATAAAATATTAAGAGGGATAGAATTTAAAGAATTATATAAACGAAAATTGGAATTAATAAAGATAGCAAAACCCTTTATGAAAATATTATATGATTTTCTTAAAGGATCAGGATTCTTTTTAGATCTAACAGATGAAAACGGTATAATACTGATTGTAATAGGTGATGAAGATGTAATAGAAAAAGCAAGAAGTATGGGAATGATAGAAGGGGCAGATATGAGTGAAAAAAGTACAGGAACTAATGCTATTGGAACATCTATTTATGAAAATAATCCACTACAAATGGCTGGAAAGCAGCACTATTTAAACGTATATCATATTTGGACATGTTCTGCTGATACAATACATGATGTAAATGGTAATATAATCGGATGTCTTAATTTGACAGGACGACATCAGCTTGTACATCCCCATACTTTAGGACTTGTAGTTGCAGCAGTTAAATCTATAGAAAATCATATGGAGATGAACAAGTCTCAAAATGAACTTTTTCAGGCATACCAATACCTACACACTATAATAAATTCTATAGATGTAGGAATTTTGACCATAGATTCATCTGGAATAGTGAGATCAATAAATAATATAGCATGTATGATGTTGAAAGTTAGACAGTATGAAGTTATAGACAAGAATATAAAAAATTTAATATTCAATTGGAGAAACATATATGATGAAATAAGTAATGGAAATAGATATGAAAATAACAATTGTACAGTAAACGGAAAAAGTAAAAGATTCAATTTGAATGCATATCCTATAAGAAATAAAAAAAATTGTATAACAGGAGCCGCACTTGTACTTAGAGATATACAGAAAGTTTATAATATGGTAAATAGGTATATAGGAATGAAGGCTAGATATAATTTTTCGGATATAATAGGTAAAAGTAAAATAATGATGGATTTAAAGAAAAAGACAAAGTGTATTGCAGATAGCCCATCTACTGTGTTAATACAAGGTGAAAGTGGAACTGGTAAAGAACTTATTGCTCAAGCAATACATAATAGTAGCAATAGGAGAAATTTTGGGTTTATAGCAATAAACTGCGGTGCTATACCTAAGAATCTAATTGAAAGCGAATTATTCGGATATGAGGATGGAACATTTACCGGGGCAAAAAAAGGAGGGCAATTAGGAAAATTTGAGTTGGCTGATAATGGGACTATTTTTTTAGATGAAATAAGTGAAATGCCTATTGATATGCAAGTAAACCTTTTAAGAGTTCTTCAAGAAGGTTGTATTATGAAAATAGGAGGTAAAAGATATATTAAAATAAATGTTAGAATAATTGCTGCTACAAATAAAGACTTAAAAGAACAGGTTAAGAAAGGTAACTTTAGAGAAGATTTGTATTATAGGCTTAGTGTTATACCTATATATGTACCTCCTCTCAGGGATAGAATAGGAGATATACCAATATTAATTGATCATTTTTTAAAAACTAAATCATCTAAACTTAATAAATCTATGGTAAAAATAGAAACTAGTCTGTATAATAAATTATTAAATTATAAATGGCCTGGCAATATAAGAGAACTTGAAAATTGTATAGAGAATATAGTCAATATGGATGGAAATATATCATTTGACTTTGTTAAGTATAGTGACGGTATTTATCGTGATTTTAGTGATAATTGTGAATACAATATGTGTTCATTAGATCAATGGCAAAAAATAGCTATTGAGAAATGTATTAGAATGTGTAATGGAAATATATCTAAAGCCTCTAAAATATTAAAAATTAATAGAACTACCCTGTATAATAAGATCAATAGGTATGGATTAAAAGATAAGCTGCAGTGATTAAATATTATACAATGTTTAAAAATACAACGAAATTAATATGGCGATTGTATAATATATAAACAATTACTATTTTGAAAAATTCTTACTATATTTATTTTTAGATGATTAAGTAATTAAATAAATGGCTGTATACCAGTAGTATCTGGGAATAAGGCAAGATATTATTTTAATATATGGCATATATGTTGCTTATATTATAAATAAATGTTAATTATATAACAATTTATTAGAATAATTCTTTAGGGGGAATGTATATGAAGGGTTTTGCAATGATTGGAGTTAATAAGGTAGGATGGATTGAAAAGGAAAGACCAAATTTTGGGCCATATGATGCTCTAATAAAGCCATTGGCAGTTTCTCCATGTACTTCAGATATACACACAGTTTTTGAGGGAGCTCTTGGAGAGAGAAGTAATATGATTTTGGGGCATGAAGCAGTAGGGATAGTAGCTGAAGTAGGAAGTGAAGTAAAAGATTTCAAGCCTGGCGATAAGGTGGTAGTGCCTTGTACAACACCTAATTGGGAATCCATAGACGTTCAAAGAGGATTTCAACAACATTCAGGAGGTATGCTTGCTGGATGGAAGTTTTCAAATTTTAAAGATGGTGTATTTGCTGAATACTTCCATGTAAATGAAGCTGATGCCAATCTTGCGTTTTTGCCAGATAATATTTCACCTGAGACAGCTGTAATGATCACGGATATGATGACTACTGGAATTCATGGAGCTGAACTTGCAGAGATTGAAACTGGTTCAAGTGTTGTTGTAATAGGAATAGGAGCAGTTGGGCTAATGTCTATTGCAGGTGCAAAAATTCATGGAGCCGGTAGAATAATAGGAGTAGGCAGCAGACCTGTTTGTGTTGAAACTGCAAAATTTTATGGAGCAAATGAAATTGTAAATTATAAATATGGAAATATAGTAGATCAAATATCAGAACTTACTAATGGAGAAGGTGTTGATCGTGTTATAATGGCTGGTGGCGGAACTGATACACTAGGACAGGCAATAAAAATGCTTAAGCCGGGTGGAGTAGTTTCAAATGTAAATTACCATGGAAGTGGTGATTTGGTTATACCGAGAGTAGAGTGGGGTTGTGGAATGGCCCATAAAACTATAAAGGGTGGATTATGTCCAGGAGGAAGACTTAGGATGGAGAGACTTATAGATCTTATAGAATATGGACGTATAGATCCTTCAAAACTTGTAACTCATGTATATCATGGATTTAATCATATTGAAGAGGCACTTATGTTGATGAAAGATAAGCCAAAGGATCTTATTAAACCTGTTGTTGTAATAGACTGATACTTAATTTAATTTATTTGATGGAATATAAATAATTTGTATGTAAATTATTTATATTTCCTTAATTTTTAATAAGATATGTGTTAAAATAACCATAATTATCATTGTATATCTAATTGTACAGAATATTTAGCTATTATAATATTTACATCGTGTTCTTTTAAGAAAAATTAATAATCTTTAGATTGCACTTTATCAGTCATAAGATAATCAATATCTTTCAATTCACAATATGTCATTAATGATGAAGTATTGAATTTTGATGAATTCGCCATCGGATAAATTTCACTACTTTTATTTACTGCGGCCTTTTTTTTATTTCACATTCTAGTGGAGAAAAGCTTGTGATTCCATTAGTTAAATATACTCCAGTATCAGCCACAAATGCCTTATTTATGTTGTAGTTCTTTAACATATTTAAAGTATCTATTACTGCGAATGAATTTGTTTTCCTAACTAGGGATCCTCCTGTTGAAATTATATTTAAGTTTTCATATCTTATAGAATTAGTTATAAAATTAAGATTATTGGTGATTATGGTTATATCAAGTCTATTTTTTAAAAATTAACCATATTTACTGTAGTAGTACTGGAATCTATAAAAATTATATCTCCGTCATTAATAAATTCAGATGCAGTTTTTGCTATGAGTGTTTTTGTAGTTCTGCTTGTTATTTTTCTTTCGTTAAATGGAACTAACAAGTTTAAGTTATCAGATACTCCACCGTATACTTTTTTTATAGTTCCACTTTTGACTAATTCATTAATATCCCTTCTTATAGTATTTTGACTTCCTTCCAAACTTTAGAATAAATTTTATTAAGTACTTTAGTTAGGCAATTTTAATTTATATTTGTTGACAAATGATTAAATTTTATAATATATTATATGCATTACGTATAAATGAGAGGTAATTATCATGGAATTAAACGAATGTATAAATTTTTTATTAACAAAAGCACAGCATAATGTATTTCAATATTTGAAGACAAATCTTGAACCACTTGATGTTACACCAGTTCAATATGGAATATTAAAATGTCTTTGGACTAAAGATGGACAAACGCCTAAACAAATAGCAGATATTTTAGGGCTTGATGGATCAACAATTACTGGAATTCTAGATAGAATGGAAAAGAAGAAATTTGTAAAGAGAACTGAAAATCCAGAAGACAGGAGAACTCTTAAAGTTGTTATTACTGATAAAGGTTCCAGGCTTCAGAAGCCAGTAGAAGAAGTTGTGAATAAAGTTAATCAATATATGCTTGAAATATTTACAGAAGAAGAGCAAAAGAAATTCAAAAGTTTCTTGAGATTAATCGCAAATCGTTAGAATATAAAATCATTGCTGCGAATATAATTTATAATGTGGTAGTGATTTTTTATTTAAATATTGGTTGTTGACAAATAGTTTGCATACAAGTAATATTTAAAATGTACAATATAAAACGTTTACTAAGTTTGTACAAATTATAATAAAATAGTTAGGAGGTATTAAAATGACGCAAATTCCTATTTACTGGTGGGGAGCTGTCCTGGGATTGATAATTGCTATAGTTTTGATCCTTAAGAAAGTAAATCCAGTATATTCACTATTTGGGGGATCAATTATAGGAGCCGTTATAGGTGGTGCTAGTTTAAATCAGACTGTTACCTTTATTATTGAAGGAACAAACAGCGTAATGCCAGCAGTAGTACGAGTACTTACAGCAGGAATATTAGCAGGAGTTCTTATTGAATCGGGGGCCGCTGAAAAAATTGCAGAAACAATAGTAGACAAGCTTGGTGAAAAGAAAGCATTGATGGCTATCGCATTAGCTACACTAATAATTACTGCAGTTGGGGTATTTGTAACAGTTGCAATTATAATAGTTGCACCAATTGCATTGTCGGTAGCCAAAAGAGCTGGAATTTCTAAGACGGCAGTTCTTTTAACCATGGTAGGAGGAGGAAAGGCTGGAAATATAATTTCTCCAAATCCCAACACAATAGCCATAGCTAAAGGATTTAACTTAGAATTAACACAAGTAATGATAGCAGGATTTATACCTGCGTTGGTAGGATTAATAGTAACATGTATCGTAGGTAAATTATTAAGCAAAAAAGGTGTTGAAATCAAAGATTCGGATTTAATGTCAAAATCTGAATCAGATGTTAAAGAAAAGCCAACTTTTTTAAAGGCTATGGTTGCTCCAATTGTAGCTATAGTGCTGTTGGGAATTAATCCTGTTGGAAATATTTTAAATATTGAATTTTTAAAAAAAATAAGTATAGATTCCATGATAATTTTACCATTGGCTGGTTTAATTGGGTTATTGGCTATGGGGAAAGCTAAACATGTAATTAAATATACTACATCAGGATTGAATAGAATGTCTGGAACAGCAATTTTATTAATAGGTGCAGGTTCAATTGCAGGTGTTATTTCTAAATCAGATTTAAGTTTGGTTATAGTAAATATTATTAAGTTGTCAGGAGTTTCTGGTACACTTCTTGCACCAATTTCAGGTATATTAATGGCGGCAGCTACAGGTTCCACATCTACAGGTGCAATTTTAGCTACAGGCTCTTTTGGAAAAGCTATTTTGGCTATGGGTATAGCACCTATAAGTGCAGCTGTTATGGTTCATACAGGTTCAGTTGTAATAGATCATCTTCCACATGGAAACTTCTTTTTAGTATCAGCGCAATCAGTAAAGATGAATATATCTGATCGTATGAAACTTATTCCATATGAATCCATAGTAGGGGGGAGTATGTGTATTGCAGCCACTATAATATATGGATTTTTAATAAAATAAAATTACTTGTTGACAAATAGTTTGTATACAAGTAAAATTAAGTTAAACGTTAACATAAATAATTTATTACTTAAATATAATAAAATAGATTGCCATTTTAATGGCTTAATATTGGGGGTAATTTAAATGGAAAATGTTATTTTAAAAGAAGAGAATGGTATTGCAGAAATTATTATTAATAGGCCTAAAGCACTTAATGCGTTAAATAGTGAAACATTAAAAGAACTTGGAAGTATAATTGACGATATACATGTAAACGATAATATCAAAGCAGTAATAATAACAGGTTCAGGTGAAAAATCATTTGTAGCAGGAGCTGATATAGCACAAATGAGTAAACTGAATTCAATAGAAGCAACAAAATTCTCAAGACTTGCCCAAAATGTATTTTCTAGGATAGAAAATCTTCCTAAACTGGTAATAGCTGCAGTCAATGGATTTGCTCTTGGCGGAGGTTGTGAACTTGCCATGGCATGTGATATAAGATTTGCTTCAAAAAAAGCTAAATTTGGACAACCAGAAGTTAATTTAGGAATACTTCCAAGCTTTGGTGGGACTCAAAGGCTTCCAAGATTGGTTGGAAAGGGTATAGCAAAAGAGCTAATATTTTCTACTGATATGATTAGTGCTAATGAAGCTTATCGTATAGGACTTGCTAATAAGGTATATGAACCTGAGGAATTACTTACAAAGGCAAAAGAATTTGCACAGAAAGTTATGACTAAATCACCAGTAGGTGTTAGATTGGCAAAGGCATCAATAAATAATGGATTGGATGTTGATTTGGAAGCTGGGCTTAAATACGAGGCAAATTCTTTTGGATTATGTTTTTCAACTGAAGATCAAAAAGAAGGTATGAAAGCCTTTTTGGAAAAGAGAAAAGCTAATTTTAAAGATTGTTAATTATGTGAATGATATCTTTCATAGTAAAGTAAAAGCTTTAAGGGGGGTTTTTCATGGGAGTAAAGTTTTTGAAGGCTTGTGATGCTGTAGAAATGGTTAAAGATGGAGACTTGATCGCAACAAGTGGTTTTGTAGGCAGTCTTTGTTCAGAAGAACTTAGTATAGCTTTGGAAAAGCGTTTTGAAGAGACAGGGCATCCAAAAAATTTGACATTAGTATATTCTGCAGCTCAAGGAGATGGAAAGGGAAAAGGAGCAGATCATTTTGCACATGAAGGAATGTTAAAAAGAGTTGCAGGTGGGCACTGGAATCTATCACCTAAATTGGGAAAAATGGCAGTAGAAAATAAAATCGAAGCGTATAATCTTCCCCAAGGAACAATTGCACAACTATTTAGAGACATTGCAGGAAAAAGAATTGGAACCATAACTCACGTTGGATTAAATACTTTTGTAGATCCAAGAATTCAAGGTGGCAAGTTAAATGATATTACCAAAGAAGATGTAGTAAAACTTATAAATATTGAGGGGCAGGAAAAATTACTTTATAAAGCTTTCCCTATTGATGTATGTTTTCTGAGAGGATCTTTTGCAGATGAAAATGGGAATATATCACTGGAAAGAGAAGTAGGGACTATAGATGTACTTTCTATAGCACAGGCTTGTAGAAATAGTGGCGGAATAGTAATTGTACAAGTTGAAAAAGTAGTTTCTTCAGGAACTTTGGATCCAAGACTTGTAAAGATACCGGGCATATATGTTGATGTAGTAGTTGTTGCCAAACCTGAACATCATGAGCAGTTTTTTGGCTGTAATGGTTATGACCCTGCATTAACAGGTGAAGTGAGAGTTCCTTTAAAAGCTATACAATATCCTGAATTAAATGCAAGAAAAATAATAGCTAGAAGAGCTGCTATGGAATTAAAACCAGATGCAGTAGTAAACTTGGGTATAGGTATACCTGAGGTAATATCTATGGTTGCCAATGAAGAAGAAATTGGTGAATATATGACCATGACAGTGGAAGCTGGAGCAGTAGGAGGAGTACCTCTAGGGGGAACTGGATTCGGAGCATGCATAAATCCTGAATCGATTTTAGATGAAGCCTATCAATTTGACTTTTATGATGGTGGTGGAACAGATATAGCATTTTTAGGATTGGCTCAAGTGGATAGGCATGGAAATATAAATGTTAGTAAGTTTGGACCTCGTATAGCTGGATGCGGTGGATTTATAAATATAACTCAAAATGCTAAAAGAGTATTATTCTGTGGTACCTTTACAGCTGGAGGGTTAAAGATAGATACAGGAAATGGCAAGTTGAAAATAATACAGGAAGGAAGGTCTATAAAATTTTTAAATGAGGTTGAGCAGATAACTTTCAGTGGAGAATATGCTATTAAAACAAAACAACCAGTTACCTATATAACCGAAAGAGCTGTATTTGAACTGAAAGAAGAGGGTCTTTATATTACTGAAATAGCTCCAGGTATTGATCTTGAAAAAGATGTACTGGGATTAATGGAATTCAAGCCTAAGATTGATAAAAGCTTGAAGTTAATGGATGAAAAAATATTTCATAATGGCCTAATGGGCCTTAAAAAATAAATTAAGTTGTAAATAAGGGGGATAAATTATGAATTTTGAATTATCAAAAGAACAGG
>NZ_APMH01000051.1 GCF_000359585.1 Clostridium tyrobutyricum DSM 2637 = ATCC 25755 = JCM 11008 | reverse complement strand
GTACTAGCAGTGCCTGTTTTTCCACATCCAGCAAATAAAACTGCTATAATAATAGTAGATAATCCTATTATTAGTCCTTTTTTTAATCTATTCATATTTTTTTCTCCCTTCATAATATTCAATATAATTTTCATTTATAATACATAATAATTATACATATAATATTATAATTATGCAATACTTTTCTCTATAAATTAATGAATAAATATGCATATGCTTTCAGCTCTTAAATTACTTATTTAAGCTGTAATCTTATATTCATTTTTAAACAATTTTATGCATAAATATAAATCGCTAAAAGAATATTCAGCGATTTATATTTATGATTTCATAAAGTCCATAATTACATATGTCTATATTTTTCCATGGTACCTTTAAAAAGTTCCCCTGAAGATGGCGGTGTATAACAAATAGCATTTGCACCTGCACTAATAGTTTCTTCAATAGTATCATCGTTCTTTCCGCCTGTAGCCATCACAGGAAAATCAGGGAATTCACTTCTTATTTTCTTAACAAGCTGTGCTGTATTGGACCCTGCAGATACATTTAATATTGAAACACCTGCATCTATTCTCTTTTGTATGTCATCTCTTTCAGAAACTACAGTAACTACTATAGGAATATCAATAGCTTCACTCATAGCTTCTATAACTTCATTTGATGTAGGACTATTTACAACTACTCCCAAAGCTCCTGTAAATTCAGCATTTAGTGCAAGGTTTATTACTCTCTTTCCCATTGTAAGCCCTCCACCTACACCACAAAAAATCGGAACATCAGATGCATTGACCAGGGTTTCTGTTATAACAGATTGAGGGGTAAATGGATATACTGCAAAGACAGCATCTGCATTTATATTTTTTATAACTGCAACATCTGTAGTAAAGGCAAATGATTTTAATCTTTTTCCAAAAACCTTTATTCCCGTAGCTTTCCTGATTACTGTTGGAACTTTTATCATATGTCCCCTAAGTGTTCCATTTATCTCCGGTACATATTTAATTAATTTTTTATTAGGGTTCTCCATAATTTTATCTCCTAAATCAATTAGTTATATTCTTAAGTCTATTTTATATTAATTGATTAAAATATTCCATATAAATATAATTATTTTGAAAATTCTAATTTGTTCCTACTTTATCTTTTGAAAATAATTCCTCAGCTATCTTAACTGTATCTCTGGCATCTTTTGCATAAAAATCAGCGCCTATCATATCTGCATATTCCTGATTCAGCACTGCGCCGCCTACTACAACTTTACATGATAAATTATTTTTTTTCAATGCATCTATAGTTTTTTTCATGTTCATAACGGTAGTAGTCATGAGTGCACTTAACCCTACAAGTCTTATATTATTTTCTTTTGCAGCATCAACTACTTTCTGTATATCTACATCTTTCCCAAGATCAATTACATTAAACCCATAATTTTCAAGGAGGACTTTTACTATATTCTTTCCTATGTCATGTACATCTCCCTTGACTGTAGCCAAAATCACTTTTCCCTTTTCTACATTCTGACCACCATTTTCAACTATGATTTTTTTTATAACTTCAAATGATTTTTTTACGGTTTCAGCCGCCTGTATGAGCTGCGGTAGAAATATCTCCTTTGTTTCATACTTTACTCCGACTTGATCCAGCGCTGGTATTATATATGAATTTACCACATCAAGGGGTTGTTTGGATTTTAAAAGTTCTTCAGTAGCTAAAGATGCTGCACCTTCATCACCATTTATAATTATCTGTTTTAAGTCACTGCTATTTTTATCCAACTTTATATTGTCAAAATTCTTATCCTTGACTTTTTTTGCAGATAATCGGCTATTATTTGATTCCTCTGGTTCATCCTTGTATCTATCTATAAATTCCCTGCTGTCTACATCTCTATTGGCAAGTACTTGAAATGCAGCTATAGTATCCTTCATACCCTTATCCGAAGGATTCATTATAGGAAGATCTAATCCAGCCTGAAGAGCAAGCAACAAAAATGTCCTGTTCAAGAGTTTTCTATGTGGAAGTCCAAAAGATACATTACTTACACCAAGAGTAGTCTTTACACCCAATCCTTCTTTTACAAGCCTTATTGCCTTTACCGTCTCCATTACTTCCTTCTGTTGGGCTGAAGCTGTAAGTGACAAACAATCAACTACTATATCTTTTTTTGGTATTCCATATTCTGCTGCCCTCCTTACTATTTTTTCCGCAATTTCAAATCTCTTCTGAGCGGTTTTGGGGATACCATCTTCATCTATAGTAAGTGCTATAACACATCCTCCATACTTTTTAACTATTGGAAATACATCCTCCATAGTCTTTTCTTTTCCATTAACAGAATTTATGAGAGGTTTTCCATTGTATAACCTTGCGCCTGCCTCTAGTGCACTTGCATTTGGACTATCTATGCTTATAGGTGTATACACTACTTTTTGTACTGCTCTCACTGCCTTCTTCATCATCTCAACCTCGTTTATCTCTGGAAGCCCTACATTCAATTCGAGTATATCCGCTTCTTCATCTCTTTGTATCAAAGCCTGCTTTTGTATATAATCAATACTCTTTTCCCTAAGTTCTTTTTTATATGCGGACTTCCCTGTAGGATTTATTCTCTCACCTATAATCCTAGTTTTATTTTCTACTATTACGGTTTCAGTTGCTGAAGTTACTGCTGTGTAGTTTTTTTCTCCTATATCTATAGGTTTAATATCCTTCAATTCTTTTATAAAATCTTTTATAAAATCAGGATTTGTACCGCAGCATCCTCCAATTATTCTTACTCCCTTCTGAGCCATTATTTTTATATTTTTTGAAAACTCTTCTATGCTTATATCATAGTAAGTTTCCACTCCATTGTATTTAGGAAGCCCTGCATTGGGCTGAACCATAACTGGAATAGACGCATACTTCAAAATTTCATCTACTATGCCCTGAAGTTCATTAGGTCCTAGGGAACAATTAACTCCAATTGCATCCACTCCAAGTCCTTCTAAAACAAATACCATTGTTTTAGGGTCAGTGCCCATGAGGCTTCTTCCATTTTTTTCAAAAGTCATAGTACAGAACACTGGAAGTGAACTGTTTTCTTTGGCAGCAAGCACTGCAGCCTTAGTCTCATACAGATCCATCATAGTTTCAATTACTATAAGATCGGCTCCTGACCTGTCTCCTGCAACTACCTGCTTTTTGAATAATTTATAAGCTGAATCGAAACTTAAATTTCCAGTAGGCTCCATCACTTGTCCTATTGGTCCTATATCAAGAGCTACAAATTTATTTTCTCTGCTTTTAACAGCTTCCCTTGCAATTCCAACTGCAGCTTCAATTACCTCCTCCGATGAATAATCAGAAGAGCTATATTTTAAATCATTTGCTCCAAAAGTATTGGTAGTTATAATGTCAGCTCCTGCATTAAGATAAGCTTCATGTATTTTTTTTATAGTATCTGGATTTGTTATATTTAGAATTTCTGGAAGCTCACCTGTTTTAAGTCCTGCTCTTTGAAGCATAGTGCCCATGGCTCCATCAAAAAATATAAAATTATTCTTAATTTTTTCCAATAAATTATTACAAGTCACACGACCACTCCTTTATAGTTAAATGCCATCAGGGCCCATTTTTTCACTTTAGCTAAAAAAGCCGCTTTTTCAAGAAAAGCAGCTTAAATCATAAACAAAAGCAATCTTTTCTTATCTTCCAGAATCATATTTCTGTAGGAATTAACACCATTACACATAAAAACATGTTGGTTGTCGGGTTTCTCAGGGCCAGTCCCTCCACCTCTCTTGATAAGAATAGTAAACATTCAATTATATATTATCTTAATCCTAATACTTTTCAAATTACTTGTCAATAACTTTTTAAATTCTTATCTAGACGGCTTGACAAAAACCTGTGTTTAATATAACATATAAAATATTAATTAATTTAGTAATATTAGATTAGATTAAACTGAGTAATAATTAAAAGTAAAAACTTATCTAGAGTGACTGAGGGACTGGCCCGATGATGTCCGACAACCAGCATTTTTCATTTGAATGTATGGTGTTAATTCCAACAGATTATTTCTGAAAGATAAGAAAAATAGTTTCGATACTAAGATATCAAAAGTTGTTTTTCTTTCAGGAAAACAACTTTTTTTATTTGATTAAAATCATTATAAGTAAGGGATGAATTTTTATGCCAATAAAGATACCTAATGATTTACCAGCTTCTAAAACATTAAAAGATGAAAACATATTTATTATGAATGAACATCGCGCATCAAAACAAGATATACGTCCTATGGATATAATAATACTCAATTTAATGCCGAATAAAACTACTACAGAGACACAGTTACTGAGATTATTGAGTAACTCGCCCCTTCAAGTAAATATAACGTTAATGTATACAAGCTCTCACACTTCAAAATATACTTCTTCAGAATATCTTTTTAAATATTATAAGACATTCGAACAAATAAAGGACAAGAAATTTGATGGTATGATAATAACAGGTGCACCTGTGGAACTTCTTGAATTTGAAGATGTTGATTATTGGAAAGAGCTAACTTCCATTATGGATTGGTCAGCAAGAAACGTATATTCTACTTTACATATATGTTGGGGGGCACAGGCTGGACTATATCACCACTTTGGCATACCAAAATATTCTCTTCCCCAAAAACGCTTTGGTGTATTTTCCCATACTATAAATAAAAAAAATGTAGATTTACTCAGAGGATTTGATGATATATATTTCGCTCCACATTCAAGACATACAACTGTAAAAAAATCTGATATTGAGAAAGTCCCGGATCTGGAAATATTATCTGAATCAGAAGAGGCAGGAATATATCTGGTATCTACTAAAAATGCCCATCAGATTTTTGTAACCGGACATCCCGAATATGACACTTGTACACTAAAATCTGAATATGACAGAGATATTCAAAATAATATACCTATAGATATTCCAAAACATTATTTCCCGGATGATGATCCAACTAAACTACCTACAGCTAACTGGAAAAGTCATGCCAATCTATTATTTTTAAATTGGTTAAACTACTACGTATATCAGGAAACACCTTTCAATCTTGACACACTTAATGAAGATAGTAAAATTACTTCATAAAATAAAGAACTCTAAAATTTTTATTATAAAAATTTTAGAGTTCTTTATTTTATTTAATAGATTTATATTTATGAAACTACACTAATTATGCAATTTCGAAACTATGGCATCTGTATATTGATCTGTAGTAGCATTGCCACCTAGATCACCAGTTAAATATTTTCCCTCTTTAAGTACTTCTTCTACTGCCTTTTCTATTTTATGTGCTGGTTCTGTTTCTCCAAGATATTCAAGCATCATAACTGCTGAAAGTATTATAGCAGTTGGATTTGCCTTGTTTTGGCCTGCAATATCAGGTGCTGAACCATGAGCAGATTCAAATACAGCTGCATTTTCTCCAATATTTGCTCCAGGTACCAAACCGAGTCCTCCTATAAGACCTGATGCCATATCAGATAGAATATCTCCGTATAAATTTGGCATAACAAGTACATCATAATTTTCAGGATTTAATACAAGTTTCATACTCATGGCATCTACTATTACACTTTCAAATTCAATATTGCTGTATTCTTTTGCCACTTCCTGGGCAGTCCTTAAAAACAATCCATCAGATAATTTCATTATATTTGCCTTATGCACCGCAGTAACTTTTTTTCTGCCATTTTTAACTGCATAATCAAAGGCCGCCCTTACAATATTTGCACTTGCCTTTTTGGATATTATCTTTATACTTTCTGCTATTTCATCATTTACCATATGTTCAATGCCCGCATACAAGTCTTCGGTATTTTCCCTGAATATAACCAAATCCACATTTTCATATCTGGATTTTACACCAGCATAGGTTTTTATAGGTCTTATATTTGCATACAAATTCAAACTCTTTCTGAGAGTTACATTTACACTTCTAAATCCCTTTCCTACAGGTGTGGTAACCGGTCCTTTAAGAGCTACTTTGTTTTTCTTTATACTTTCTATAATATGTTCTGGTATTGGAGTACCATATTCATCCATAACTGAAGCTCCAGCATCAAATACCTCCCAATCTATATGTGCACCGCTCTCATCTACAACTTTTCTTGCAGCTTTGCAAACTTCCGGCCCTATTCCATCACCTTTAATAAGAGTAACTCTATGTCCCATCTTCAATCCTCCCAATATTATTTAGTATTTTGTTTCATCATGTTCAGGAGTCCACCAAATTTTATCATGTCTCTCTGCCTTTGTGTAACATTGAATATCATTTTATATTCTTCATCTTTACTCTCGTTCTTAACAACTACAGTATCATTTTTAATCTGCTCCAAAGCATTTTCTATAACCAGCTTATCTAAAGGATCTATCTTTTCATAATCACTTTCATCTGCAAATACAAGTGCCATTATGCCATTATTTATAAGATTTGCCATATGAATTCTTGCAAATGACTTTGCAAGTACTGCTTTAACTCCAAGGTAAAGAGGTGCCAGTGCTGCATGTTCCCTACTTGATCCCTGTCCATAATTGATTCCTGCTACTATAAAGCCTCCGCCATTTTCCTTTGCCTTTTTAGGAAAATACTCATCACATGGTGTTAGGCAGTATTCAGCAAGATGAGGTATGTTGGATCTGTATGGAAGTAATTTTGCATTAGATGGCATTATGTGATCTGTAGTTATATTATCTCCTACTTTCGTAAGAACTACTCCTGGAACAGTATTTTCACAAGGTTTTGCCTTTGGAAAAGGCTTTATATTAGGCCCTCTAACTACCTTTATATCATTTCCAGTCTCACTTGGTGCCACAATCATATTGTCCTTTATAAGGAATTTATCCGGCATTTTAATTTCTATAGAATCTCCTATTTCTCTAGGATCTGCGATATATCCTTTTAAAGCAGATGCTGCTGCAATTTCCGGACTTACAAGATAAATCATAGCAGACTTGGTTCCTGATCTTCCCTCAAAATTTCTATTAAAAGTTCTTAAAGATACTGCATCCGTTGCAGGTGACTGACCCATCCCTATACATGGACCACAGGCACTTTCAAGAATTCTTGCCCCTGCACCTACCATAGATGCAAGCCCTCCATTTTCAGATATCATATTCAATACCTGTTTTGATCCAGGTGAAATAGTAAGGGATACATTTTCATTTACAGTTTTTCCCTCTAATATGTGTGCCACTTTCATCATATCTACATAAGAAGAATTGGTACAACTTCCTATACATACTTGATTTACTTTTACATCCTTCAATTCAGAAACTGGAACTACTTTATCCGGACTATGAGGACAGGCAACCATAGGTTCAAGTTCAGACAAGTTTATCTCCATTTCTTCATCATATACTGCATCCGCATCTGGCTTAATATATGAAAAATCACCTTCTCTTCCTTGTGCCTTCAAGAATTCGCATACTACATCATCACTTGGGAAAAGTGACGTAGTTGCACCAAGTTCTGCTCCCATATTTGTAATAGTAGCCCTCTCAGGTACAGAAAGTGTATTTACTCCTTCACCTGTATATTCGAATATCTTTCCTACTCCACCCTTAACAGTAAGCCTTCTAAGCATTTCAAGTATTATATCCTTTGCTGTAACCCATGGTCCCAATTTTCCTGTCAAGTTTACCTTAACTATCTTTGGCATATTTATATAGTACTCACCGCCGCCCATGGCTACTGCAACATCCAATCCACCAGCACCAATGGCAAGCATTCCTATTCCGCCGCCAGTTGGTGTATGACTGTCTGATCCAAGAAGAGTATCTCCAGGTACTGAAAATCTCTCAAGATTTACCTGATGACATATTCCATTTCCAGGCCTTGAAAAATATATCCCGTGTTTTTTTGCAACAGTTTGAATATAAAGATGATCATCTGCATTTTCAGGTCCTGATTGAAGTATATTATGATCTATATACGCTACAGATCTCTTTGTCTTGACTCTATCTATTCCCAAAGCTTCAAATTGGAGATATGCCATAGTACCCGTTGAATCCTGGGTCAATGTCCTATCTATTTTGATAGCTATTTCCTGTCCTGCTATCATTTTTCCTTTCAACAGATGTTTTTTTATAATTTTATGTGCTGCACTTAATCCCATTTCACTATTTCCTCCATTGTAATATTTCTTTGGTAGTATTTACTTAATTTTAACAAGCTCTCTCTTCTTTTTTTTCTAGTATTTCTGGTATTAATTTTTTTACAAGAGCATCCATTTCATCACTTCTTATTATACTAGTCCTTCCCATATTGTACTGATTGTCTATCCATTTTTTTATCTTTTCCACTCTTTTATCTTTCTTATCCATTTTATCTTCATCTTTTAATCTATAGTATGTGTTAATCCATGCTGCTATACCTGCAAGCCCCGAATACTGGTTTACCTGAACCACAATTGGCCTACCTAGAATTTTATCTGTATTAAATATATTGTATATTTCTTCATCTTTAAGTATTCCATCTGCATGAACTCCAGCTTTTGTTAAATTAAATTCGCTTCCAACAAAAGGTGCTTTTGGTGAAATATTATAGTGCATTTGACTTTTAAAATATTCAGCAAGCTCTGTTATAACATGAAGATTCATATTTTTAGCATTTCCCTTTATCTGTGCATACTCAAATACCATAGCTTCAAGTGGGCAATTTCCTGTTCTCTCACCTATTCCAAAAAGAGTAGTGTTTACAGATGAACATCCATACAGCCATGCTGTAGTAGAATTATTAACTGCAGAATAGAAATCGTTGTGTCCATGCCATTCTATTCTGTCTTGAGGAACACCGCATATACTTCTTATTCCATGAACAATTCCCTGTACACTTCTTGGAAGTGCTACCTGACCATAAGGAATTCCCAATCCTAAAGTATCACACAATCTTATCTTTATAGGTATGCCCGATTCCTTTGACATTTCCATAAGTTTATTAACCAACGGAACTACAAATCCATAAAAATCAGCTCTAGTTATATCTTCAAGATGGCATCTTGGCTTAATGCCATTATTCAAAGCTTCCTCTACTATAGAAATATACATATTCATAGTTTGTTCCCTTGTCATCTTTAACTTTTTAAATATATGGTAGTCTGAGCATGACATTAGCATACCGGTTTCTTTTAAATTCATCTGCTTTACAAGTTTAAAATCATTCTTATTGGCTCTTATCCATGATGTTACTTCTGGAAATTTGTATCCTCTTTCCATACAGACTTCAGCAGCTTTTCTATCCTTTTCAGTATATAAAAAAAATTCACTCTGTCTAATTATTCCGGAATCATTATCCAGTTCATGGATATAATCAAATATCTTAACTATCTCCTCTAAAGTAAATGGCTCCATAGACTGTTGTCCATCTCTAAATGTAGTATCTGTAATCCATATATCATCTGGTAGGTCCATTGGCAGTTGAACTCCATCAAAAACCACTTTAGGAACTTCATCATACGGAAATATATCTTTATACAGATTAGGTTTATCTATATTTTGAAGTTTATAATTATACATTAACGCCATCCCCTCTTAAATAAACATTGGCACTATAAAAAATAGCACATTTTTGAATTAAACTATATATAATACTTCAATTTAAGAATTTTATCTTTCTTAAAATAATATATGTATTCTTTATATATTATTTGTTTTCCTTATGTATCTCAGTATACTCAACGTTTTATAAAAAGTGCATGTTTATATTGTATCATCTTTAATAAATATAATCAATTGTATATTTTCTTGTTTTTGATTTTTACATATTAAATCCTTCATTATTTAACATGTAAAGGTATTCTTGTATTCATATTGGACCATGCAATATACTTTTTGCAAGATTATACTTCATATATGTTATAATAATAAAGACAATAAAAAGATAATATGTGGAGGTATTTAAAATATGATAAGAAGTATTTTTCTGTATTTCATGTTGGTCATGTACATGTTTTACTCTTTAATAAAAAAGATGAAATTGGAAAAATTAAAAAAGAAGGGCTCTCAAGAAGAAGTTCAATCCTATACATATGACTGTATTAATGGATGGGCAAAATTCATACTAAAATCAATGAGGGCAAAAATTCACATGAAAGGTCTTGAAAACATTCCAGATGGTCCCTGTCTCTTTGTATCAAATCATCAGGGATTTTTAGATATCCCAATACTTATTGCATCTCTTGACAGAACAATTGGTTTCATTGCTAAAAAGGAAATCAAAAAGGTAAAAATAATAAGTTATTGGATGGAACAAATCAAATGTATATTTATTGACAGAAGTAATATAAGGGCCTCTGTAAGGTCCATAAACGAGGGCGTTAAAATTTTAAAAAATGGACATAGCTTGGTAATTTTTCCTGAAGGAACTAGAAGCAAGGGGCCTAGAATCGGAGAATTTAAAAGGGGAAGCATGAAGCTCGGACTAAAATCCATGGTACCTATAGTGCCACTAGCAATAGATGGAAGTTACAAATTAAGGGAAGGAAATAAGCACGGTAATTTAAAACCTGCAGATGTAAATCTGACTATTTGCAAACCAATTTATCCAGCTGACCTATCAAAGGATGAAAAAGAAAATATATCCGAAATTATAAAAAAAGAAATTATGAAAAACATATATTTAGAGAATTCTACAAAAAATTTATAATTTTTATCAAACTCCAATTATATTCTACAGGAGGATCAATATAATGGGATTTATAAAGAAATATTGCACTATGATATCGATTATGCTAATTTCAATATTTTTGCTATGTTCATGTACATATTTTAAAAGTTCAAATGAATCTGATTCATACAATGGTATTAAAGTTCACTATATAGATATAGATCAGGGTGACAGTGAATTGATTCAAGTAAATGGTAAAAATCTTTTAATAGATGCAGGGCCGAATAAAAGTAAAGACAAACTTATGTCATATTTAAGTAATCATAATATAAAAAAATTTGATTATGTAATTGCAACTCATCCTGATGAAGATCACATAGGTGGAATGGGTGATGTAATAAAGAATTATACAGTAGACACTTTCTATGCTCCAAAAAAAATTTCCAATACCAGGACTTTTGAATATATGATAAATCAGTTAAAAAACAAGAATATGAAAATAGATGTTCCAAAACCAGGAATGCAATTGGACTTCGGTAATAATACCAAAGCTGAAATACTTGCTCCTAACAGCGATAGCTATCCAGACACTAATGATTATTCAATAGTATTGAAAATAACATACGGAAATAATAAATTTTTATTTACAGGTGATGCTGAAAAAGCAAGTGAAATGGAAATGCTCCATAAAAATTATGATATTACAGCTGATGTATTAAAAGTAGGACATCACGGAAGTTCCAGCTCAACTTCAGAAGAATTCTTAAATAGAGTTAATCCTAAGATAGCTATAATAAGCTGTGGCAAGGATAATAAATATGGACATCCTACCAAGAAAACAATAAACAAATTAAAGAAAAAAGATATCCAAATTTACAGGACTGATATAGATGAAACTATTGTACTGAAAAGTGATGGAAATACCATTACCAAAGAATAATAATTTAAAAGGAGTTGTCTTAAAATTTATTTTGAGACAACTCCTTCTTTTTTGGATTTAATAGTTGAATAAAGTGCAATACCAAGTATAATAATCCCTCCAACTATTTCCCTTAAACTTGGCATTTCCTTTAATATAAAAGCTGCAAATACAATGGCATATACTGGCTCAAGACTGGAAATAATAGATGCCGTCTGGGCTCTTGTATATTTTAATCCATTTATAAACAGTGAATGGGATATAGCAGTAAAAACCACACCTAATAAGATTAAAAGTATTATGTTATTATACGTAAGATCATGTTTCTGAAAAAATAAAAATGGAATTAATACAACTGTAGCTACAAGTTGCTCATAAAATGAAATTACGAGACTTGAGTATTGCTGTACATACTTTCTATTAAGCATGGAAAGTATTGCATATGCAAATCCTGACAACATTCCCCATAGGGCTCCCTGAGTTAAATTATTTGTCAACTGAAATTTGGGTACTATAAAGATTATACCCAAAAATGTAACTATAGCACTTATAATATCCCATAATTTAATCTTATCTTTAAAAAAATAAGGCTCAAGAAATGTAATAAATACAGGAAATGTAGAAAATGTGAGCAGTGCTATAGCTATTGTAGAGACTTGAATGGCCTTAAAAAATGTAGTCCAGTGAATTGCTAGAATCATACCCATAAGTATTATATAGAAATAGTCTTTCTTCTGTTTTAACAGTATATTTTTTTTAAAATAAATCAATATAATAAATAAAAAAATGCTGGAAAAAAATACTCTTCCAAACACAATTACTGTTGACGAAAGTGAAATTAATTTTCCAAACAATCCTGATAAACCAAATAAAAGTACTGACAAATGAATTTTAAGTAAGCTCTTGTTTTTTTCTTCCATATAATTAAACTCCTAAAATAAATATAAAAAAGGTTATCAGATGCCTGATAACCTATAAAATTCTATAAAATAAAATGGCTCCGTGGA
>NZ_APMH01000050.1 GCF_000359585.1 Clostridium tyrobutyricum DSM 2637 = ATCC 25755 = JCM 11008 | reverse complement strand
TTTCTATTGACTTTTACTAGCTGGTCTATTATATAAGTCTGTTAAATCTAAATAATTTCTACTATTGCGGCTTCTTCTTTACGTAAACTAAGTTCATATCCCCTTACTTTAACCTCTACTGGATCTCCTAGTGGAGCTACTTTACGTATATAGATTTCAGTTCCTTTAGTCAAACCCATATCCATAAATCTTCGTTTAATGGCCCCCTTACCATGAACTTTTGCTACAGTAACTGTTTCACCACATTTAGTATCTTTTAATGTTTTCATATCTTTATCTCCTTTCCCTATTCAAAATATAAATTGAATTATACAACAATTCTATTTGCCATTGACTTACTCAAGGCAATTCGAGCATTTTTAACTTTCACAATCAAATTTCCCGCTATTTCTGCCACTACAGTTACACTCTCCCCAAGAACAAATCCAAGATGTTCTAGATGACGTCTGATATCATCATTACCACGAATACCTTTAATGCTTCCTGATTCACCTACTTTTACCATTGTGATCGGCATAACTCTACCTCCAATCAATGTAATATTTTTCAATAAAATAATATATTTATTACGTAAATATAATCAAAAGCTTGTACATTTTATGTAAGACATACTATTATGAACATATATCAATTATGTCTATACACAAATGCATTGATTATAATTAACATTAAATAATGATATTCATTATCATTGTTCGTTTTTATTATAGTACACAAACTTTATTTTGTAAATATATTTGCAAAAATTATTGACACAAAATGCTATTTAATTAAAAATAAATAAAATCAGAATCTAAATTTTTAGATTCTGATTTTATCAATCATTTTATTAATTTATATACTTTAGCCCTTTTTAGGTGACAAAACCATAATCATATTATTACCTTCCAATTTAGGCCTTTTTTCTATTATTACGGTATCACCCATTTTTTCCAAAAAAGTGTCAAATACTTTTCTACCTGCTGAAGTATAGTTATTTTGTCTACCTCTAAACCTTATTGATACTTTTACTTTATTTTCTTTTGCTATAAATTTTTTAGCGTTATTTGCTTTTATAGTTATATCATTATCCTCAATTGTAGCACTAAGTCTAATTTCTTTTAATTCCACAGTTTTTTGTTTCTTTCTAGCTTCTTTTTCTTTTTTAGATTTATCATAAAGGAATTTTTTATAATCCATTATTTTACAAACAGGAGGTTTAGCTGCAGGTGATACCATAACTAAATCCAGACCTTTTTCTCTTGCCAAATCCAATGCCTCTTTAGTTGTTATGATTCTACTATCATTATCATCTACTAATCTTACCTCTTTTACTCTGATTTTCTCGTTTAAATTATTAAAATTTTTGTTATTAATATAAAACACCTCTCACAATTTATTTATATGATTAATATATTCTTAGATATTCTTTTGTTGCATTTTTGTATAATTTTACTAGATTATTGCAATCAAAACGCCTACTTTATATATTATATCAAAAAACTAATACTTTTAAAATATTTATTCAAATTCAATCCATCTTTTTTCATAATTGCTTTGTTTTATCAATTCAATTATATTTACTTCATTTCGTGTTCGCTCTAAATTTTCTTTATATGTATTATATCGATCTTGAAGTCACAATATTATGTACTAATATTTAGTATATTAAAAAATCAAACCTTAGTATATAATTATCTACATTTAGTTTAAAGAATATATATGTATGATGCAGACTAAAAAATCTTACAAAAAATTATTAGCATTCATGGGACCTGCTTATCTAGTAAGTTTAGGGGATATAGATTCTGGAAATTGGGCAACTGATATTGCAGAAGTTTCAGGTACAACTATAGGACTTAATTTGATTTTTTCATATTCCAATTATATATGGTGTACTAATTACAGGTTTTGATACTTTACTATTACTGCTATTAGACAGACTTGGTGTAAGAAAAATGGAAGCATTCATTCTTTGCCTTATTGCAATAATAGGAATCAGTTTTCTATATAAAAATAATTATTTCAAAACCTGATTATATAGGAATTATACATGGATTTGTACCAGGCATTCCAAATAGTGATGCTCTCTGTATCGGGATAGGTATTATAAGAGCAACAATAATGCCACATAATCTTTATCTGCACTCATCTATTGTACAAACAAGAAATATAAATAAAACTGAGCATGGATTAAAACAGGCAATTAAATTTAGCAATTTAGATTCTCTATTTGCGCTAAACCTTGCATTTCTAGTTAATGCTGGAATATTGATACTTGCAGCTTCCGTGTTTCACAGAAGTGGCAACTATGGAGTAGATGATATACTTCAAACTCATAAACTTTTAGAACCTATACTTGGAAATACTCTTGTACCAATATTGTTTGGCATAGCACTTATAGCCGCTGGTCAATCCTCTACAATAACTGGAACTTATGCAGGACAAATTGTTATGGAAGGATTTATTAATCTAAGAATTCAACCATGGGTAAGAAGACTTATAACAAGAATAATGGCTATTATTCCCTCAATATTTGTTATTATATATTTTGGTGATTCATCTACTGCAAACTTATTAATTTTAAATAAAGTAATATTAAGCCTTCAATTATCTTTTGCAATTGTACCTTTAATACATTTAATACATTTTGTAAGCAGTAAAATTATCATGAAAGGATTTGTAATTTCTATTAAAACTAAAATTATAGCTTGGATTTTATCTGCTTTAATAATTACATTAAATATCAAACTTGTTGTTGAAACTCTAAAAGACTGGATAACAATTGAAAATACAAAACCCCTAACATATATTCCAATATTTATATTATGCTTTGTTTTTGGTTTACTGCTAATGTATATCATCTTTGAACCTATAATAAATGGAGTATACAATAATAGAGTTATAAATATTCATGGTAAAACACATTTTCCTAAGATAAATAAAATTACATCATACAATAAGATAGCCTTAGCCCTTGATTTTACTAAAAATGATGGAGCTGTATTATCACATGCTGTAAATTTAGCTAAACAAGATACTATTTTAATTTTGATTCATGTAATAGAAAGTGCCGGTGCCAGTATATATGGTACTCAAGTAAATGATAGGAAAAGATTAAATTTTTACGTGGAACAATTAACCAAACTAGGTATCAAAAATTCTATATATGAAGTAGGCTATGGGAAAGCCGAAAAATCTATAGCTGAAATTGTAGAAAAACAATCTGCTGACTTATTGATATTGATCACTTATGGGCATAAAGGTATTACAGATATACTATTTGAAACTGTAACTAATAAAGTAAAACATAAAATTACAATACCTATATTGATTGCAAGATAATATATATGGTAGTATTAAATCTAGTCTAAGCAAGCATTTGATACTGTCATATATTATAAGTTAAACTATACTTAGAAATAACCATTTTAACAAGATTATGCAGCTATGCCATAGTAAACTATAATTATTTATATGTCTTTCACTATATTCCTTACTAATTTTTTAAAATTTCCACTTGCAATTTTTGATGTTTCAATTACTTCTCTATGTTCAAGAGGTTTATCAAGTATTCCAGCTGCCATATTAGTCATGCATGATATCCCAATAACTTTAATCTGACTATGGTTTGCAACTATCACTTCAGGAACTGTAGACATCCCTACAGCATCACCTCCAATAACTCTAACCATCTTTATTTCTGCAGGAGTTTCATAATTAGGTCCACTCATACAAACATATACTCCCTCTTGAATATCTATATTATTTTGTTGTGCTATATTTTCTACTTTTTTTCTAAGATCTCTATCATAAGCATTTGACATATCAGGAAATCGTGTTCCAAAGCTATCCATGTTTTTCCCTATAAGAGGATTATTAAAAGATAAATTTATATGGTCTTTTATAAGCATGAGCTGTCCTGGTTTATAATTCAAATTTACTGCTCCTGCAGCATTTGTAACTATTAAATTTTTTATTCCTATTGATGCCATAACTCGAACTGGGAATGTAATTTGCTGCATACTATAACCTTCATAATAATGAAATCTTCCTTGCATGGTCAAAATTATCTTTCCTTGAAGCTTTCCTATAATTAATCTGCCTTTATGTCCCACAACTGTAGATACAGGAAAATTAGGTATATCCCTGTAATTATATATTTCTTTTTCTTCTATTTCTTCTGCAATTTCACCAAGTCCCGAACCTAGTATTATTCCAATTTCAGGTTTATACTTTGTATTCTTCAATATATAATTTGCTGCTTCTTTAATCTTAATTTCAATACTCATAACATATGCTCTCCTAAATTAAATTTTACTACAATACAACAACTACCTATAATAATACCATATTAACATAGTATTTTTTATACATATGAATAAATTTGAATTGAATAATTGAATTTATGATATATAATATACTATATATCATATTAATACTATATTAACCAAGAGATGCGAGGTGAGCACCAATTTATTGATCTTAATCAACATATTATATATTTTTATATCTTATAACAAACTATAAATAGGGGGATGAATAACATGAAACATATTAACTTAGAATTTACGGAAAGTTTGGATAAAGCTATAAAACATTTGCGCAAACAGGGAGCCTTTTTAACGGCTAAAATTGACGATAGAGTAAATACCATGACAATAGGATGGGGAAGCATCGGAATAGCATGGGGCAAGTCTATATTTACCTTATTTGTTAGAGAATCCAGATATACTCATGAATTTGTTGAAAAATCCGGTGAATTTACTATAAGCATACCTGTAAATGATGATTTAAAAAAGGCATTAGCTTTTTGTGGTGTAAAATCAGGTAGAGACCATGATAAGATCAAAGAATGCCATCTTAAACTAGTTCCTGGTGAAGTTATATCAACTCCTGTTATACAAGGATGCGGTATCTATTTTGAGTGCAAAACCTTATATGAACAGCAAATGAAAGCAGATTTTTTAGACAAAAAAATAAATAGCCAAAGCTATGCCGATGGTGACTACCATACTATTTATTACGCAGAAATAGTTAATTGCTACACATTAGATAAATAAAAGGATTACAGTAAAATGTCTAGATATCATATAGTTGTATGTGGGAAAGTTCAAGGTGTTGGGTTTAGATATACTGCAAACTATTTAGCCTCTAAAATGAATTTAACAGGATGGGTTAAAAATATGGACAATGGAAATGTTTCCATTGAGCTGCAGGGATCATCAATCAATCCAAACACATTTATAAAAGATTTAGAAAAGGCCAATCGATTTATTAAAGTAGATAATCTGTACTATGAAAGAATAAACCTCATAGACTTGGAAAAGTCATTTGAAATCAAATATTAAAATATGGCATAAGCCATGATGAGCTTATGCCATATTTTAAACTAAAATTATCAAAACTTATATTTTACTAATACTATAAAAGTGATTTATCTGGAGTAACAAGTATTTTAACCTGTTTTTTCTTTTCAGGTCCGGTCAATGTTTCAAATCCTTCTTTTATTATGTCATCAAGCGCTATTTTTTTTGTTATATATCCATCCGTTTTTATTTCCCCATTATTTATTAATGCTATTGTTGCTGGAAATTCATGTCTATATGCAAGCGTACCTACTATTTTCTTTTCCGTAAATACCAATGAATTTGGATTAAAGCTTGTTTCACCTTCCCAAATGCTTGTTACAACTAAGGTACCTTCATATTTTATACTCTCTATTCCAGTATTAAGTCCTATAGCTGCACCTGTAGTTTCAAAAGCTGCATTTACTCCAACCCCATTTGTCAACTTTTTAACTTCTGCTACTACATCTACTTCATTTGGATCAAGTACTACATCCGCACCAAACTCTTTTGCATACTCTTGTCTAATGGACTTTCTCTGTAAAACCGCTATAAAACTTGCTCCAGCCGCTCTTAAGCATTGAACAGTTGCAAGTCCTATTGGTCCTGCACCAAGAACTAAAGCTGTATCACCTATATTAAAATCAGCTATTCTAACCGAATGCAGTGCAACTGCTATAGGTTCAACAAGCGCGGCCTCCTCATATGACATGCTATCAGGTATCTTGTGCACATATTCTTCTGGGAATACAGTATAATCTGCAAACCCGCCTCCACTTCCACATAATCCATGAAAGCCAAGTGATTCACATAAATTGTATTTTCCCTCCAAACATGCAGGACATTTGCCACAGACAACCATAGGCTCAACAATAACTCTATCCCCTTCTTTAAATTTTGAAACTCCATCACCTACTTCCACTACATTTCCAGAAAATTCATGTCCTAGGACTACCGGAGCTGTAGAACCGCTCAAAGGATGAGGTTTACCTACAGGAATAAATATAGGTCCTCCAAGATATTCATGTAAATCAGAGCCACAAATTCCACACCATTTAATTTTAACCTTTACATATCCTTTTTTAACTTGAGGTTCATCTATTTCTTCTACTCTTACATCATTTCTATCATACCATAATGCAGCTTTCATAAATTTCCTCCTTATGCCAACTATATGATTGACAAATTTAATACTAATTTAATTAATGTTAATATATTAACATTAATTTGTTAAGCAAATATCATGCCATGTATATATAGTGTAGTAAAATGAATATCAAAATTTAAACTGTGCCATATTGACTCATATACTAATGTATTAATATGGCACAGTTTAAATAAATGCGTCATATTAGTACATTTATTTTTTATAATGCATAATTTTGTATTTTTTTATCTTTCTATAAAGTGTAGATCTGCTTATATTTAATAGAGCTGCTGTTTTAACAAGATTTCCACTGCATTTTTCTATAGCATTCTGTATGCTTTCCTTTTCCAACATTTGAATTGGTATAACTTCGCACATGATATTGTTTTTATTATATATGTTATTTTTTGAATTCAAAGTTTGTTTTGTTTCTGTCAAGTAGTCACTAGAACATATTAATTCATCACTCAAATAATAATCCCTCTCTACTACATTTCTAAGTTCTCTCACATTACCCAACCAAATGTTATTTTTCATTCGTTCTATGTAAGCATTTCCTACTAATCTTGATTGATGAATATTTTTTAGATTTAAACTTTTAACAAAATATCTTATTAAAAGGTCTATATCCTCTTTTCTATTTCTAAGGGCAATGGTTCGTATATTTATAACATTTAATCTATAATAGAGATCAGCCCTAAAATTTTTCTTTTTTACTTCATTTAATAGTATTCTATTAGTTGCACCTATTACTCTCACATCTAGTTGTTTTTCATAGTTTCCTCCAACTCTAGTTATTTTATTGTTATCAAGAACCCTTAACAATTTTGATTGTATGTCAAGTGGTAATTCTCCTATTTCATCAAGAAAGATTGTTCCACTGTTTGCAAGCTCAAATTTACCTGGATTTCCATCTCTAGACGCTCCTGTAAAAGCCCCTTTTTCATATCCAAACAATTCACTTTCTACTAGTTCTCTTGGTATAGAACTACAATTAACGGCAACAAAAGGTCCATTTTTTCGGCTGCTGTAATTGTGAATTGATTGTGCCATAAGTTCTTTACCTGTTCCGCTCTCTCCTTCTATTAAAATATTGCAATCACTTTTAGAAGCTTTTTTAGCAAGTTCTATTGTTTTTTTCATATTATCATTATTTGTTATAATATCATCAAATTTATAAGAAGCTCTATACCCCATAAACTTTCCAACTAATTTATGATAATATTGAGATTCTCTAAAAGTTATAACAATACCTATAGTTTTATTTTTCATTTTTATAGGTACCGCATTTATCAAACATTTTATTGATTTACCATTTATAAGGAAGTCACATCCTATATTGCTATATGAAGTATCACCTTTAGTCAACATAGTTTTAAAACCTATATTTTTTATAATTTTTCTAATATCAATGCCTTTGAAAACATCTTCACTTGTACATAATATTTGTTGTGCCTTGATATTTGTTCTAGTTATTTTTAATTTATCGTCTGTTACTATCATACCTTCTGATATAGAATCTAAGGTTATATTCATAAGTTTATTTGACACAACAAGTTGGAATTCACGTTCTATTGCCTGAGCTGCAACAGTAACTATTCCAAGTGTATGAGAATGTGCGTCATAATAATTTCCCGACATATTTATACATCCTATTATATTTCCGAATTTATCGTGTATCGGTGAAGCAGAGCACGTCCACAAATGTTGATTTATCATATAATGTTCTGATCCTATAGTCTGTATTGGCTTATTTAAATATATAGCTGTTCCTATAGCATTGGTTCCTACTGATTTTTCTGTCCAAAGAGATCCTATTCTAAAATTCAATTCATTGGCTCTCTTCATTATGTCCTTGTCGCCAACTACATCTATTACATATCCTTGTTTATCAACTAACATGATTACAAAGCCAGAACCAGCCACAGTGCTATATAAATGTTCTATAGTTGAATGAGCCACACATATTAAATCTGCATTCTCTTTTATTTTGTCTTTAGCTTTTAGTATATTATCCTTTATTTCATATTCTGACATAGGATCAATACCATAATTTTTACACCTTCTCCATGAATCTGCTATCTCAGATCTAACTGCACTATTCATATATCCTGTTTTTATAAAGTCTATCCAGGCTTTATGTATGAATTTTATATAATTTTCCAAAATTACCACCTTCTGAAGCTTCATACTCTTTATAAATTATTTTATCATATATAATATATTTTTACACATTCATATAATTTACATTTTTAAAAGGATTGTCAATAATAGTTGAAAGTTATACTTATTATAATATATAATTTATACAGTATTATTTAAAAGGGAGGAACAAAATGAATTTAACTGAACTATCTGTAAAAAAGCCAGCCGCAATAACTATGGTAATATTACTACTTCTTGGGCTTGGTATATTTGGCTATAGAAATTTAGGTTCAAATCTCATGCCATCTATGGATATACCCATAATTTCCATATCCACACCATACATAGGTGCCAGTGCTGATGATATTAGGACAGATGTAGTAAAGCCAATTGAAGATTCAATAGCGGGCATAAGTGGTATCGACAAAATTCAGTCCACAGCAAGTGAAGGCCTTGGACAAACCATTATTACTTTTAAGATGAATACCAATATGAATACAGCATTTTTAGATGTACAAAAAGCAATAGATAATGCACAAGGCAAGCTTCCTAAAAATGCTGATAAGCCTGTACTTTTTAAAATTGATACAAATGCAATGCCAGTTTTAACTTTATCCATCTCTGGATCAACATCTTATGACGAACTATACAATGTATCAAATAACATAACCCAGGAATTACAAAAAATTCAGGGTGTAGGAAATGTTACTCTTGAAGGTATACATAAAAAACAACTTATGATAAGACTAAATAAATCTTCCATAGATTATTATGGTGTTAATATAAACACTTTAATAAATAAACTTCAAGCAGACAATATAAACCTGCCTGCAGGGCAAATAAAACAGGAAAATATGAATGAATCCGTAAGAGTTACAGGAGAATTTCAAAACATAAATGAGATAAAAAACATTTTAGTACCCACCTCGAATGGCTCTGAAGTTCATCTTTCAGATATAGCTGATCTGAATTTAGAATATCCTGAAGAAAATGAGCATTTAAGACTAAATGGCAAAAATACTATAGGTATAAGTATTCAGAAACAAAGTGATGCAAATGTAGTTAAAACTGTAGACAATATAAAATCAGAACTTAAAAATATAGAAAAAACACTTCCTAAAGGAATCAATCTAGTAGCTGCTAATGATACAACAACATTTATAAATTCTTCACTTTCTGAAATACAGCACAGTTTAATAGAGGGAATAATAACAACCGCCTTAGTTCTGTTCATATTTTTAAGGAGTTGGAAGTCATCTCTTATAGTATTAGTTGCAATCCCTACTTCACTCGTATCCACTTTTTTCATCATGCATATTATGAATTTTACCCTCAACATGATGTCCCTTATGGGTCTTTCACTATGTATAGGAATACTTGTGGATGATTCTATTGTTGTGCTTGAAAATATACAACGGCATCTTGCTATGAAAAAAGATCCTGTAAGTGCAGCTATAGATGGACGTAATGAAATAGGTCTTGCAGCCATAGCAATAACTTTATGCGATATTGTTGTATATGTTCCCGTTGCATTTATGTCAGGTATGGCAGGCGCTTTTTTCAAAGAATTTGGTTTAACTATCGCTTTTGCATCATTGTTTTCTCTATTTGTTTCATTTACAGTTACACCCATGCTGGCATCAAGATTTTACAATAAAGCTAATAATAAAAAATCTTCAGGAATTCTAGCTAGACTTAGCAAGACCAAAATGTTTAAAATATTAGACGGAATTTCAAAATCTATAGATAATTTAACAGCAATATATAGAAGAGCTCTTATATGGTCATTGAATCATAGGAAAAGAGTATTGGCTATTACTACAGCTGCTCTAATAGCCTTTATTGCATTAATACCTATAGGGGGAATAGGCACAGAAGTCATGCCAGTAACAGACGAAAGTACTTTTACCATAAATATGTCCTTTGACTCTGGTACTACATTGAATCAAATGGATAGCAAAGTTAAAAAGGTGGAAAATTATTTACATAATGTTTCTGAAGTTAAAAGTTACTATTCTACAGTTGGTTCAAGTAGCGATGGTATAACATCCAGTAATTCAAGTTCTGGAAGTATAATCGTAAATCTTGTTTCCAAAAAAGAGAGAAAAAAATCTCAATCCCAAATAGCATCTCAAGTACGAAATTGGAGTAAATCCTCTTTATCTGGAACAGATTTTTCTATAAAAGAATCCCAAACTATGAGCAGTGGAAGTCCTATATCAATACAACTACTCGGAAATAATACTGAAACTTTAACTGAATTATCAAATAAAATAGAAAAAACAATAAATACTATTCCTGGAATTACGGATATTAACAATTCAACTAAAGCCAGTAAAAGTGAACTGAAAGTTCAAATAGATAGATTAGCTGCAGCACATTATGGAATATCCGCATCTGATATATCTACCATACTTAGAACCGCAATACAAGGCTCTTCTGCTGGAGTGTACAGGACAAACGGAAATGATTATGATATAATGGTAAAATTTGAAGATGGGGCTGTAAAAACGCAATCAGATATTGGATCTATAAATGTTTCAAACTCAGCTGGACAATCTGTACCAATAAATCAGATTGCATCCATTGTAAAATCTGATAGTCCACAATCCATATCTAGACAGGATAGACAAGATGTAGTTACAATTTCAGCAAATATCCAGGGAAGATCGTTAGGTGCTGTAAATAAAGATATAACTCAAAAATTAAAATCATTTTCTATTCCTGCAGGTTATGAAATCAAATATGGAGGAAGTCAGGAAGATATGACTGAAACCTTTACGTCTCTTATAGAAGCGCTGATTATTTCCTTGGTACTTATTTATATGATACTTGTTGTATTATATGAATCATTCTTAACTCCATTTATAAGAATGATATCATTGCCTTGTGCTTTAATAGGAGCCCTTGCAATACTGGCAATTACAGGAAAGACTTTAAATATGATGTCAATCATAGGTTTGATTATGCTTGATGGATTAGCATCTAAAAACGGCACCCTTTTAATAGACTATACAAATACACTTATGAAACGAGGAGAAAATTTAAAAGATGCTTTAATTGAGTCTGGTACTACAAGGCTAAGACCTATTATAATGACATCTGCAACAATGATTGTAGGTATGATTCCATCTGCACTTTCCATAGGTGAAGGCAGCGAATATAAATCAAGTATGTCAATGGTTGTTATAGGGGGAATGATAGCTTCTACAATCTTGACTCCCATAGTACTGCCAATTGTATATACGTTAATGGACGATTTAAAAAATCATATATTTAAAAATAAAAACAAGCAATCAGAAATTCAGGAGGTATAAAATATTATGAAGTTCAAAAAAACTATTTGTAAAGTAATATTATGTATACTTGTAGTTCTAGCAATATCATCAATAGTACGTAACACAATTAAAAATAAAAAAGTAGTAAATGAAAATCCTATTAAAAATGTAAGTGTAATTCAAACTAAACTTACATCTCTAAATACAAGTGTAGATTACTCTGGAAAATTAGTTATAGATAAACAGATATCAATATCTCCTAAATCACCGGGCAAAATTGATAGTTTAAACGTAAAGGAAGGCAGTAGTGTAAAAAACGGTGAGGTTCTATTTACTCTTAATTCAGACTCACTTAAAGCTCAACTTGAACAACAGGAGGCAAGTATAGCATCTGCTAATGCCAATTTAGAAAGGACAAAAAGTTCTGAAATTTCTCAGCAAATATTACAAGCTCAGCAAACTATAAAATCATCACAAATAAATTATGATGATTCTAAAAGCAACTATGATAAAATGCAAAAATTGTATTCAGCAGGCGCAGTTGCAAAACAAGATTTGGATGCATCTAAAACAAAATTGGATACTGCATCTGCCGCACTAGATTCAGCAAAACAAAATCTAAATTTAATACAGCAAAAAATCGGACCTGAATCAGTAAAAGTTGCACAAGCTCAAGTCTCTCAAACTGAAGCTGGTATTAAATCCATTCAAACACAAATTGAAGATAATACTATCAGATCACCTATTTCTGGTATTGTATCTTCATTAAATATACATCAAGGTGAAATTTCACCAACTGGACAACCATCTCTAGTTGTTATGGATTTAAGTTCACTAGTAGCAGAAATAACTGTACCAGATAAAATGCTCTCCAAAATCAAAATCAATCAGTCTTTATCAGCAACTATTCCTGCTTTATCCAATAAAAAATTAACAGGAAAAGTAACAAATATAAGTTCTGATATAGATAGTAAAACCATGGAATATACAGTTAAAATAAAAATTAGCGGATCGGATAATTCCTTAAAACCAGGTATGTTCTGTAAAATATCATTACCAGATGAAAGTAAAAACAATATAATTACAGTGCCAAACCAAGCTATAAAAATTGAAAATGGAGTTTCTTACCTCTATACTGTAAAAAATAAAAAAGTACAAAAAATATCCGTAAATACAGGACTTTCAAATGACGAAATAACTGAAATCATATCTCCACAAATACATCCTGGAGATAATATAATACCAGAAGGCCAGACATTTTTAAATGATGGTGATAAAGTTAAGATAATAAATTAGACATTGTGCCAATTTTATGATGATCTATATTGTCACCTATTATATATTTAGCATATTATAAATTAGGCTTTAAATATAAATTTTTATGTAAACAGTTATATTTTAAGTATTTGTTTATTTAGAAAGGAGTGAGAAAATTTGAGTAGACATCATAGAAGACATCATAGAAGGCATAAAAGTAGCCACAGCATAATACCTGAGACATATACAGATACTAGCTACAGTGACGTTGAGAACACTTCTGAAGATGATAATATTTCTTCTGAACTGGAAGCTGATGAAAGTAAGAATACTCTTGTAAATAATGATAAAGATAGCTATCACCATCATGACTGTGATATAGATTCTATAAATTTTCGGGATAATCTGAGAAAATTTATAGGAAGACCAGTAACTGTATTTACAGGTAATTGCGGCGAAAATAGTCATACTTTTTCAGGAATACTGCTTGGAGTAAATAAATATTTTATTAGAATGGTAACTAAATTAGATCCTGCTCCAGATTTTTCTCTTGCAAATTCTTATAATCATAATACATGTGATCCGTATGCTTTAGATAATCCATGTGATATTAGTTCAGACACTGATAATTTAAAATCCATAGTAGATATACCTATAAATAAAATTTCTGCTTTTATTCACAATTCATTGTAGCGTTCTGCTGGCACAAAAATGCCAGCAGAATTTTTTTATATGATAACTATTGACATATATAAGTAGAAATTATAAAATCATAGATATATAAATTTAAATATTAAAATATTACTATTAATTTTTTGTCATTTTAATATAAAATAAAGGATAATTATGTTTTTTTATTATTTATGAGGGGGCAAACTTATGT
>NZ_APMH01000049.1 GCF_000359585.1 Clostridium tyrobutyricum DSM 2637 = ATCC 25755 = JCM 11008 | reverse complement strand
TTCCTCCTTAAATTCACATTATATAATTAAGTAAACTCACCCTGGTGTGTTGTATTCTTACAATCTCCATTCTATTGGAGCCCATGACCAGGATTGAACTGGTGACCTCCACCTTACCAAGGTGACGCTCTGCCAACTGAGCTACATGGGCAATCTAATTGGAGCGGGAGACGGGGATTGAACCCGCGACAACCAGCTTGGGAAGCTGGTGTTCTACCGCTGAACTACTCCCGCTAATAGCTATCCTAACTAATATTAAAAGTTGTATACCGATTATCAATTTTAATACATCTATAATTCTTTGTCAATATAAATTTTATTTATTGCTTAAACATTTTTCCAACTTTCTTTTAACCCTTTGAAGCGCATTGTCTATAGATTTAGCATGTCTATCTAAATCACAGGCTATTTCTTGATATGACTTTCCATCTAAATATGACATGAGAACTTCCATCTCTAAATTAGAAAGTACTTCCCCTATTTCATTCTGTATATGGTTTAATTCTTCTCTACTTATTATGAGTTCCTCAGGATCTGCTACTTTTGCTTCGGATAAAACATCAAGTAGAGTTCTATCAGATTCCTCATCATATATAGGTTTATTCAGCGAAACATATGTATTCAGTGGAATATGCTTCTGTCTTGTAGCTGTCTTTATAGCCGTTATTATCTGTCTCGTTACACATAATTCAGCAAAAGCTTTAAAAGATGACAACTTATCTTCCCTAAAATCTCTTATAGCTTTATATAATCCAATCATACCTTCCTGATATATATCCTCTTTATCTGCACCGATTAAGAAATACGATTTTGCCTTTGATTTAACAAAGTTTTCATATTTATTAATTAAATATTCTTGAGCTCTTCTATTTCCCTCTTTAGCTTGAATCACAACTTCCTCATCCTGCATTTCTTTAAAGGAGGAAATTTCTTTACTAATATAACCCCTATTTTCCAACGTATCCCCTCCAAAACAAATATAAACCATATACATTAATTATACATTAGAAATAAATTTATAGTCAACATATTTTAATGACTTCTTCTAATTTTTTCAAGTTTATCTAGAATATTCTTGTCTATTTGATCTTCTAATGTATGTTTTTCATCTGAATAATTTACTTGAATTTTATTACTAATTCCTTTCTTTATAGACTTAACTTCATTATAAAATTCCATAGAAGACATTCTCACCGCTCCTCTTTGAAAAACAAGCTGCTGCTCCAATCGATCTGAGGTAACTACAAATACTTCATTTCTGCGTCCTATGTTATTTACAGTTTTCTCAATATATGCATCTGCTGTTTGTCCTTCCTTAGTAAATACTATAGTTACATGGTCACTAACCTTTTCTTCTTTTTCAATACTACCCACAACTTTTTGAGCATCAAAAACTATAAATATCCTGTATTCTTTAAATGAAGCATAATTTATTAGTAATTCTATTAAATGTTGTCTTGCAGATTCAAAACTATAGTCCTTAGTCTTTTTTAAAACAGGCCAGCTATTTATAACATTATATCCATCTATAAAAATATTTCTCAATTTTTGTATTCCTTCAGTTTTTGCCTTAAGATTTCATACATTAATATTCCTCCTGCTACTGAGGCATTTAATGATGTCACGTTTCCTACCATTGGTATCTTCACCAAGACATCACATTTATGTTTGGTTAATTTAGAGATACCTTTTCCTTCACTGCCTATTATAAGAGCTAAATCACCATTAAAATCTACATTAAAACAATAGTCTTCTCCGTTCATATCTGCACCATATATCCATATTCCCATTTTTTTTAGTTTGTCTATAGCAGAATTTAAATTTGATACTTTACATATTTTCATGTGTTCTACAGCCCCTGCAGATGATTTATATACTACAGGTGTTATGCCTACATTCTTTCTTTTAGCAATAACTATACCATGTGCTCCACATATTTCTGCAGTTCTAATTATTGATCCAAAATTATGAGGATCTTCTATTTCATCTAATATTATTATAAACGCCCTTTCAGACTTCTTTTTTGCATAATCTACTATATCTTCTAATTCACAGTATTTATAAGGAGTTACCTTAGCTATTACTCCTTGATGTGAACCCGTATATGATATTTGATCTAATTTTTTTCTGTCTACTCTTTTAACAGCAACTTTCTTCTCTTTTGCAAGAGCTAATACTACATTTATAGAGCCAGTAATAGCTCCATTTGCCACAAAAATTTGATCTACAGTTTTGTCTGACTTTAATACTTCAATAACCGCATTTCTGCCTTCTACTATATCTTCTCTAAACTTTTCATCCTCTTGAATAGAACACTGTTTATATCTCATATTTTATAATCTTCAGCTCCTTTCTCTTTTATTGAAACTATATTGTTTAATATAGCATCCAACCTATCTGTTTCTTCTATCAAGTATAAATATCCAATTAACGTTTCAAATCCAGTAGCAAATCTATATTCTTGTACATTAGCATTCTTTGGCACTGTTCCTGACTTTGCATTTCTTCCTCTCTTAAAAAAGTACATCTCTTCCTCTGAAAGTTCATTATATAATATCTTTATAAGCTCACTCTGTGAATGTGCCTTAACAAATTCAATAGCTTTTACATGAAGTTTATGCACAGACATATCCCTATTTTTATCTACAAGATATGTTCTTATAAATACTTCATATACTGCATCTCCAATAAAAGCTAGAACAAGAGGATTAATATTTCTTACACCCTTTTTATCAAATTTACCCTTAAACAAAGAATTCTCCATTTATATTCTCTTCCATCTCACTCCCTGTGGCGTATCCTCAAGTGCTATACCCTCTGTTTGTAATTGATCTCTTATTGCATCTGCTAATTTCCAATTTTTATCCCGCCTTGCCTGTTGTCTTTTCTCTATCAATCTTTCTATATTATCTTCAATATTTTCATGCTTAGATTTTTGTAATATTCCCAATGGTTTTCCAAGCTCTTTTATAAGATCAAGGCAATATTTTATAAGTTCTTTTGAAGATTGATTGCTGATATTTATATTTATATCTTTTATTAGATCAAATATAACTGATATGGCATCAGCTGTATTGAAATCATCATCCATTTTTTCTATATACTTGTCTTTATATGTATTTAGCTTATCTATATAGCCTTTCTCATCTTCAATAAAATTACTAATTTTAGATTGTTCTTGAAAGCTTTCTAAATTTGTAATAGAATTATGCAATCTATCCAAAGCAGATTTAGTAGAGTCTAATAATTCAATACTAAAATTTATTTGAGTTCTATAATGTCCTGATAACATAAACATTCTTATTACATCAGGCTCATATTTCTCAAGCAATTCTCTTACAGTAAAAAAATTATTAAGAGACTTTGACATCTTTTGATTATTTACATTTACAAATGCTGAATGCATCCAGTAATTTGCAAATGGTTTTCCTGTTCTACTTTCACTTTGTGCAATTTCATTTTCATGATGTGGAAATATTAAATCAGATCCACCTCCATGGATATCTATAGTTTCACCAAGTAAATTATATGCCATACATGAACATTCTATATGCCATCCTGGCCTTCCCATACCCCAGGGGCTTTTCCATGCAGGTTCACCTGGTTTTTGGCTTTTCCATACAGCAAAATCCATGGGATCTTCTTTTCTCTTATCTACATCTATTCTTGATCCAGCTTGAAGATCTTCAATATTTTGTCCTGAAAGTTTTCCATACTCACTAAATTTTTTTGTTCTAAAGTACACATCTCCATCTACCTCATAAGCATATCCTCTGATGACCAAATCTTCTACAAATGAAATTATTTCATTTATATATGCTGTAGCCCTTGGATTGGTTGTAGCACGCTCTATATCTAAGGAATCTGCATCCTTATAGTATTCTTCAATAAACCTATCACCTAATTTCTCCACTGTAGTACTCTCATCATTGGCTTTTCTTATCATTTTATCATCAATATCAGTAAAATTCTGTATATATTTAACCTGGTATCCTCTATATTCAAAATATCTTCTTATTGTATCGAATACTACAAAAGTTCTTGCATTACCTATATGAAAAAAATTATATACTGTAGGTCCGCATACATACATACTAACTTTTCCTGGAACCAATGGTATAAATTTTTCTTTTTTCCTAGACATTGTATTATAAATTTTCATAAATATTATCCTCCTAATTCAGTCTATTATTAATATGTCCTCATGGTTCTAATTTTTATACAATTATTAATTATTCTACCATATTATCAGATTCTATATAAGGTTTATTATATTTTTTAATTAATTTAAGCTCCTTACCATATAAACAATGGCAAGGAACTTAAATTAATTGTTTTTAAAATTATTAACTATTCTATTTGATAATTGTAAATCTTCAGGAGTTGTTATCTTTATATTATCATAACTACCAGCATACAAAAAAACTTTATTGCCACAATACTCCACTACTGCAGTATCATCTGTTACCCTTATGTGCTGTTGTAAGATTTTTTCGTGACAATCTAATATGATCTTATAATTAAAACATTGAGGTGTCTGAACTAACACAGTATTTTCCCTATTAACAGTATCTATAGAAAATCCATCTTTATTCTTAATTTTTATAGTATCCTTAGGCTTTACACCACAAGCGCATGCATTATAAATTTTACAATATTTTATTCCATCGTTTAGTATCCTGTTAGTCACAAATGGCCTTGCACCATCATGAATCAACACTATGTTGCATTTATGCTTTTTTAATGATTCAAGAGCATTTAAAACTGAGTCTTGACGTTCAGCTCCACCTTCTACTATATCCAAAACTTTAGTAAAGTTATATCTTTCAACTATCTCATGCCTACAATATTCAATTTCATCTTTTGCACAAACAAGTATAATTCCATCAATTAGTTCATTCTTTGAAAATGTATCAATAGAATAATACAACACAGGCTTATTTTCTATTTTAATAAATTGCTTATTTATATTGCAATTCATTCTCTTTCCCTTACCTGCTGCTAATATAATAGCATAGTTTCCTTCCATGTCAAAACTCCTCTTTTTGTTTTGCAAATATCATTCTTCCAGCTGCTGTCTGTAATACAGAAGTCACAATTACTTCCTTCTCTTGTCCTATGCTCCTTTTTCCGCCCTCAATAACTATCATAGTTCCATCATCAAGATAGGCAATTCCCTGACCAGACTCTTTTCCATCTTTAATTATTTGAACCTTCATTTCTTCTCCAGGAAGAACCACAGGCTTTACTGCATTCGCAAGTTCATTTATATTAAGTACCGGTACTCCCTGAAATTCCGCTACTTTATTTAAATTATAATCATTAGTTACAACTTTACCATTTAATACTTGAGACAATTTTAAGAGTTTAGTGTCCACTTCCTTAATGTCAGGAAAATCTTTCTCATATATTTGAACATCTATATTTAGTTCCTTTTGTATTTTATTTAATACATCCAATCCTCTTCTTCCCCTAGTTCTCTTTAAATCATCTGAAGAATCTGCTATATGTCTAAGTTCGGCTAATACAAAATTAGGAATTACCAAAGGACCTTCTACAAATCCAGTTTGGCAAATATCAAATATTCTCCCATCAATTATAACAGATGTATCTAACACTTTAGGGCATACTGTACTATGTACATTTTTAACTTTTTTCTCCTTACTGCCCTGAGGTCTTCTCACTGAAACATTACTAAACATATTTATTAATTCTTCCTTTTTTCTTATGGCTAAATTTCCACCTAGTGCTGCCATAAGAATAGCTACAACTACAGCTATTACTGTACCTACTACTGGTATTTCCTTTAGTATATTAACAAATATTGCAGATATTAGTAGCCCAAGCAAAGCTCCTAAAAATCCCACCAGTATTTCAGCAGCTGGCAGCTTCTGCAAACTTTTTTCAATATAGTCCATAATTTTCGTTATAAGTAAGTTAATCCACGGTGATATTAAAAATAATATAATTCCAAAAATTACAGTTGTTAAAATTAAAAATAACACTACAGTTACAGATCCATTATTAAAATACTTTGATCCTTGAAAGTAATGACTGTTAATCATTCCTCTACCTATTGAATATCCAAGTATTAAGCCTATTATTGTAAAAAGTCCTCTTAATATTTTTTTTAACAATAGACTCACCTCCCCTTTAATTTTTAATGATTATCTGTTTCAATATTAAATATATATTAATAAAATACTTTTTTCAATAAACTTACTGGCTTTTAATAAATTATTTACTAAAATTTATTAATTGATTAATGTTTTTCATTATTGCTGATAATCCCCCTGTTAATAATCTGATTATTGATTTATTATATATCTATGAAAAGCTCAATACACTTCATTGACAAAATTATCAAAAGTATATTAGCCTATAAAATATTCTAATTACAAATAAGGAGTTGAACCTAATGAAAGATATAATCTTTGACGATTTTCAAAATGCAGTGAATGAATCCTTGCTAAGACATACAAGTATTTTAGATATAATAACAAAACTTCAAGAATCTAATGGGAGAATAAATAGGGCTATAGCCAAATCAGTAACAGATTGCGGATGCATAAAAATTTGTGCTGAAAAACAGAATCTACCATCAGAGAAAGACTATATGGATATGAGTCAATTAAGAAATTGCTTAAAAAGCCACGTAGATGGTAAACTATGCCTTAATTGTAGAGAGATTATGGAAAATGAAATCGGCAATAATTTATTTTATTTAGCTTCCCTTTGTAATACTCTAAATTTAAATGTATATGATATATTACTAAGGGAATATAATAAAATAAATACACTAGGTAAATATTCCTTTAGATAAACTCTAGCACAAAATAACACATGATTATTTTGTGCTTAAATTATCATCAACCAGTATCTGCTCTCTCAACCTTCTAAGGCCATTTTTTATAGCTCTTGCCCTAGCTTCACCTATTCCTTCTACATTATCTAATTCTTCATAGGAAGCTTCCATAACACCTTTTAATTCTCTAAAATTCTTTACCAAATTTTCTATTACATTAGTTGGTATTCTAGGTATTTTATTTAATATCCTATACCCTCTAGATGAAATTAATGTATCTACAAGTGGAACTCCTGTATATCCCAAAGTTCTAGAAATGCAATCAAGATTTAAGAGTTCATCTTGCGTCATTGCCTGTATTTGCTTGTAAATTTCACTATAATCAATATCTTTTTGACAGTAATCTCTTATCATCCATATTCCATCTTCCTCAATATTCTTTATCAGCTCGTTCAGCTGCATTGATATAAGCCTACCTTCATTTCCAAGTTCACATATGTATATTTCAATTTCAGAAACTATTCTCATTACCATCTCAGTTCTTTGAATAGATGTCATTACATCAAACAACGTAACTAAATCCTGAAATTCTAATATATTTAAGTTGTTTACAACTCTTTCAAGGACAAGTACATATCTTTCCAAAGTTTGAAGTGCCTGATTGGCCTTACTTAATATTACACTACTATCTCTTAAAACATATTTTATATACCCCTTATATACAGTTATAATATTCCTTCTTTGAGAAATTGCAATTACTATAGAACCTGTTTGCTTAGCTACTCTATCTGCAGTTCTATGCCTAGTTCCAGTTTCAAAAGTTGCAATACTAGAGTCTGGAATCAATTGGGCATTTGCACATAATATTTTTTTTAGATCACTGCTTAAAACTATAGATCCATCCATCTTTGCAAGTTCATAAACATATGATGGACTATAATCTGCATTTATTGTAAAACCTCCATCCACCAATTTTAATATTTGTTCACTATCTCCAAGTAACAATAATCCTCCAGTTTTTGCTCTGAGTATATTCTCAAGGCCCTCTCTAAGCTGGGTACCAGGAGCTAAAAGTTTAAGTATGCTTTTTAATTCTCTATTTTTTTCTATTCTCAAAATTATCACCCTAAATCAAAAAACTTTATTTAATGCTTCCTTAAGTGATGATACACCAATAATATTTATATCATTATCTTTTATCTTCCCCTTATTTCTAATAGGTATCAACATATTTTTGAATCCCATTTTTTTGCCCTCACTTACAATTCTATCACAAAATGATACTGGGCGTACCTCTCCTGTAAGTCCAATTTCTCCTATTACTAATAAATTTTTTAATTTTGTTTCCAAAGATTTTACACTTGATACAAGTGAAAGTGCAAGACCTAGATCTCCAAAGGTTCCTTCTATTTCAAGCCCACCAACAACATTTACATAAACATCACAATTATAAAATGGTATTTTTAATTTTTTCTCCAATACTGCCAAAATTAAATTCAATCTGGAATTATCTACTCCAACAGCAGTTCTTCTTGGCATAACGGCTTTAGTTCTGCTGGCAAGTGCCTGAATTTCTATAAGTATAGGTCTTGTTCCTTCCATTACACCTATAACTATTGAACCTTCTTTTTGAAAATTAGTATCTTCTAAAAATACTTGAGAAGGATTTAATATTTCTAAAAGACCTTTTTGCCTCATCTCAAATACTCCAATTTCACTTGTAGTTCCAAATCTATTTTTAACTGTTCTTAATATTCTAAACTCTTCCGTTCTTTCACCCTCAAATGAGAGAACTGTATCTACCATATGTTCAAGCACTCTAGGACCTGCTAGCTCTCCTTGCTTAGTAATATGAGCCACTATAAAAAATGATATATTTCTTGTCTTTCCTATACGCATAATGTCATTTGCGCATTCTCTAACCTGAGACACACTTCCCGGTGCCGAACTAACAGTATCTTTAAATAGTGTTTGTATTGAATCTATTACTACAAAAATGGAATTACTATTTTCTATATGAGATTCTATTTTACTCAAATCAGTCTCAGAAATTACATAAAGGTTATCAGATAATACTCCTAATCTGTCTCCCCTCATTTTTATTTGTTCTTCAGATTCTTCTCCTGAGACATAAAGCACTTTACCATACTTTTTTGCTATATTGTTAGCTGTTTGAAGAAGAAGAGTAGATTTTCCTATCCCTGGAGCTCCAGATATAAGTGTAAGCGATCCCCTTACTATTCCACCACCTAATACTCTATTTAATTCATTTATTCCAGTATTATATCTTTCATATTCACCAGATTTTATTTTATTAATATTTCTTGGTTCATTATTACTACTAATAACAGATACTCTTTTTATATCATTCTTCTTATTTGAAATTTTAGTTTCTTCAACCATAGTATTCCACTCACTACAATTAGGGCATTTCCCCATCCATTTTAGTGATTCGTATCCACAATCCTGGCATACAAATATAGTCTTAATTTTTGGCACTTAATCACCTCTTATACAAAACTAATTATACCTTAAATTTTAATTCTATGATATATTAGTAAATAGCCCCATACTCAATATATGTACAGGGCATTCTTACTAATTTACTTTATTAAATTCAAGTTTCCCTTCATTTGCACTTACTTCTACTTTATCTCCTTTTTTTACATTTCCCTTAAGCATCTCTTCTGAAAGTTTATCTTCAACAGTTTTTGTAATAATTCTTCTAAGAGGTCTAGCACCGTAAGTTATATCAAAACCCTCTTTGGCCAATGAATTCTCTGCCTCTTCTGTAAAACCTATTTGTATACCTTGACTTTCTAATCTTGTAGAAACTTCTTTAAGCATAAGTCTTACTATTTCATTTAAATCCTCTTTTCGAAGTTTTCTAAATACTATAATGTCATCTATTCTATTTAAAAATTCTGGTCTAAAAGAATTTTTAAGCTCTTCCATTATATTTTCTTTCATATTATCATAGTCAGTTTTACTGGTATCTCCATCATCAAGTGAGAATCCCATATACTTTTGCTTCTTTATAGTAGATGCTCCTACATTTGATGTCATTATTATTATTGTATTTTTAAAGTTTACTGTCTTACCTTTTCCATCTGTTAACCTTCCATCCTCAAGTATTTGAAGAAGTATATTAAATATTTCTGGATGAGCTTTCTCTATTTCATCAAATAATACTACCGAATATGGATTTCGTCTTACTTTTTCAGTAAGTTGTCCGCCCTCATCATACCCAACATATCCTGGAGGTGAACCAACAAGTCTTGATACAGTATGTTTCTCCATATATTCAGACATATCAATTCTTATCATATTATTTTCATCACCAAACATAGCTTCTGCCAAAGCTTTAGAAAGTTCAGTTTTTCCTACACCTGTAGGGCCCAAAAATATAAATGAACCAATAGGTCTTTTAGGATCCTTCAAGCCTACCCTTGCCCTCCTTACTGCTCTAGATATAGCTTTTACAGCCTCCTCTTGACCTATAACTCTTTTATGGAGTATATCTTCCAATTTAAGAAGCCTTTCTGATTCTTTTTCTGTTAATTTTTTAACTGGTATATTAGTCCATTGAGATACAACTGATGCTATATGATCTTCTGTAACATTTAAATTAGATACTTCTTTTTCAGTTTTCCAGTTTGTCTTCATACCCTGAAGTTTGTCTTTTAATGTTTTCTCTTTATCTCTCAATTTAGCTGCCTTTTCAAAATCCTGGACTCTTATAGAATCTTCTTTCTCTTTAGTTATTTTCTCAAGATCACCTTCAATCTTCTTAACATCTGGTGGTGCAATTAAATTCTGTATTCTGAGTTTTGCACATGCCTCATCAATAAGATCTATAGCTTTATCTGGCAAATATCTATCTGTAATATATCTATCTGACATATTTACTGCTGCATAAATTGCCTCATCTGTTATCTTTACTCTATGATGTGCTTCGTATTTATCCCTAAGTCCCTTAAGTATTAATACTGCTTCTTTCTTAGTAGGTTCTCCAACCATTATAGGTTGGAATCTTCTTTCTAACGCGGAATCTTTTTCTATATATTTTCTATATTCATCTATAGTAGTAGCGCCTATGCACTGTATTTCGCCTCTTGCCAAAGCTGGTTTCAATATGTTAGATGCATCAATTGCTCCTTCAGCTGCACCGGCACCAATTATAGTATGAATTTCATCTATAAACAATATTACATTCCCTGATTTTCTTATCTCTTCCATTACCTTCTTGAGTCTTTCTTCAAATTCTCCTCTATACTTTGAACCTGCAATCATCGAAGAAAGATCTAAAGTCACTACTCTTTTGTCTCTCAATAATTCTGGAATATTTGAAGCTACGATTTTTTCAGCTAAGCCTTCAGCTATAGCAGTCTTACCAACCCCAGGATCTCCTATTAAGCAAGGATTATTTTTAGTTCTTCTACTTAATATTTCAAGAACCCTCTGAGTCTCTTTTTCTCTTCCAATTACAGGATCTAATTTTCCCTCTTTAGCCATATCAGTTAAGTCACGCCCAAACTGATCTAAAGTTGGAGTAGGCTCACCACTAACTTTCTTTGAGTTATTTGAATTAGACGATTGTTCGCCAGATAGAGAATTGACTAACTCCTTCCTAAGCTTATTAAAATCTGCACCTAGATTATTTAAAATAGTAAATGCTACTCCCTCAGCCTCTCTTATAAGTGCAAGTAATATGTGTTCAGGACTTATATAATTATGATTTAAGTTTCTAGCTTCGAACAAACTTAATTCCAATAATCGTTTAGTTCTTGGTGTAAGTGGTATCTCATTGTTATATAACTCTATTTCTCCCTTACCTTCATATTCTTCTATAAGAGCTCTTACGTTTTCTGCAGTAATATTAGAATCATTTAAAAGAGTTTTAGCTATTCCATCTTCCCTCAGTATTCCAAGTAAAATATGTTCTGTTCCAACATATCCATGCTTAAGTGATTGTGCTTCCTCTTGTGCGTATATTATCACCTTCTGTGCTCTTTCTGTAAATCTTCCAAACATCATAGTACATTCACCCTCCTTTTTTATTTAGCTGTAGTACTTGAAGTTAATTTTTCTCTTATAAATTTAGCTCTATTAATATCTCTTTCTGTACTTGATAAAGCTTTGTTACATTTATTTTGTATATTAGCTGGCTGCATTTCAACTAAAATACTATTTAATAAACCCTTATTTACATCTTTAATTATTCCCATTTCTACTCCTAATCTTACATAAGATAAGAGTTTTAAGCATTCATTTGTACTTAAAAGTATTGCAGATTTCAAAATTCCAAGGGATCTATACATTCTATCCTCTAATTCATACTTTGATCCCCTCATAAGTTTATCTCTTGCCACTCTTTCTTCATTAATTATTTGATTTACTAGAACTCTTAAGTTACTAATTATTTCTTCTTCACTACGTCCCAAAGTTACTTGATTTGAAATTTGATATATATTACCTAATGCTTTGGATCCTTCTCCATATAATCCTCTGACTGTCATTCCTACTTGAGATACCGCATTTAGAAGTCCATTCATCTCATTATTCAAAGATATTGCTGGAAGATGCAACATAACAGATGCTCTAAGACCAGTTCCCAAGTTTGTAGGGCATGCAGTCAAATATCCTAATTTTTCATCAAAAGCGTAGTCCAAGTTTTTTTCCAACATGTCATCTACTTTATCACTTTGTTTATATACTTCTTCCAAATTTAGTCCAGCAGTTATACATTGAATTCTTACATGATCTTCCTCATTTATCATTACACTCAATGTTTCATTTTTATCTAATATAAATGCAGATTTACTGCTATTTTCAATTAAATTTTTGCTTATTATATGCCTTTCTAAAAATATTTCTCTTTCAAGTTCACTTTTCTGCCACATATAATTTGTAGTAAATTCTTCTTTATTTACATCACAACTATAAAAGGCATCTTCTACACGTTTTATTATTTCTCTACTCTGTTCTTCATTAAGCTTATGGGGAAATGGAATTTTAGTTAAATTTCTTGCCAATCTTATTCTGCTGCTTATAACTAAATCTTTATCATCAATATTAGATGTAGTTATCCAATTTTTCATTTCTTATTTCCCCCTGTCATTTTGATTGTCATCCTGGATTTCTTTTATTTTATCTCTTATTTGAGCAGCCTTTTCATATTCTTCAAGTGCTATAGCTTTTTGAAGATCTTCTTTTAACTTTATTGTGTTTCTTCTTTTAATAATATCCTTTCCAATTCTTATAGGTACTTTTCCCGTATGATCTAAATTTGCCTGAACTCTTTTAATTACTGGATAGATTATATTGGAAAAATTTTTATAGCAATCACTACATCCTACAAGACCGGTTTTTTTAAATTCAGCATAAGTAGTATTACAATTTTTACAACTTATATCCGGATTTTGTAAAGTTTCATCTGTATTATTAACATAATCCATAATTCCACTCAAAATATTTTGAAAACTAAAAGGAGATACAAAATCTATTTGAGGTGCAAAGCTCAATTCTCCATTTTCCATAGCACATTTTTCGCATAAATTAATTTCTTGCTTAACACCATTGACAATCTTAGTTATATGGACAGTTGCTTCATTTTTTTTACATATATCACATACCATATTCTCACCTCATATTTCCTTAATAGTATCTATACAAAATTTTAAATTATAATTAATCAATTTCATTAAAAATTACAAATATAGCTGACTTAAGTATATAAGCTCTAAGTCTATTTTTATCTTCTACAGATTCATTAAAAGTTCTATCATTTGTAACTGTTTTTAATATATTACATTCTCTTTCTGTTATAATATCAGCTTCAAATAATCCATCTATAATTTGAATGGCTGAATTATATGTTATATTATTCCCAATTTTTTCAATTATAATATTCAGTAAATTTTTATTTGAATTACAAGCCACCCTTTTTATTATTATGCAACCACCGCCGCCTCTTTTACTTTCTATATAATAACCTTTATCAATAGTAAATCTTGTAGTTAATACATAATTTATTTGTGAAGGTGCACAACTGAAATGGCTAGCTAATTCATTTCTTCCAATTTGTAATTTAGGTTCTTTACTGCTTTCCAGCATGTCTTTTATAAATGCCTCTATTACATCAGACAATCTTGCCAATATACCACCCTCTTAACCGCATTAATATTATTTGACCTTTTCTGACCTTAGTTAAATAATATTATTATATGTTTTTTTATTCAAGCCTTGCATTTTATTAAATTATGGATTTTAATAAAAATATATTGATTATACATTATTTTTCAGCTAATTACTTACTATATGACATGTAGCCTAATTATACAATTATACTTATATATTATATTCTATATTTGTGTAAAAAATCCTTTGTGATTATATAATATATAAGATTTCTTATAAAATAAATTTATGCACAAAAAATAGGTGTAAAATAAATTTACACCTATTCTAAAGTCTATTTAAAAATTCTATAAAATAAAATGGCTCCGTGGA
>NZ_APMH01000048.1 GCF_000359585.1 Clostridium tyrobutyricum DSM 2637 = ATCC 25755 = JCM 11008 | reverse complement strand
TTACTTCTATTGTTGAATAATTTGTTTGTAATAGAAGAACTAAATTTAAAATTTAGTTCTTCTCAAAATTAAAATTTGAGTAATTCAATACACATTGACATAAAAACTAACCTGTGATAAAGTATATTAGTAATGCTTAAGTTTAAAAGAGTTAATTACATAATTTATGTTTAAGATATCAAGAATAATATAATAGGAAGCTTGTTAGTAAAATTTTGTAATAGTGAATTAAATGTTCACTTGCATTAGCTATATCAGGAGGTGTGATAATAGTGAGAGTAAAGGTAACGCTAGCATGTACAGAATGTAAGCAGAGAAATTATACCACAGTAAAGAATAAAAAAAATAATGCAGATAGATTGGAAATGAAGAAATATTGTCCATTTTGTCATAAACATACACTTCATAAGGAAACAAAATAATATAAAAATAGGTAATAATATAGTTCAAGGATGTGAATATCATGGCTTCAAGCAATGATACTAGAAGATCAAGCAGAAATTTAAAGTCAGATGCTGGATTTTTTAACTTTTTTAAAGATTTAGCTGGCGAATTTAAGATAATAACCTGGGCATCTAAAAATGATGTAAAGAAAGGTTCTATATCAGTTATTGGATTTTGTATTGTGTATGTTGTTATTGTTGGATTATTGGACTTTGGTTTTAATTTCATAGTTCAAAATATGTTGAAATAATAAAAAGAGGGAGGCAAGGGTCGAAAATTAATTTCGTCCTTCAGATTATGGCAGATAAAGCTAGATGGTATGTAGTTCATACATATTCTGGTTATGAGAATAAGGTTAAAGCTAACCTTGAAAAAACCATAGAAAATAGAAACCTCTATGAATGGATAGATGATGTTCAAGTTCCTATGGAAGAACAGGTTGAAATTAAAGATGGTAAAAAAAAGGTGACCCTTAAAAAAGTTTTCCCAGGATATGTTTTAATACACATGATGATGAGTGATGATTCTTGGTATGTGGTTAGAAATACTAGAGGAGTTACAGGTTTCGTTGGGCCTGGATCTAAGCCCGTTCCACTTACAGATGAAGAAGTTAAAACTATGGGTATAAGTGAAAAACCTGTAAACATAGATATATCAGTAGGAGAAAATGTAAAAGTTAAATCTGGACCTCTTGAAAATTTTTCAGCTGTTATTCAAGAAATTAATACTGAAAGAAAGAAAATTAAAGCATTAGTTAACATGTTTGGCAGGGAAACTCCTGTTGAACTTGATTTTAATCAAATAGAAAAATTAGATTAATTAAGATTTACAAAGTCATAATTAAGTGGAAAGACAAAAGTATAATACCACATATAGGAGGTGTATTTATGGCTAAGAAAGTAGTTGGAATGATTAAACTTCAACTTCCTGCAGGAAAAGCAAGTCCAGCACCACCAGTTGGACCAGCACTTGGACAGCACGGTGTAAATATCATGGGATTCTGTAAAGAATTTAATGCAAAGACTAATAAACAAGCAGGACTAGTAATTCCAGTAGTAATTACTGTGTATCAGGATAGATCTTTTAGTTTCATACTAAAGACTCCACCAGCAGCAGTATTACTTAAAAAAGCAGCAGGAATTAAAAGTGGATCTGGTGTACCAAACAAGACTAAAGTTGCTAAGGTTACTAAAGCTCAAGTAAAAGAAATAGCAGAAACAAAAATGCCAGACTTAAATGCTGCATCTGTTGAAACTGCTATGAGAATGATAGCAGGAACTGCAAGAAGTATGGGAATAACTGTAGAAGATTAATGAACCAAAAAAGTGGGAGGCATAGCCGTAATTACCACAGAGGAGGACATTTAAATGGGAAAAAATTATGTTGAGAGTTTAAAACTTATTGACAAGGATACAATGTATTCACCTAAAGAGGCAATAGATATTGTCTTAAAAACAGCAAAAGCTAAATTTGATGAAACCATAGAACTTTCAATAAAACTTGGAGTTGATCCAAGACATGCAGATCAGCAGGTTAGAGGAGCAGTGGTTCTTCCAAACGGAACTGGCAAAAAAGTAAGAGTTTTGGTATTTGCTAAAGGTGCTAAAGTTGACGAGGCAAAAAATGCAGGGGCAGATTTTGCGGGATCAGAAGAATATGTTGAAAAGATTCAAAAAGAAAATTGGTTTGATTTTGACGTAGTAGTTGCCACTCCAGATATGATGGGTGTTGTTGGTAGACTAGGTAGAATTTTAGGACCTAAGGGATTAATGCCAAATCCAAAGTCTGGTACAGTAACTTTTGATGTCGAAAAGGCTATAAAAGAAATAAAAGCAGGTAAAGTTGAGTATAGAGTTGATAAAACTTCTATAATTCATGTACCAATAGGAAAAAAATCTTTTGAATCAGAAAAATTATTGAGTAATTTTCATGCTCTTTTAGATGCTATTGTAAAGGCAAAACCATCAGCATCAAAAGGTCAGTATTTAAAATCTGTAGTAATATCAAGTACTATGGGACCTGGAATTAAAATAAATTCAGCTAAAGTTTTAGATTAATATCGATTAAATTAAAACATACAAATAAGTAAAATATTCCATAGACAGTAGGTGCAAAAGCATAACAGTTAATCTAACCTACCGAGGATTCCAATATAAGAAAGTAATTGGTCTCTCTTTGTCTATGAGGAGACCTTTAATTTTTATATAAATCAGTTTAATATCGTGTAATATTTTACTGAAAAATATATTAAAGGATATATAAATGCAGTTTAGCTGTAAGGAGGTGTATACACCATGTCAAAAAGCATAGATGAGAAAAAGGCAAAAGTTGAAGAAATTAAAGAGAAAATGCAAAAATCTCAAGGAATTATTTTTTCTAAATATCAAGGATTGACAGTTGAGGAAGATACTGAACTTAGAAAAAATTTGAGAGAAGCAGGTGTGGAATACAAGGTTTATAAGAATACATTATCTAGATTAGCAGCAAAGGAACTAGGATTTGATGATGCAGAAAAAATTCTTAAAGGACCTATTTCAATTGCATTCGGATACGATGACCCAACTGCACCAGCAAGAATACTTAACAACTATGCAAAGGATCATAAGGTACTAGAGTTACAGGGAGGAATTGTAGACGGAGAATTGTTTGATGTTGATAGAATTAAACAACTTGCTACAATACCACCAAAAGAGGTTCTTATTGGAAAATTGCTTGGCAGTCTTCAAGCTCCAGTATCAAACTTTGTTTATGTATTAGATGCAATATCAAGGAAAAAAGAAGAATCACAGGAAGCTTAATTTTTGAGAAAAGAAAATTCGGAGGTGTATATTAATGAATAAAGAAGAAATCATTCAAGCTGTAAAAGATATGAGTGTTTTGGAATTAAATGAATTAGTAAAAGCATGTGAAGAAGAATTTGGTGTAAGTGCTGCTCCAGTAGCAGTAGCAGGCGCAGGTGCACAGGGAGCTGGAGCAGCTGCAGAAGAAAAGACTGAATTCGATGTAATCTTAAAAGATGCAGGCTCACAGAAAATAAAAGTTATAAAGGCAGTTAGAGAAGCAACTGGTTTAGGATTAAAAGATGCCAAGGCATTAGTTGATGGAGCTCCTAAGACATTAAAAGAAGCTGTTTCAAAAGACGATGCAGAAGCTCTTAAAGCTAAATTTGAAGAAGTTGGAGCTACTTTAGAATTAAAGTAGTAATTAAATAATTATAAAAAATAATTATAATTTATATGGGAGAGGCACTTTAAATAATAAAGTGCCTCTTTTAATTTAAAAGTTATAGCATTAACTATATATTTATAGCTTAAAAATATTGACAAATCAATAATAGTATGATAGCATAATAAATTGCATTGATTAGTTTAGTAATTAATATAAAAAGTTATATTTAGCAAAAATTTTGAATGAATAATACAAAATAGGTTATACTAATTTGATGGTAATGTAATGAATCCATTAACGTTATATATGTTTTTGGTTATTTTTAGTTTATACAAGGGGTGAAAATCAATGGTACATCCTGTCCAGGTTGGTAAAAGAACTAGAATGAGCTTTTCTAGACTTAAGGAAATAGGTAATATGCCTAACTTAATTGAGGTACAATTAGATTCCTATAAGTGGTTTTTAAAAGAGGGTCTGCAAGAAGTATTTGATGACATCAATCCTATCCAAGATTATACTGCAAATCTTAACCTAGAATTTGTAGGTTATAAATTAGATATGGATAGTATTAAATACTCTGTTGAAGAATGTAAAGAAAGAGATGCTACCTATGCAGCACCACTGAAAGTTAAAGTTAGACTATTAAATAAAGAAACTGGAGAAGTTAAAGAACAAGAAGTTTTCATGGGAGATTTTCCTCTTATGACAGAGCAGGGAACTTTTATAATTAATGGAGCGGAAAGAGTTATAGTAAGTCAGCTTGTAAGATCACCAGGAGTATATTATGACATGTCACTTGATAAAACAGGTAAAAAGTTGTTTTCTTCTACTGTTATTCCTAATAGGGGGGCATGGTTAGAGTATGAAACAGATTCCAATGACATAATATATGTAAGAATAGATAAGACTAGAAAACTTCCTATAACTATTTTAGCTAGAGCAATGGGTTATGGTACAGATGCTGAAGTTACGGAGTTTTTTGGAGAAGATGAAAGACTTAAGGCTACTATTGAAAAAGATAATACTAAAACTAAAGAAGAAGCTTTACTTGAAATATATAAGAGGTTGAGACCAGGAGAACCACCTACTGTAGACAGTGCACAGTCGCTTATTGATTCACTGTTTTTCGATGCAAAGAGATATGACCTTTCAAGAGTTGGAAGATATAAATTTAATAAAAAGCTAGCGATATATCTTAGAATTGTCAATCAAATAGCAGCAAGTGATGTAGTAAACCCAGTAACAGGAGAAATATTAGTTCAAAAAGGTGAACGAATAGATAGGGAAAGGGCAGTAGAAATACAGCAAAGTGGAATAAATATAGTAGACATTCAACTAGAAGATACAGTTTTAAGGGTTATAGGCAACAATTTTGTTAATATACATAATTTTGTTGACTTTAATATAGATGATTTGCACATAAAAGAGAATGTTTATTATCCTGTTTTAAAAGAAATATTGGATAATTACAGTGATGAAGAGAGTATTAAAGATCAAATAAGAAAGCATATGCATGAACTGATTCCAAAACATATATTGAAAGATGACATATACGCTACTATAAGTTATGAACTTGGTTTATCATACAATGTAGGCCATACAGATGATATAGACCATCTTGGAAATAGAAGACTTAGATCTGTAGGAGAATTATTGCAGAATCAATTCAGGATAGGTTTGTCTAGAATGGAGAGAGTAGTTAAGGAGAGAATGACTATACAAGATCAAGAAGTTATAACTCCTCAAGCTCTTATAAATATAAGACCAGTGGCAGCATCAATAAAAGAATTTTTCGGAAGTTCACAACTTTCACAATTTATGGATCAAACTAACCCACTTTCGGAACTTACACATAAAAGAAGATTATCTGCTCTTGGAACTGGAGGACTTTCAAGGGAGAGAGCTGGATTTGAAGTTAGGGATGTTCATAATTCCCATTATGGTAGAATGTGTCCTATAGAGACACCAGAAGGACCAAACATAGGACTTATTAATTCACTTGCAAGTTATGCAAAAGTTAATGAATACGGATTTATTGAGGCACCCTATAGAAAAGTAGATAAATCTAAGGGAAAAGTTACTGATGAAATTGTGTATATGACTGCAGATGAAGAAGATGAATATCTCATAGGTCAAGCTAATGAACCACTGGATGAAGAAGGTAGGTTCATAGACAGTAAAGTTACTGTTAGAGATAAAGGTGAAGTTATTGTTGTACCTTCTGAAGATGTTGATTTTATAGATATTTCGGCAAGGCAGATAGTATCAGTTGCAACTGCAATGATACCTTTTCTTGAAAATGATGATGCCAGTCGTGCACTCATGGGATCAAATATGCAAAGACAGGCAGTTCCACTTTTGAAACCACAAGCTCCTATTGTAGGCACAGGAATAGAATATAAAGCTGCCGTAGATTCAGGGGTTTTACCAAAGGCTAGAAATGCAGGTACTGTTGTATATGTAAGTGCTAATGAAATTAGAATTAAGAGAGATTCAGATGGTGGGATAGATACTTATATGTTAACTAAATTTAAGAGATCCAACCAAGGTACTTGCATAAACCAAAGACCTATAGTAGAAAAGGGCGAAAAAGTTTTAAAAAGATCTGTTATTGCAGATGGGCCTTCTACGGATTTAGGGGAAATAGCATTAGGTAAAAATATAAGAATGGGCTTTACTACTTGGGAAGGATATAATTATGAAGATGCTATGCTTATATCCGAAGAACTTGTAAAAGAAGATGTGTTTACATCAATTCATATTGAGGAATATGAATCAGAAGCTAGAGATACAAAACTTGGACCTGAAGAGATTACTAGAGATATACCAAATGTAGGAGAAGATGCACTTAAAGACATAGATGAACGAGGAATAATAAGAATAGGTGCAGAAGTAAGAGCGGGTGATATACTAGTTGGAAAAGTCACTCCAAAGGGTGAAACTGAACTTACAGCAGAGGAAAGGCTTTTAAGAGCCATATTTGGAGAGAAAGCCAGGGAAGTAAGAGATACTTCACTTAGAGTACCTCATGGTGAATATGGAATAATCGTTGATGTAAGGGTATTTACTAGGGAAAATGGAGATGAACTTCCACCAGGTGTAAATAAGTTAGTAAGATGTTATATAGCTCAGAAGAGAAAGATATCTGTAGGGGATAAAATGTCAGGAAGGCATGGTAACAAGGGTGTTATTTCAAGAGTACTTCCTGAAGAGGATATGCCATTTTTACCCGATGGCAGACCACTGCAAATATGTTTAAATCCACTTGGAGTACCTTCTCGTATGAATATAGGTCAGGTACTTGAGGTCCATTTAGGATGGGCTGCTAGCAAATTAGGATGGCATGTAGCAACACCAGTATTTGATGGAGCTAGAGAGGAAGATATTTTAGAGTGTCTTGAAAAAGCAGGCTATAAAAGTCATGGAAAAACTGTACTGTATGATGGAAGAACAGGAGAACCATTTGATAATCTTGTAACTGTAGGTTATATGTATATATTAAAACTAGCACATTTGGTTGATGATAAAATACATGCTAGATCAACAGGCCCATATTCACTTGTAACTCAGCAACCTCTTGGAGGTAAAGCACAATTTGGTGGTCAAAGATTTGGAGAGATGGAAGTATGGGCATTATATGCTTATGGAGCAGCACATACTCTACAAGAAGTAATGACCGTTAAATCAGATGATGTTGTAGGAAGAGTAAAAACTTATGAAGCTATTGTAAAGGGTGAAAATATACCTGAACCTGGTATGCCTGAATCTTTTAAAGTTCTTATAAAAGAACTTCAAGCACTTTGCTTAGATGTAAAAGTATTGAATGACAAAAATGAAGAAATAAAACTTAGAGAATCAATGGATGATGATGTGGAAGATTTAGGCGTTAATATAGAGGGAAATGAAGACGCGTCTGCACAAATTCAAAATAATAAAAAAGAATATTTAACTAAACATTCGGACAGCAATAAGGACAATAACGAGAATAATGGCAAAGAAAATGAAGATTCTGATGGCAATTTAACTTTGGATGATTTACAGGCTGATTTAGACATAGATGATTTCAGCGATGAACATTAGGAAGGAAGGATGTACCTTTGTTTGAGTTAAATAATTTTGATGCATTGCAAATAGGCTTGGCTTCTCCAGAAAAGATAAGGGAATGGTCAAGAGGTGAAGTAAAAAAACCTGAAACAATAAATTATAGAACATTAAAACCTGAAAGAGACGGTTTATTTTGTGAAAGAATATTTGGACCAACAAAAGATTGGGAATGTCATTGTGGAAAGTATAAAAGAATAAGATATAAGGGCATAGTTTGTGATAGATGTGGTGTTGAAGTAACCAAAGCAAAGGTAAGACGTGAAAGAATGGGCCATATTGAACTTGCAGCGGCAGTATCGCATATATGGTATTTTAAAGGTATACCATCTAGAATGGGGCTTATATTGGATATGTCTCCAAGGGCTCTTGAAAAGGTACTTTACTTTGCATCATATGTTGTTTTGAATCCAAAAGAGACACCTTTACTAAAGAAACAGCTTTTAAATGAAAAGGAATATAGAGAAGCTGTAGATAAGTATGGAGAAGAAGCTTTTTCAGCAGGAATGGGAGCTGAATCAGTAAAAAAATTATTAGAAGAAATAGACTTGGAACAACTATCAAAAGAATTAAAAGAAGATCTTAAAACTAGTTCAGGACAAAAAAAGGTAAGAATAGTAAGAAGATTAGAAGTAGTTGAATCCTTTAAGAAATCAGGAAATAAGCCTGATTGGATGATAATAGATGTAATACCTGTAATACCACCTGACTTAAGACCTATGGTTCAACTAGATGGAGGAAGATTTGCTACTTCAGATTTAAATGATTTATATAGAAGAGTTATAAATAGAAATAATAGACTTAAGAAACTTCTTGACCTAGGAGCACCTGACATAATAGTTAGAAATGAAAAAAGGATGCTTCAGGAAGCTGTTGATGCCCTTATAGATAATGGAAGACGAGGAAGACCGGTAACTGGACCTGGAAATAGGCCGTTAAAATCATTATCTGATATGTTAAAGGGAAAACAGGGTAGATTTAGACAGAACTTATTAGGAAAACGTGTTGATTATTCAGGACGTTCAGTAATAATTGTTGGGCCAGAACTAAAGATGTACCAGTGCGGACTTCCTAAAGAAATGGCTTTGGAACTTTTCAAACCATTTGTAATGAAAAAATTAGTGGAAAGTGGCTTGGCACATAATATTAAAAGTGCTAAAAGAATGGTGGAAAGAATTCAAACTCAAGTATGGGATGTTTTAGAAGAGGTAATAGCAGATCATCCAGTGTTATTAAATCGTGCACCTACGCTTCATAGATTAGGTATACAGGCATTTCAACCTGTACTTGTTGGAGGTAAGGCTATAAAATTACACCCATTAGCATGTACAGCATATAATGCAGATTTTGATGGAGACCAAATGGCAGTTCATGTTCCTCTTTCAGTTGAAGCTCAATCTGAAGCTAGATTTTTAATGCTTGCGGCTCACAACATATTAAAGCCATCAGATGGTAAACCAGTAGTTGTTCCTACACAGGATATGGTACTTGGATCTTATTATCTAACTATAGAAGAAGACGGAGTCAAAGGAGAAGGAAGAATGTTTTCTGATCCTGATGAAGTTATAATGGCGTATCAACTTAAACAGATAGGGATACATGCTAAGATAAAGGTTAGAATGACTAAAATTAAGGATGGCAAGAATATTAGTGGTATAATTGAAACAACTCCAGGAAAGCTTATATTCAATGAATCTGTACCTCAGGATTTAGGCTTTATAGATAGAAGCATACCAGGTAATGAATTTAAATTGGAAATTGAATTTTTAGTTGCTAAGAAAAATTTAGGAAAAATAATAAATAAGTGTTATATTAAGCATGGAGCTACTAAAACTTCAATAATGCTTGATAAAATAAAAGCAAGAGGATATCATTATTCAACCTTAAGTGGAATAACAGTTTCTACATCCGACATGGTTGTACCGGAAGCTAAAAAGACACTCCTTGCTGAATCAGATGCAGCTGTAGACAAAATTGAAAAAATGTATAGAAGAGGATTTATATCAGAGGATGAAAGATATCAAAGAGTTATAGAAAAGTGGACTCAAACTACTGAAAATATAGCAGATGAACTTATGAACAATTTGGATAAATTCAATCCAATATTTATGATGGCTGATTCTGGAGCCAGGGGTTCTAAAAGTCAGATTAAACAACTTGCTGGTATGAGAGGATTAATGGCAAATCCATCTGGAAAAATTATAGAACTTCCAATAAGAGCATCTTTTAGAGAAGGATTGGATGTACTTGAGTACTTTATATCAACTCATGGAGCAAGAAAGGGTAATGCTGATACGGCACTTAAAACTGCAGACTCTGGATATCTTACAAGAAGACTTGTAGATGTAAGCCAAGAGGTTATAGTAAGAGAAGAAGATTGCGGAACAGATGAAGGTTATGAAGTTTCTGAAATAAAAGAGGGAAATGAAGTTATAGAAAGTTTATCTGAAAGATTAACAGGAAGATATTCATCTGAAGATATTAAAGATCCTAATACAGGGGTAATTATATTAGCTAAAGATAGTTATATGGATGAAAAGATGGCAAAGCATATAGAAGATTTAGGTGTTAAAAAAGTAAAAATAAGATCAGTTTTTACTTGTAAATCAAAACATGGAGTATGTGCTAAATGCTATGGAATGAATATGGCAACTGCCAAGAAAATAGATATTGGAGAAGCTGTTGGTATAATAGCTGCTCAAAGTATAGGTGAGCCTGGTACTCAACTTACCATGAGAACTTTCCATACAGGTGGGGTTGCTGGATCAGATATAACTCAAGGACTTCCAAGAGTTGAGGAGTTATTTGAGGCAAGAAAGCCTAAAGGTCTTGCTATAATAAGTGAAATATCTGGTATTGTTAAAATGGAAAAAACCAAAAAGAAGAGAAGCATATCTGTAATTTCAGATAGCGGAGAAGAAGTTAGTTATGATATACCATTTGGTTCAAGAATTAAAGTATCAGATGGTGATTCAATAAGTGCTGGTGATGAGATAACAGAGGGTTCTGTAAATCCTCATGATATATTGAGAATAAAGGGTGTTCAAGGAGTTAAAAATTATCTCCTTTCTGAGGTTCAAAAAGTTTATAGATTACAAGGTGTTGATATAAATGATAAGCACTTGGAAGTTGTTATAAGACAGATGACTAGGAAGATTAAGATAGAGGACTCTGGAGATACTGAATTATTGCCAGGAACTATGATAGATATATTTGATTTTGAAGAACAAAATCGAATAGCCGTAGACAATGGAGGAAAGCCAGCTCAAGGGAGAGTAGCTCTTTTGGGTATAACAAAGGCAGCACTTGCCACTGACTCATTTTTATCTGCTGCTTCCTTCCAAGAGACAACAAGAGTATTAACAGATGCTGCCATAAAAGGAAAAGTTGATCCATTACTTGGTTTGAAGGAAAATGTAATTGTTGGTAAACTTATACCAGCAGGAACAGGTATGATGCGTTATAGATCTATAAAAATAAAGCCTAAGAATGAGTCTGTTGACAAGCAGGAAACTAAAGTAGAAGAGACTATACAATAAACATAATTTATTGACATGATAATGCTAAAATGATACAATACAACTATGTGTTTTTAAAGAGGCAAAGTTTAAGATCTTTGTCTCTACAACACTGTAAGGGAGGATATAGGTTTATGATTTACAGACTTAGAGGAAAGAAAGTTATTGGCATAAAACAAACCATTAAAGCAATTAAAAATGACAGTGCAAAAATTGTATATATTGCTAAAGATGCTGATTCTTCTTTGGTACATTCTGTAGAAGTATTGATTAAAGATAATTCCTTAGAAGTTGTATATATAGACACTATGAAAGAATTAGGTAAGTTGTGTGGAATAGATGTAGGAGCAGCTACAGCAGCTTTACTTAAATAAGTTTTAAATTAGCTTTTAAGATATTTAACATAAAAATTAACTAAATTATAGCTAATAATTAGCTATAGAAAAAGGAGGAGGTGTAATAAAAATGCCAACGATTAGTCAGCTAGTAAGAAAAGGAAGAAAAACATCAAGTGTAAAATCACAATCACCAGCATTAAAAGAAAGCCCACAGAAAAGAGGAGTTTGTACAGTAGTTAAAACAACTACACCTAAAAAACCAAACTCTGCACTTAGAAAGATTGCTAGGGTTAGATTGGTAAATGGATATGAAGTAACTTCTTACATACCAGGTATAGGACATAATCTTCAAGAACATAGTGTTGTTCTTATAAGAGGTGGAAGAGTAAAAGATCTTCCAGGTGTAAGATATCATATAGTAAGAGGAGCTTTAGATTCAGCTGGAGTTGCTGATAGATTACAATCAAGATCAAAATATGGTGCCAAGAAACCAAAACAGAAATAGTTTTGGAAATTAAAGTGAATTTAGTGCGATGTATTCAGCATTTATATAGATTATAAAAGTTAGGTAAATTATTTTACAAGAGTACAAAGCGCTTTGCGGTTATTCTTATATAGCCGAGTACCTATGAACTTAAATTTAAATTGTTAAGGAGGGAAGAAAAGTGGCAAGAAAAGGACATATATCAAAAAGAGATGTACTTCCAGATCCAGTATACAATAGTAAGGTTGTTACAAAGTTAATAAACAACATAATGGAAGATGGCAAAAAGGGTGTAGCTCAGAAAATATGTTATGATGCTTTCAAAATAATTCAGGAAAAGACAAACAAGGATTCAATGGAAGTTTTTGAAGAGGCAATGAATAACATAATGCCATTGTTGGAAGTAAAAGCTAGACGAATTGGTGGAGCAACTTATCAGGTGCCAATAGAAGTTAGACCCGAAAGACGACAAACTTTAGGAATTAGATGGTTGCTTATAGCATCAAGAAAAAGAAATGAAAAATATATGAGGGAAAGACTTGCTTCAGAATTGATGGATGCAGCTAATAATACAGGTGCAGCTGTTAAGAAGAGAGAAGAAACTCATAAAATGGCTGAGGCTAACAAAGCTTTCGCACATTATAGATATTAGTATTCAAAACTGTTTTGGTAGCTTTGCTAAAACAGTTTTGTCAAATTGAATTTTAGATTTGTAAGGAGGGAATGTATTTTGGGAAGACAATATCCGTTAGAGAAATTTCGTAATATAGGAATAATGGCACATATAGATGCTGGTAAAACAACTACTACAGAACGTATACTTTTCTACACAGGTAAAACACATAAAATCGGAGAAGTACACGAAGGTGAAGCTACAATGGATTGGATGGCACAAGAGCAGGAAAGAGGAATAACAATAACTTCAGCTGCAACTTTTTGCCAATGGAAAGGTTATGCAATAAATATAATAGATACGCCAGGACACGTGGATTTTACTGTAGAGGTTGAGAGATCATTAAGAGTTTTAGATGGTACAGTTACTGTATTAGATGCTAAAAGTGGTGTTGAACCACAAACAGAAACCGTGTGGAGGCAAGCAGATAACTATGAAGTACCAAGAATGGTTTATGTAAATAAAATGGATTCCGTTGGAGCAGATTTTTATATGTGCATAAATACTTTGCGGGAAAGACTTCATTGTAATGCAGTGCCTATTCAGCTTCCAATAGGTTCAGAAAGTGAATTTAAAGGCATAATAGATCTTATTAAAAATGAAGCCATAATATATGAAGATGATTTGGGAACTGTTATGGACGAAGTTGAAATACCTGCTGAATTAAAAGATAAAGCTAGTGAATATAGGACAGCTTTGATAGAAGCAATAGCAGAATTAGATGAAGACATTATGGAAAAATATCTAGATGGTGGAGAACTAACTCAAGAAGAAATAGTTGCTACTCTTAGAAAAGGTGTTATTGCAAATGAAATAGTACCAGTTCTATGCGGCTCATCTTACAAAAATAAGGGCGTACAACCAATGATAGATGCAGTAGTTGACTTTATGCCATCACCTCTTGATATACCACCAGTAAAGGGAACTAACCCTGAAACAGGTGAAGAAATTTCAAGAAAGGCTGATGATAAAGAACCTTTGTCTGCATTGGCATTTAAAATTGCAACAGATCCATTTGTAGGAAAACTTGCATTTACAAGAGTTTATTCAGGAATAATGAAGAGTGGTACTTATGTATATAACTCTACAAAGGGTAAAAAAGAAAGAATAGCAAGACTTGTAAAAATGCATTCAAACCACAGACAGGAAGTTGAAGAACTTTGCTCAGGAGATTTAGGTGCTATTGTAGGATTGAAAGAAACTGGCACTGGTAATACACTTTGCGATGAAGATCATCAAATAGTACTTGAAAGTATGGAATTCCCTGATCCAGTTATAGATGTAGCTATAGAACCTAAGACAAAAGCTGCTCAAGAGAAAATGGGCATAGCTCTTGCAAAATTGGCGGAAGAAGATCCTACTTTTAAGACTTATACTAATCATGAGACGGGCCAGACTATTATATCAGGTATGGGTGAACTTCATTTAGAGATAATTGTAGATAGACTTCAAAGAGAATTTAAGGTAGAATGCAACGTTGGTAAACCACAAGTTGCATATAAGGAAACTATCAGAAAGTCTGTTAAAGCAGAAGGTAAGTTCATTAGACAATCTGGTGGACATGGACAATATGGCCACTGTTTAATAGAAATGTCACCTTCAGAAGAGGGATATGTATTTGAAAATGCCATAGTAGGTGGATCAATTCCTAAAGAATATATTGGACCAATAGATGCTGGAATACAGGAAGCTTCAGAAAGTGGAGTAGTTGCAGGATATCCTGTTATAAACTTTAAAGTTAAGGTATATGATGGATCATACCATGATGTAGATTCATCTGAAATGGCATTTAAAGTTGCAGGATCCATGGCGTTCAAGAATGCCATGACTAAAGCAGATCCAGTTTTACTTGAGCCAACTATGAAAGTCGAAGTTACAGTACCAGAAGAATATATGGGAGATGTAATTGGAGATATAAATTCAAGAAGAGGAAGAATTGAAGGAATGAATCAAAGATCTGGAGCTCAGATTATAAGAGCATTTGTTCCGCTTTCTGAGATGTTTGGATATGCCACTGTGCTTAGATCAAGAACACAGGGTAGAGGAGTTTATACTATGACATTTGATCATTATGAGGATGTTCCAAAAAGTATTCAAGAAAAAATTACAGGCGAAAGAAACGCTTAATTATATAATGTGAATTTAAGGAGGAA
>NZ_APMH01000047.1 GCF_000359585.1 Clostridium tyrobutyricum DSM 2637 = ATCC 25755 = JCM 11008 | reverse complement strand
TTGAGATTGAAAAATAAAGTTAGTTAGTAAAGTGATATCAATGGTTAACAGGTTTTTAACTTTATATTGTGAAAGCAATAAACAGTTAATCAGACCTATAAATATAATTAATTGTCAAAACATTCCTTTTTATGTTTACGTAACGGTAGACATGAGAGGAGTGTTTTTTTTATGAGAAGAAAGAAGCAGACCAGTTTATTAATTGATGATGTTTTAGAAGATTTTATAAATTCCTGTATAGATAGGGATTTACGTATAAAAACAATAGAGTACTATGAGTCGACCTTGAAGCTATTTTGCAGATATATAGAAGATGTTTTTAAAGTTACGGATATTAAATTCATAACAAAAACTATGTGCAAGGATTATGTAATATACACGAAAGAGAGGGGAAAATATACCTTTGTATCTGATAGTATAAAAGCTGAAACCAATATACCAAAAAATAGAAATGATTATGGGAAGAAAGTTGGAGTTGCTACTTTAAATAACTATATTAGAAATTTAAAAGTGTTCTTTAATTATTTGGTAGATAAAAAAGTTATAAAAGTTAGTCCTATGGATGGTATAAAAATGTTCAAGAATAATAGAATACCGAAATCACAGATAACAACGGAAGAATATAACAGGCTAATTCGCTATCTTGACACTACAAAATTTCACGAATTTAGGGACTACACGATAATTCAGCTTTTAATGGATACAGGAATGAGGATAGGAGAATGTCTGGCACTAAAAGTAGATGATATAGATTTGAATTACAGGTCGATACTACTTAGACAGGAGATAACGAAAGGCAGAAAAGACCGATATGTTTTTTACAGTTATATTATGTCAAAGATGTTGAAAAGATGGTTGCAATATAAGGACAGATATGTAGAAACAGACTTACTATTTTGTACAAAAGGTCACAATCAGTTAGCAATATCCAATTTTGAAAGTAATTTTCAGAAGTACGTAAAAAGAGCAAAAATAGACAAGCATATAACAGCTCATGTACTGAGAAACAACTATGCTAGACGTTTTCTATTGGCAGGAGGTTCGATATTTGAGTTAAGTAAATTATTAGGTCATAGTTCAGTATTGGTCACTGAAAAGGCATACGCAGATATAACAGTGGAGGATATAAGAAAGAACTACCAGAGGTACAGTCCGCTTGAAAATATGAATAAACAAAGACACTAGAAAGATATGTATAAAGGAGGTCTGCTTATACGGAAATAGTAAATAACGGTTTTGGTTGGACAATGGGAATTGAAAAAGTAGACCAGAACACAAGACAGATATTAAAAGATATTGATATAGTGAAGCAACTAAACAAATTCATTATAGATAGTAATTTTAAGTTAAAAGCAAGTTGCAGAGTATTTACTGTTTTAGGTATAGATATGGAAAGCAATCAGATTTTATTACAGGAGGTAACTGTATTATGAAATATACTAATGTCAAGGCACTGAAATGGCAGATACAACGTGAATGTATCAGATAAAGATTTACAGATACATAGAAAAGCACTACAAGAACTGAAAAAGCACTATACAAAGAAATAACCACTCTTCTGACAGAGTGGCTAAAACTTAATATCCATGATAGACCTTACAAAAACCTATCAATGAAATATATAAATCACAGTAACACTATTATATTTCAAAAAATGGGAATTGTCAAAAGGTTTATTTCCTATACTTAAAAATAGGTCGGTTGTCTAAGCACTAGAGCAACGGTAAAAGTATCTAGTAGGTCAGTTGAGCCACAGCATAAAATCAACTACTGTCAATAAATATGTACTCCCCTCTTTACGTAGACAGTGAAAGGCGTGGACAGCCATTATAAAAGGTTCGGTAAGGTTATCTGGTGCGTATTCGCAGGTGGGTATTAACAGGCTTTACAGGCACATACAGGACAGATTTTGTATGTCAAGTTAATATTGCAGTTAGCAGTAAACAAGAGGGGTATTGAAGGGCATAGCAAGGCTTTATACAGATTTTTACAATAGTTTATCTACTTATGTAACGTTTTTATCGTTATACAGGTAGGTAAACTATGCTCAGAAACAAAAGCAGACATTACCAGATTTTAAAGTAGAAGAGTGAAGAAGTCAACTTCTGCGGATATAAAGGAGAGTAACCTGTAGAGTAACCGTATATCAGAATAGTGTACGTTAAGTGTCGTTAATAAGGGGGTAACTCATAGTGTAACCTGTAGTGTACCGTAAAGAGGTATGAGTGTCGGCTAATGACTGTATAAACAGTACAGACAGGTTTTAACGGTAAAAGAATACAGTAAGTCTGCCGTATTTGTAAAGTATCTGAGAACCCGCTACTATCTGTCATTAACGTAAACCCTATCAGTAATAACGGTTGACAATACTTGTACTGTCACTATCTGCTATATACTGGGACAAATAAGTACCCACTATTATATATGACAGTTATTAACAGTACACCCGACATCTAACAGTTAGTTACAGACAACTTCGCTAAATCATCATTTAACGAACTTACAGGGTAGCGGGTAACTCTGCTTAAACCCTGTAATGTCAGTGCTTACCGCTATATTATAAAGATTGTATTCAGTGTTCTTCCAGTAATCTACTCTTCATAATTGGAATATCTGGCAGTATATTACAGATACAATCTTTGTATTAGCGGGGTAGGTCTTACAACAACGGACAGGTCTGTTAAACAATAGGGTAGGTCTTACAATAACGGGTATGTCTGTTAATAACTAGGGATATCTCACAATAAATGGTAGAGGATATATCTGCCAGTACTGTAGTACTTACCGCTATACTCCCACCGATACTGCTGTTAACTATTGTAATGATACTGTATAGCTGTATGTGTCTGTTCCTCTGTGTGTCACTGTCTTACTCTACTGTTATATACTACCAAGTATACCATTATGTCTACTGAAATTACTTTATTTATTTATTATTATTTTATTTTATTAAAACTGTTAATAACTGTTATACATACCGTCAATTATAGAAATTTATCAGAAATTAACAGTAATGAAAGATGGTGGCAACGGTGGAAGGGGGCGGAGCTAGACAGGGAACTCTTGTACATAACGAATATACAACGATTTTTAACTTTTGGGGTAACAGTCTAACAGCTAAACCGATACTAACAGCTAAACCGATACTAACAGCTCTCAACGTCACTCTTACATACACTCAACACATATACGGTTAGAAGCTGATAGGGTACAGAAGGGGTACTGGTCTATTTCTGCACTCAAAAGTCTATTACAAAAATTTCTGATTTACTTTTAATTTACGGTTACAAATAGTTATAGACGATATACTGGCAGAAGTTTTAATATTATTGCCTTTTTGTGTTAAGTTGAGCGTTAGCTCCGAGCCTTGGCGAGTCTATCGGTTATACTGTCTTCCTGTCTCCATCGCTTACGTCTTTTATTTCACTTGTCCATTTTTTGTATATTTCTTTTAAGGGTTAATAAACCCTACAGCCACGCCGTTTATAGAGGTTTTTTAAGGGGTCAAATTCTTAACTTCAAAGGCGAGTTCGGGGTCAAATATTTAACTTCAAATCTTTACAAATAAAAAAAGAGAGAAGCAATCACCGTTTTTAGGCAACTACTTCTCTTTCTTCTTTATGTTTCCAGTAATGTTCGATATTTTCCAGATGTGACACCCATTCTAAATTTTCGATACTGTTATCACTCTTGTCAAGATTTTTATGATTTATTTCTGGCAAGTTATTCGGATTGAACAAAAAAGCCTCAGCGACTATTCTGTGAATATAATATGACTTGTCCTTTAAATCTACTTTAAAATATCCTCCACTGTTTTCATAGGGACTTAAAAATCTATTTGACCTGTACGAATAAATCTGACCACTGGTATTCACAGCATAAGACCCCTTGTATCCTTTAACCCATCTTTCTCCTTCTTGCAATTCTCTCGTAGGTACCACAGATTTCACAGGAGCTACTTTTTTTCTATATTCTGTAAAATCTGCTCCATTCTCATATTCCCGTAAAAACTTTTCTATCTTTGAGAGAACTGGTGTACTGGCAAATCTCTTTTCATGTAGAATACGATTTAAAGTTTCTCTCGGTAATCCTATTATTTCCGCTAGTTTTGTTTGATTGAAATTCTCGGTACTTACTATTTCTGTAAATTTATCTGTTATACTTTCCATTTTAACATCCTCCTAATATTTTCCTTATTACCCTCTATATGGAGCAGAGAGCCATTTTAAGCGACTTTACTGTTTAGACATATAAATATACCTCAAAACAGAATAAAGCTGTTAGAGAAGCTCTACAGCTCTTATCTTTCCCCATTAAGGTATTCTTGTAGCAATTCTCTCATTCTCGAACTAGGGATATATATATTTATAGACTTTCCTTCACGTATAGCTGACCTCCATACCCATTGAAGCATTGAAGCGAGTGCAAATTCTTCTTCGTTTATCTCAATACCATAATCACGGAAGAACTGCTTAATCTGTGGCTGTACAAAAATATTACAACAATATGCTAGCGTATCTCTTTCACGGTACAGGTTAGTAGCTTTACTGTTAGAAGCCAGAAAGCCTTTCGTATATCCTTTACCTTTCAACTTGTCTTTACTATCCACAGGGCAAGTCCATAGTATTCTATCTGAGCTTACATTGTGGAGGTTACGAAAATAGTTATATAGGTTTTTCTGTAATATTTTCTGTGGCTGACTACTTGATTTTCTCCACTTTTCAAACTGTGAGAAGCTCAGAGCCGTAGATTTTTTTCCAATACTGTTATAGTCACCCTCATAAATGTTAATAAGGTCTTTCAATTCCTCAACGTTATCTTTCTCTATATAGTCTACTAATGTAAACTCTCCGCCAATCTTTCTCACAGACTTATATACATATGACACTGAGTTTAGGTCAAAATAGGCTCTTTCGTAACTTCCAGAAAAACGATATGTCAGTATTGTCACAGATTTCATAGCCTTGAAGATATTGACAGGGAAGAGCCACAACAACAAACTTCCATTATAAAAATAGACGTTTTCCATAGCACAGGTTTCTTTCAGCTCCTTAAATTTTCCAGTGTATTCATTGTCTACCCATTCAACTTGATTTCTGGAATTTACTTTTATCTTTTCAGTATCAAACAACATTTGTAAGTCTTTCGGTGAAATTTTGACCTGTTCAATTACTGTATTTTCTTCATCTATAACTAACGAATAATTATTAGCTGACAATAACTCTAAAACTTCACTGTCAAATCTCTTAAACAGTGAATGTGTAGTTGCTATATTTCTTCCTTCTACCAGATATTTTTTCAGAGCTTCAAGTTTGAGTCCTTTCTGTTTTGAAATCTCGACAAAATTCTTTTCTGGAACATTTTCAGCCATTCTTTCACACTCGGTCTTAAAAGGTGTTACATAAATAAACCTATCAGTGGTGGAAGCTTTTATTTTATTTATAATGTAAGAAGTCTTACCTGTTCCCATTTTTGAGTCAATAATAAGTATATCTTCCATTATGCTGTAACCTCTAATGTATAGACAGTTCCTTCAAGTTTATCCAGAACTGCTAATCCCTTAAAATTAACTTTTTTCATAGCCAGATGAACATTTCTGTAAGATGTACCCGTTATAGTCGCCATATTTTTCTTACTGATAACCACCGAGCCACCTTCTGAAATTGCATAACAAATTAATCTCAGCTCGAATACTGGTAAAGTAGTCGCCTTTCCTAATATACTTTCGATTTGTTCTCTGCTTAATTCTAAATTTTTACTGCTTCTCATTTTTATCAATCTCCCTTATTTTTAATTTTGAAGAAGCTTCTACTCCTTCTCTTTATATGTCAGCTCAGAGGGTAAAAAACAACCTCATTTCTGAATATTTTTATATTAAATTTCAAGTATTTTTACTCAAGGTTTTTATAGTCTAGCACTTCCGAAGTGCTAAGCACCCTCGATAAACGGCGTGGTTGAGCCATTTAAAAATCATTTTGTTAAAGAAAAAGTCATTAAAAATCAAGTAATAAACAGATGTATATACGGTTAGTAAAAAGTTATTATTTCAGATAGAAAATCAGTAAGAAAAGAAGGTAAATAAAAGACAGAAGCCGTAGGCTGATGTCCAGAGCGTAGCGAATGAATAACGGAAGTAACAGTAACCAATATATCTCAATCGCCTACGGCTCATTCGAGAGCTAAAGCTCAACATAAGAACTACAAAAATACTAGAGATATAAAAGAGGTTACAAAAATGGCAATAGTATCAATCTGCCAATATCTCAGAAGTAACCATCATTACCATTTTGTATACGTATATCATCAGTATATCCAGTTATATTTGTAAAGAAAGACTTGAACTGTAAGCCAACGTATAAATAGCAGAGTCCCAGTCCGTTGAAACTGCTTATTTTAAATAGAAGGTTGTTTCCACATAGCTGACCTCCATTATATAGTGAGGGAGTAGAAGCAGTTCTTCTTCCGTAAAAAATAATTATATAAGGAGAGAAATAAATGGCAGGAGATAACCCTAATATCAAGGTCACAGCCGATACTTCTCAAGCGACAAGTGCTTTAGACAAGTTTGCAGGTAAAATGTCGGAAGTTAGCAAAAAGATAAATTCATTTTCAAAAAGTATGCAGAATAGCGGAAAGAAAATACAAGATGTCGGAGATAAGATGTTTTCGTTCGGTGCTAAAGTATCGGCGAGTATTTCACTCCCATTGTTAGGCGTAGCGAAGAGCGTTATTACTGTGGGAAGTGAGTATCAGAGTTTGGAGTCCACGATGTCGACTGTTTACGGCAAGATGGAGGGTGCGGTTGACTCTTATACATCTAAATTTAGTAAATCTGTGGGTTTTCAGGACACACTTGTCAAACAGGCAATGTTTTCAGTTTATCGTCAGCAAAAGGCACTAGGGGCGAGTTCTGAGGAAGCCTTGAAGTACAGTGAAGCTATAACGCCCGTTTTAACCGACCTCAGTGCAATGTACAATATACCCCTAGATGAAACTTTTAACAGGTTTACAAGTGCTGTTAGTGGAAATTATGAAGCACTAGACAGTCTTGGACTTAATATGTCAGATACTTATTTAAAATCATTAATGGTAAGTAAAGGATTAAAGGGGAATGTAAGTGACTTAGACGCAACTACCCGTGCAAATCTTATCGCAGAGGGTGCAATGAAGCAGGGTGCTCATGCGAGGGGACAGGCTTCCAAGGAGTCTGAGCAATTCTCTGTAAAACTACAGAATTTAAAACAGGATTTGACTGAATTAGCAGAAAAATACTATTCAGCTGTAGAACCTGCTGTTATAAAACTAGTAGACTACGCTTCTAAACTTGTAGACTGGTTCGGAAAACTCAGTCCTAAGACAAAGGAAATAATTGGAGTTATGGTGGGCGTAGGAATAGTTCTAGCACCTATAATTATGATACTCGGTGGTCTTGCAATGTCAATCGGGGCAATTATATCTGTAGCAGGAATACTGTTCGGCGTATTATTTTCATGGATAGGCTTATTTATCTTAATCGGTATTGCCATAGGAGTCTTCGCATACGAAGTCGTCAAGCATTGGGATGATATCAAGAAGAAAACAGGAGAAATCTGGCAGGCTGTCAAGGATAAGATTTCAAGTGTTGTAGATGGTATTAAGGATAAATTTAAAGCAGGTGTTGACAGAATTAAAGATACTATAAATAACATGAAAACAGCTTGGAACAACGGAGTTAATAGCATAAAACAGACAGCTTCCAGTATTCTATCGGCAATAACATCACCGTTCAAAAAAGCATGGAATGTTATTAAAGGAGTTTACAACAAAATTAAGTCTGGATTTAAAAGTGCCTTTGACTTTCAGCTGCCACATATCAAACTTCCACATTTTTCTATTGATGGAAAGTTTAGTCTGAACCCTCCGCAGATACCAAAAATTGGAGTTTCATGGAACGCTAAAGGTGGTGTTTTTACAGAACCAACCGTATTACAGGGTGTCGGAGAAGCAGGTGACGAAGCTGTATTACCTTTGAAGAGGAACGTATTAGCAGGTATAGGAAAAGGTATTGCACAGAGTATGCCGTCTGGAACTGTGAACAAGGGAAAAGATGTTACCATAGAAAATACGTATAATATTAGTGCTGTCATAAGAGAGGAAGCTGATATTACCAGATTAGCTACTAGGATTACAGAACTACAAGAAAAATTGAACAGAGCAAAAGGAACTTTCGAGTTTTAGTAATTACGGGGTTGTAAAAACGCCCCACAGCTTGACTATATAGAGAAGAAGTGCTGTATCCTCAACAGTGCTTCTTTAATATCTCTTTTTAGGAGAAACCCTTCTGAATATAAAGAAAAGAGAATTACAAGGATAACAGGGTACTAAAAAATACACCTAACCTTGTGACTCTCTTTTTTTACATAAGAACATTAAAAATTTAATATCTTAAGGAGGTTTGCAATGTTTGTAGGTGACATAAAAGAAAAATTGCTGATTTTTAAGGCAAGAACAGGACTGACACAAAATGAAATATGTGAAGAAATAGGAATAACGCCACAGAGATTTAGCACGGTGTTAAACAGTGAGAAGAGTTTTAGCGTAAAAACAGAAGAAGAAATCAGACTTATGTTTTTACGTTATAACTTTATGGAAGCACTGGATTTTAAAGGGGGATTATAGTAAATGAATAAAGTTTCACTGGACATCTATTATAGAAAAAACACAGAAGCTAGGGGAGTAACAGATGATACAAAAATTGTGAAGAAGTATAAAAAAAGGTTATCGGGAAAGACGTTAACCGAAACAGATGAAGAGTTCTGGGAGTATATACTGATACTACTAAAAACCTCGGGAGAGTATACGCCAAAGGAAAGAAATCAGATTGTTGAAGATATCACAGAATATTACTATTTTCAAACTGGAATTACTATCAGAGCTGAGATGTTATCAGCTTTAGCAGATTTTCTCTTATCAGATACGTTAAGTGACACAAAATCTAACAAAGTGAGAAAGGCAGAATTTCCCATACTGGGTTTTGGACAACTAGACAGAAGAAGGAGTAAAGAAAAGCCAATGGATGAAGTTAAGATAGATTATTTTGCTAGTAAACGTGAATATAAAATCGCTACTAAGAAATTCGCAGGTGAGCAAGTAAAACAGAAAGGAGAAAATAATTGATAAATCAGAAAAACCTATATATTTTAGATAACAGAAAAACCACTATAGGAATAATCAGTAATAATATGTCTGGAACTTTACCCTTCTATGATGACATACAGACACGAGATTTAGACGACTACACGAATAGCTTGACTTTCAGTGTTCCTGCTAATCACACAGACGCACATCTGATTATCGCAGGGGGTTACGTCTTATACCCAAGTGCAGACGATGAATTTCAGCTATTTAAGATTATGAGTACCACTGAAAGTCACGCAGAGGGCAAGTATTCAAAAAAGATTTACTGTGAGATTTCAGCACAGGATGACTTGATTAAAGATGTTGTCAGACCTACTTCATTTAGTTCTGCAAGTCTTAAAGACGTGTTGACTTCTGTTCTTGCAGGTTCTGACTGGGAAGTCGGTAATGTCGAGGATTTCGGTGTTAAGGATTATAAGATAGATGATTACCCTACTAAATTAAAGGCTGTTATTGACGCTGTAGCAGAATATGGCGGAGAGCTTAACTTTGAGTATAGTATGCTGAAAAGCTCTGTTACAATAAACAGTCAGAAGGTATCAGCGTATAAACAGCTAGGAACTGTTACTAATAAGTTATTTACGTACGGTATAGATATTGAAGGAGTAGAAAGAACAGAAGACGTGTCCAAACTAATAACCGCAGTTGTAGTAGTAGGTAAGTCAGACAGTGATAGTACACCTATTACAATAGCAAATATTCCTGTGTCTCAGTTAGGAGACTTACCAGAAGGATATGAGAAGCCAACAGCAGGTGACTGGGTAGGCTCTCAAACAGCAGTTCAGAATTATAGTCCTACAGGTAAACATATATTTGGAGTGTATAAAGACAATGAAGCTCGTTCTCCTGCTGAGCTGTTCGCCAATGCCCTAGGCGTATTAAAACAGTATAGCCGACCTCAGATGACTTATAAAGTGTCTGTAGCTCTGTTATCAGAGCTAGCAGGATATGAAGTTCAAAAAGTTGCTATCGGAGATACTATAGTGGTTCAAGATGTTACCCTTAATCCTGCTCTATATGTATCAGCAAGAATAAGACAGTTTAACAGGTCAATATCTGACCCTACTCAAAGCTCGGTAGAACTGGGCGACTATATTCCTATTGTACCCTCTATAAATCAGACAGTACAGCAATTACAGTCTACTATCCGTGATAAGGAGGAAACATGGGACACAGCTAAGACACAAGCAGAAGACGCTATTGACGCTGCTAACCGAGCTGAACAGTCAGCAAGTGAAGCAGGTGCAAAAGCAGATGAAGCACAGAATACGGCAGAGTCAGCTCAAAGTACGGCTACTACAGCACAGAATACAGCTGATACAGCCTTAGATGGCGTAGGAAACTTAGATACCAGAGTTACTACTGTAGAGCAGAAAGTCACTGATGAAGCTATTGTGAGTACTGTTAGAACTAGCACTGAATATACAAACGACCTAGGAGAAAAGGTGTCAGAGGAACAGGCTTCCCAGATAGCTCAATCAGCAGAAAATGTAAAAATTGGATTTAATGATATTTCAGACAAGGTTGTAATTGACAATGAAGGACTTACTATAAATGACGGTGGATTAACTATAAAGAATAACGCAGGGTCAAACGTACTCACAGCAGACTCTACGGGTAATCTTGTTATGAGTGGAAAACTTACAGCAGGAGAGGATGATAGGCTTGAACTGGATAACGGTGTATTGAAGTTTTATAGGGGTGGAGTGTTCTTCCAGTCTATAACAGCAAATCAGTACCCTCCTAGATATTATTTGTCAAATTTCAAAGAGAGTCCAACAGGTAGTCTTTACAGTGTTGACAATTATAGTAAGGGATTAAGTTTTATAGGAAAAATAGTAACTCAGTGGTTTAGGTTAGCAATACCGTCACAATTACCTATTGGGACAGTTGCTTCCTTTAACGGCTTGATAATAGATGATTATGCGGAGAAACAGATGTTAGGCGTAGGGGCAGTAATAGCTACTACAATGGCACAAGAGTTGTCTGCTTCAATAGTTAACTGGTCATTTTCTGGTTTACCTTCAAGTGTATACAGTGTCGACCTAAGACTCAGAAATATTACACAAACTACACAACCTGCAAGAACTGTAGATGTTTGCGTGATACTTTTAGGAAGTAATTAAAATAAAAAAGGAGATTGATAAAAATGGATATACAGAAAAGAGAAGAATATATTTACAATTTTGAAGTATCAGACATAATCACAGGTCAGAAAGCTTTATGTAGTTTACAGGCGAAGGTACAGAATGGAAAAGTGGTTCTCTACGTTTGTGGACAGCCTTATGAAGAAATAAAAGATACTCTAAATCCACAGGTAGAAACAGCCTGTCAAGAGTTCTTAGCAGAATTACAGAGGGAGCTAGGAGAATAATGTATACAAGTAGAGAGCTCGTGAATAAATTGTTATGGCTAAAACGTGAAGGATTTGACGTTGAGTATGCGGAAGAGGTGTTCAGCAATTATAGTAAGTACGGAATTGAGACTTTAACCGCTTGTAGCTTCTCATTAACACAGTACGCAGGATTTAACTTAGGAACGCAGATGGCTACATTAGATTTCATGGAAAATCTGGACAGGCAGAAGGAGTACAGAGATTACTTTACACAGAATTTTGAAGATTGTATTGCAGATTTATATATTACTCTTCTGGAGGATTTACAGCATAGAGGAGAGTTGGAACAGTTTCATACAGATACTGAGTTCGTTGTGGCTTTTTCTAAAGCAGTAGAATACTTTTATAATAATTTGTAAATAAAGGGTTGTTTTACGTCTTTAATCACGACTTATAGGATGAAGAGGACTATTTCTCCTGCCAGAGTAGTTCTCTCCTTTTATTTAAGCAGTTAGTACACATTTGAAATATAAAAAATATACAGGGGGTCACATATTGATACAGATAAAATTCAGTGCTTCTTTAATAGAGGTTTTACCGATATATCTAGGAACTACGTGGAATGAACTTTTAAAAAAGACAAACTTTAATTATTCGAGAGCTACACTTTATCATATTTTACAGGGTAGAGCTGACATAACGTTAGATTTGAATACTGAGTTTAACAGAGTGTTTACAGATGTACTGAAATTAGACAGTACAGATTTACAAAATTTATATAAGTTAATTGAAGTTACGAATACAGGGAAAATCAAGTATAAGAAATTCAATGGAGGTATGTAATGTATAGTAAAGCTGAAATAGATGTAATAAAAAAGTTAATTGAAGAGGGAAAAGCTTCTCCTAATATGATAACTGAGTACGGATATTTACTACAGGAAGAAGAAAAAGCAAATAAAACAGGCGAAGGAGTTGAAATCAATGAGTAATATAAAATTAAAGAATGGCAAAACAAAAATATTAGATATGTCAAAGGTAGAGAGCTTCATGGATAACTATAGGAAAACCGTAGGAGATGTAGAGTCTAACGTTAAGGAACTGAATGACTCACTTTATAAAGAGAAAGTAAACCGTAGGCAACTTCTGGAAAAATCTATACTAACGGCAGGAAACGAATATCGCAGTCCCATTGCTGAGTCAGAAGCTAAGATTGCCAATTATGAAGAAATGTTATATAGTAATAAACAGAAACTCGCAGAATACCAGAATATACTTAAAGGTTCAGATACGTTCAGAACCGTTCTAAGCGACTTTAAAGAACAGTCAGTACAGGACATTCAGAAGTATTTAGACACAGACGAGAGAGCCTTATATGAGGAAATGGCAGAACTGCGTAACAGATATGAAGAAATAATTGGAGAACTAAACAATAAAAGAAAAGAAATCGCAAATCACCTATTCAAGTTTAACAGTATTTGTAAGAAATACGGATATACTAATTTTGAGGTCGGTACTAATTTTCACACAAACTTACAAACAGTGAACAAGCTATACCCAGATTGTGGAATTGTTTATCCTGCCATAAACGTAAATATCGACTCTAGTACCGTGACGAACAGATTTAAGTATGCAAGACAGGGAGTTGAGCGATTTATATAATGTTAGATGAAATAAAAAAATGTTCTGTTAATGAAGATGAAGACACAACCCTTGACACGTTATTAGAGGGCAAAGAAATAAAACTTGACGAGGAAACTGGACTTCCCGTAAAATCTGTAAAACACGGAAAATCCTCCCACTTCTCAGATTTGGAAGTATCATCAGTAATCCTTCCGTACATTTGTAACGATATCGCTATTTCTAACAGAGCCATAGAGGAAGCGACGGGACTAGACAGGCGAGTGATAGGGAGAGTCAGAAAAAGTCGTGTGTTCGTAAAATTGTTGGCTGAACATACGAATAGACAAATGGTTGAGGGCAGAAGTATAGCCGTTGAAAAGTTAGTGGATATCCTTAAGTCTGTGAAGTCGTCAGATAACAGTAAAATAAAATCTGCACAAGTTCTCTTACAGCACTCAGAGAAAATGGCGGAATTGGTGGCGGAGTCGTCAAAAAATAAGCCAGACATAAATGTAGAAGCGGTATTAAATGAACTGGATAAATTAAAGCAATAACAGAGAGAGCCTTACGGGGTTCTCTTCTTTTTTTCGTCTATAACTGAGTGACAGTATTTTCCAATATATTAAACTTTTTATTAATTTTTGTACATATCTGCTTTCTGCTGCTAAAACGCTATTCCAGATATTGTAAATAAGTAAAAGGAATGAGTTTCGGTACCCTGTTTTTGTCGTCTGAATATCAGTATATATATAAAAGCCTTATTGGACTGATTTTCATACCCAAAGCCAATCGAGCTACATACTGATATAACAGCTCTGACAATCTATAAAGGACTGAAATTCACTAACTATATATACTATATATAACTATTAAGCTTTATTATTCTTTAAAAGAGTAGACGAAAATGGAATAAAAAAAGTTAAAGAAATTTTGTATTCTCTGTCCCAATCCTACTTCTTTTCCTACATATAATACAGAGGTGACCGTATATGAAAGGAATAATATATGTAGCAGAGAATACCGTAAATGGTAAAAGATACGTAGGACAGACAAGGCGTACATTCGAATTAAGAAAGAAACAGCATAAAAGAGATATAGAAAGACTTGACCTTAAATTATATCGTGCTATACGTAAACATGGATGGGATAACTTTAACTGGGCGATTATTGTAGAAGGTATAGAGAATATTGACAGTCTTAACAGACTAGAGCAGTATTGGATAAAGGAGTTAGATACATTTAAGAATGGTTATAACAGTACCACAGGTGGAGAAGGGTATATCCTAAGTGATGAAGCTAAGATGAAAATATCGAAAGCACATAAAGGTTTGCACTGGTCAGAGGAGACAAAACGGAAGATGTCTGATAGTCAGAGAGGTAGAAAGAACCCTAATTGGAAAAAGTTTGGAATGGACAACCCTTTGAGTAAGTGTATCTTACAGTTAGACAGGTCGACAAAAGAAGTTCTTGCAGAGTTTGCAGGTGCCAGAGAAGCAGAGAGAATAACAGGTATAAATCACAGTAATATATCACAGGCTTGTCAAGGTAATAGAAAAGTAGTTGGAGGTTACTACTGGAAGTATAAGGAAGAGGAAAGAGAAGAAAGAGAAGAGATAGCTGTATAAGAATGTAAATATTTATTGTGTTATTGCTGAATTTATTGTATACTTAAAGCAAATTAAGAAGTGAATATAAACCGTTAAACATAAAAATAAATGTAGATAATTGTAATCTGTATAATACCCTCTAAACCGTTGATATAACTTACATAACGACTACAAATTCAGAATTTATAGCTATGGTTGCAG
>NZ_APMH01000046.1 GCF_000359585.1 Clostridium tyrobutyricum DSM 2637 = ATCC 25755 = JCM 11008 | reverse complement strand
TTGCAAATAATTTTGAAGCATAAGTATGTCTCTTAAGCAATGAAATTTTTTATGCTCTACACCTGATTTTATTAATAAGTTTTTATAACTTCTAAATAAGTTCTTTGCATCCGTGGGTTTCAGACAAGTCCTACAAGTGAAACCTATGTTGAGAGGACTTTACTGTGTATAATGGATAAGTTGTTGAGGTAGCAGCCATAGAAGAACGGTTATGAAATATGGAATCCAGTAATTCTGTGCTTGAAGTTAATATAAAAGATTTAAGGATTGAAGATCAGGATTTTTTGAAGGAAAAATATAAATATAGTAAAGCTGACTGGCAGATAGGTATGAAATTCAATATGACACACAGGGTGCTGTTACTAAGACAGGACACAGGCTGATTGGGAATATTGCTAATTGGGAACCTTGTGTTAGTGCAGTGAATTAATGTATGTTGTAATTTTTATAACATGATAAATTTTGGGAGGGATGAAGTGGATAAAATGTATATAGATATAAAAAATGTTATTGGGATTCCTATTGCTATTAGTGCTTTAATTATAATTGTATGTGTTATCGGTAAATTTTTCATTAAACATAAATAGCTGTCTTTAAGGAATTATTTGGAAACTAAATTGAAATTACATAGGAATTAAAATATTGCCAAAATGTAATATAATAGGTATTGTGATAATGCACCAGGGATTATAATTGATGGTAACTGTTAAATTCTCCTTTTTTGATAAACCTTTGGCTCCAGAGTTAAATGGAGTTCCGATGAGGGAAACCGTAAAATTTAATACTATATCTTGTGTGAGAGAATATAAAACTAAGCGCAACTACCATCAGATAAATTGTTACCCCAACAATTTAAACTCACAATAAGTATCCCATAATTGGGGTGCTTATTTTTGTTTTTCAAAGAATGTGGAGAGGTGTGAGGGTCAAAGATATCCTCAAGGATAAAATTGAAAAACAAAATAAGAATAAATCTAGGAGAGGCGAGCACCTCTCCTTTTATGATTATCAAAGACTTATTATGCATGATTGCTTTAGAAGGGTTAGAGTTGCTATTAAGGGGGTGAGGTGAAAAAGAAATGAAAGTATTTCATAAATTAGCAGTATATATAGAGTTTACCGTACCTTCCAGTGGGAGAATAATATCTATAACTACATATCAATCAGCATGGAATTTTCAGGATATATGGGATTTAAGGTACAGTTTTATTTACTGGTGCCCGAACTAAGGAATATAGAGAAAATAAATTCTTTAATAATAAAAATATAGTTTTAACTTTGATTGATACTGACGATTCTTCAGTAGTAGCAAGAATAACTGTAAAACCTGAAGAAAGTTTTCTACAAACTCATGTTTGCATAAAAGATTATTCAGAGAATGATGGAATATTAGAATTTGTTGAAAAAAATAAGATCGTTGTAGTTGATAATACTGCAAAAATGATTTTAATGCGTTCTGGTCAAGCAGCACTATGCTTAAGGATTGCAGATGATATATATCAAGAATATTTGAAGGTCTTAGATAGATATAAAAAAGAAAGCCTTTAATTAAAAAGGTAAAAATTTATTATTCTCAATTTATCGTGAAATGAGAGGAAAATCAAATATGGAAAATTTTTTAATAAAAAAATAAATTTTAAAATAAAATTTTAAATAAGTTTAAAAAATAAAAATGGTGGGAAATTAAAATAGAGTATCTATTTTTAATTCTCAAAATAGGAGGAAATAAAATGAAATATAGTACTGATGGTTGTATACTGGAAAAATCAAAGTTTGGAATTCAGATAAATGACAAAGAATTTGATAAATTCTTACTTGAAAAGTTTAGAAACTTAAAAAGCTTAGAGGATTATAAAAAATATCCTGCAATAATTAAAATTGAAATTGAAATTTTGGGAAATGAAGTAGTTGAAGATGCTCAAGAAATAAGTGTTCCCCAAGTATCTAAAATGGTGGACAAGAAGGAAATGGTAGTTGAGTAAATTATATGATATAGGTAGTAGATACAGGAATATTCAGGAACTTTTGGACAACCTGGAATTTCCAGATGAGGAAATAAAGAAAGCTTTTGATGGTATAGATGAGGAATTCAATATTAAAGTAGAAAATATAGCAAAACTTATTAGAAGTATGAAAGTAGATGTTGAAGGAATTAACGATGAAATTAAGAGACTTCAAGATAGAAAACGTGTTTTAGAAAATAGAGTAGAAACATTAAAGAGATATGTTTATGATCAAATGAATTCTATTGGAAAAAAGAAAATACAAGGAAAGTTATTTACACTTGCAATACAAAGAAATCCTAAACAAGTAATTGTAAAAGACTCCAAATCAATTCCAGGAAAGTATTTAGTTCCTCAAGAACCTAAGATTGATAAAAAATTAATTTTGCAAGATATAAAAATTGGTGTGGAAGTAAATGGTGTCGATATAGCACAGAATGAAAGCTTAAGAATTAGATAGGAGGAAATATTTATGGAAACCACATTAGTTAGACCTCAAAACAAAGTAATAAGTTTATTGGATAGCTTAGAAATAGGAGAAATAAGAAATACATTAGGTAAGATAGCACAGTTTCAATCAATAATTCAGAAAACTTTAAAAAGAGGACATGATTATGGAGAAATTGGAGGAGTTACAAAGCCAACCTTACTTAAGCCAGGTGCGGAAAAAATACTCATGCTCATGGGACTTACAAGTGAATATGACATAATTGAGAAAATTGAGGATTATGACAAGGGAGTATTTGCATATACCATCAAGTGCATATTAAGAAAGAATGGTCAGAAGATAACTGAAGGTGTTGGAAGCTGCAATTCTAAAGAAGATAAATATCGTTGGAGATGGGTAAAAGAAGAGGAACTTTCTATAGGATTAGATACAAGTACTTTAAAAGCTAAAACGAACAATTATGGAATTACAAAATATAAAATTGAAAATGATGATATATGCAGTCAGGCTAACACAATACTTAAAATGGCAAAGAAAAGAGCCCAGATAGATGCAACACTTACAGTAGCAAGTCTCTCAGAAATATTTACTCAGGATATTGAGGATATGACTCAGCTTCAGGAAAGAGAAAATATAGAGAATATGAAAGCTGATGAAGTAGTAAACATTCAAGTTAAGTTTGGAAAACACAAAGGTAAGACACTTGGACATATAATGTCTGAGGCTCCAGATTATATTGAATGGTTAGCTAAAAATGCCAAGGATGCTTCCATGAGAAAAGCATGTTCAATGGTTCTTAGCAGTAAAAACAGTAAACCTGATAACAATGTTCCTAATGAAGCATCAAAGGATGATATTCCAACAGTAAATGATAGTGATTTACCCTTTTGATTTTGAAATTGATGAAGAATATAGACAGATGGAACTTGAGACTAGAAGGGATATTTTGATTTGTACTAGATAAGTGTAATGATTGAAAAATTTTAAAGTAGAGTGCCGGTGCCGTTCTGGCATCCTGCTTTAAAATTTTAATATAGAGGAGAAATTATGAAAGAGACTTATTATTTCTTGCATGACTATAATGCCAGAAATGATCCCAAAATACCTGCAATGATAAGTAAGTATGGAGCAGAGGGTTATGGATACCTAGCATTTATAAGAATTACTTTTATTTATCGGATAATAATTGAGTCCCTGAGCCAATATTTTCCAACTTATTTTCTTTTATAAGAGTAACGAAGGCTTGTTCAGGAATATTAAGAATTTTACTTGCGGAAGTTACAAGTTCGCTTACAAGCTGCTCTTTTTGTTCTTTTGTAATTTTAGGACCTTCAATTTTTATAAGTGGCATAGAATCACTCCTTAAATATAATTTATAAGAATATTATATAGATTTGAACAACTAAAGTAAAATTATTATGTGCAAGTCAATTCGTAAATTAAATAAAAAAGGCCAGGGGTGAAATCCTGGCATAGCAATAGTTAAAGATTACTATAATTATTTAAACACTGGGGATTCATCATCCCCAGTATAAAGGTAACTACCAATATACTTCAGCATAATATTTTAGTTTATGTAAACATTAAATATTAATATATTCAATATATTAATAACCTTATATGAAATAGGATGTACAGAAATCAGGTATATTATGCTGGAAGTTTTATGTATTATATAAAATAAAAAAGACCATGAGGAAAAATCCTGGTAATGCATAAAAACAAATATGGGGGAAAACATTTATAGTATGTTCGGAATTACAATTATTATACATGACAGGAAGTGAAATTATGAAAGTTTTGACTATAATACAATCTTGGGATTCACTCATAACCTTAGGAGATAAACATATAGAAACTAGGTTATGGAGAACAAAATATCGCGGATCTTTGCTTATTCATGCAGGCAAAACATAGATAAATAGGCTTTGAAGAATCCAATTATTAAAGAATCACTTAAAAGTATAAATATAAATGAAATTCCAGTGGGAATGATTATTGCTAAGTGCAATTAGTAGATTGCATTAAGAATTTAAGAATTGAGGATTATGGGATCTTGGAGGAAAAATACAAACATGGAAAAGCAGGCTAGCAGGTAGGAATGAAGCTTGGAATAAGTCAGCAAGCTGCTACAGGGAGAAAAGAGAAATTATTAAAAATATATCTAATCGGGAAGAATGGATACAGGCTAGTAAAATATAGACTCAGTTTTATGGTTTTATTGTTATTTGAAAGAAAATTAAATTATTCTTGTAATTGCAAACAGCTATTTAGAAGTTAGATTTTCACTGTTTGCAAAATAAAAAAGGAAGCATATAAATCAAATATTTTGGTTTAGTGCTACCTTTAATATACTATTTTTATTCAATAGTGAAAAACAGCGTTTTTAAAAGAGTATGTGTTTTACCACCTTGAACAATCTGTCCTACATAATACTGTAGATTTGAAACTGTATATATACATATGAAAACTATGCTGACAACTTGCATAGTCCGTAATACTTTATATATTCTCCTATTTTTATCCTGTGATTTTCTAAACCATTTCATACTAATTAATATATTCAGTAGTATAGCTGAGACTACTACAATATTGCTTACTATATCCCATATACTTTTCATGAAAATATCACTTCCTCAAATTATATATCTTTTTGAACCACATGATTGATTTTATCTTCTTTTGAGTATTTCTTATTTTTTTCTTTTAAGAACGTTTTTATAGGATGCATGTCCAAATAAAGTGCATCTTTTTTAGGGCATCCTCTATCCCCGATACACTGAAAACAGGAGATACAGTATCTATCATATACTGTTTCCATCTTTGTTATGGGTACATTCATAGGGCATACATTTTCGCATTTGTGACAGTTTACGCAAATGTTAGGATTTCTTCTCAATTTAAAAATTTTTGCAAAGCTTAGTGCTCCTGCTTCTACAGATCCATGGCAAAGGTATTTACAATAAGGCCTGTTTATAAGAAGAGATAAAATTGTAAATATGAAGAGAGAAATTATTACAGATACAGTAACAATTTTTCTTGAAAATATTATGTTTACAAGCGCATCTGTATTTGGCCCACCTAAGTTTGCAACTATTTTTGATGTAAAAAATGATTCAGCAAAAAAGGCATAGGCAATCATTACCACATAGCGAAAGCAGCTCAGAACATTATCCACCTTTTTAGGGATAAAAGTGTCAAATTTATGTTTGAAAATTTTTTTACCAAGCATTCCTATCCATTCCTGATAAGTTCCCCAAGTACAAAAAAAGCCGCAGTATATTCTCCCCAAAAACATGGATAATAATGAAATCAGAATCCAAATAGCAACTCCATATTCAAACTTAAATATCAGACAACTAAAGAAGGCAATTTGAAGTATAATACGAGAATATTTTCTAATTAAATCGGTTAAGTTAATTGACATTGATTTCAAAGCAATTCTCCTTTAATAAAAATAGTGATAATGAGTATCATTATCACTAACACAACACAGTATATCAAAAGTGGCTTTTTATGTCAATATTAATCAATATGTAACTTCAATTCGTAATTTGAATATAAAGATCCAATCCAGTTTTTATATTCCAAAAACAAAGAAATTATAAGGAAAAAACCAGGGGGTAAAATCCCTGGTTAAGTATAAGAACAATATGAAAAGTATTTATAGTATGTGCGGAAATTTAATTTATTATGGATGACAGGAGTTGATGATATGATTATAACAGTGGAATTAACTCAACAAGAATTAGAAGAATATTTGAATGCGATATAATAGTAGAATATTTCTAGCGCTATTCTATAATATAACCAAAGAGGTTTGTAAGTCCGTTTGAGAAATATAGGGCCAGGATAATAGATTAAGGGATATTAATTTGCAGTTAATATGCTCTTAACAGTGTAAAGTTAAAATAGTAACTGAAGCTGAATATAGATACCATTACCACAATAATTCACTATAACAAAAGTAAGCATTTTGAGTCAACCACTCAGATGCTTACTTTTGTTTGTATAAAAGAAATAATTTCAATATTATTTTATGCATAAATTTGGCCATTACAGGGTAAAATAAAAATATATTGCTATGGTTATTTATAAAGAGTAAAATCAAAATAAACGAAATACGGATAAGAACTTATAATAGGTTATTTTTTAACAATAATTAATAGTAAATGCTTTTTATGAAAATAAATTACACATATAATGGTATATGTCCTAAGTAAACATACTTTGAGGAAAAGATAAGCATTTTATTAGATATCGAATGTTTATTTTTTTATTAATAAAATGTTATATTTTGTTACAAATAATTAATAAATATGACATTAAGTTGTAATAAAAACCATATAGAATAATAAGTGTTCTAAGGAATACCTCAGGAAAAAGGAAAGTAATGGTTTTGCATATATGAAGAAAAGTAATGGTAATTACCAAACTGGTGCCTGTGGTTGCAGGGTACATTAAACTTAAGTGCAACTGCCACTAGATAAATTGTTGTTCCCCCAACAATATATTAAAAAAAACATCCTTTAATTAGGGTGTTTTTTTAAAGAAGTTTTAAGGATAGTTATATAGTATGATAATCGCAAAAGCAAAATAAATTTAAATGATAATTTCTCTATTATATAGCAAAATAAATAAAATCAACAGGAAATAATCATTTTTTGTCGAATAATATCGATACAAGTTAAAATCTATTTTGGAGGAGAATTATTATGTTAAAAAAAGGGATCTTAGAAGCCTACTTACACGTTATGCCAAAACTTAAAGATATATTGCGTGAGGATATAGCAGTAGCCATTGCAGATACTACAACATTTTTATCCTATAGACCAGGAGATGCTCTAGATGTAAAAATAAATATAGGCAGTAGCGTACCAACTGATATCATGTTATATAAAACACTTAAAGATGGTAAATCATATAGTGAAATAGTTTCTAAAGAGATATTTGGAATCTCGTTTAAAGAAATTACATATCCAATTAAGGATTCCAATGGAAATGTTATAGGTGGTATTGGTATAGGAAAAAGTCTAGATGAACAATTTAAAGTTGAGGAATCAGCAGACACCTTATTTTCTTCTCTTGAAGAGACTAGTGCGAGTATTGAAGAGATTAATGCAGGAGCAGAAAAGTTGCTTAACATGATAGATAATCTGGCGGAAATTACACAACAAACAGAAAAAGAGATATCAGAAAGCAATGAAATAATAAGTATGATAGGGAATATTGCTTCACAATCAAATTTATTGGGGCTTAATGCAGCTATAGAGGCAGCTAGAGCAGGCGAGCAAGGCAAGGGCTTTACAGTTGTTGCAAATGAAATGAGAAAGTTGGCTAAATCAAGTAGTAAATCATCAAAGAAAATTTCAGAAATATTATTAGAAATGAATAAAAATATCAAAAATATTTTTAATATAGTAAATCAAGTTCAATCTGTTTCAGAAAGTCAATCAGCTGCAACTGAAGAAATAACTGCTACATTGGAACAAATAACTCAAAGTGCCCAAACTATGTCTGATATTGCAAAGGTAAAATAAAGTTACTGTTTCATGTTGATTTTAGTATTGTTTATTCAACAGCATAATTAAAAAATAATAATTCTTTACAACAACGTATTATTTAGATGAATTTTTACAGCAATTTTATATTTCAAATAAAAAAGCCGGGGGTGAAATCCTGGCACAGCAATGGTTATAGGAGAACTACAATTATTTAAACACTGGGGGATTCATCATCCATAGTATAAAGTTATCGGTCTTCCATGATAATAAGGAATATAGGGATACTCTTTTTAATTTATTTTTATAAGTGCACAGCCAATAGAACTGACAAATCCTACTTTAATGTGTATTTAATATTACGATACTTTTCTATGGATGATATTGGTTTAGAGTAGTTAAAAAGTATGTTTTATATCAATTTATATCTTAGATTGGGTTTTGTTCTAAATGCTGGCGTAACCCCTATAAGCGCCGTAAATATTAGCACTTGTTACTAAATCACATGTATTAAGTGCAGGTACTACAGGAATTGAATATGTCTTATTAATATTCAGTGGTTCATCAGTAGAATTGATATATTCATCTGAAACATAATATTTATCAATAGTACCATTATCTCTCGTTACAACTAATTCTATTATTACTACAAATATAGAATGTTGTTCAATTGTTCCAGTTGCTATGACTTCGGTTAAACTAGGATTTGGAGAAATAATAGGATTACAACTATTAACTATTTGTACTGATAGATGAAAATCATGACTGCAATGTGATTTGCTATTTTTAGCGTATTCGGTACTATTATGTTCATAAGCAATAGTTATAAAAGGAACTATATGTTGTTTTTTTGCTAATGCTGAGCCAAAGCTTGCTATATAGTTGTTCCATATATTAGAAATCATTATACCCTTGTTTGATGAAATATTTTTAATCCATGAAGAAACTATATGAGTTATATCTATAGCAATTGTTGATTTTGATATCATTGGATAAAACTTGGTTCCACTAAATTTATCCGTTGATGGAATTCTAAAATAAGTAGTGTATAAGCTGAAATGGTCGTATATTGGATATAGTATAAACTCAGCGCTCTTATCATCGTAAAAACAATCACATTTAAAGAGTGTTAATTCCGCCTTGGTTACTATAATATTATTTGGTAATGAAGAAATATTGAAATAAAGTAAACTATGATACTCAAATTCGCCATCACATCCTACGATCATTTTGCAGTCTTGAATATTCCCATTTGGAATTTTATCAGTCAATGTTAGACTTTTACTTGCTGGAATCATAAAAGTATCCAAGGATATCACCTCCAATTTAAAATGATAAAATAGATGACCAATAACATTTTCATGCTTTGGTCATCTATATATTTATATTATGACTGAACTATTTGAGCTTTTAATGACCCATAACTCGTTAATGTTACAGTTTCATCTGTTTCTAATTTTGGAACAATTGCAAGGTTAAGAGTATCATTAACAGCTAATGGGGTTGTACCTGTTGAATTGTCATAAACAACAGACATAGAGAAATACTCATGACTAGCGTCAGCTCTAAGAACATCTAATTGAACTGCTTCAACGAAACTAGCTCCTACGGGTACAGTCCCTGTTATTGTAACTAATTGTCCAGAAGCAGTTTGTGGTGTATCAAAATCTACTGGTAATGCAGCCATATATTATTCACTTCCTTAATTTATTTAGTATAGATATAAACTTCTGTCTAATAAATATAGTATTTAAAATTCGTGAAATTGTTACTAATAGAATTAATACCAGCAATGTGTAAATAAGCTGACAACACATTACCAGCAAGGGTTTATTGGTGACTGCCTAAATATTTTACTTAGATTATATTAGTTGGCATGAACATTAAGAACAATTCTATCGTTAATACCACTTGATGGTGTAAATTGTTTACAAATAGTTAACCAATACAACACTAAGATGTAACAAATACCATATATAATAATAACTGTCCTAAGGAAATACCTTAGAGACAATGAAAATAATGATTTTACATATATGAAGAAAAGTAATGGTAATTATCAAACTGGTGCCTGTGGTTACAGGGTACATAAACTTAAGTGCAACTTGCCACTACATACTAAATAAACATGTTGAAAAATAAGCATACTTTATTAAGGACGCTTATTTTTGCTATCGTCCAAAAGAAAACTTTAAGAGATAAATTAGAAAAAATATGTACAGAAGATAAAAATGTTATAGTGAAATAGTAGAAAATGATAACCAAACTGTATTAATACAGATCTATCTTTCGTATAATAGTATCATGAATGTTATCAAGTGTAAATATTTTTATTTGATAATTTTATATATTGCTTAAATCCAAGAAATGCAAGACACAGTACTATTCAAAAGAATTTTACGGTGTCTTGCATTTTAAAAATTGGAAGTTTAGGAATAAAACCCTAACATAATAATGGTTAATATGAGCAATAATCTTATAAATCAAAATTACTAATAAAGTATTTTTAAGCACTGGGGATTCGTCATCCCCAGTATAAAGGTATATATCAACATATTTAAGCATGATATTTTAGCTTATGTAAATATCAAATATTAATAAATTGATAACCTTATATAATTATAATGTGCATAATCAAAGTTATTATACTGGAAGTTTAAGGAGTAATAATTTAGTTAAAAATATAGTTTCAAGAGTGTGTTTATGCTTTATATTTAATATATTAGGAACACATTACTATAATTTTATAAGGATTAGTCTGGGCTGGGATACTTCTTGTAGTAGGACCGTAAGTAACTATTAGATTACGATTATTAGGACTTTTAGTAAATAGCTGTCCATTTTCAAGCAATATTTGGGTATTGGATGAGATATTTAATTTTAATGTATTATCAGTATTTATCAATTCATTATTGAAATAGTCTACTTTTACATTTCTATATGGTGTATCTCTTGCTATTACAATTGCTCTAAATCGTGGTGGAAAAATTAATGGTACGGCTGCATTAGCATTATAGAATCCAATTATAATATCACCTATTTGTATAATCTCATGATCTACAAAGTAAGTAGATGGTGATATTACAAAATTAACTACATTTCTATTTGAGTCTTGTACAGACATTAATTTATAACATCCATCTGATTTACCTGTTTCATCTATTAAAAAATCATCAATCTTAATAACAATGCCATAAAAGCTTTGAAATTTTTTCATATTATGCCTCACTATAATTATTTAATATAGCTTATGCAGAACTAATGATTTCAGTTACTGTATTTACTTATAATTGGATGCAAGTCTTTTAATTGTAATAAAATGGGCAAGAAGTAAATCAATTATTACAATGTAATTAAGATATTAGAATAAGAGACAAATAATTGAAAAGTTTATTAAAATGTATTTCCGGATTTAGATTTAGTAAAAAAGTTAAAATTATGATTGTATCAGTATTGATTATATGTATAGGGGCAATGAATGTACCTAAGTAATACTCAGTTGTTTTAATAATTTCTTATAAAAATCAACACGCTTTTTGGTTTTTAAAAGTAAAAATGTACAAATAAGCATCCGTAACTTTGAACCGACCTCTGTCAAGTAGACAGTTTAAATAATTAAAAATATATAAGTTGATGCTCCCACATTGCTGGTCGCATTTCTTATGCACTTTGTTTCTTTGCTTCCAATTCTGCCTTATAGGCTTGTATTCGTTTATTTTCTGGAATGGGATACTGGATTGGATGTTCACTTTGCAATGCAGCATTTCTTACTTCGATAGGAGTTAAATTGTTGAAACGCTCCTGATTGGTGCTGCCTTTTTAATCCATAATTTTATTGTTGATTTAGATGCGCCATATTCGCTGTTTAATTCACTCAGGGTTTTACCTGAATTATAAAGCTCAACTATTGTATTTTTGAAATCTTCAGTATATCTCTTAGATCTATTTGACACTGTGCAGACACTCCCTTTCTTTTATTTTATATCGTTCGAATTTTTGTGTCCACATTTTTATACTAGCGCCAATAATAACTTAATAGCATGCTTGAAAAAATAGGTGTTATAACATGTGTATATGGGTTATACTATAAGTAAGAGGTGATTTGTTTGGGACGTAAAAATAATAAGGGAAAAAAAATAGAACTAACTGACTTTAGTTATTTACTTAGTAAGGCCAATGATAAAAATGTTAATGATGAAATTGAGAAAAATGATACTGAGAAGGAAGATTAACTACCTTCTTTTTTATAACTAAAGAATAATTTGGACCCAATCATTATATGATTATTTTTGATGGATATATCGATATAAAATTTCAACTTTCCATATATTAGACATTTAGGTGTAATGTAATTAAGGTAAAAGAATATTAAGTATAAAAATTATATTATCATATATACTAATTTAGAGGTGGCAACTATGGCTAATAAGTATAAAGTTAAAAATAAGGAGTATGTAAAATTAGGAATAAAGAAAAATTCAAATGGAGATTTTGAGTATATAAATCCAGGTGATAAAAGTAAATCAAAATATAAAACAGTTAGAAAAGAGTCTTAATTAATTGATATGATCCCCTTAAAGTAGACATGGAAAATAACCAAAACTACTTTAAGAGGGTTTTTCTATGTCTAGAAAACCAAAATATTCTTTTGATGTAAAAGTAAAAGCATGTGAAGATTACATTAATGGTGAACGTTCTTTACAGCAGATTGCTCAGGACCTTGGTCTTAAAAGTGTTAATGGAAATATGAGATATTGGATTAGTTCTTATCGAAAGCATGGGCCTGACAGCCTTCTTTCTGCAATAAAAAATCCAGTTTACACAAAATCTTTTAAACTGAAAGTTGTAGAAGAATATATAGATGGCAGAGGATCTATATATTCTTTAGCCGGAAAGTATGGAATTAAGTCAATTGAAACACTTCATAGATGGATTTTGAGGTATAATAGCGATATGAAACTCAAGGATTACGATCCAAGATGATTTTATAATCACTGCAAAAACAAAGGAAATTGCAGAAGAAGTAAAGGATTTAGTTAGTTCTTTTCTTAAAACAAGAGGACTGACCTTATCAGATGAAAAGACAAATATTACACACATAGACAATGGTTTCGATTTTATTGGTTGGAATTTCCGAAAATTTAAAGGTAAACTAATTGTGAAACCATCAAAGGACTCTATAAAAACCATGATACAAAAATGTTCAAATGTCATCCTTAAAGAGGGAAAAGCTATAACCCAATCAGAAATAACCCGAAGATTAAACCTCATAATTAGAGGATGGACTAATTATCACAGACATGTTGTAGCAAGCCATACTTTTTCTTATATTAACAATACTATATATCTTCTACTAAAACAATGGGCAAAACACAGACCAAAAACAGTTGGTGGAGACTGAACAAATACTGGCATGAAAAGAATGGCAAGAGATGGCTATTCTCATCGGGTGAATATAGCCTGATTAATCTAAGAAGAATGGAAATAATCAGACATACTAATTTAAAAATTTCAAAGAATCCTTTTATAGATAAAGATTACTTTAAATGGTGAAGGAATGCTTGAGCCGTATGAGCGGGAAACTCTCACATACGGTTCTTAGACGAGGGAAAGGGAGTAATCCATTTTCTTTAGTCGATTATACAAACTGTGTATTTCAAAATAAACTGGAAAAACAGGGAATGACACAATCAATGTCACGTGTCAGATGTTGTATTGACAATGGTCGGTTCAAATTATACAGACTCTTTTCTTGTTTGTAGATTGTTTTACTTGAAAACTACATTATGTTATTTTTACTGATGTACCTATAGAAACAATATTGCTTAATTCAATAACTTGATTGTTGAATATCCTTATACATCCATTAGAAACGCTTTTCCCAATTGAAGAAGGATTATTTGTCCCATGAATTCCATAGTTTCCACTTGGTGTATTTAAGCCGAGCCATCTTGCCCAAAATGGACCACCTGGATTTACGACCCGATTAATTATTTTGAAATTTCCTTTAGGAGTTGGAGTGGATGGTTTTCCCACTGCCACTTTATAATTTTTGTAAATAATATTGTCTTTAAATAATGTAAGAGTATGAGTTTTTGTATTTATAATTATATTATATTCAGCTCTGTAACAGTAAATATGTGGATATAAATAAAATAATATTTAACATGCCACCTAAATATAGTTATATGTACATAATATTCACAATTGAAACAATGTGTTAAAAATATACTGTTGTACAAATGTCAAGTATTATATTGTCATAAAGTGGACAAGATATGAACAATTTGTTACAATATGGACTGAATATATTAATGGGGAGGAATATTAAATGATAGAAAGAAGTTTTATAAACAAGTTCTTGATATCATCTGTTATAATAATTTTATTATTCACATTTATCGGATGCTCAGATTCTTCTACAGTTAATAGCCAAAATAAACCTAATCAGAAGACAACACAAAGTTCAGTTTCCAAAAGTGTTGCAGGTACATCACAAATTAAGGATTCAGGTAATTCAGTTACAACATCACCAATAAAACTCCAAAAAGCTAAAGTAACCCATCATACGGATGGGGATACTATTGGCGTGATGTTGGAAAATGGCCAGTATGAAAAAGTCAGATTTATAGGAGTCAATACTCCAGAATCTACTACAAAACATGAGCAATATGGAGAGCAGGCCAGCAATTATACAAAATCACAGTTATATGGAAAAACTATATATCTTGAAAGTGATGCAGGAACTACGGACAAGTATGGAAGGCTATTGAGATATATATGGATTTCACCACCTACAGCAATAAATGAAAGTGAAATTAGATCTAAAATGTTTAATGCTATTCTTGCTTCAAATGGATATGCAGAACAAATGACAATTCAGCCAAATATAAAATATGCAGATTATTTTAGAAAGTTTTGTGGTGAAGCTAGAGAAAATAAAAGAGGATTATGGGGTGTAAATCCTAATGGAACCACGAAGGGAGATGGAATAAGTTCTCCATCGAGCTCAAGTAGTAGCAATTACCAAAGTACATCTCCCAGTAATTCTGAAAGCTATACACCTAGGTCAGATTCAAGCAGTGGCAGTTCGAACAACTCAGTTAGTGAAAACGGCGGTATATTAAGTTCTTCCGGAAATGGAAAAATAAAAGGAAATATAAATTCCAAGGGTGAAAAAGTTTATCATTTATATGGAGATCTATATTATAATAGAACTAAAGCAGAAGAATATTTTGATACCGAAGCACAGGCACAAGCGGCAGGATATAGACCAATCAAAAAATAGAAAGAAGTTCTGGATAAACTCCAGGACTTTTTAATGTGTAAAAGAACAGCAAGAATCCTGTATTGTGAGAGTAGTTTATTTCCCAAATAAATAAAAGATAATATATTGAATAAAAATATAAATAAATTGGAAAGTTAAAATCTAGGAGGGGAATAAATATGAATAGAGATTTCAAGAATATGACAATTGTTTTTGCAGGATTCTTTTTTATGTCATTATTCTACAATACATTAGCACCATTTATAACAACTATAAAAATGACTTACAATGTGTCCAATGATATTATTGCATTGCTTCCATCTATGATATTCTTTGCATCATTTATAATGAGTATATTAGGAAGTAAAATAATGTATATACTTGGACTTAAAAAATCCTTATATTTAGGATTTTCTTTTGCTATTATTTCAAGCTTTATAATTATTGTTTCAAGAAGCTTTTATTTACTCTTAATAGGATATTTTATATCTGGATTTACAGTTGGTATGGGTACTTTAATACTAAGTACCATTCTCTCTTTATTATCTAAAAAGTATCAGAAATTTAGTTTGGCCAATGCTTTTGTAGGCTTAGGTGGAATTATAAGCCTGCCAATAGATAAATTCATATTAAGCAGAGGTATACTTTTTAATTATACTTATATTATACATATAGTAATCATAGGGATATATTTTATTTATGCTGCCCAACTTAAAGGGATACAAAACGATACTGATAAAGCTTCTAACGGAAAGAGCCCATTTCAATTGATAAAGACTCCTATGATACTTCTTCTTGCCATAGCAATATTAGTCTATGAGGGAACGGAGATAGGAACGGGAAATTGGACAGGACGTTTTCTTGAAAACTTTTATGGGCTAAGTAAGTTAGAAGTTCCAAATGTCCTCATATGCTTCTGGAGCCTATTTACTATAGGTAGATTTTTTGGAGATAAAATTTTAGAAAAAGTGGGCAGATTGAAATTCGTTATTATTGCTGTAATTATGAGTATATTTGGAATCATTATTATATTATCAGGTAAAAGTATCTTTAATGCATTGATAGGTTTTGGAATAATGGGTATATCCATGTCTCTTATATATCCTGCTATCCAAGGATATATAATACGTGAAGTTGGAAAAGAAAATGTACCAGCTGCATCATCTATTATAACGGTATTTAATAATTTTGGTGCAGCATTCTTGACATATTGTGTGGGATTTTTAGACCAGCTAGTAAAAGTCAATAGAAA
>NZ_APMH01000045.1 GCF_000359585.1 Clostridium tyrobutyricum DSM 2637 = ATCC 25755 = JCM 11008 | reverse complement strand
GTTATAACCACATTATACAAGGAGGAATATGTGTGATTAAAAAGGCAGTTATAAAGGGTGTTGTTTTTATAACTTTTTTATTGATAATTATTAATATTATTACACCAGCATTTATATTAAAAACCAGCCATCGTGGTAAATTAATTGAAGGATTGTACAATCATACTGGAAATTCATATGATGTAGTTTTAATGGGTGGAAGTCATATGAATGGTGGCATAGATCCGAATGTATTATGGCATAATTATGGTATAACAAGTTTTAACTATGCAACAGGTGGTCAATCTATAGATGTTACTTATTATATGTTAAAAGAAATTTTAAAGAAACATAAAGTTTCTATCGCAGTAGTTGATGCATATTATTTAGCTAGAACTGCTGAATATGGTGATAAAGGATATATAAGTAATGCTGTTGATAATATGAAATTTTCTATAAATAAATTAGAAACAATACAAAATTGCATTCCTTTTGAAGATAGATTAAGTTATTTGTTACCTATTTTGAAATATCATAATAGATGGAAAGAGCTTACAAAAAAAGATTTTAATTATAGCAGTGATGAAAATTATTATGCAAAAGGATTTGAGGCTGGTACTAATAGATATGGAAAGAACAATTCTACTGAAAATGTGAAACTAAAAAAAATTTATAGTACTGTAGCTCTTCCACCTAAATCCTTAATTTATCTAAATAAAATTATAAAATTATGTAAGGACAATAATTTGAAATTAATTTTGTTAAATACTCCATTTGATTATAATTCTGAGGGCAATTCGAATGATTGGTCTAAACAACAGCCTCAACTATTTAAAAAAGTATCTGAAATTGCGAATCAGAATAATATTCCATTTATTAATTATAATGACATGTTGGATGAAATAAAGTTTGATTTTAAGAATGAAATGAATAATTCAGGGCATGTAAATATATGGGGTGCCAGTAAGGTTACAATGGATTTTGGGGACTATTTGAAAAAAAATTATAATTTAGAAAATCATCGTAAGGATGTTATGTATAAACAGTGGGATATAGATTATAAATATTCTCAGGTAAAAAAGTATGTAAATAATAAAAGTTAATTGTTAAATTCATAACCAGTAATTGTTAAATAATTATATTTTAAAAATATATTATACTATTATAAAAACGATCAATAAAATAATTCAAGTTATAATTATTAGTACTGATGTGAAATATAGTTATGAGTATTATCATATATTACTAAAGGATAATTTAATATATAGGCAAATTTTACAGATTTAGTTATAAAAATTTTTATATGTTATTTATTTTGAGCGTATTTGGATTGTAAGAGAATTTTTGTCTTATACATATAAATACATTATAAATATATTTTATATGCTTATATTTGAAATATGAAGAATATATTTATTCGATTTAGTTAACTGAGAACAGTTAAAATAATAACAATTAAATACAATAATAAAATAAAAAAATCACAGTTAATATTAACTGTGATTTTTAGCTATAGCTCAGCTATAATATTTCCTGTTTCAGTGAGATCATATCCACCAATTCCTAAAAGTTCAGATTTAAATTCGTCCGAGCGTAATATATTTATTATTGATTTAAAAAGAGGTTTATTTAAATCCTCTTTTTTTAACACTAATTCATATCTTTCTTTCTGAAGGGGTATAAAATCTATATTTTTTACTTGCAGACTAGTTTTTTCATTTCCTATAGCTGCATCTGCACCACCTCTGGCAACATTACTTGCCGCTGCAAGATGCGAGAAACATTCTCTATTATAACCACTTATATTAGTGCCTTCAATGTTAAGTAATCGTAAGTGTTCATCTAAAAGAATTCTGACTCCACAACCTTTTTCTCTATTTATTATGCTTATATCTGGTCTTTTTAAATCTTCCCATGTCTTAATATTTTTAGGATTTCCTTTTTGAACATAAAAACCTTCCATTCTACAGGCTAAATGAATTATTACAGTAGGGATACCGGGAACTAATCTTCTTACAAAAGGTATATTATATTGATTTGTATCACCATCCCATAAATGGGAAGTAGCCACTTGAACTTTACCAAGATATAATGCAAGCAAACCATTATAACTTCCTACATAGGATCTAAAAGTTCTAATACCGGGTGAATGAAATTCTATATAACGTGATAATATGTCAAGAAGTACATCTTGTCCGCAGATTACTAATTCACTGCTGTTACTGTTATTTTGTGGATCAAAAATATTTAAAGATGCTAATTTATCATTTTTCACAGAATTAAAATTGTCGGTGCTATTATTTTTTGTTTTATTTTTATATATTTCAACATCTTTTAAATCTACTCTAATTTTTTTCCCGACTTTGTATCCATTTAATTCGCCTCTTTTAATTAGTTCATAGACTGTGTTTTTTGCTATTTTTAACATTTCAGCGACTTCTTGTGGAGTTAAAACTGTATTTTCTAACATATAATATCTCCTCTCATAAGTATATAATAAAATTAATTATTTAATAATATCATATACCATTATGATATTATTAATGATTTTAATACATATTTATTAAAAATACAAATTTATTTATAATTTAAATTGTTCAATAAAAATTTTATTGAAATTTTTATAAATATAATTATATTTTAAAATTTATTTATAAAATTATAAAACATAATAAAACATAGGTAAAACCATTTTTTTATTTATGTGTAAATATATATAAAATAATATGAATAAATAAATGGTATCCATAAAGTATAAATTAATGGATTAATATTTATGTGAGACATTCTGCTGATAAGGTTATCATAAAAATAGTTCTTGATAAATCGTTAATTTGAGTATTGTCTTTTTGAATAATATGTGATATATTTTGTTATAAATTATTAAACACATAATTTTTAGCAAATTATTAAATACTAAAATTTATAGTAAAAGGAGAATGAAAAATGAGACAAGTAGCTATTTATGGAAAAGGTGGAATTGGAAAATCTACAACAACACAAAATCTTACTTCAGGATTGGCTGAAATGGGTAAACACATAATGGTGGTAGGTTGCGATCCAAAAGCAGACTCAACAAGATTACTTTTAGGTGGACTAGCTCAAAAGACAGTTCTGGATACACTAAGAGAAGAAGGAGACGATGTAGATCTAGATTCAATATTAAAAGCAGGATATGGCAACATAAAATGTGTTGAATCAGGTGGTCCAGAACCTGGAGTCGGATGTGCAGGAAGAGGTATAATTACTTCAATTAATATGCTGGAACAATTAGGAGCTTATACTGATGACTTGGATTATGTTTTCTATGATGTATTAGGTGATGTTGTTTGTGGTGGTTTTGCTATGCCAATACGTGAAGGTAAAGCCCAGGAGATATATATAGTAGCCAGCGGAGAAATGATGGCAATGTATGCAGCAAACAATATATCAAAAGGTATATACAAATTTGCTAGCTCAGGTGGAGTTAGATTAGGTGGTATTATATGTAACAGCAGAAAGGTTGACAATGAATATGAATTACTTGATTCATTTGCTAAAAAATTAGGCAGTCAGTTAATATACTTTGTACCAAGAAGTCCAGAGGTTACAAAGGCAGAAATAAATAAACAGACTGTTATACAATATGATCCAAAAGCTAAACAGGCAGATGAATATAGGGCATTAGCTAAGGCTATAGATGGAAATGATATGTTTGTAGTACCAAAACCTATGGCTCAAGAGGAGTTAGAAGCCATATTAATGGAACATGGTCTTATGGATGCTTAATTATATTAATGAAAATATTTATGTAAGGAATAAGGCATTGAATCTCTTACCATAAATATATAGGTAGGAGATTCACAAATAATGTTAGAATGGGCTAAATTCTAACCTGATATATTTTAACACAGAAAAGGGGAATGTGCAATATGTTGATGATAAAGGCTATTATAAGACCAGATAAAACAGCTACTGTTCTTTCTGAATTATGTGATGCAGGATTTCCAGCAGTTACTAAACTTGATGTAGTGGGCAGAGGTAAACAGAGAGGTGTAAAAGTAGGAGATATATTTTATGATGAAATTCCAAAACAGATGCTTTTAGTAGTAATAAGAGATGAGGATAAAGATGACATAGTAAAAATAATTACCAAAAATGCGAAAACTGGAACCAAGGGAGCATTTGGAGATGGAAAAATATTTATAACTCCTGTAGAAGAAGCATATACGATAAGTTCAGGAGCAAATAAATTATAGGAGGGTCTAACATGAAAGAAATTATGGCTATTATTAGAATGGACATGATAGGTAAGACTAAAGAGGCTCTTGCTGAAATTGGATTTCCTTCTATAACATGTAAAAGAGTTCTTGGACGTGGCAAGAAAAAGATTGATTTTTCTTTAATTAAAGATTATATGACAGGGGAAGACATATCAGCTATACAAGATAAAAAAATTGCAGAACAGATATCTGAAGTACACAGACTTATTTCTAAAAGATTAGTTATTATATTATCAAAAGATGAAGATGTAAAAAAGATCGTGGATACTATAATAGAAACAAATAGAACGGGAAATCCTGGAGACGGGAAAATTTTTGTAATACCAGTTACTGATTCAATAAGGATAAGAACAGAAGAAATTGGAGATGCGGCTATTTAATTTTTATGAAAGGATGATTTTATGAAAAAAGAATGGAGTCAGATTATAGATGAAGTTTTGGAGCCATATCCGTCTAAAACTTATAAGAAAAGAAAAAAGCATATGGTTGTAAAGACAAAAGAAGATTCCAATCCTGTTATTGCAGCCAATATAAGAACTATACCAGGTGTAATTACTGCTAGAGGTTGTTGTTATGCTGGATGTAAAGGTGTTGTTATGGGTCCTATAAAAGATATGGTTCATATAACTCATGGACCAGTAGGATGTTCCTTCTACACTTGGGGTGGTAGAAGATTTAAATCAAAAGCTAGTGAGGGCGGACAAAATTTTAATGAATATGTTTTTGGTACTGATATGCAGGAACAAAATATAGTTTTTGGTGGTGTAGGTAAATTACAGAAAGCTATAGATGAAGCAGTTGAAATTTTTCATCCAAAAGCTGTAGGAATATATGCAACTTGCCCTGTTGGCCTTATAGGTGATGATATACAGGCAGTTGCATCTGCATCACAGAAGAAATATGGTATACCGGTACTTGCTTTTAGTTGTGAAGGCTACAAAGGAGTAACTCAATCAGCAGGTCATCATATAGCAAATAATACTGTTATGAGCGATATAATCGGAACTGGAACACATAAGCATAAGCAGCACTCAGTAAATGTACTGGGGGAGTATAACATTGGTGGAGATTCATGGGAAATTGATAGAGTACTTAAAAAGATAGGTTATAATGTTGTAGCTACTCTTACTGGTGATGCAAGTTATGAAGATATACAAAATGCATATCAGGCAGACGTAAATTTGGTACAGTGTTATAGATCAATCAACTATATAGCAGGTATGATGGAAACTAAATATGGAATTCCATGGATTAAGGCCAACTTTATAGGAGTAGAGGCAACAGCCAGGACTTTAAGAGATTTAGCCAAGGTTTTTGATGAACCAGAATTGTATAAAAGAACAGAAGAAGTTATCGCCGAGGAAATTGGTGCAATTGAAGCTGATATACAGTATTATAGAGAAAAACTCGAAGGAAAAACAGCTTGTTTATATGTTGGCGGATTAAGAGCCCAGACATATCAGGAATTACTTAAAGACCTTGGAGTAAAAACAATTCTTGCAGGTCATGAATTTGGACATCGTGATGATTATGAAGGAAGCAGTGTCATTCCAACGATAAAAGTTGATGCAGATAGTAAAAATATTCCTGAAATAACTGTTACTAAAGATGAAGAAAAATATCGTGTTATATTGCCAAAAGATAGAGCAGAAGCCCTTAAAGCAGAAGGTGTTCAGCTAGATGGCTATACTGGACTTGTAGCTGAAATGGAAGACGATACATTGATGATAGATGATATAAATGGACATGAATTGGAGAAATTTATAAAAGAATTACATCCTGATATGTTCTTGACAGGAGTAAAAGAAAAATATGTTATTGAAAAAATGGGAGTTTTATCAAGACAGCTTCATTCCTATGATTACACAGGTCCATATGCAGGATTTAAAGGAGCAGTTATATTTGCAAGAGAACTTGCAAGAGGAGTTTATACACCAGCATGGAAGTATCTAACTCCGCCATGGAAAAAGCAACCATTATTAGATGGAAAAGTAGAAGAAGAAATAGCTGCAGGAGGTGAAAGATAATGTTAGATGCAACACCAAAAGAATTAGTAGAAAGAAAAGCTTTAAGGATAAATCCAGCTAAAACCTGTCAACCAGTTGGAGCTATGTATGCCGCTTTTGGTATCCATAATTGTCTTCCACACAGTCATGGTTCACAAGGATGCTGTTCTTATCACAGGACAGTACTGTCAAGGCATTTTAAGGAACCAGCAATGGCTTCATCAAGTTCATTTACTGAAGGTACCAGTGTATTTGGAGGCGGAGCTAATGTAAAGACAGCTGTTAAGAATATATTTGCAATGTATAATCCAGATATAATAGCTATTCATACCACTTGTTTATCTGAAACTTTAGGAGATGATTTACCTACTTATATAAGAGATATGGAAATACCAGAAGGAAAGCTTGTTATTCATACTAATACACCAAGTTATGTTGGATCACATGTTACTGGATTCTCAAATATGGTAGAAAGTATGGTTAGCTATCTTTCAGAAAATAGCGGAAAGAAAAATGGAAAAATCAATATAATACCTGGATTTGTAGAACCATCCGATATGAAAGAAATGAAGAGAATATTTAAGCTTATGGATATTCCATATATAATATTCCCGGATACAAATGGAGTATTTGATGTTCCAAATACAGGGGATTATAAGATATTTCCTAAAGGTGGAGCCAAAATCGAAGATATAGTAGATGCAGGAAATTCAGATACTACTATTGCTTTTGGAAGCTATGCTTCAGAAGCTGGAGCTAAAAAACTAGAAACTAAATGTAAAGTTCCTTTTAAAACATTAAACACTCCTATTGGAATTGATGCTATGGATGATTTACTTATGACATTGGTTAAATTGACTGGTAAGGAAGTACCGGAGGAACTTGAAGAAGAGAGAGGTCAGCTTCTAGATTTAATGCTTGATAGTTCCCAGTATTTCAATGGTAAAAAGGTGGCTATAGCTGGTGACCCAGATGTAATTATTGCTCTTACCCAGTTTACTATTGCTTTAGGTATGATACCTAGATATGTAATAACTGGTACTCCAGGAAAAGTATTTGAGAAACAAATTAATGCTATGTTGGATGCCGCTGGAATAGAAGGAAGTGTTGTTAAGGCTAACACTGATTTATTTGAATTACATCAGCTTATAAAAAATGAAGGAGTAGATCTATTGATAGCAAATACTTATGGAAAGTATATTGCTAGAGAAGAGGATATACCATTTGTTAGATTTGGATTTCCTATAATGGATAGATATGGGCATCAGTATACTCCAAAGGTTGGATACTCTGGTGCAATAAAATTAGTTGAATCAATGTGTAATGTTATGTTGGACAAGGTAGAAAGAGAGTGCGCTGAAGAAGATTTTGAAGTTGTAAGATAGCATTTAACCTTTTGAATTCAGGATGAATATCATCCTGAATTCATTTTAAATAAAACTTTTGGAGGGGAGTTTATGGAGAATAGAACTGAAATTATAGAAGATAGAAAAGACTTTGTCTGTTATAACTCTAAAAATAAAAAAAGTAAACTTAGATGTGAAGAAAATAGTGTATCTGGAGCAGTAAGCCAGAGAGCATGTGTATATTGTGGTGCTAGAGTAGTTCTAAATCCTATAACGGATGCCTTTCATTTAATACATGGTCCTATAGGATGTGCAGCTTACACATGGGACTTAAGGGGAAGTCTAACCAGCGGTTCTGAATTGTTTAGAAATAGTTTTTCTACAGATTTAAGTGAAACAGATGTTATATTTGGTGGAGAAAAAAAATTAAGAGCGGCTGTTGATGAAATTGTAGAGAAATATCATCCTAAAGTCATATTTATATATGCAACATGTATAGTTGGTGTTATTGGTGATGATATAGACTCAGTTTGTAAAATGGCGGAAGAAAAATACCATATAAGAGTAATATCAGTAAAATCTCCTGGATTTTCAGGAAGTAAAGCCATGGGTTATAGAGCTGCATGTGATGCAATAATAAAACTTATAGGTGAAAACAAAAGCACAAAAAAGGTTAATGGAATTAATTATCTTGGAGATTTCAATCTGGCTGGCGAAGTTTGGGTAGTTGAAAATTATTTGAAGAGAATAGGTATTGATATAGTTTCTAAACTTACAGGTGATGGAAAGTATGATGAAATAATAAAAGCTCCAGAGGCTAAATTGAATATAGTTCAATGTGCAGGTTCTATGGGATATTTAGCAAACAGAATGGAAGAAACTTATGATATTCCATTTATAAAAACAAGCTTTGTAGGTATAGAAGATAGTATAAATTCACTGATTCAAGTAGCAAGTCTTTTAGGAGATGGTGAAACTGTAAAGAGAGCAGAAGAACTTATAGAATCAGAGCAAGAAAGAATAAAACCAGAAATGGATTATTATAGAAGCAGACTGGAAGGTAAGAAAGCAGCTATATATGTAGGCGGAGGATATAAAGCAATATCTCTTATAAAACAGTTTAAAGATCTTGGAATAGAAACTGTTATGGTAGGAACTCAAACGGGAAAACCTGAAGATTATGAAATAATCAGACAGATAACAAATGAGGGAACTGTAATATTAGATGATGCAAATCCTTATGAACTTGAAAAGTTTATGCTTGAAAAAGGAGCAGATATATTAGTAGGAGGAGTTAAAGAAAGACCTTTGGCATATAAACTTGGTGTTGCATTCTGTGACCACAATCATGAAAGAAAACATATATTAGCCGGATTTGGTGGAGCAGTAAATTTTGCAAAGGAGATAGATCTAACTGTAAATAGTCCTGTTTGGTCTTATGTATAAAAATTTTGAGGAGATGATTGAATATGAGTAATAAAAAACTTGTAAATGTGGATAACAATCCATGTAAAATGTGTATGCCAATGGGTGGGGTTATGGCTTTTAAGGGTATAGAAAACAATATGGTGATTTTACATGGATCTCAAGGTTGCAGTACTTACATTAGAAGACACATGGCTACGCACTATAATGAGCCTGTGGATATAGCATCATCTGCTCTTACTGAACAAGGTACTGTATACGGTGGTTCCAAAAATTTAAAAAAAGGTCTTCGTAATATGATTAAAATGTATAATCCAACTAGTATAGGAGTTCTTACTACTTGTTTGGCAGAAACTATAGGAGAAGATACAAAGAGAATAATTGAAGAATTTTATGAAGAAGAAAAAGATAATAAAGATATAAAAAATATAAAGATAATAACTGCACCTACTCCAGGATATGGTGCCACACAGGCAGAAGGATATTATGTAGTATTGAGAAAAATTGTAGAACAAATTTGTGAAAAATCTGAAAATACAGGAAAATTAAATATAATATGCGGAAATTTAAATCCGGGAGATGTAAGAAATATAAAAAGTATACTTGATGATTTTAAAATAGGGTATACTCTATTACCAGATGTATCTAATACTCTTGATTCTGCACATAATGAAAAGTATAGAAGAATTCCAAAAGGTGGAACAAAATTAGAGGATATAAAGAAGATGTCAGGTGCTGTAGCTACAATTGAAATGGGTGTTACAATATCTGATGAAAATTCTCCAGGAGTGTATTTAAGGGATGAATTTGGAGTTCCACTCTATAAATGTCCTATACCAATAGGGCTTAGAAATACAAATCAATTTATGTCTTTGATATCAAAGACAATGGGATTTTCCATACCTTATGATTATTTGGTACGAAGAGGAAGATATTTGGATGCTATGATAGATAATCATAAATATACAGGTGAAGCTAGAATAATTTTATATGGTGAACCTGAACTTGTATACGCTACTGCAAGATTATGCCTGGAAAATGGAATACTTATTAAAATGATTGGTATGGGATCAAAAAATCCTGATTTGAGGGAAAAACTTAAGGATGAACTTAAAAGTCAAAAAGAAGATTCTATTGTTTTAGATGATACTGATTTTGGAACTATGGAGAATTATGCGAGAAAATTAAAGATAAATTTACTTATAGGAAATTCCGATGGAAGAAGAATGGCTAAAAAACTTGGAATAAAGATGGTGAGAATAGGATTTCCTATTCATGATAGAGTTGGAGGTCAAAGACAGATACTAACAGGATATAATGGAGCTTCATTTTTAATAGACAGTGTAGCAAATGCTATGCTCGATATAACACAGAGTACTTATAGAGAAAAAGCATATAAAGATTACTATATTCCAATTATGGAAATGAGGAAGGGTGATAAGATGGAAATTAAAAAAGATATAAAAATAGAAGATGTAGAAAAAAATCATATACTAAAATCAAATGCTGATAAAACCTGTACTCATCCCTGTTTTGGAGATAATGCGCATAAATTTGCAAGAATGCATATCCCTGTAGCACCTAAATGTAATATAAGTTGTAACTACTGTAGTAGAAAATATGATTGTGCAAATGAGAGTAGGCCTGGAGTTACAAGCAAGGTTTTAACACCTGAGCAGGCACTTGAAAAATTCAAATTTGTCAAAAGTAAAATAAAAAATTTAACTGTTGTAGGTATAGCTGGTCCCGGAGATGCTTTAGCTAATTTTGACGAAGTGAAAAAATCTCTTGAACTTATAAGAAAAGAATCTCCTGAAACTACATTTTGTTTATCAACAAATGGACTTATGCTTCCATTTTATGCAAACCAGCTCATAGAACTTGGAGTATCTCATGTTACAGTGACCATGAATGCTATAGATAAAAAAATAGGAGCTAAAATATATAGAGAAGTTAATTATTTGGGGCATAAATATACGGGAGAAGAAGGTGCAGAAATACTTCTAAATAATCAACTAAATGGAATCAGATATTTATGTTCGAAAGGGATAATATGTAAAGTTAATATGGTTATGTTAAAAGGGATAAATGACAAACATATAAAAAGTGTTGTTAAAAAAGTTAAAGAGTGTGGAGCTTATATAACAAATATAATGCAGATGATACCAGTTCAAGGAAGTAAATTTGAGGATCTGCCATTGATTTCAAATGTAGAATTAAATTCAATGAGAAAAGAATGTGAAATAGACATGAAACAAATGTATCATTGTAAACAATGCAGAGCAGATGCAATAGGCACTTTAGGTGAAGATCGTTCCATAAATTTTAGAAATATAGGTTGTGGACACTGTGGGGTAATGGCGATTAATAAAAAAGACAAAAATGAGCCTGAAAAAGAAATTATAAAAGGTAAAAAATATAAATTTGCTATTTCTACAAAATCAGGCGTTAATATAGATCAACATTTTGGACATGCTAATGAATTCTATATTTATTCATATGAAGAAGGAACAATAAGACTTTTGGAAAAGAGAAATGTGGATAAATATTGTACAGGAATAGTTGAATGCGATGAACATGAAGACAAGATTTCAAAAACAATTAAAGCAATAGGTGATTGTAATGCTGTAATTGTACTTAGAGCTGGAATTGAACCTACAGAAAAGCTAAAAGCAAATGGAATTAAGGTTATTGAAATGTATGATTCCATAAATAAGGGTATCAATAGAGCTGCTAAAATATTAGAAGAAACTGAGTTGTTACAAGAAAAGATAAATATAAAATAATAGTTTTAAAATTAAAATTAAGAAGGTGATATATATGTCCATTATAATAAAAAATAATAAAAAATTTATTATAGATAGAACTTTACCTGAAATAATGAAAAGATTAGAAAAAGTTGATGAAATTGACTTAGAAAAATTCTTGATGTTGTTGGAAAAAGTGGGAGTGGATTTAATTGAAGTTAATAAATTCACTTTGGATAAGATTAAAGTTCTTCCTGAAAAATTACATTATATATATAGAGTGGACGATATATCACATATATATTTTTTAGATAACTATATATGTAATTTTAAATATGTAATTTTAGATTATAAAAAAATTTTTTCTTTAAATAATGATACTTTAGATAAATTAAAAGGTAGAAAGATAATACTTGAAGTAGATATAAAAATTTTGGATAAATTAATTGGTGATTCAGATAATAAATTATTTAGTAAATTGAATATAGATTTTGTAAGAATAAAGAATGTTGTAAAGTATGATTTATCAGGGTGGGGCAAAATGATTCAACAGATAAAGGATAGATTTTCTGCAAATGTAGGTTTTTGTGCAGACGATAAATTTTATATGGCTACCGCAATAAGTATAGAAGCCTTGAATGATGACACTGATTTTGTTACAGCAGCTTTTAATGGAGAAATTTATGGACTTGCTTCTTTAGAAGAAGTTTTATTAGGGATCAAGGTTGTAAAACAAGCTATAGTATCCGGGGATTTAAGGTATATACAAGAACTGACTAAAATATATACACAATTAACTAGTCAAAAAATATATTGTATGAAGCCGGTAATAGGAGAAGATATTTTTAAATGTGAATCTGGTATACATGTAGATGGAATAGAAAAGAATACACATACCTATGAACCTTATAATCCAGATGATATTGGATCCAAAAGGACTATATATATTGGAAAACACTCGGGAAAAAAGGCAGTAGTATTGAGGCTTAATTCTCTTAATATAGATTGTAATGAACTGGATATAAATAAATTTTTAAATAAAGTAAGAGAAACTAGTATTAGATTTAAGCGGAATATATTGGATAAAGAATTAGTTCAAATTTATAATGATTTTAAGGATACCTGTTTGAGATGAGGTGATATAAATGGATATCAATATTGTAGATACTACATTGAGAGATGGTGAACAGAAAGCCTGTATAGCTTTAGATATGGATCAAAAAGTTAAAATTGCTAAAATTTTAGACAAAATGGGAGTTGGTCAGATAGAAGCTGGAGTGGCAGCTATGGATGGAGAAGAAAAAGAGAGCATTAAAAAGATAATGAATCTTGGGCTAAATAGTAAAATATCATCATGGAATAGAATGAATATTCAAGATATAGATGATTCTATGGATTGTGGTGTAGACATAGTTCATATATCCATTCCTTCATCCGATTTACAGATTAAATCAAAATTAAGAAAGGATAGAGATTGGGTTATAAATAATGCAAGGAAATGTATTGCATATACATTAGATAAAGGCTATGAGGTAACCATAGGGTTGGAGGATGCCAGTAGAGCTGATATAAATTTTTTGATTGAATTATGTATAACTGTGTCTGAAATGGGAGTAAAGAGAGTTAGATATGCAGATACAGTTGGAATCTTATATCCAAGAAAAATTTTCTATCATCTAAAAAAATTGATTCAGGAGGTTCCATTAGAAATAGAAATTCATGCACATAATGATTTTGGAATGGCACTTGCAAATTCTTTAGGAGCCATTGAAGCGGGAGCCAAATATGTGAACTGCACTGTTACAGGTATTGGCGAACGTGCTGGCAATTGTGATTTCTTAAAATTTGTAAAAATATTAGATGGAGTAACTGGAGAGAAGGCCTCTAATAGAAGTTTTGATAATTTAGTAGGTATGGAACAACAAATTAGGGAAATAATTAATTATGCATAATACAATTCAATTAGAAAATAATGCTGTAGATGGAATGTGATCTACAGCATTATTTATGTAGTGTAAATAATGCGCCCCAATATTACGAATTTTAATAATTATTTTTCAAAAAACATTCGTATTTTTATTGACTCAAATGTTGAGTTCTGATACCATAATGAAGGAGGGATGCGTTTTGAAGGAAAAATATGATATTATAATAGTTGGCGCGGGTCCTGCTGGTATATTTACCGCTTTAGAGATTACAAAATTAAATAGTAATCTAAATGTACTTATAGTAGATAAAGGTAGAAATATAGAGAATAGAAAATGTCCAGAAAGAATAACTGGAAAATGTTTAAAATGTAATCCTTGTGCTATAACTTTCGGTTGGTCAGGAGCAGGGGCTTTTTCTGATGGAAAGCTTTCCCTAAGTCCAGAAGTTGGTGGAAGGATTTTAGAATACTTCTCAGAAGAAGAGTGTAAAGAATTAATAAAATATTGTGATGATATATATTTAAGTTTTGGGGCAAATAAGACTGTTTATGGATTAAATAGTGAAAAAATCGATAAAATAAAATACGAATCAAGTAAATATAATATAAGGCTTGTGGAATGTCCTGTAAGACATTTGGGAACAGAATTTGCCTATGATGTACTTAAAAAGATGTACTATCATCTTATTGAAAATACAAATACAGAGTTTAGTGAGCTTACAAACGTTCAGAAGATTATTGAAAAAGATGGAAAAGTAAAAGGTGTAAAGGTTGAAAAAAAAGGTGAAGCTCAATACATCGAAGCAAAGTATGTAGTTGTTGCTCCCGGAAGAGGGGGAGCAGAATGGTGGGCTTCTGAGTCTAAAAAACTCAACTTAAAAACTGTAAATAACGCCGTTGATATTGGAGTTAGAGTTGAAGTACCCAATTCTATAATGGATCATCTTACAAAGGATCTATATGAAGCTAAATTAGTATATTATTCAGATACCTTTGACAATAAAGTTAGAACTTTTTGCATGAATCCAGGTGGAGTAGTTTCAGAAGAACATTACGATGATGGAAGTATAGCTGTTGTAAATGGTCACAGTTATTCGGAAAAAAAATTAAGAACAGACAATACGAACTTTGCGATGCTTGTTTCAACATCATTTACGGAACCTTTTGATAGACCAATAGCTTATGGAAAATATATTGCAGAACTTGGTAACATGCTAACTGGTGGAGGAATAATGGTTCAAAGGCTTGGAGATTTATTGAAAGGGAGAAGAACAAACTATTCAAGGCTTAAAAAATCAACGACAATACCAACATTAAAGTCTGCAGTACCTGGGGATTTGAGTTTTGTACTGCCCCAAAGGCATTTAACATCCATAGTTGAGTCAATCAAGGCTTTTGATAAAGTAGCGCCTGGTCTTTATAGTAAAAATACGCTCCTTTACGGTGTAGAAGTTAAATTTTATTCAAGTAAATTCGCAACTAATAATAATTTTGAAACTAAAATAGAGAATTTATACACTATAGGAGATGGTGCCGGTATTACAAGAGGACTTATGCAGGCATCTACTACAGGAATAGTTGTGGCAAGAGATATTTCTAAAAAGGAATAGACTTTTGAATTTTGTTATGGATTATGATATGTAAATAACGAGGAGGAAATTTTATGTCAGCGTTTATTGTTTTAGGAGCTCAATGGGGAGATGAAGGCAAGGGTAAAATGACAGATTATCTTGCCAAAGAAGCAGATGTAGTAGTTAGATTTCAGGGAGGTAATAATGCAGGTCATACTGTTGAAGTAGATGATAAACAATATAAGCTTCATCTTATACCTTCGGGAATATTGTATAAAAACAAATTGAATGTAATAGGTAATGGTGTAGTTTTAGATCCAAAGGCACTTTTTGAAGAAATAAATTATCTAAAAGAAAATGGAGTTAATGTAACTGCAGACAACCTTATAATTAGCGACAGGGCACACCTTATTATGCCTTATCATAAAGTTCTGGATGGTATTAAAGAGAAATCAAGGGGAAAGAATGATATAGGAACTACAGGAAAAGGTATAGGACCATGTTATACTGACAAGATGGAAAGAAGCGGTATAAGAGTATGTGACTTGATGCATAAAGAAGTATTTTATAATAATCTAAAGAATAATCTGGAAATAAAAAATGAAATAATAAGTAAAGTATATGGAGGAGAAAAGCTGAATTTCGATTCAATATATAATGAGTATACTGTATATGCTGAAAAATTAGCTCCTTTTGTCAGGGATATATCTGTAGAAGTATATGATTGCGTAAAATCAAATAAAAATGTACTCTTTGAAGGAGCCCAAGGTACTTTGCTTGATATAGACTATGGAACATATCCTTTTGTAACGTCTTCAAGTACGATTGCTGGAGGAGTATGCATTGGATCAGGAATTGGACCTACCATGATAAACGGAGCAGTAGGTATAGCAAAGGCTTATACTACAAGAGTTGGAAAAGGACCATTTCCAACTGAGTTGAATGATGAAACAGGAAACTGGATAAGAGAACAGGGTCATGAATATGGTGTTACTACAGGAAGAGCAAGAAGATGCGGCTGGATTGATCTGGTAATACTTAAGACAAGTAGCAGAATTTCAGGTTTAACAAGTTTTGCAGTTACAAAAATTGATACTTTGGGTGGGCTTGATAAAATAAAGGCATGTGTTGGTTATAAGCTCGATGGAAAAGTTATAGATTATGTACCTGCAAGTCTTGAAGATTTAGCAAAATGTGAGCCTGTATATGAGGAATTTGATGGATGGGATGAAAATATTAAAGATGCAAGGGACTATAATTCATTCCCTGAGAATGCTAAAAAGTATATAAGAAAGATAGAAGAATTTACAGGTACCAAAGTATCAATAGTATCTGTAGGCCCTGAAAGAGACCAGACTATAAAGAGATCTGAAATATAAAATAATATATCATGATTATACAACTATTAGCAGTAACAATGCTAATAGTTGTTTTTATATTATATATAATTGTATGTGAAAAATTTTCATGTTAAAATCAGAGTATATTAATCCTCAAAAGGAGGCAATAAATTTTGAATAAAGTAGTTTCGGAAAAAGAATTTGAAATTAATTACTATGAAGTAGATTTTAAGAAACAATTACTTATAACTAGTCTTATGAACTATTTTGATGATGTAGCTACAAAGCAGTCTGAAGATATAGGTGGCGGACTTGATTATATGAGAAATAAAGGCATAGCCTGGGTATTGTACAAGTGGGATATTACAATTAAAAGATATCCTATGTTTAGAGAAAGAATAAAAGTAAGAACAAGTTCCTATTCTCTTAAAAAATTTTATGGTTATAGAACCTTTGAAGTTTTTGATAAAAATAATGATGTTATATGCAGTGCTAATTCAGTATGGCTTCTTATAGATATAAACAAGAGGAGAGCCAAGAGGATAACTGAAGATATTTATAAAATGTATGGTCTCACTGAAAAAGATAATAAGCCACTTATAATAGAAAATGTACGTTTACCTGAAAAGTTTGATTTTGAAAGACATTTTGATGTAAGGTACAGTGATATAGATACCAATAATCATGTAAATAATGTTAAATATGTAGATTGGGCAATAGAGACTGTACCTATAGATATTGTATTAAATTATTCATTGGAAAACTTAAATATAACTTACAAAAAAGAAGCTGTCTATGGAGAAAATGTAAAGTCTTCTACTAAAGTACAAAAAACAGATTGTGGATATATAGGATTACATAAGATTTCTGATAATAGTGATAAGGAACTGTGTGTTATAAAAACTGTATGGAAAAATAAATATCCACCAGCTTAGCTGGTGGTTTTTCTTAAGCCCTATAAGGGCACATTACCAGCATTATGCCTTAAGGCATTTTTTGAAGATCCCGCCAGCCGCAATTTATATTACTTGCTACCCTTAAAAGGGTTCATATATTCTTTCATACTTATTTGGTCGGCGATCATATCTTCTTTTTGTTGATTTTTTATAT
>NZ_APMH01000044.1 GCF_000359585.1 Clostridium tyrobutyricum DSM 2637 = ATCC 25755 = JCM 11008 | reverse complement strand
ATTTCTATTGACTTTTACTAGCTGGTCTAAAGTATTGTTATCAAATTCACTTACATAATCTATTATAAAGAATTATTTATAAATATAAAATTATTTATTTAAAATCTTATAAATAAAAAAGTAATTGAGATTATTGCAGTTAATACAGCAAGCATACATGATCCAAAAGCCCCCAGTGTGTTATTGTACTTCTTTTTCAAAAACCACCCATAGCTTATAGTATAATAACATATACATAAAATCAAAAACGAAACTACATATCTCATCTTTTTTCCCTTCCTTTTGTACTCCATTTATCTGAAGAATTTAGCTTGGTACCCATTCTCTTGATTTCCAAATCCAATTCTATATTTATTTTGGCTTCCTTATAGTGTTTAAGCCAATTATAATTCTCCCACTGCTGTATGGTTTTGAAGTTTTTAGCAGCTGAATGACCGAATCCAAAAACATCAGTATTATATTCAATCTGGGTCTTTCTTACAGTGTTGACCATTCCATCAAGTATAAATTGCTTTATTTTATTTTCCAAATCTCCTATATTGGTCAAATTTTCGTAATTTACTCCACTTTGTATTGCTTCAATATCTCCATCCATTTTTATATTTACATTTATTATAGGTTTTCCATCTTTAAATACAGTATTTACTTTAGGACGTCTTGTTGATTTTAGAAATATTATCACAGGATACTTTGATTCTTTTGGATCATCAACTGTTACAATGCCACTTTGAAATTTACCTTTTACCATAAGGTAGTATCTTGTTTCATAAGTATCCAAATATCCAACCATCTTGTCGCCATCAAATATTGCAGTGCCTCCAAACTGTCTTCCTGTCTTGCTTTTTATAGGAATATCCCCAGGTTTGAATCCTTTCCCCGGCATCATGGTATCCATACCAGTTTGATTGGACTGGTCTCTGATATTATGCAAATCATTTACTGATGCATATGCTGCTACAGGCTGCTGGTAAGTAGACAGCATTTCTTTATAGAATTTAAAGAAGGATTCTTCTGGAAAATATCCTACACGATTTGATTGAGACAATTGAAGCTCTGTCATCTTTGAAACACTTGGTCCTATAATGGATTGGTTGTTTTTTATAAAATCTTCCGCTCTTCCTCGTGAAACTATTATATTTACAGTACTTCTAACTTCCCTGTATCTCTTGATTGCTGAAATATATTGCCCTATTCCCTTCACGGCAACATCTTCTGAAAATACAAATGCTTTTACATGTTGAAGTGTAATTTTCCTCGAAACTACTGCATTAAGCATTTCACATGCTTCTATAATACTTGGAGCTTCTATTGAATTTATATTGCCTTTTCCTGTTTCCTGGCTGCCATTATTATCACCACTATGATATATTGGATATTGTATAGTTAAAATTATTTTATTGCTTATACCTTTGTCAATTCCAATTAGTATTGGATAAACCTTGTCATCTATTTCTATAGAATCATAACATCCAGTCAGGACAATACTCATAACTAATATGGATAACACAACAAAACAAATCTTTTTATGCATTTGATTTTTTTTCTCCCTTTCTGAATATGATGGCAATTATAAAAACAAATATAGGTATAAAATAATTTAATACAAGACTGTACTGTTTGATAAATATAATATATTTTTCTAAAAGTTCCGTAAAACTTTTAGGTAGTATGGCAAATACATAGCATAAAACAATAAATGGAATTATAATCGGGTTATTATTTTTTATGTTGAATGTATGACAATATGTACTCATGGAAACATACATGGATATAGTTATATTCATTATAGTAGGAATAATAAGTATCAAAAGGAATATGGATTCCACCCTTTCAACAAATCTATTTATATATATTATCCTTATCAATTCATATGTACCCGATATATTTTCTCCGCCCTCCAGATAATTAAAAGCCATAATATGACAGACACTTGAAATACTAATCATTGTACCGGCAAATATCAATGATATAATACCTGCTTTCTTGGCCTGCTTCAAACCATGAATGGAATTTATCATAAAAAGGACCACTATTACTTCACTGTAGGCCGAACTCCTTAAAAAACCAAATTTTAATGTATTTAGTATTCCATATCCCCAAAGCGGATATATATTTCCAAAATAATAGTTGGGGGATGCAAGTAAAAACGCAAAAATTATTCCAAATACTACAGGTAAAATTATAACTACACATATTCTTGAAATGGACTCTAAGCCAAAATACACAATTATGGATAATGTAACAAGTATACTTATAATCAAAACAGCACCTGGGGCCTTTGGGAAAACATAACTTTTAAGCATATCTACAAATTCTCTTAAATTATAAGCTGAATACAATAAAAAATATATTGAAAAAATCAAGGATATAATTTTTCCTAAAAATTTTCCAAGTACTATTTCAAATATACTTAATAAATTGTGCCCCGGGAACCTTTTCATAAGTGAACATATAGTTATAAAAAACAGGATACTTACAATACAGGATAAAATTGTACTATACCAAGCAGCCGTACCCACCCTATATATCAACATAGATGTACTTGAGTAGAACATTTTATTTGTTATAAGTATCATGATAATACTTAAGGTTTCAAGCAATCCCATATTTCCTTTTCTAACCATATCAAACTCCTAAGTTATTTGGATTTATCATTATTTTCACCATAGTTTGCATCTTCATCTATCCATCTCCTTGATATTTTGGGCTGTTTTCTTAAATTAATGGGGTTTATAGGATCAGGCCTTAGTTCCTGTTTCCATGCTGGTCTATTGAAAGCAGAATCATTGCTTGTTCTGGTCTTAGGAGAAGTAATTGAAAAAAATGGGACCCCAAAAGACTTTATACTTGAAAGTATCATTATTAATAAAATTATTCCTATGGATATACCCAAGAACCCAAGTAAAGCCCCAAGCACTATAAAAAGCAGCCTGAATATTCTAGTACCATACCCCAAATTGAAATCAGGTATGGAATAATTTCCAAGCGATGTAAAGCCTATTATTATTATAAGTACAGGACTTATTATACTTGCTTGTACTGCGGCCTGACCAATTATAAGACCACCAACTATTCCAATAGTATTTCCTATTATGCCCGGTATCCTTATACCTGCTTCACGTATTAGGTCAAAAGAGATTTCCATAAATATTATTTCTACTATTGTTGGAAAGGGAACATTTTCCCTTGAAGTTGCAATAGCAATCAAAAGTGATGTAGGAATCATTTCCTGATGGTAGTTGGCAAGTGATATATATATTCCTGGAAGAGTTATTGCTACAAGCAATCCAAACATTCTTGTAATTCTCAATATCAAACTGTGCTGCCATTTCAATGAGTTGTCTTCTGCAGTGTGAAAAAGCAAAAAAAATGTTACAGGAACAATTATTGCATAAGGAGTACCAAAAGTTATTATAGCTACCTTGCCATCCATAATATAGTTTGCTGTCCTGTCAGGCCTTTCCGTAGAAAGCAGTGTAGGTATAACTGACCATGAATCATCCTGTATATATTGTTCAAGCATACCGCTTCCGTTTATAAAATCTGTATCTATACTGTTTATTCTTCTCTTTACTTCATCTACTATTGAAGGGTTTACTATACCATCCATGTACATTATTGCACAATCATTGTTATTGCTGCTGCCTACCCTTAATTTTTCTGTTACAAGATCTTTGTTCTTTATAATTTTTCTTATAAGTGATACATTTGTGTCCAGATCCTCATTAAAACCTTCCTGGGATCCTTTTATGGAACCTTCTATTTGTGGAACGTCCAAAGCCCTTTTTTGAAACCCTTTAGTATAACAGAGAAGATATTTATCCTCACCATCAAGATAAAATGCTGTATTTCCATCTAGAATTTCATTTGCAATATCCTTTATATGATCATACTTTTGGGTTCTGCTCATTTGGACTATCTGATCCTGTATAAAATCAAGCCTTTTTTTCTCTGTAACAATTTCGTCATTATTTTGATTTTTTACATTCTCTATTCTGTATTCCAACAATGGCTTTATTATATATTGATCTATAAGCTTAATATCTGTCATTCCCCTTAAATATACAATTATACCATTATATTTATCAGATATCCTGATTCTCTTTATATTTATATCCTTATTTTTAGGGATGTGAAATAACTCCTCTAGCATTCTTATATTCTTTTCCAGCCCCATTGGTATCTTTTGGTACATATCAATTTTAGTATATTTAAAATCCTTGAATTTACTTGTATCTACACCAGGATCAGGTCCACTGCAATTATTCTCTGCTGTATCTTCATTTTTTTCATCTACTTCCGGTATACTGAACTGCTCAACTTTCTTTCTTTCCCTATATGTAATTAATGACATTATTTTCTTAAACATACTTTGATTTTTTTTCACGATTATCATCCTTAGAGATTATTAGTTCCCTATTATTATCTACTTGTTATCTACAAAGTATACTGGAACATTCTGGTATATCATTAATCATATCCTCTTCTGATATTTAAAATTATTATTCAGCAATCTATCCAAAAGTTCTTGATATATAGGCTTTGAATTCAATATATCTGAAATTAAATATGCTGTAATTGACATTATTGCACATGGAAGTAAATTATTGAAAGATCCTGTCATCTCTACTACAAGTATAGTTCCAGTAATTGGAGATTTAACTACTGAACTAAAATACCCCGCCATAGCCAATATAACAAAACTTCCTATATAAATACTTTTAAAATTAAAGAAGTAAACAAGCACATTTCCATATATACATCCTATAATGGCCCCTACTGCAAATAAAGGCAGAAATATTCCCCCAGGAGCTCCTGAACCCGTAGATATCATGGTAAATATAAACTTTACCAATAGAATTACAACAAGTATTTTAAATGTCCAGTCTGTTTTGGTAAGTAACATTATAAGAGTATTCCCTTCTCCTAAAGCTTGTGGGAGAAAAAACGCAACTGCTGCTGAAATTACAAATGGTATAATGGGCCTTAACTCCAATTTAATACCAACCTTTGAATATATAGCCTGGGTTCTTAAAAGTACTTTGCTGAATCCTACTCCAGCTGCACCTATAATAATGCCCAATATAATTATGCAAGGATAATATCCAAGTGGAAGTACAACTATATTTTTAAAGTTAAATACAGGCTTCATTCCAAAAAACTCACGAGATATAAAGTCAGATGATAATGCCGATGACAGGGCTGAAACAAGAACAAGTGGTGAAAAATTTTTATGTACTTCTTCCAGTGCAAACATAGTGCCTGCAACAGGGGCATTAAAAGCAGTGGAAATTCCAGCACTTACTCCACTTGTTACAAGATATTTTATTTCTATTTTAGTTCTTTTCATTAAAGTTCCTATTCCTTGTCCTAAAGCAGCCCCAATTTGTACAGAAGGCCCCTCTATCCCCATTGAAAGTCCTGAACCTATAGATACAAGACTCCCTATAAATTTCCCTGCAGCAACTTTATACCAATTCATATGAAGTTTCCTTAATATTACACCCTCTACCTGTGGTATACCGCTTCCAATTATTATAGGTTGTCTTTTTATTAATAATCCTATAAAATATCCTAAAAAAGCAATTAATGCAATCCATATTGGTATCAACCTGTGATTTAAAGAAAGCATCATATATATTTCATTCAAATACATTTCTGATTTTCCAACAAGGAATCTAAAAAGAGATATTACAATTCCTACAAATAGGCCAACTATAATTCCCTCAAATATCAACCTTATTTTAAAATTTCTCCAATTTAATAATTTTTCATAGTTCTTCATGATTTTTCATAAGCCCTCCATGTCCATTAAAATATAGATTAAATTAACATATCTTTTAAATCTAACTATACACCATAAGGCTATTTGCTATCAACAGATTTACTTCTTAAATTAAATAAAGTAAATGCCAAAATAGGAAGTATGAAAAACACCCCAACACATATGTATATATATATATTCAAAAGATTAAACAATACAAGCAATTTTCTAGCTGAATAATAACATGCGGCATATACGGCAGCAGTCAAAATAATTTGGATTATATTAAAACCTGACATATTCTTGACCTTTGATTCTCTCAATAATATAATAATTGCAAAAAAAGTAGCTATATATTTTGCAAACCAGGAAGCTATTGTCTGAAATATTACATAAAATTCACCATTGGCTATAAAGCCAAAATAAGATACAAGCTGTGTTTGTATTAACTTAGCATATGCCATGGTATTAGCCCTTTCAACATTGAAAGTTGCAAGCAGGCCAACTGTAGATACTACAATCATCTGAGATACAAATATATTTCCAATAAGTGAATATTTCCTAAGTCCCTTACTAGATTTCAAACAAGTTAAATATGGCAGGACTATACATATAGAAGAATACATCCCTATGGTTTTTATTATTGAGACAAAAAAATTAATATTCAATCCATTTTCAAAAACAGGAAATAATCTTTTATACTCTTTAAACTTTGCAGTCAATATACCTAAATTAATTCCATTGAATATTGATATTGACATACATATCATAACTACAATCATGACTGAATATTTTCCGTTTTTTACAACATATAACCCGGGCAATACTACAAACAATGCTATATACCATATGGGGCTTTCTACAAACATATTTGTATGTATGACACTGGATTCTACAGATGCAGACTCAACCAAAGACAAAAACATCACAAATATGAATATGTTTAAAAATAATTTACCTAAGAATCTTCCAAAAGCTGCATTGAATATTTTGACTATACTATAGCAATTATTTTTAACACATATTTTTATTATATAATCAAAAAATATAATCATTATTACACAAGCTATTGCATTAGCAATCCAACTGTCTCTTCCTGAAAGGTTCATAAATATTTCAGGATAAGTTTTCTGAGAGGCTATGCTTACTGCACATATCAGAAAAAATATATGCCCGAAACTGAACTTATCCATAAAATCTCTCCATTCCAAATGTTATCTAGTATTTACAATAATATTATTAACTAAAAAATGAATGTTATCCAAATTAAATACAGATAATATAGCAGGTGATTAATTATGAATGATTATTTAAGTTATATCTATGATAAATTAAAGAATACTGCTGATTTTAAAAAACGTGTCATAAATTCCATATGTGGAGATATATATCTATTGTTTATTGACAATCTATGTGACTCCAAATTTATAAGCGAGTATTTAATTGCTCCGCTAATGCAGATGACCAAAAAGACAATAAATTCAAATATAATAAAGGACAAGGTACTTTTTGGAAATTCCATAGGCAGTATAAAATCAAAAGATGATGCAATTCTGCACATACTATCAGGTGATGTAGTAATTGTATTTGAAAACATGGAAAATGTTTTATACTGCGAAGCCAAAGGTTTTTCAAAAAGAGGTATTCAGATTCCAATAACCGAAGCTGTATTAAAAGGACCAAAAGAAGGTTTCAATGAATCAATTATGGACAATATTTCACTTATAAGACGTAGAATAAAAAATCCAAAACTCAAAGTTGAGCTATATCATCTGGGGAAAGAATCAAATACAACAACTGCATTAATCTATATACAAGACAAAGCTCCCAAATCCCTTGTATCCAAATTGAAAACTACTATTAAAAATATAGATACGGATTTTATACTTGATACAAATTATATAGAGGAAAAATTAAAGCCAAAGATATCACCCTTTGATACTATAGATTACACTGAAAAAGCGGATGTTGCATCTTCAAAGATATTCCAGGGAAGGGCAGCCATAATTGTAGATGGAACTCCTTTTGTCATAACTGCTCCATATTTCTTTATAGAAAACTTTCAAGTCCCTGATGATTACTATCTGAACAAGATATACTCAAACATAATAAGGATAATAAGATTTATCGCTTTCGGAATTTCCACATTGCTGCCTGGAATATACGAGGCACTTACTACTTACCATTTTTCTCTTATTCCAATGGAATTTATATTCAGGCTTGCATCCTCCAGGGCTTATGTACCCTTTCCCACAATACTGGAAGTAATAATAATGTTGTTTTTCTTTCAACTGTTGAGAGAGGCTGGAATAAGACTTCCCCAACCTATAGGACAGTCAATGAGTATAGTAGGTGCATTGATTCTAGGACAATCAGCCGTAAGTGCAGGTCTTGCATCCCAAAGTACTATAATAATAATAGCTCTTTCCTCCATTTGTTCATTTTTAGTTCCTAAATTATACGGAGGAATAATAATATGGAGTACTGCCATATTAATTCTATCATCATTAATAGGAATAATAGGATTTTTTATGGGATTTTTTATGATGATATCCCATGTTGCTTCTCTTGATACATGTGGATACCCTTTTCTTCTTCCTTTAGGTACAGGTAAAAAGTTAAAATACAAGGATTTGCTATATAGAAGCAGTCTAGATTCCATTTCTAAAAATACTTTAAAGGACGAGGATGATAACGAATGAAAAAAATATTCTGTATCTTTATTATATTTTGCAGCTGCTTTTTAGGTGGATGTTTCAATTATAACGATATAGACAAGGCAATATTTGTAACATCAGTTATAATAGATGTAGATGCCAATAAAAATCCAGTATTGTATGTAGAAGCCTTTAAACCGGAAAGAAATCTTAATGAAACTGGCGGAAGCAGTCAGAGAATACTGTTTAGAGGTTCGAGAAAGACATTATTTGAAACTATGAGAGACATAAACATGTCCTCAAGCTATAAATTAAACTATACACAATTACGTGGAATAATCTTTACAGAAAAAGCAGCTGAAAGTAATCTATATGACTATATAGATTACTTTGCAAGAGACCAGGAATCCGTATTAAGAAGTAATTTGCTTGTATTAAATGGTGATCCAGATAAATTTATAAAAACAGTTTTAAAAGAGCAGGAATATATAGGCTTATTTATACATGATTTAATAAAAAACGTATCAGTATCTTCAAGAACTATAGTAAGTTCATTAAATGATTTTTTAAATGAAATATATTCACGGCAAGGTATTTCTATAATACCCATGATAGAATTAAAATCAGATCAACCGGAACCTAAAATACAATTAACCGATGGTGCTATAATAGGAAATTATAAAATGGTGGATACTCTTAGATTGGGGGATGAACTTGGATATAATTTTCTTACAGACAATATAAAAAGCGGATCTTTGGAAGTAACAAATCCAAGCTCTAGTAACAATTATGTAAGTTTGGAAATATTGAGAAGCAAGACAAAATGCAGTATATATATGGATGGGAAAAATATAATAGTAAGGAAAAAAATAAAACTAAAAGCTACTGTGGCAGAAGCTCAAAATCGTATTAATCTAAATCATGATACCATAGAAAAACTGGAACAGGAGGCAGAAAAGAATATTAAGGATGCCTGCAATGATGTTTTTGAAAAATACAAACTTAAAAAATTGGATATATTTAATATAGGAGAAGATTTTCAAAGAAAATATCCAAAATCAAATATAGATAATCCAATTGAACAAAGTCAGCTCCAATTAGATGTAAATGTAAATGTAGAAGGTTCTTCTGATAAAACGAACTTTAGAAGTTAGTTAAACAATTTATTTGACATTATTTAAACTACAATTGATAATTAGTTGTATAAATATAGTTTAAAAGGAGATTTACAATTGATAAACTTAGGAGAAATCAATCATTTAAAAATAATAAGGAAACCGGATTTTGGATATTATCTAGATGCCCAAACTGGAAATACCGATGACGATGTGCTGTTGCCAAATGGAAATGCCTTAAAAAGTGATATGAATATTGGAGATGAAGTGGATGTATTCATATATAAGGACTCAAAGGACAGATTGGTGGCTACAATGAAAACACCTCTTGCAAAGTCAGGTGATATTGCATATTTGAAAGTAGTATCCAATGCGGATTTTGGAAGTTTCATAGACATAGGTCTTGAAAGAGATGTTTTTGTGCCTATGGCAGAGCAAAAATATAAATTAATTCCAGAAGCTTCATACTTATTTTATATTTATGCAGACAGAAGCAATAGATTGGCTGCAACTACAAATATTGATAAATACTTGATAAATATAGATATAGATAACGAAGATGAAATTATAAACAACAACTACAGGATTGGTGACGAATTATATGGAATAGTTTATGGTTTCCAGACTAATGGAAGTGCAATGATTGCAATAGATAAAAAATACAGGGGTATTATATTAAAAAATGAATACTTTACACGTATTGAGCCTGGGCAGAAATTAAAACTCAGGATTAAAAAAATATATGATGATGGGAAATTAGTACTTACTCCGAGAAAAAGACCTGGCCAGGAAAGATTATCGCTGGAAGATACAATTCTTAAATACTTAAAAGACCATAAGGGATTCATGCCTTATAACGACAAGAGTTCACCAGAGGAAATTCGAAAGGTATTTCATGAAAGTAAGAATTATTTTAAAAATGCATTAGGTGGACTTATGAAGAAAAAACTAATAGACCAGGACAAATCCGGAACAAAGTTACTATAAAAATAATTAACCTGAATATTAAAATATATATTACAGAAAATAAATATATATTTTGATATTCAGGAGGTATGTTATATGAAAAAGAAGCTGACGTTTGTGGTTATTTCAATATTGGTTTTATGTACGGGCACTATTACTTATGCTAATTTTGGCAGCAGAGGTTCTGAAGTTCATTTTTTTTCTGTAGGGCAAAGTGACTGCATACTTATAAAATCAAACAATAAAAATTATCTCATAGATACTGGAGCATCATACTATACTGGAAAAATTCTGACCTATCTTGCTTTTAATAATGTAAAAAGAATAAACGGAATTATAATAACTCATTATCATGACGATCATTATGAGGGTCTTGTTAAAATACTCAAACTAATAAAAACAGACAAGGTATATCTTCCTGATAATAAAAACAATATGAAACATGTCCTATCCAAATCACTTTCAAGATTTGACACTTCAGTAAAATATATAGATAGAGGATGGACCCTAAAAGCCAATAAAATAAACCTTAAAGCTATTGGTCCTGTGGAAAAAGATGAGAAATCCAACAACAATAATTCAGATGAAAACAATAATTCAATAGTTCTTCAAGGCAAAATAGGAAATGTCAGTTATTTATTTGCAGGTGATTGTGAGAAGAAATCAGAAGATGCCATGCTGAAATTGAATATTTTAAAAAAATGCGATGTATTGAAAGTTCCTCATCATGGTATAAATACAAGCACCAGTCATGAATTTCTAAACAAATTAAAACCAAAAGCAGCCATCATAACCAGTAATGGAAAGACTCCAAACAAAATGGTTATAAAAAGACTGCTTAATCATAATATAATAGTTTTAAGAACTGATCATCAGGGCAATATTGTAATTAAAAACAATTACCTTTTCTGTGATAAAAGCAATATACATATTAAGTTGTTTTAGGTTTCGAATATCTTTTAAAAATCTTGAATATCTCATTTAAAACAAGTGGTATAAGCGAAATCAGTATTACAAATACCCAATCATTTAATTTAAGCCTGTAAACTTTAAATACACCGGCAAACAATGGCACTGTAATTACTATATTTTGAAGCACTATACCTAGTAATATTGAACCCAGCAAATACTTGTTAGTTAAAATTCCAGTCTTAAACATGGAATTTTCGGAATGCCTCACACTTAGAGTATAAAACAGCTGTGATACACTCAATACTACAAATGCCATGGTTTGAGCATGCATAAGTGAATTTGGGTATATCCTGGTTCCTATATAAAAAGCCACAAGAGTTGTAATTCCTATAATCACACCATTCAATACCAGGAAAAATCCTCCTTTTCCTGCAAACAATCCAACTTTAGGATCTCTAGGTTTTTCCTTCATTATATCTGGATCATCAGGATCAACTCCAAGGGCTAATGCAGGAAAGCTGTCTGTTATGAGATTAACCCACAAAAGGTGTATAGGACGTAAAACTGCAGGCCAGCCCAAAAGTATTCCTATAAAAAGTGCAACTATCTCACCAATATTACAGGATAGAAGAAAAATTATTGACTTTTTTATATTGTTGTATATATTTCTTCCCTCTTTTACTGCTGCTACAATAGTTGAAAAATTGTCATCTGTAAGTATCATATCTGATGCACCCTTAGCTACATCTGTACCTGTAATACCCATTGCAACTCCTATATCCGCAGTTTTCAAAGAAGGTGCATCATTTACTCCGTCACCAGTCATTGAAACTATATTTCCCTTTTCTTTAAGTGCCCTTACTATTTTGACCTTGTGTTCGGGTGACACTCTTGCAAACACTTTTAAATTGTCAATTCTCTCTGTCACATCATCTTCAGTCATATTTTCAAATTCCGATCCAAGAATAACCTGTGATTCATCATCTGCAATGCCAAGTTCCTTTGCAATGGCAAACGCTGTATTTTTGTGATCTCCAGTAATCATAACAGTTCTTATTCCTGACATCTTGCACTCTTCTATAGATGATTTTACAGTTTCTCTAGGTGGATCTATCATTCCATATAGTCCCACAAATATCAGATCCATCTCCATTGAACTCTTTTCCGTATCAGGAGATTCAACTATCTTAAATGCCGATGCCAGGACTCTTAAAGCTTCATCTGACATGGCATTTGAGGCTGCAAGTATATCCGATTTTATTTGCTCTGTAATCTCAACTATCTTTCCATCTATAAATGCACTACTGCAAAGCTTAATTAAATTATCTACTGCTCCTTTTGTAACTATATGATATTCATCTTTGTATTTGTTTAGGGTTGTCATTAATTTTCTGTCAGAATCAAAGGGTATTTCATCTAACCTTTCATGGGAATTATTGATATCATTTTTGAATATATTGAATTTTGATCCAACTTCCAAAAGTGCAATTTCAGTAGGATCACCTGTTTTAGAACTTTCTGAATATGTAGCATCATTGCAGAGCATCATATTTTCTACAAGAAGCTTCTGTGATGGATTTTGCAGATCCAAAGCAGATACATCCTGGAGCCTGTTGTCACAGTAAAACTTTGTAACTGTCATTTTATTTTGAGTAAGAGTTCCTGTTTTGTCTGAGCATATTATATTTACTGCACCAAGTGTCTCAACGGCCGGGAGTTTTCTAACTATGGCATTTTGTTTTATCATCCTCTGAACACCCATAGCTAAAACTATAGTAACTATTGCAGGAAGTCCTTCTGGAATAGCAGCTACTGCCAAGCTTATTGCAGTTAAAAACATTTCAAACAGATCTCTTCTCTGAATTACACCTACTAAAAACATAACCAGACATATACCAAGTGCGGCGAATCCAAGTACTTTTCCAAGCTGGGCAAGTTTTTTCTGAAGTGGAGTAAGATTTTTTTCATCACTGTCAAGCATACTGGCTATCTTGCCTATTTCCGTATTCATTCCAGTTCCCACAGATATTCCTGTTCCTCTTCCATTGGTAACCATAGTTGACATGAAAGCCATATTCTTCTGGTCTCCAAGAGCTATATTTTTATCATCTGAAATAAGTTCGTGCAATTTATCAGAAGGAACGGATTCTCCAGTAAGTGCAGATTCCTCTATCTTAAGATTTGCAGATTCAATAAGTCTCATATCACAAGGGACATATCTTCCTGCATCCAGTATGACTATATCTCCTATTACCAAATTTTCTGAAGGAATTTCTACTACTTCTCCATCTCTTTTAACCAGGGCCTTTGGTGTGGAAAGTTCTTGAAGAGATTCAAGTGCCTTTTCAGCTTTTGATTCTTGAATTATCCCAATAACAGCATTTAATACTATTACAACCCCTATTATTATTGCATCGCTTGTTTCCTTTAAAAAAGCTGAAATCACAGCAGCAGCAATAAGTATATATATGAGTGGATCATTTATCTGTTCAAAGAGAAGAAATAAAATTGATTTTTTCTTCTTTTCTCTTAATTTGTTCGGACCATATTTTGATAGCCTTGAAGAAACTTCATCTGAAGTAAGTCCACTTTGGATGTCTGTTTTCACCTCTTTTATTATTTCTTCATTCCCTTTATTAAACCACATAATATTATCACCTTACTTTCTTTTTATTTATAGCCATACACTTATTTTTAGAATTTAACTTAATCTTATACATTAATTAATTATTCCATCTTTTATAAAATTATACTATATGGAATTATGAATCTCAATATATAATTATTCATTTTATATAAACTAGTATTTTAAACTATATTTATATGTATAAGACTATAATTTATGAATATGTTGTTATTTAAATAATAATTACTATATTTTTATTTAAATATCTTATATAATATATTTGTATAAGATTATTTATTATAATAATTCGGAGGTATATTATGGAAATATCTAGAATAGGAAGATCCTCTTCACCTAATTCAAACACCAGAAGCATAAAAGTAAAAAAAGATTTTTCTGAAAGTTTTAATTCTCAAATGGAAAAAAAATCACATGAGCAGCTTAAAGATATGTTCAATAATATCAAAAAAAAGGGAAACAGGCTATCTGTTACCAAATGTTATTCTGATGTAAAAGCATATAAAAATATGATAAAAGAATACCTTAAATCAGTCTTAAATTATATGTACACCGTAAAAAAGGATATAAGTTTCTGGCAGACACAATATTTCATTACAGTAGAGACAATAGACAACAAGCTTGAAGAACTGACAAGCATGCTTATGAACGAGCAGAAGGATAATCTGAGTGTGGCTTCTACTATAGATGATATAAGCGGCCTGCTGGTAGATATATATAAATAAGTTCAAAAGCACTATCAAAATATATAATTAATATAAGTTCAATAGTGTTTTGTAAATTATATGACAGATGCCAATATAAGAAGCTCCTCATTGTCATTATATATAGTATCAAACTGACTTATAGGCAGAGGATTCACACCTCTTCCAACCTCTATTGTAAATCCTGGTCTTCTATATTCCTGTATGAACCAATCCTTGTAACCAGAATAAGAGCTTATTCCTGTAGTCTCTTCCAATGTATATCCACTTAACCTTGAAAATTCATTTCCTATTGTCCTGGATTCAGGCGGTGTAAGTCCATCATACTGCCAGTATATAACTTCACCCTGGCTATGATACGCCAACACCAATCTAAAATTGTGACTTTTAGTGAAATCCACCACAGCTTTTGTTTCAGGCTCTGAAACTGGTGATGGTCCGGAATACCTGGTTGGTCCAGGTCCATATACACCATATGAAGCTTCAGCGTCTTTTGAAAGCTGCCATCCCGCATCATAATTGTGGTTGATATCAACACCCCTGTTGTTTGCCTGCCAATCCCTTGAAAAATCAGTACTTCCCCTATTCCACTGTATCAAATCATTGTAATATGGATTGGATCTTTGCAATCCATTCAAAACTAGATCCACTCCATCAGGATTTACCATTGGAATTATATATATACTGCTTCTGCTCCATATATCACTTATATTATAATCTCTTATACTTCTGTTCTCCGTATAAGCTTTTATAATATTTTCTGCAAATTTCATAAGAAGAGGAGTCGTTATCCATTCTAAAGAATGATGTGATCCATTATAGAAAACTTCATTTGGTCCTGTTCCAAGTTTTATATAGTAAAGTTCTCTTCCAAGTACACTTTTTCCTGTAGTCCCTATATTTATAAATGGATATCTAGCTTTTAATGCATAAAGATCATTTTCAAGTATATCATAAGTATAATTTATATTTGTATCTACTATATCGATACTGTATGGAACTTTAATAGTTGTGCCTGGAATAAGTCCATATGGCTGAATTTGTGGATTTGCCAGTATGATATTATACACCTGTGTTCCATATCTACGGGCTATATTATAAAGTGTATCACCTAATTTTATGGTATAATCATCATATCCCCTCATAAAACTTTCCAATACCCTATATGTCTCAGCTCCTATTATTCCATCAACACCCAGTCCATTTGCCCTTTGAAAATTTTTTACTGCAATTTCTGTTTGAATTCCAAATATACCATCTACAGGCCCAGGATCATATCCCATTTTTTTCAACAGTGCCTGTATTCTCATAACATCATTTCCTCTACTACCCACTCTTAAAATTGGCATATAAAATCTCCTAAAATTAATGCTATATTATTGTATTCAGAATTCAAACATATGTGATTAAAATTCTATTTTTCCCTGCAGTTTTTACATATGCCATAAAAATCCAATATGCTTGACTCCAGTTTAAAACCATATTGTTTCTTTATACGTTCTTCCAGACAATCAAACATGCTTTTATCTATATCTATTACAGAATTGCATTTTATGCATATCATATGACATTTTTTGCCCTTTTCTATTTGATCTGAATATTCATATAGTGCTGGTCCGTCTTCTATTTCAAGTTTTCCTATTATTCCCATTTTTTCTAATAAACTGAGAGTTCTGTATATAGTAGCAAAACCTATTTTGTACTGTTTCTCTTTTACATAATTATAAACTTGTTCTACTTTTAAGTGCTTACCTTTATTTTCTTTAAAAACTTCTATTACTACTTCTCGTTGAGATGTAAATTTATATCCTTTATCTTCAAGTTTTTTCTTAAGTTCATCTTTATGTTCCATAGACATCTCCTTTCAAATTTTACTTGTCTATATTACTATTGCTGTAGAGCTTTGATATTTCCACATAGTGTTTTGCAGAATTTTTGATATTTTGTTTCTCCTCTGCTGTAAGTTTCCTTATAACTCTTGCGGGTGAGCCCATGCATAGAACTCCAGGTGGTATTTGTTTATGTTCGGTTACAAGGCTTCCTGCTCCTATTATGGTTTCACTTCCTATAACTGCATTATTCATTATTATGGATCCCATTCCAATCAAGGAATAATCCTCAATTTTGCATCCGTGTATTATTGCATTATGTCCAATTGTAACATATTTTCCTATGGATGCAGGATTATTTCCTTCAACATGTATAACACAATTATCCTGAATATTAGTTTTTTCATCTACGGATATATTATTTAGATCTCCTCTAATCACCGCTCCAAACCACACATTAACATCTTGAGCTAATTTAACTTTTCCAATAATATCTGAACTTTCTGCTATAAAACAGCTGCTGTGTATATCTGGACTTTCAGAATTAAATTTTCTTATCATATAAAAGGCCTCTCTTTAAAACTTATTTTATCTATATATTAATAACGTATATTATGTTGATAAAAAAATCAATAGCTAACATAAAAAACCGTGGAATAAAAACATCCACGGTTTTTTATGTTAGCTGTAAAATTATCTAAAAAGTTTTCCACTTAATATCAATTTCTGTATTTCATTTGTCCCTTCATATATTTGAGTTATCTTTGCATCCCTCATCATTCTTTCAATCTCATATTCCTTCATGTATCCATTTCCGCCAAGCATCTGAACTGCTTCTGTAGTTACATGCATAGCTGCATCTGTGCATGCTATTTTTGCTTTGGCAGCTGACAGTCCATATGGTCTTCCCTCTTGTTTGTCTATAGCTGCTTTATACAATATATATTTAGCTTCTTCTATTTCAAGATCCAACTCTGCCATTTTGAATGCCAAATACTGCTGTTTGAACAATGGTTTTCCAAATTGTATTCTCTCCTTCATATACTGCTTTGCACGTTCAAAAGCTCCTTCGGCTATTCCAAGGCCCTGGGCTGCAACTCCTATTCTTCCTCCATCCAATGTACTTAATGCTATTTTTAGTCCTTTCCCTTCTTCAGAAACTATATTTTCTGCAGGGACTTTACAGTTTTCAAATACAAGCTCTGATACCTGAGCTGCTTTTATTCCACACTTGTCCT
>NZ_APMH01000043.1 GCF_000359585.1 Clostridium tyrobutyricum DSM 2637 = ATCC 25755 = JCM 11008 | reverse complement strand
CGGCTGTAATAGGTCTTGCATTAAACTGCGGTGCATATATGTCAGAGATAATAAGAGGGGGAATCCAATCTATAGATCAAGGGCAATTTGAAGCTGCAAAAGCTTTAGGCTTCAGCTATGCTCAGACTATGAAAAAGATAATACTGCCTCAGACATTTAAGGTTATAATACCTCCAGTAGGAAATGAATTTATATCTATATTAAAGGATACTTCCCTTGTTTCAACTATAGCAATGGTCGAACTTATGAGATCTGCCCAACAGATATATGCAACTAGTTTTGACCCAATATCTGTATTTTTAACAGCAGCAGTGTTCTACCTTATAATGACTACTGTTTTTACAACTGTATTTGGTATAATAGAGAGGAAATTATCAGTCTATAATTAATTGATGTGAGAAGGGGAAATTAAATGAAAACTTTGGGATATTATAATGGAAAGTATGATTTGATTGAAAATATGACAATACCAATGAACGATCGTGCATGTTATTTTGGTGACGGAGTTTATGATGCTGCATTTAGCAGGAATAATGTTATATTTGCATTGGACGAACATATAGATCGTTTCTTTAACAGTGCAGGTTTACTTAGAATAAAAATTCCATATACCAAAGATGAATTAAAAACACTGCTGATCGATATGGTTAAAAAAGTTGATGCAGTAGAACAATTTGTATATTGGCAGGTTACAAGAGGAACAGCTATGCGAGATCATGTTTTTCCAGGTGATGATGTAAAGGCAAATATATGGATTACATTGGAACCATGGAATATAGAATATAAACAACAAAAATTAAAGTTAATTACTTTGGAAGATACTAGATTTCTCCATTGTAATATAAAAACATTAAATTTGCTTCCAAATGTTATGGCAGCACAGAAAGCTAAAGAAAGTAACTGCCAGGAAACAGTGTTTCACAGAGGTGATAGAGTAACGGAATGTGCTCACAGCAATGTATCAATTATAAAAGACGGTATATTTAAAACAGCACCTACGGATAATTTGATTTTGCCGGGTATAGCAAGAGCACATATTATAAAGATGTGTAAAAGATTTGGAATTCCTGTAGATGAGACTCCATTTGTTTTAAGGGAATTAATGGATGCTGATGAAGTCATAGTCACAAGCTCGGGGGATTTCTGTATGACAGCTTGCGAAATTGATGGAAAACCTGTAGGAGGAAAGGCGCCAGAAATAGTTGAAAAGCTCCAGAATGCATTAGTTGATGAATTCTTGGAAGAAACAAAATAAATACAAAGAAGAGGTGAATATTTATGGAACATGCAGCTGTAGATGGATATGAAGATTTAGATCAGGATAAATATATGATAGAAGCTTTAGATTTAACGAAAAGATTCAATGATTTGACAGTATTTCAAAACCTGAATGTAAAAGTGAAGAAAGGTGAAGTATTAGTAGTAATAGGGCCTTCTGGTTCAGGGAAAAGTACATTTTTAAGATGTTTAAATCATTTGGAGGATATAAATGGCGGAGAAATTATTATAGAAGGAGAAAAATTGAATCCAAAGGATAAAAAATTTCTTAGGAAGATAGCCGCAAAGATGGGCATGGTATTTCAGAATTTCAATCTTTTTCCGCATATGACAGCAATCCAAAATGTAATGGAAGCACCTGTTGTAGTAAAAAAAGAGAATAAAAAACAAGTTTGTCAGAGAGCTAAAATACTTTTGGACAAAGTCGGACTTTCAGACAAGATGGACTACTATCCTTCAAAATTGTCAGGTGGCCAGAAACAGAGAGTGGCAATAGCCAGGGCACTTGCCATGAATCCTGATATAATGCTGTTTGATGAACCTACGTCAGCACTTGATCCTGAACTTGTTGGGGAAGTTTTAAATGTAATGAAAAAACTTGCCGAGGATGGAATGACCATGGTGGTTGTAACTCATGAAATGGGATTTGCAAAAGAAGTTGCTGACAGGGTTATATTTATGGATGAAGGAAAAATAGTTGAACAGGGAACTCCGGAGGATGTTTTTGACAATCCCAAGCAGGATAGAACAAAGAGTTTTCTAAACAAGGTATTTAAATAACAAAATAGAAGGGGCGATTTCAAGATGAGTAGATGTTTTGTTAAAAATTCGACTGGAGTACTAAAAAAGGTATTGCTTTGTCCACCTAATTATATGAAACTTCAGCCAATTAATGTTATAGCTGATAAATGGATAAAGGAAAATAATGGACTAAATATAGAGAAATGTATCAAAGAGCACAATGATTTGATTAAAGCTTATGAGGAAAACGGTGTTGAAGTAGTTTTGATGAAACCGGAAGCAAAGCTTACAAATGAAGTATTTGCAAGAGACTTTGGCGGTTGCATAAGAGAAGGATATATTTTAGGAAATTTTAAAGAACCGATTAGATATGGTGAAACAATAGCATATAAGAGTAAGATGGAAGAGCTGGGAATTCCATGTGTTGCAAAAGTTAGTAAAGGCTATTTTGAAGGTGGGGACTTTTGGTTTTTAGATGATAATACTCTAGCAATTGGTGTTATTGCCAGAACAGATGAAACTGCTATAATAGAAATAAATGATCAAATTAGTAAATTTGGATATGAAATAATACCAGTTAAGTGTTCAGAGGAAAATCTTCACCTGGATATGTGTTTTAATATTGTAGATGAAAAAATAGCAGTAGCATGTAAAGCAACTTTACCTGATAGTTTCCTTCGCACATTGGAAGAGAGAGATTTTAAATTGATAGATATTCCTCAGGAAGGTGTTTTCAAACATCATTGTAATTTACAGGCACTGGGAAACAAGAGAGTAATATCACTTAAATCCAATGTAGAAGTAAATAGAAAACTAAAGGAGCTTGGGATCAAAGTAATAGAATTAGATTTAGAGGAAGTGCTTAAAAGTGGCGGCGGACCTCATTGTATGACTTTCCCGTTAGAAAGAATATAAATTAATAACTAAAGGAGAATAAGATGAACATATTACCCAAAATAGGAAATAAAGTTTCGTTAACACAAAAAGCCTATGATGCTATAAAAGAAGCAATTCTTACAAATAAACTTAAACCTGGAGAACTATTGATTGAAGAAAAGTTGGCAGAACAATTGGAGATAAGTAGGACCCCTTTGAGAAGTGCTTTAAAAATGTTGTCTTATGATCATTTAGTTACGATTAATTCTTCAAGAAATGTTATGGTTACCAATATAGATCAGGGCGAATTGAATCAAATTGCTGTTGTAAGGAAGGCATTGGAAACAACTGCAGTTATGGAATTAAAAAATAATATAACTAAAGGGGAAATAAAAGAACTGGGCAAAATAGTAACTGATCAATTTGAGGCCTATGAGCATAAAAATTATGATAAACTTATAGAAATGGAATATGAATTCCATGTTAAAATAGCAAAATATACAAAAAATAAATGGATATATGATATGGTCAAAACTTCAAATACTGTTGTCCAAAGGTATTTGGTGTTGTCGGGAAGTTTGAATAAATATGCAAGAGTTGCTATAGAAGAGCATGAAGAAATAGTAGAATCCATAAAAAATGGCGAATTTGAAAAGGCTTCGGAAAATATGAAACATCATATAATAAATGTTAATGACAGAATGTTAAAATAAAGGATATCTTATGATGAAGAGTTTGATTGTTTTTAGGCAAATTATTATATTGTTTTTAATCATTGGGGTAGGCTATTATGCCTCCAAAAAAGGAATTATTGATGAAAAGATGAATAAAGGTCTTTCTGATTTTATTGTTAGAATAACATTGCCTTTGCTGATATTGAGTTCTTTTAAAGGTAATTATTCACCGGATATGATGTCTATTATTATAAAAATACTAGTTTTTACGGTATTAATATTTATATTCAGTATAATTATAAGCAATTTACTAAATATTAAAATCAGCTGGGGAAAAAAATCTATAGCAGTATTTACAGGAATATTTTCCAATTGTGGTTTTATAGGTTTTTCAATTTTGAATATAGTTTATGGACAGAAAGGCATATTATATGCTTCAATATTCAATCTTGTTTATAATTTATTTGTATGGACATTCGGGGTAAGGTTTTTTGCAAAAAAAACTACTGATGAAAATATATTAAAAAAAATATTTATGAACCCCAATATAATTTCTGTACTCATTGGATTAATATTAATTGTATTTTCTATTAGTATTCCACCTATCTTCGAAAATTTTTGTACTGTAGTAGGGGGAATGACTACTCCACTATCTATGATTGTAATTGGCTCCATACTTACACAGGTGGAAATAAAGGAGATTTTCAAGGATTTTTCTTTGTATTATATTTCTTTATTGAGATTATTAATTATACCATTTTTAATTTATCTGATATTAACTTTATTAAAAGTGGATAACTTGGTAAAAAGTATAATAGTTATTTCAGAGGCTATGCCGGCAGCAACTCTTTGTCCAATATTAGCTCAAAGTTATGGTGGAAATGTAAAGTATGCGTCACAGGCTGTTTTTATTACAACTTTGGTGTCTATAATTACAATACCTTTAGTAATAACTTTATTAAACATATAGAATTGTATACAAATACAAATACTTTAATGTGAGGTGGATTTAAATTGAATAATTTATTGAGTAATCTAGCTCAAGAAATAGAAAAATTGACACTGGAATTAGTTAATATACCCAGTATCAATGGCAGCGAAGGTGAAAGAAATGTATCCAATAAAATATACGAATATATAAAAAATATTGAATATTTTAAAAAGCATGGGCAATATTGTTTTCAAGTTCCTTTAATTAAAGATCCTTATGGAAGGATGAATGTATTTGCATTATTAAGAGGAGAAAAGAAGCCATCAAACAAGACAATAATTTTACATGGACATATGGATACTGTAGGTGTAGATGATTTTGGAAGTTTGTCAGAATTGGCTTTCTACCCTGATAAATTAGAAGAAAAATTAAAAGAACTGGATTTACCCGAAGAAGTAAAAAAAGATTTGAATAGTGGAGACTGGATATTTGGAAGAGGCGCTGCAGACATGAAAAGTGGTGTAGCTGTTCATCTAGCAGTGTTAAAGGAATTAAGTGAAAATGTTGAAAATTTTAGTGGAAATATTTTATTTATGTCCAATCCTGTGGAAGAAAATCAGCATACAGGTGTAATTGAGTCCTTGGATATATTAAATGATTTAAAAAGAAAATATGGTCTGGATTATAAATTGGCTATAAATAATGATTACATTTGTCCTTTGTATCCAGGTGATAATAAAAAATATGTATATACTGGCGCAGTAGGCAAAATCCTTCCTTCCTTTTATATTGCTGGGCAGGAGACACATGTAGGACAATGCTTTGAAGGATTAAATCCTAATCAGATAGCTTCGGAATTAATAAAAGATATAAATTTAAATACAGGTTTATGTGATGGATATAAGGGAGAATACACTCTTCCACCTTCCGTCTTAAAATATGAAGATTTAAAGAAAAACTACAATGTACAGACTCCCTTTGCTGCATTCACTTATTTCAATTACTTCATTCATGATGCATCCATTAATGAAATTATAGAAAAACTAAAGATTATATCAAAAGAGTCTTTTGATAAAGTAATTTTAAATGTGAATGATAACTATAAAAAATTCTGTAAAATAGCGAATCAGAAATATGAACCTCTTCCATGGAAAACCAATGTAATGACATATTCGGAACTGTATAAAAAAGTAAAATCCAAATATGGGCATAAATTAGATGATGAGATAAATGGTTTAAGTAAAACTTTATTGGATCAGGGTATGGATATAAGAGAAGTTTGTCTTAATGTTGTAGATAAACTTTGGAAGATGAATAGGGAGAAAAAACCTGCTATTGTTCTATTCTTTGCACCACCTTACTGTCCTCACAATACTTTGAAGGACGAAAATGAATTTGAGAATAATATAATAGAAAAAATTAAAAAGTGTGTAAATACTGTTGGAAAAGAAAATAATGAAGATTTTGAAGTATTGCAATTTTTCCCGAGTCTGTCTGATAGTAGTTATCTTAAAATAGATGATGATTTGAACTCTATAGAAAATTTAAAGAATAATCTTCCCAATTGGGCTGAAATATACAATATACCTGTAAATGAAATGAAAAAATTAAATATACCTGCAATTAACTATGGATGCTATGGCAAGGATGCTCATAAGTGGACGGAAAGAGTGTACAAACCATATTCCTTTAATACATTACCAAAATTAATTTCGTCAACAGTGTATGAATTTTTAAAATAATAAATTTGAGAGGTGTACTTTATGAGCAATTTATATGAAAGAAGTTTGAATGTAATCCCACCAGTGGCAGCAAGAGCTACAAAGCTGGGGGTTGTAAAGGGAGAAGGTTCTTATCTGATAACGGAGGATGGAAAAAAAGTACTTGATTTTGCCAGTGGTGTAGCTGTATGCAATATAGGACATAACAATAAAGCTGTAGTAGAAGCAGCTACAAAGCAAATCCAACAATTAATACACGGAGGGCATAATGTAGTCTATTATGAAACTTATGTAAAACTGGCGGAGAAGTTAGTTGAATTAACAGGTGGGGATACTATGGTTTATTTTAGCAACAGTGGTGCGGAGGCCAATGAAGGTGCCATAAAATTAGCCAAGTACGTAAGTAAAAGACAGGGAATTATATCCTTTAAAGGCTCATTTCACGGCAGAACTCTTGGTACTACATCTATAACAGCTTCAAATTCTGCCTATAGAAAGAATTATGAGGGACTTTTGCCAAGTGTATATTTTGCAGAGTATGCAAATTGTTTTAGATGTCCTTACAAGCAAAAGAAGGAAAGCTGCTCTATGGAATGTGTTGAACAATTTGACGATATATTCAAAAGAATTATTGATCCATATAGTGTAGCTGCAATAATTATGGAACCCATTCAGGGAGAGGGTGGTTATATCGTACCACCAAAAGAATTTATGAAGGCTATAAGAGAAATTTGTGACAAATATGGTATATATCTTATTTTTGATGAAGTACAAACTGGTTTTGGTAGAACAGGAAAGATGTTTGCACATGAAAACTTTGATGTAAAACCTGATATTATGACCTGTGCCAAAGCTATTGCTTCCGGCTTTCCACTTAGTGCTGTAATAGGTAAAAAGGAAATTATGAAAAATTGGCCTGCAGGAGCTCATGGAGGAACTTTCGGTGGGAATCCTGTATCCTGTGCAGCATCATTGGCAACTATAGAACAATTGGAAAATGGTGCAATAGAAAATGGTGTTGAGTCTGGTGCATATTTGAAGAAAAGATTGTTTGAGCTAAAAGAAAAGTATCCAATAATAGGTGATGTAAGGGGAATAGGTTTGATGCTTGCCATGGAATTTGTAGGAGAAAATAATGTCCCAAATGGCAGGGCTGTAAAAAATATTATTAATTACAGTGTAGAACATGGATTGATTTTATTAAATTGTGGAACATATAAAAATGTATTAAGGTTTATTGCTCCAACTACAGTTTCAAAGAGCGAAATAGACGAAGCACTTGGAATAATAGAAGAAGCTATTGTAAAGGAATGTTAGAAGTTAAAAGTATTATAAGAAAGGTGATTATATATGGAGCATAGATTTATTTCAAAGAGATACTGGAAAGATGCAACTACCATTATGGATGATGACCTGGCAAAAAATTTAAAACATGATGATACAATAAATTTAAGTATAGGTGTTCCTGATTTTATAACTCCTAAGGAAATAATTGACAGGGCCATGGAGGATGCTGAAAATGGACATACCAAGTATACTGCGCCCATAGGTGACTCTGAATTGATTGAAGAAATAGTGAAGTTCTATTCCGATAAATATAATTTTAATGTTGAAAAAAATGAGGTGATGACGGTAGTGGGTGCCTGTCATGGAATGTACCTGGCACTGGAGGCAGTTACTGACGTAGAAGATGAGGTTATAATTCACGAGCCTTATTTTACACCTTATAAAGAACAAGTGGATTTGGTCGGTTGTAAACCGGTTATGTTGAAGACTTTGGAAGAAGATGACTTTAATATTAATATAGACAGGTTAAAGTCGGTTATAACTAAAAAAACAAAGGCTATAATTTTGAACTCGCCTAATAATCCGACAGGAGCCTGTTTTGATAGGAAATTGCTTGAAGAAATATCAAAGGTAGCTATAGAAAATGATTTAATAGTAATATCTGATGAAGTATATGATGCTTTTACTTATGAAGGAGAATTTTGCCCTATTGCTTCCATACCAGGCATGAAGGAAAGAACAATAACTATTGGAAGCTTTTCCAAAGGATATGCTATGACAGGTTGGAGAATTGGACATGTTATTGCTCCTGATTTCATAGTAAATTGTATGAAAAATATTAATGAAAATATATGTTATTCAGCACCATCTGTTTCACAAAGAGCAGCTTTACATGCATTGAGGCTGAGAAAAAAAGTACAGCCTGAAATGATAGAAGAATTTAAAAATAGAATGTTTTACTCATATGAGAGAATAAATGGAATTCATGGATTAAGTGTGCTTCCAATTAAAGGAGGTATATATAATTTTGTAAATATCAAGGGTACAGGGATGACTTCAAATGAATTTGCAAAAATGCTTGCCAGGGAAGTTCATGTTATCGTCATACCGGGCACTTCCTTTGGGGAAAGTGGAGAGGGATATGTAAGAATTGCCTGTACTGTTGGGATTGAAACCCTTAAAGAAGCTTTTGATAGAATTGAGAATATTTTGCATAAAAAGTGTACTGGTATAACTATGAGTATAAAATAATGGGTAGTATCACCTATAATTTACTAAAAATATGGAGGATGAAATGAATTTTGAATTTTTATTGCCTACAAAGATAATATTTGAAAGAAATTGTATAAGAAAAAATGGACACAAATTAGCTGAATATGGGAAAAGAGCTATGATTGTTACAGGAAGAAATTCAGCAAGGGCATGTGGTGCACTTCAAGATGTTGAGGATGCATTGAATGACAATAGTATTTCTTACATTATTTATAATAAAATAGAAAACAATCCATCTATAGAAACTGTGCTTGATGCTTCTAATATAGGAAAAACTGAAAAAGTTGATTTTGTTATAGGAATTGGGGGAGGGTCCCCGATTGATGCATCAAAAGCAATTGGAGTTCTTATAGCTAATGATATAGACAAAAAAGAATTATTTCTCAATGAATTCAACAAGTCACTTCCTGTTGTTGCAGTGCCTACAACGTCCGGAACTGGAAGTGAAGCAACTCCCTACAGCGTTTTACTCAGAAAAGACATGGAGACAAAAGTTAGTTTTGGAACGAAGGATACCTTTCCAAAGTGTGCTTTTTTAGATCCAAAGTATACAAATTCATTGAGCATAGAAACTACAGTCAACACTGCGGTAGATGCATTTACACATGTATTTGAAAGTTATCTTTCCAGAAGAAGCACGGTTTTAAGTTCAGCATTTGCTTTGGATGGAATCAGAATATTTGGAGAATGCATTGAAGCACTTGCAGAAAATAAAATTGATGATGAAATCAGGGAAAAACTTATGTATGTATCTTTGCTTGGAGGAATTGTCATTGCTCAAACTGGAGTTACAATTGCTCACGGTATGGGTTACTGCTATACCTATTTCAAAAATATACCGCACGGGAAGGCAAATGGTCTTTTGATGGATGCATATATTAGATTTAATTACATAGAGGAAAAGGAAAAAATAGATACAGCCATGGATAAAATGGGATTTAAATCAATTGATGAATTTACTGCCTTGCTTGGAAAGTTACTTGGAAATCCTCCAAAACTTACAAAAGAAGAAATTGAACATTATACAGAACTTACACTGCTTCAGAAAGGAAGCATGTCGAATACAGCTAGAAAGGTGGACAAAGAGGCCATCCGATATCTTTGGGAGCAAACTCAAAAATAAAGGAATTAAAAGAAGGGGAAGTGAAACTGTGAAGATCCTGGTTAGTGATTATCCTGGTACTTGCAGCAGGGATACTTATTATGAAGAGAAGATTTTAAAAGAACATATTAAAGATGTTCAAGTTGTTTTTTATGAATATTCAGATGAAAATAAAGAAGGATTTTTTAAAGAGCTGGAAGATGCAGATGGACTGATTACTGCTTTTATTAAAATTGATAGTGAAGTTCTTGACAGGGCACCCAAACTTAAATGTATATCGATTAATGCAACAGGATACGATAACGTTGATATTAAAGAGTTAAAAGCGAGAAAAATTGGCCTGTGCAATGTACATGAATATTGCACCCAGGAAGTGGCTGAACACACACTTGCTCTTATATTATCATTGTCCAGGCAAATAAAGCACTATCAAAATGATATAGAAGAGAAAAATATTTGGGATTATAATACTGCTTCTGGAATGAAACGAATAAAGGGACAGACTTTGGCTATATTTGGTCTGGGGAGAATAGGTCAGGCTGTAGCCAAAATGGCACAGGCTTTTGGAATGAAGGTAATAGCTGTAGATGCCTTTCTTCCTCTGGAAATCGCTAAAAGATTAAATGTTAAAATGGTAAATAAGGAAACTGCATTAAAATATGCGGATATTATTTCAAATCATATGAACCAGACTGATGAGACAACCTATTATTTTGCCATTGAGGAATTTCAGAAGATGGAAAAGTGTCCTATTTTTATCAATGTTGCAAGAGGTGCTGCTGTAAGGGAGGGGGATATGATAACTGCCCTTGACAAAGGCTTTATTCGTGGAGCTGGATTGGATGTATTGGAAGCTGAAAATCCGGTTTTAAAAGATAATCCATTGTTACACAGGGAAAATGTTATTTTGACTCCACATGCTGCATTTTGTTCTGAAACATCCATGAAAGATTTACAGAGAATTTCGTGTGAAAATATGGTATATTTTTTAAATGGTGAATATGAAAAGGTGTTTAAGATGATTTATTAGTATATTATATGGAAGATTGTTTACCGTATAACTGGATATTTGCTATATTACTAAAATATTTTAGTAATATAGCAAATTTTTTATAGTTTCAAGTCAATACTCATTTTTGGAATTGTGTCATACATGTTCTCGTTGTAATTTATTCAGTTTGATAGAAAACTTGACTATCAAACGGGAAAATGCACTATATAGTGATAAAATTAAATACAAGGTAAAAATCAAATCAAATGATTTCTAAAAGCAATAGTGATATATGGAGGATAAAATGAAATTAGAAATTTATACAATGAATTCTTTTGCAAAGACAAGAATGGGTGGAAACCCTGCTGGAGTTGTTTTAAATTCAGACTCTTTACTTAAGAAAGATATGCAAAGAATAGCAGAAAAAATAGGATTTTCAGAAATCGCATTTGTCAAGAAATCAGATAGAGCTGATTTTAAAGTACTATTTTTTACACCCAACAAGGAAGTAAAGCTGTGTGGTCATGCTACTGTTGCAACCTTTGCACTATTATTATGTAAGAATATTATTAATGAAGGCATATATAAGCAGGAGACGAAGTCCGGTGTTTTAAATGTGGAATGTAGAAATAATAAAATTTATATGGAGCAATGCAATCCTGAGTTTTATAAAATATTAGATAAAAGATATATAGCTGATACATTGAATATTGATGAAAATAATATTATGGATAATATTCCAATTCAAATTGTATCAACTGGATTGAATGATATTTTAATTCCAGTTAAATCACTAAAAGCCTTGTATGATGTTAAGCCTGACTTTAATAAAATTTCATATATTTGCAGTAAAGAAGGTGCAGTTGGATATCATGTTTTTACAATGGAGACAAAGTGCAGTTCAATGGCTCATTGCAGAAATTTTGCACCACTATATGATATTAATGAAGAATCTGCTACAGGTACTTCAAATGGGGCATTAGGTTGTTATCTTTATAAATATGGTATTGTAGATGAAAATTCTGCTAGAAATTTAGTTTTCGAACAGGGATATTGTATGGGTAAACCTTCTGAAATTTTGGTTGAATTGGATACTTACAATAATTGCATCAAAGTGGTCAGAGTAGGGGGAACTGCTTTGAATATAAAGAAAAAACTATTTAGTGATTTTGAAAAATAGGCAGTGATAAGTAGCTTTTACTCTATTGTTTTTCATATAGTTTTCATTATAAAGAGATATAACCTTTTTCAGAAATGTTGGTGAAGCAGGTTTTGTCTGCTTATTACTGCTGCTGGCACCAATTTTTTTGATTGAATATAAAAAATCCCTGAAATTATTAAAGTATTCATATTCAAACATTTCTTTACTCTCTACTAGCAAGGGCGATTGTCAATGACCCTGAAATAATACTGGCAGATGAACCAACTGGAGCCTTAGATCAAAAAACAGGACAAAATGTAATGAATATTTTTAAAAATTTGAATAAGGAGGGAAAGACTGTTATTTTAGTAACCCACGATTCCAAAATAGCAGGCCAGTGCAACAGAACTATAAAAATAGAAGGGACGTATCCTCCATTGAATTAAGAAATGAGCATGGGTTTGTATAAAGACCAAATCCATGCTCACTTTTATGAAAATTTTTACGCTTCTCTACGAAAATCTATACGACTTTCAAATTCACTTTCATCAAGTACCTTTTCATAACAGTAGAAAGGTTTTTCTTTTCCTGGAATTTTTATTTCTCCAACCAAATCATAATCAAACTTTGTAAATAAATTGCTCATTTTTGTATTCAGTGAATGCGTATCTGTTTTTAAATATTTTACATTGTTTTCAAGAGCATATTCTTCAGCAAATTCAAGAAGTTCACTTCCAACCCCCATTCTTCTGCATTCAGGATTAACAGCTACCCTGTGCACGGCCATAAAGTTTTCATCAGTGGACCATTTTAAAGTATTGTATTCATCTAATTGAAGCCTATTGACACATAAAAAACCGGCTATTTTGCCTTCTCTTTCACATATAAACAGGCTGTTTTTTTCTATATCATTGAGAAAATGTTTTTCACGTGGATAGTCTTTATCCCACTGGTTGTTTTCATAAGAATCCATCTCTACAATAATCTTGTCTATAATTTTTATAATATTTTTTACATCATTTTTAACTGCATGTCTTATCATAATTAACACCTCTAGTCTTTTTTATTTCTTTCCAGTGATTTTCAATGTTTTTTCTCATCTTTTTCACTAACTGGTAAGCCAGTTCTTTTTCTTCTTCAGTGAAGTTGTCAAAACAAATTTCAACCCTGTTGTTTTCTTCCTTTATAATAAGAGGATATATTTCCAGTGCCTTTTCTTTTGGGTAGAGCCGCCACATTCTTTTGTCGTTCATATCTCTCTTTTTATCTATATATCCGGCTTTGATAAATTTTTGTACAACCTTTGTAGTAGTAGTTTTGTCTACTTTTAAAAGATTTGACAGATCAACATGATTGATTCCTGGATTTTCACATATCCTGGTCAAAAATATAAACTGACCTTTCTGGAGATGTATTTCTTTAAATTTCAAGTTGTTTATAGAATGAATACATCTTGATACAGCACCTATTTCTCTTAATATATAATTCATTGAAGTTTCTATGGAAGCTCACCTCTTTAAATAAAGTTGAAAGTTCAACGTTATTTATAATAACATAAGATAGTTGAAAGTTCAACTTTAGTACGATATTATAATTTTGGAAAATCAAGGCAATCAAAAATATAAAACCAGATATTTATAAAGCAGTAATACCAAAATGGGAATGGTGAAATGTGTATTCCCATTTTGGTATTGTTTTTTTGCTGCTGTTTGATATTAAATTAACTTAAATGGGCAATTTGGTTGTTTTGTAATTTTGGCACAGTTTATGCTTTATAGAAAAGTGTCACGATTAAATGATTTATTTACTTTGATTTTTATACCATATCATAAAAACTATAAATAATTAAAAAATGGAGGAATGAGTATGTCAATGACAGTGGAATCAATTCAGTCACCAAGTAAGTATATACAGGGTGCAGGAATATTAAATGTATTGAAAGATTATGTAAAAAATTTGGGTAAATCTTTTCTTATAGTATCAGATCCATTTGTATTTAATGATGCTAAATCAAAGATTGATAAAAGTTTTGAAAATGATTCATCAAAAGTTTTATATGAAAAGTTCAATGGAGAATGTACACAAAATGAAATTGATAGATTGATAGAAGTTACCAAAAAAGAAAAGTCAGATGCAGTTATTGCAATAGGAGGAGGAAAGACATTAGATACGGTAAAGGCAATTGGATATTATGCTAATCTACCTGTTGTTATAATACCAACCTTGGCATCCTGTGATGCTCCATGTACCGCTCTTGCTGTAATCTATAAGGAAAATGGGGAATTCAGCAAATATTTGTATCTTCCACAAAATCCAAATATGGTTATAGTTGATACAGATATAATTTTGGGAGCACCTGTAAAGTTTCTGGCAGCAGGTATTGGAGATGCCTTTGCAACATATTATGAAGCAAGAGCCTGCTATAGAGCCGGTGCAGTAAATTTGGTAGGTACCAAGATAACAAATGCAGCTATGGCACTTGCCGAGGCTTGCCGTGAAACACTTTTAAAAGATGGCCTAGCAGCAAAAGATGCAAATGAAAAGCATGTTTCTACAAAAGCATTTGAAAACATAGTGGAGGCCAATATATATTTAAGTGGAGTTGGAGCTGAAAGTTCAGGATTGGCAGCTGCTCATGCAATTAGCAATGGACTTACTGTTATACCAGAATTACACCATGTATCCCATGGGGAAAAAGTTGGATTTGGCACAACAGTTCAGTTGGTTCTTGAGGGTGTTTCTGATAAGGAGCTGAAAGAGGCAGTAGAATTCATGGCAAGTGTAGGGCTTCCGGTAACATTACAGGACATGGGTTTGAAATCCATAGACAGGGAACTTGTAAGAAAAGTTGCAGAACTTTCATGTGCAAAAGATGATACTATGGGTCATATGCCATTTGAAGTTACTGTGGACAATCTATGCAGCGCAATAATTGATGCCAATAAAAAGGCTTCAGAAATAGTTGAGAATATGAAAAGTTCAAATAAAGTATTAACAAAGTAAAATAAAAATTTAACTTAGTACATTGATTTTCATCAGTGTACTACTTTTTTACATGAAACATTTGGGCTGTTTAATAAAAAACTAACCATATATTGCTGAAGTAATAACAGATCAGGGCTTATCTATATAATTTCATAATTTATTTCTTTACATTCATTTTTACTAAAGGTAGAATAATCATAGGATGACTATTTGCCTTTTTAATTTTCATTGAGGAGGATAAAATTATGAGTTATATAGAAAAGGTTGCAGAAGAACGTCAAAGATTTATACAATATAATGAAATGCCCAAGTATGTAAGATCGGATATTTTGAACTCATGGATAAGATGTAAAGAATATGGTGTGACAAAGGATCAAAATGAGCCTAATATTCTTTCCAAAGGTGAGTTCGATGCAGTGCTTAAAAGAAAAAATGAATTTATCCAGATATGTCTTCCTGTAATGCTTAACTTATATGATATTCTAAAGGACACAAATTATTCTATTATATTGACTGATGAAAATGGTGTAGTATTAAAAATCGTTGGAAATGAAGAGATAATGAAGAAGAATAGGGAACTTGGCCTTTTAGAGGGACGAAGATGGTTGGAACAGGATGTGGGAACCAATGCAGTTGGAACATGCCTTTATCTTGACAAACCAATACAGACTTTGGGTACGGAACAGTACTGCAAAGGACAGGACACCTGGACCTGTTCTGCATCTCCAATACATGATAGTAGGGGAAATATAATAGGCTGCATGGATCTTTCAGGAAGTTATGGAGATTTCCATCAGCACACTCTTGGAATAGTAGTAGAAGCTTCAAATACAATACAGGAGCAATTTGCAATAGCCGAGCATAGAAAGTGGACGGAAGTAGCTTTTAATTCAATAAATCAGGGAATATTGATTATAGATAATGAATTAAAGGTTAAATATCTTAATGACAACATATGCAGTATACTTGGAATAGATAAAAATAAAATTTATAAACTGGATATGAAGGATGTACTCAGGGATATAGTCAAAGATATGTATGATCCAAATAAAAATGACAAGATAACTTATAGGGAGATAAGTCTTTATATAAAAAACAGAAGGGTAGAATGCAACATAAGTTTGACTCAGGTTATAATGCATGGAAGACGTATAGGATTTGTATTTGTAGTCAAAAAAGCCGATACAATGAGAAATGTGGTAAATAAAATAGCGGGATTTTCCTCCAGATATGATTTTACAAATATACTTACATCTGATAATAAAATGCTTGATATGATACGTGACGCCAAAAAAATTGCAAAAAATGATGCTGCGGTTCTTATTACGGGTGAAAGCGGCACTGGAAAAGAACTGTTTGCCCATTCCATACACAATGGAAGCAAAATGGCCGACGGGCCTTTTGTTGCAATAAACTGTGCTGCACTTCCAAAGGATCTCGTTGAAAGTGAATTGTTTGGCTATGAAAAAGGTTCATTTACCGGTGCATCCAAGGAAGGACATCCAGGAAAGTTTGAGCTTGCAAACGGGGGGACAATTTTTCTCGATGAAATTGGAGAACTTCCACTTGAAATTCAGCCCAAGCTTTTAAGAGTACTGGATAACCACAAAGTGACAAGAATAGGTGGAAAGTATGAAAGAGATCTTGATGTACGGTTTATAGCAGCTACAAACAGGGACCTTATAAGTGAAGTGGAAAGTAATAATTTTAGGAGTGATCTGTATTTCAGACTAAGTGTATTTAATATAGAGCTTATCCCCCTGAGGGACAGAAAAGGAGATATAGATATGCTGATTAAGTTCTTTATCAACAAATTAAGTGAAAAAAATGAGATAAAGATAGAGCATATAGACCAAAAATTTATAAATATACTTAAAAACTATAGATGGCCGGGAAATATAAGGGAACTTGAAAATGTAATACAGAGGGCCTATTATCTGTCACAGGACGGGGTCATAACTGAATCCTCACTTCCAGAGTATATTAAAAAGAACAGCAAGGATACGGAATATGTGGAGGAAGAGATTCCAACATTTGAAAAAGCAGAGAAAGACCTTATAATAAAAGCTCTTAAACAGTGTAATGGCAATGTAATGGATGCCAGTAAGATGCTTAAAATAGGAAAGTCCACTTTATATAGAAAGATAAAAAAGTATGTTCTCGAATTGTATTTGAAATAGGAAATGGAATTAGTATTGATTTTTATAAAAACCTATTACGTTTGTCCAAGGATTAGCATAAAATTTTAATTTATATAATTATATTCCAAATATCACATCGATTAACATTATGTTATATTAATATAATGAATTTATTATTTATTTAAAGATGAGGAATGGTATATAATGAGAAAAGGTAAATATTTTTTAATAATTGCTATTTGTTTAATAGCAGTATATTTAATTTATAGTTTTTTTAAACCAGGCGTTAAAATATCTATAAATAATAATACATTTAAAGAAATAAGTGGGCTAAAAGTTAAATCTTCTGCACTTATTAATGATGTAAAAATTACAAATATTAGTAAACGTAGTAAATATACAATAAAGTTAAAGCTATCTAAAGATTTTGATGAAAGTAATATGACAATGTATTATTTTGACAATAAGGGTAGTAAGCATGCAATTTATTTAATAGGTTACTTTGAAAAGGGATATAGAGGTAAAATAGATGTAACTCTAAATTCAATAAATACTAAAGGTATTTTATCCGTAAATGTAAAAGAGCATAATAACATATTTAAAAAATTGTTTTAAGTATTACATATTTAAAGTGATTGGAATTTCCATATAGAGGTGGTTAGGGCTAAGTATTGCTACTTTTATTCTAACTATATATAAAAGCAAAAAGAGTATTTGTACTCTTTTTGCTAATTTTTTTATTATATTTGTTTGTTTTTTAGAAATTTTGCTAATCTTTTTAACTTAATAAATGGTATTAAGTGTAACTTTTTATATGCTAAAAGTGTCTAATTAATGTATGATAAATAGTTTTCAAATGTATTTGAAGAGGAGTGAGGTAGTGAAAGTCAAAGAATCAGATAAAATTCAAGATCTTGTAAATAATGCTAAAAGAGGAGATGATACATCATTTGTTGAGTTGATAAATTTTTATAAACAAAATCTATATAAAATGGCCTTTATATATGTAAGAAATGAACAAGATGCTTTAGATATTGTAAGTGATACTGTATATAAAGCTTATATGAATATAAACAAATTAAGAGAATCACAGTATTTTAGCAGCTGGATTATAAAAATACTCATAAATTTATCTATAAATAAGTTAAAAAGTAATAAAAATATTATTTATGTTGATGATTATAGTTTATTAGACAAGAATAGTAATATTTCAGAAATGGAATTTAACATATCTAAAAATATTGACTTATATAATGCAATGGATAATTTAAATATAAAGTATAAAAACTTAATTATTTTAAAATACTTTCAAGATATGACTATTTCCCAAATTTCTAAACTTTTGGAATATCCGGAAGGCACGGTAAAAGTTTATTTAAGAAGAGCATTAAAAAAGTTGAAAGTTGAATTAGAAAAGGGGTGTATTTAAATGAAACATGATCCTAAAAATGGATTTGAAAAAATTACTATATCAAATAGACTTGATGACGTAATTAAAAAATCTATTTCAAAAGCAAAGAGAGATAAAAAAATAAGAAATATAAAACTAAGGCTGATTAAGATTAATGTTGCAATAGCTTCATTGATTATTATTTTTATTAGCAGTGTTAATTTTATACCTGTTTTTGCAGAGTCATTAAGTGATGTACCTGTAATATCATCTATTGCCAATGCTGTACAATTTCATTATGATAAAAATATAAATAGTGCTGTAAATCAAAATTTATCTCAAAATATAAGCAAAATTCAAAAAGATAAGAATATAAGTATTACTGTTGATAATGTAATAACAGATGATAAAGATATATTTATATTATATACATTAAATGGAATAATAGCTGATAAGGACATCAAGAATATTTTGCTAGAAAAATTTTCTATAACTGATAACAATGGAAAAACCCTCTTGAGCAGTAATGACTTTAGATCACAAATACTTCCGCCTAAATTGAATAATAAAAATGAAGATAGCTTAGCGTTAAGCAATACAAATTATAAATGTATAATTTCATCATTAGGTAATTCTATTGAAAATTACTCCCAAAATAAGAAAACCTTTGGTTCAATAGAGTTAATAAGTATAAGGGATATGAAAATACCTGATAAAATAAATTTAACAATTTCAGGTGTTACTGAAGCATATAATATGTCTTATTCTAAAGAAGCTTATAATAATTTTACTTCAAAATTCAATAGAGAACCGAAAAATATATCTGGTAATTGGAATTTTGCAATAAAGCTTGATAAAAATCTAAAATCACAAAAGCCAGAAGAATATAATAATATTCCATTTTCAATTAATAATACTAATTTTACTTTAAAAAGTGTAAAAATCTATCCTACCCATACTGAAATCAGAGTACAATTAGGTAAAAATAGTATTGATAAATACCAATGTAGTTCAATTGGAAGAATAATTGGAGGGGATACTAGCAAATTGCCTTATTTAACAGATGAGAAAGGAAATAAATATAGTATTTCGGGAAATGCTTTGGTAAGAATGGATTCGGAAAATTGTGTAAATTTATCATTTGAAAGCCCTTACTTTAACAAAATAAATAAATTACATCTAGTGATAAATCAACTTAACTATTCAAATGGTGAACCTTATATAAATATAAATCCGACAAAAATAAAAATTAAATAGTTCGTATTATTTTTCTATACTGCTGTATACAGCTAACGCATCGGTAATATTATACTGTTCCGAATGGTGATTCCCTTTCGCACCAGCTGAAATCAGAATATATTCCTGTCTACCTACTTTGGCGAGACTGGCGAGACATAGACCGGCTTCGTTGGTATATCCAGTTTTTCCTCCTTGTATAATGTGGTTATAACA
>NZ_APMH01000042.1 GCF_000359585.1 Clostridium tyrobutyricum DSM 2637 = ATCC 25755 = JCM 11008 | reverse complement strand
CCTGTTCTTTTGATAATTCAAAATTCATAATCTTTTCCTCCCTATTTTTATTTAGAATGTAAATTTCATTCTTGATTCTCATTCATTTTAGAAGCAATAATCATGCCATACATTTTTTAATTTATATCGTGCTTTAATATCCCCCCTATAGTAGGGCTTATTAATCACAATTAAAAAATTATACTTTATAAATTCTTGCACATTGCAAAAAATTTATTGCATGCTGCAATGGATTCTTTTGTATAAATATATTCAATTAATCAAGGATTTCTTTAAACGCCTGAATACGAGTACGTGCCTGTTCACTATTTAATTGCTGCTGATCTATTTCAAGGTAAAGCATTGGAATATCCTCATCTTCAAGTTGAGCTTTATATACAGGATAATCAAATTCTTCAGGATCACAGAATTTCAACATAGACACTACAACACCATCTGCATTGTTTTTCTTTGCAAGACCTATCAAAATATCCCCTCTCTTTTTTTGTGGATCATAGGCCAATGAAAATCCCTCAATATTTGCCCAAGCCTTTGCAAGTCTGTTTATAGAATCTCCTTTTTCCGGTACATCAGTACTAAATTGTAATGTTTCCTGGGCTAAATTGTCTCCAACTACATATAGTCCATTGTCTTCCATTATTGTTAGAAGTTCATCTGGTTCAGCCATTATACCGGTTAAAATAACTCTTTTACCATTACATTTGAATTTATCCATCTTATTAAGTTCTGTTATTAATTCTTCAACCAATTTGGTGTGCTTGACTTTATCCATAAAATAAGAACTCTTTATAACCCTATGTCTCTTTAAAGGCGTAATTATATCAAGATGTTTATTGGCTACTTCAGTAAATTTTCTCATGATTTTTCTGTGCTTGTTATAAATATCTATACTCTTTGAAATATCTTCATCACTAATTTTATGTCCACCTATTTCCTCAAGTTTCATTTTTATTTTTATATATTCACTTTCAAGGAGCCTTATACCAGCATCAATTTTCCTATTATGCGGATATACAATTTGTATTAATGGAATATTAGGTACAGAGACTTTCCAATCCTGGCCTATACATTTTAAAGTATCACAAAGTGAAGGAATGATAACCCCTGAAATGTCATTATAATCCCCTTTAATTCCAAGTTCTAGGGAAGCTTGTATTAATGAACAGGCAAACGCTGGAAGATATGATTTTGCCCTGTCAATTTCGACTTGTCCACCCCAGAGCCCAACAGGAAGCATATTTGCAGCATATACTATTTCCTCAGGACAATATTCTGGGAAACATCCTATTACTTTATGGCCGGTTTCATTTATATAATCTTTTACAGCTTTCTTGGGATCCTTAACAACCTTATCCATCTGTGATAAAATATCTTCTACTTTACTCATTTTCATTACCTCCCTGTTTTTTATTACTTTCCATTATTTCTGCCAATCCCTGTATTCTAGTTTCAAATTGTGCTTTAGTGAAATTTCTTGGGTCAGATTGATCTCCATCAAATCTGGTATATGGTACTCCTGTATTCTCTTCTACTCTTCTTGCAAGTTCATATTGAAGAAAGTCCATTATTTTACAACTTCTATTCATATGATATACTGCACCATCACATTTAAATTTCTTTATTACATCTGTTCTGCTATCTATCAGTCTATTGATATTTATGTTATTAAGAAGTGCACTATAAGCTTTTGCCATTCCATCTAAATCTCCTGATTCATACTGAATAGCCCATGTATCAAGATAAGCACTTCCAACCATATTTATTCCATATTTAGTAAAGAGCTTCAATTTATAACTTAAATAATTCCAGCATGGTATTCCATCATACATTATTCTGTATTTCTCTTCTCCTCTAAATGTAGTTTCACCATTGGCAGTATTTTCTTTAAGTTCTTTTACAAGTTGAGTAAATGTGTCTACAGTTTCCTGTTTTCCACGAGCACAAACTATAATAGCCATATAGTTAAATAAGTCAAAACCGCCCATTGGTGAAGGAACATTTTTAGCCAGACTCATTGCTTCCTTCCACAGGCTTCCTGCCTTTGATGAGATATCCATAATCTTTTTAAATTTATTCTCATCAAATTTTTTGCCTGTTATTTTTTCTAGCTGCTTTATTGCCTCTTCAAACTGGCCTTTTATATAGTCAATTTTTTCCCGAGTTACTTCATAGTCCACATTATATGGAGTATCAATCATAATTAGAGGTATATTATAGTGCTTAGCAAGATTCTCATACCATTTTTCAACAGTATTACACAAGTTGGTACAGCATAAAATAAAATCAGGTTCGGGTATATTCAAAGACTCACATTGCTTCTCATACATATATCCTAAATTTACTCTTGCATAAGAGCATATATCATTTGAATATCCCTTGCTTTCTGCGGTTTCACAGAGATCAAGAGATCCATGTTTTGCAGATACTGCAGCTGCATGATTTTCAGGATAAACAACATTAATGCCAAATGCTTCTGGAATTTCCTGTGGAAATATTGATGTAGCCCATCCCACAAGTTCTCCATTTTTTTTAGCTTTTGAAGCTTGTTCATATCCATCACTAATTATTTTTCTACACATTTGCATTGCTTTAGATTTTCCCATTATAAACATTCCTTTCTTATTTTATTTATTAATCTCTTCCCAGGCATATATGGCAGCCCCCAGTGCACCAATTATCTGTGCATGTTCTGAGACACTTATAGGCAATCCTATTTCACTTTCCATAAATCCAACCACACTGCTATTTTGGGCAACTCCACCAGTCATGGTTACATCTTTTTCTATTCCAATTCTCTTTGCAAGGCTTGATACTCTTCTTGCAATAGACCTATGAATCCCAGCAGCAATATCTTCAGGCTTTTTTCCTTCAGACAAATGTGAAATAACTTCTGATTCAGCAAAAACAGTACATGTACTGCTTATATCTACTTCACTTTCTGATTTACCAGCAAGTTTTGATAAATCAGAAATTTTAACTTCTAGGACATTTGCCATTACATCCAGGAAACGCCCTGTTCCGGCAGCACATTTATCATTCATCACAAAATTCATAAGCCTTCCACGGGAATTCAACTTTAATACTTTGGCATCCTGACCTCCAATGTCTATTATTGTCCTGACATTAGGGAATATACTGTATGCGCCTTTAGCATGGCAACTAAGTTCACTTACCTGCTTATCGGCATAATCAAAGTTCATTCTTCCATAACCTGTTGCAACTATTCTCTTTATATCATCCTTAGATAATTGTGATTTTTCAAACAGCTCTTTGATTACTCGAACAGGTCCGCTCGTGCCTGTCCCAACTGGAATAGTACTGCTAGATACTATATGTTTACCATCTCTTAAAATAACCCCTTTAGATGCGGTAGAACCTATATCTACACCCATAGTATACATATAAAAACCACCTTACTTTCTACAATTTTTATAATTATGCAATAGCCTCATCTTTTTTCAATTTTTCAATTTGTTCTGATGAATATCCTAATTCTAACATTATTATATTGGTGTTTTCTCCAAGTTTAGGAGCTCTGTTGGGATTCTGCTCTTCTATGGTATTAAATTTAACTGGTGAATTGACAATAATGCCTGTGTTTCCATTTTCATATTTTATTTTTCTCAAATAATCATTGTCCCAAGCTTGAGGATCATTCACAATATCCTCCCATGATTGAATTTTCTCAAAAGCTAAATCTGCTTTTTTAAATTCCCCCGACCATTCAGATAAATCTCTTTTTTGAATTTCCTCCTGTATTATCCTGGACATTTCTTCAGAATTTTTCACAGCATTTTCAACTGTACTGAACCTTTTATCTGCAGCAAGATCTTCACGTCCAATTGCCTTGCAAAAAGCATTTATATATCTTCCATATTCCTGTACACATATTTCCATCCATTTTCCGTCTTTACATTTATATGAATTTATAAGAGGACTTGGTGGCTCTTTCCTGGTTATGGGCCATCTATCCTTTTCATTCCTGCGATATTGAGCAGCTGCAATCATTACATTCATGTCATATATAGCTGTATTGTATAGTCCTACCGTAACTTTTTCACCTTTTCCAGTCTTACTTTTTCTATAAAGTGCAGCACATATTCCTGCGCCTAGAAACACTCCAGCCTGATTGTCACCAAATCCTACAACTGGATTTATGGGTGAAGTTCCCCTTTCCATCATAGGTCCCATTACTCCACCCCTTGCAAAATAAGCTGTATAATCAAATCCTGCTTTGGACCTATCCGGTCCTTTCTCACCATATCCCAATATTTGGGCAAAAATAAGTCCAGGAAATTTTTCTTTAAGTGTTTCATAGTCCAACCCTCTTTTTTTCAACGATACACTTCTTATATTGGTAATAAATACATCCGACTGTCCTAATATCTTATGGAGTATATCCATTCCATTTTTATTTTTTATATTTATACATATTCCTTTTTTATTAGAATTCATTGTCTCAAATAATGGATTCTCCTCTTCAGTTATAGGCATCTTATAATTTTGTCCTATTCTTCTTCCCGCATCTCCAGAAAGTGATTCAATCTTAATTACTTTTGCACCCCAGTCACCTAGAACTCTTGCACAGCCAGGTGCTGCTATAAAAGTAGACAATTCCGCAATTTTAACTCCAGCTAAAGGTTTTCCATAATTACTCATATACACCATCCTCTCTCCTTTACTTTTCACACTCTTGTAGTTTTGTATGTGATAAAGTTTATGAAATTAATAACAAACTTCGTTAATAATACACAGCAACAACCATGCCAAATATATTAAAAGTTATTTTATTCTTGATATTGGCTAGAATACATACTTTTTCAAATTACATAAAAATGGATTCTAAATAATCTATTGCAGAATGCAAAAGGTTCATTGCACTTTGCAATGAACCTTTTCTAAAGGTACTTTCCCTATTTATGTTTTTTTAACCTTCTATATATAGTAGATGGATCTATCCCAATAGCCTTAGCAGCACCAGTTACCGTACTATATTTATCCAATGCTTTTTGTATCATCGTTTCGTCAATAATATCATGTGCTTTATTTAAGTTCATCAATCCATTTACTACAATTTTGTCATCAGTATCATTATTCTTAGTAGATATATCCTTGCTTCCCAATTGAAGTATATACCAAAACTGTTTTTCACTTAGTGAATCATTTTCACTTAATATTACAATTCTTTCTACAACATTTTTCAACTCTCTTATATTGCCAGGCCAATTATAATCATGTAAAAATTCCATCATCTTTTTATCAAGCTTGACCTTCCTATTATATTTTCTATTATATCTATTAAGAAACACATGTACTAATGGAAAAATAGCTTCTCTCCTCTCTCTCAAAGGAGGTATATTAATAGGTATTACACTTAACCTGTAATATAGATCCTGTCTGAATTTCAAATTATTTGATAATTGCTTTTTCGATAGATTAGTAGCACAAATATATCTTACACTAATCTTTATGGATTTATTTCCACCTAACCGTTTTATTTCATTTTCTTGAAGTACCCTTAAAAGCTTTGTTTGCATGGATAAGCTCATTTCCCCAATCTCATCTAAAAAAATAGTGCCACCATTTGCATCTTCAAAAAGTCCCCTTCTTCCTCCCTTTTTAGCGCCTGTAAACGCACCATCTTCATAACCAAACAACTCAGATTCAAAAAGCTCAGATGGTATGGCTGCACAATTTACGGTAATAAAATTCTTATTATTACGTTCACTATTTTCATGTATGAATTTAGCTATTTCTTCTTTTCCTACACCAGATTCACCAGTAATAAATATTGGAGAATCTGTTTTGGCAGCTCTTATAGCCATTTTTATAACTTGTTTCATTTTATCACTTGAATATACTATATTTTCTCCTAAGCTTTTTTCCAAATTTTTAAGCCTATCAATATATTTATTTTTTTGTTTTTCTACTTCTGCAAGTCTGTCTTGAAGTTGTACTAAATTTGTTATATTTCTACCTGTAGCTATAACTTTCTGTATAACTCCATTTTTTGCAATAATAGGTATAGCAGTATAAGTAACAATCCTTCCACTTTTATATTTTACATTCATACTCAATGGTTTCTTGCTTTGAAAAACTTTGAGTATTATGGATTCTTCCATAAATTCATCTTTTTTTAATTGATCTATACTTTTACCTTCAAAAAATTTTCTATGAATTCCTGTAAGTTTATAAAATGCAGAATTAACTTTTTCTATTACTCTGTTTCTATTTACTATCATTACTATTCCATCTATACAATTAAATATAATATCCATCTCATCGATTTTATATTTTGTATTATCTATTATATACAAGTGATAAAACTTATTATCACATCTTATTTTATAATGCTGTACATTTACTTTAAATCCATTATCCTCGTATAATCTTTTTACTTCATTCTTATTACATATGTTATTTTTGTTATTTTTGTTATTATTAATAATATTATTAGATAAATTTTTAACTTTCAATATTTTACCATCTGAGTCCGTAATAATGCTACTAATGGGCAAACTTTCCAAAAAATCATCATTGATTTCCATAACAATTATTCCCCCTATTAATAATTTTAATTTAAGCAACTATTTATAATATTATTTATAAAAAGTATAACACAAGTTTAATTAATATTGATAAAAAAATAACTAATTTATGTGCAAAAAATTTCCTAAATAGTTAATCTTATTAAAATAATATAATCAATAATAAAAATAGTACTTAATATTATATTTGACAGAGTTCCTAACTATGGCATATTCAAAAAAAATAGTTTTTTTTAATAATTTCTATTTGAATATTATTATTTAATAATTTATAATTAGATGAGCACATATTATTCTACATATAGTATATATTGTTGAATTTTGATACAATATATAGTAAATCTATAGTTAAAGATAATACTTTTAGCTATATAATTTTGAAACATTAAAATACAGCGGAAAGGGATGATATATTGAATTTTATAAAGGATATATTTAAAAGATATTACACAAAATCATTGGAAAAAGATGTATCCAAAACAGTTTACGACTTATTTAAATGGAAAAAGGTAGATGTATTCTTAAAAGACCACAAGACAAATAAAGTACTTGTGGATATGAAAGATCTTGAATTTCCTGAACATTATTCTCAAAATGCCTGTGATATAATAGCTTCAAAATATTTTAGAAAAGCAGGTATTCCAGGAAAACCAGGATACGAAAGTAGTATGAAGTCTGTAGCAAACAGACTCGTCAATTTTTGGTGTCAAGCTTTAAAAGAAGAAAAACTGATAACTACAGAAAAAGATGCACAAATATTTTATGATGAATGCGTATATGCACTTTTAAATCAGATGTATGCCCCAAATTCTCCTCAATGGTTCAATACAGGGCTTAAATTATCATATGGGATAAAAGGAAACAAACAGGAGAATTATTATTTTGATGAAAAGCAACACAAAGTTGTTCTGTGTGATGACAACTACAGCAGAACTCAGGCATCAGCCTGCTTCATACTTTCAATACAGGATAAACTTCTTGGTCCTCACTCCATATCAGAACAATTTGTCACAGAGACCAAACTTTTTAAAGGTGGTTCTGGTACAGGAAGCAATTTTTCATCTATAAGAGCCAAGGGAGAAAAACTTTCAGGCGGAGGTGCTTCTTCAGGACTTATGAGTTTCTTAAAAGCTCTTGATAGGAATGCAGGAGCTATAAAGTCCGGAGGTACTACAAGAAGAGCTGCTAAAATGGTATGTCTTGATGTAAATCATCCTGAGATTATGGATTATATAACATGGAAATCAAAAGAGGAAGACAAGGTAAGAGCTCTTGGTAAAATGGGATATGACATGGATATGGATGGAGAAGCTTATGAGACAGTATCAGGTCAAAACAGCAATAATTCAGTGCGCTTTTCCGATGAATTTATGAAAAAAGTAGATACTCTGGACAAAAAACCTGAAGCAACTATTAAACTCACAGGCAGAGTGGATTCCAAAGTCACTAGAAAGGTAAAAGTGAAGGATATATGGGAAGCTTTTAATTCATCTGCATGGAAATGTGCTGATCCTGCTCCCCAGTTCGACGATACATTTAATGCCTGGCATACTTGTCCTGAAGGTGAAGATGGAAATATAAATGAACACTACAACAGAATAAATTCTACAAATCCTTGTGGTGAGTATGCCTTTTTAGATGATACTTCATGTAATCTTGCATCAATAAATATATATAAATTTTATAATGCTGATACAGATCATTTTGATATTGAAGGCTATCTTCACATAATACATCTTGTTCAATTGATTTTAGAAGCATCTATACAGTGGGGACAGTTTCCTACAGAGGACATAGCAAGAAAGACGTATATGTTTAGAACTACAGGGCTTGGTATATCAAATATAGCTTCCCTTTTCATGGTAATGAGATATCCCTATGATTCAGATGAAGCCAGGGCAATTGGAGCTTCACTTGTAGGAATACTTACAGGTGAATCATATTATACTTCCTCACTTATTGCTGGAGAAATTGGTCCTTTTAAGAAATTTGACATAAACAAACCATATATGATGAGAGTAATTAGAAATCATGCTAGGGCTGCAGGAGTAGATCTTGAAAAACTTACCATGGAGAGCAAAATAAAATACAGCAATGATTTTGAAAATTTAAATTACACCCCGTTAAAGGTAAACCATGACATTTTGGATAAAGAAAATCTATACTACATAAGCAAACAACTTAAGGAGAGTTTTGCAAAGGCACTTGTATCAGGAGAAAAATTCGGCTATAGAAATGCACAGGTTTCAGTACTTGCACCTACAGGTACCATATCATTTGCAATGGACTGCGGGGCTACTTCCATAGAACCATTTTTCAGTCACATTGTGTATAAGAAACTATCCGGCGGCGGATTCATGACTATAATGAATCCTGTTATAACAACGTCACTAAAAAAACTAGGCTACACTAAAGACCAAATAGAAGACATACTTGCATATGTACTCGAAAAACAGAACGTGACTGATAATGGATTCACCTATGAAAAAATATTGGATGGTAAAATAGAAGGTGCGCCTCATCTGAAAGATAGCCATATAGCTATATTTGATACTTCCAACAAATGTGGAAGTGGTGAAAGATATATAGCACCCATGGGGCATGTAAAAATGGTTGCAGCCCTTACTCCTCTTATATCTGGTGCCATATCCAAAACTGTAAACTTGCCAAAAACTGCTTCAGTACAGGATTTCAAGGACGTTATCTTGTCATCCTGGAAATTGGGTGTAAAGGGAATAACTTTATATAGAGATTCATCAAAAGCGGCTCAACCCTTAAATACAAGTCTTTCAAATGATGACGATATAAAGTTGGAAGATTTAACTTATAAACAGCTGCTGAACAGGGTAAAAGAAATTCAAAAGGGCATTAAATACTCAAAACGCGAAAAACCTATAGGAATAAGAAATGGAACCACACATCCTGCACAAATAGATGATGTAAAAATATACACTACTGTAAACAGGCGTTCAAATGGAGAAATATCAGAAATATATATAACTACCGACAGAGAAGGTACTATAATAACAGGGCTTTTAAATTCACTTTCAAAATCAATATCGGTAATGCTGCAATACCATGTACCACCTCAGGATATTTCAAGAATGCTTAGGGGCCAGAAATATGAACCTTATGGATTTGTACAAAAACACCCTTATATAAAATATGTTTCTTCTATTTCAGATTTGGTCAGCAAGGTAATAGATATAGAACTTGGAGACTTTTCAAGATGCCAGGTAAAGCCTGAGAATTATGATAAAAGCACTATAATTCCAAATGACAGCAAAGATGAAATAAACAACTCTAATACTGATTACCCTGAAATATCACCTCAGAAAGTGCAGGGAGAAAGGGTATATGGATCTGTATGTCCTAACTGCTCAAGTACTAGAATGGTGAGAAATGGAACTTGTATGGTATGCATGGACTGTGGCTCCACCACAGGATGCAGCTAAGCAGACACACAAAATCTACGATTTTGATGTGGTCGCTTACTCATTCGACTGAAAGGAGAAGGAGTTTCATATAAAGGATAGAACCCAAATCTCTGATTTGGTGTGAGTCGCTTACTCATTCGACTGAAAGGAGAAGGAGTTTCCTTTAAAGAACTGAACCATAAATTTTAGATTTTGTGATGGTCGCTTACTCCTATGACCCTAGGAAATAGGAGTTTCCTTTAAAAAACTTCATTAATAAAATAAGACATGAATTATTTTATTAAAACAGCTCATGTCTTATTTTGTCAAATTATATACAATTCTATTTTCAGATAAAAAAAAAGCCTACATGGGGGAGCATGCGGCTAAATAGGGGATATTAATAGTAAAACTTTCGCTTCACTACTAAATTATAATAACATTAACCCATAAATAAGTCAATATATTTAACTAAAAATATTCTATTTTCGACAAATATGCTTACTTTTTATTGTTGCGCGCCCTATTGGGTTTAGCTTTAGGTCTGATTTTTATATCATTTCGTTTTCCTTTTTTATTCATAGATCCATTTTGTATGTCTAAAAACCACAAAAATAAAATTATAAATATTGCAGAACCCACATATTGAAGTATAGAATTATTCACACTTTTCTTTAAAAAAGCATTTGCTATACTTGGTACAAAAAAAGCAATTACAGCTAACACAAGAAGCACTATTTTATTAGGATGAAATTTCACAAAAACATATTTTTTCAACAAAGTATACACTACCAAAAATATTATGGCAATAAATATCATCTGGAATATAAAATTTTTCCAAGGCATTATGTCTCCTCCTCATTATATGTAAATTATTTTATTCAAATAACGTTTTAACTTTTTTTAATTTCTTCCGTATTTCAATTTTCTGCGGGCAATGTGATTCGCACTTTCCACATTGTCTGCAATTAGATGCTTTTTGACTATATGTAAGCCTATTGTATGCTGACTCCAACTTATCCATGTTAAATATATAATGATCATTGTATGCACTAAAACATCCTGAAATGTTAACTCCTACCGGACATGGCATGCAATATTCACACGCCGTACAATTAACTTTGGTTTTTTGTTTTACTATATCTTTAACTTCATCTATTGCATTAAATTCATCTTCTGTCATTGAATTTGGTGCTGCATTATTGGCTATTTTTATATTTTCTACAACTTGACTCATATCATTCATACCACTTAATACTACTGATACTTCCGGATGATTCCATACCCATTTTAAAGCCCATTCTGGAAGTGTCCTTTCATTGTTTGCTTTATTTAAAATTATTTTTGCTTCTCCTGGAAGACTGTTCACAAGTTTTCCTCCCCTTAAAGGTTCCATAATTGTAATACCAAAATCCTTTTTAGAAGCATATCGCAAGCCTTCCTTTCCAGCCTGAAAATTCTCATCTAAATAATTATATTGTATCTGACAAAATGACCAATTGTAGTAATCTGCTATTTCTTTAAACGCATCCAATTTATCATGGAATGAAAAACCTGCATATTTTATTCTACCATCTTTTAAAGCAGAATCCAAAAATTCATCAACTCCATTTTTCTTTAAATTATTCCATACATCCTTATTGAGAGCATGCAGCAGATAAAAGTCTATATGATCTGTTTCCAATCTTTTCAACTGATCATTTAAATACTTATCCATGTCTTCTCTTGTTTTTATCAACCAGCTTGGAAGCTTAGTTGCCAATTTTACTTTATCCCTGTATCCATCTTTTAAAACCTTTGCAAGAAAAGGTTCACTTTGTCCCCCACTTCGCATTCCCTTGCCATGATAAGGATAGGCAGTATCTATATAGTTTACACCTTGGTCTATTGCAAAACGAATTAAATCAGTAGATTTTTTTTCATCAATACTAGTTGGATCATTTTTTGAAATAAGAGGCAGCCTCATACATCCAAATCCCAAAATTGAAACCATTTCATCTGTTTTCCCAAATCTTCTGTAAAGCATAATATCCCCCCATTGATTTAGTATATGATTTAATAATAAACATTTATTCGTCTATTATCAATACAAATTAAATAAAACGTCCCCACATTTCCGTGAAAGACGTTTATATTTAAATCCTATTATGGGTACAAATAATATTGCTATTCCGATGGCAATATACACTAATGGCATATAAAATCATCCCTTCCTTAATTTATTTTAATCGTTTGCTATATAAATTATTTTTTATCTCCTATGATATTAAATAGGAGCTAAACTTTACTTTATTTATTTTTTTCTACAGCATGTCCTCCGAATTCATTTCTAAGAGCTACAGCTACTTTGCCTGTAAATGTATCATCCTCTTGGGATCTATATCTCATGAAAAGAGAAAGGGTAATTACAGGTGCAGGCACTCCAAGATCAAGAGCCTCTTGCACTGTCCACTTTCCTTCTCCTGAAGAATTCATCAAACCCTTTATTGAGCCTAAATTCTTATCATGAACAAATGCGTCTTCCATAAGTTCCATTAACCATCCTCTTATTACAGATCCATGATTTCTTACCTTGCTTTATCATAATTTTTTCCACTGACTGACATAGGAAAAATACAGCCTTGGCATTAACATTCATTACAAAATCCCAATCTTCATGAGGAAATTCCATACTGGGATTCCTTTTTTGTACACCTGCATTGTTTATTAATATATCAACATTGCATAGCTTCACTTCTAAAACTTGATTTTCTTCCATAAGACACAAGTACTATATCTGACACTTTGCTTATAGGTGATTTTGCATTTCCTGTAATAGATATAACTTTCACTCCATTTTTTATACCTATTTTTATAGCATCTATAAGTTCTTTATTACTGTCTGAATTAGAAAAAGCCATTATTACATCGTCCTGTTTTGCCATGGAGGATATCATAGCCTGCCAGTGAGAGTCCGTTTTTACCACACATCTTATCTCCGTTCTTATAAATTTATGATAAGCATAATGCGCAAGACTCCCTGAACCTCCCATACCATAAAATATTATCTGATTTGATTTTAAAATCGAATCTACAGAATTTTCAAGATTTTTCTCACTATTTATTTTTACTGTATTCTTCAAACTATATTTGTTTGAATTTAAAAGTTAGATCCTGATAACCCTTATATCCAATTTATTGCACAACCTAAATACAGTTGCATCACTTACGGAACTACTTTCTGCTCTTTAATATTTAATGATGAATATACTTTCCTTATTCTTTCCAAGCATCCCCTATTTGCTTTCATAACATTCTCCTATTGAAATTAATTTTGACACTTACGTGATTTTTTATTTGTTTTAATAGGCCTAACCTGTGATATAATTATTCCTAAAAACATAACCATACATCCAATTAAAGCTCTTAACTCAAGCTTTTCACCCAATATAAGAAAACCTCCTACTGCGGCAAATACACTTTCCAGACTCATTATAATTGCTGAATGAGTAGGCTCTGCATATTTTTGACCAAGTATTTGAAAAGTATAAGCAACACCTACTGAAAATATCCCAGCATATATTATTGGAATTAATGCATTTTTAATATTGGGAATGTACATATTTTCTGTGAAAACTGCAACTATTAAGCTCAGCAAGGCACAAGTTACAAATTGAAAAAATGCCAGTTTAATACAATCAACTTTATTCGCAAAATATCCTATTATGAGTATTTGGGATGCAAATAAAAATGAAGATATTAACTGCAGCATATCACTATACTTTACGGTAAATCCACCTGTAACACAAAGCAAGTACAATCCTATAATTGCTGTAAGGGCTCCAATCCATAAATTGATGTCAATGTGCTGCTTCAAAAATATTCCAAACAGTGGGACAATAACAATATATAGCCCTGTTATAAATGCAGCCTTACCTGCAGTAGTTCCTTCAAGTCCAATTTGTTGAAATGAGGAAGCTAAAAACAAGAACATTCCTGCAATTATTCCTCCAAAAGCAGCTCTTTTTAATGAATATTGTTTTGCAGAATCACTTTTATATAAAATCATAACCGGGATTAAAGATATAGCACCAAGAACAAATCTTATTCCATTAAAAGTAAATGGTTCTACGAATCTGACCACAAATCTCTGAGCTGCAAATGCGAACCCCCATATAAGGGCGGTAATTAAAAGATATACATATGATTTAATACTGTTCTTCTCCATATACTTATATTTCTCCCTTAATTCAAATAAACAATAGGCTGAATTATATTCAGCCTATCATAACTATATAATATATTATTTTAATGATCATGTTAATATCAAATCAAAGATTTTGGATGTATTTTTTAATGAAACTCCTTCTCCTTTTTAGTCGAATGAGTAAGCTACCATCACAAAATCAAAGATTTTGGATGTCTGCTTAGAATAAATATTTTTCTCCTGGTTTTCTTGTAAATACTGTAACATCATCAATTTGATCCTGCTGACATACGAATCTTGTCATTCTCTCAAGTCCAAAACCAGCTCCTGCAGTTTTAGGAATCTTACCCTGTTTTGCAAGTTCAATATAATTTCTAAATGCATGCTCGTCTACATCCAGTTCTCTCATTCTAGTCAGAATTCTATCATATTTATATTCTCTTTCTCCACCACTTAAACCTTCAACATATCCCATGGGCCAGATCAAGTCATAGTTTCTATAAGTTCCCTTATTCTCCAAATCCTCTGCATCATAAAATTCTCTTTTATGGTTTATAAGCCAGAATGGTTGCACAGCTGCCTTAGAAGCTTCCATTTCAAAATCATCACCATATTTTTCCCTAAGTTCCTGAGTAGTATATCTCTTGAAAGGAGCAATTATATCAAGGTGTGAAGTTCCTATACCCAACGCTTTGAATTCTTCTGCACAACTTTCTTTAATAGAATCAAATATATATTTTATTAAACCCTCTTCAAATTCAAATATAGTGTCCATAGTTGCATTTTTAAATTCAAGATCAACTTGTGTAAATTCAAATAAATGTCTTACATCACCTTTTTCTTCTTTTTCAAGTCTTACATTTGGAGATACTATATATATTTTATCTATATAAGGGCTTGAAAGTATTACCTGCTTATGAAAGATCATGGACTTTGTTATATCAAACTTTTGTCCTTCATATGTTAAACCGCAATCTTCCACATCATGGTTCAATGTATCCGTAATAGGGGATATCATAACAGGTGATATTCTAGTTATACCTTTTTTATACATATATTCGTCCACTGATTTTACTATAGTCTGTTGAACACGGAGTATGTGTGGTAATTCCTTTCTTCCTATCTTCTTTATTTCTTTATCTAAAACCTTCAATTCTGCTTTTCTTCCTTGTTCTTCTAATATAGTAGCCATAAATACATCCTCCTCGTATTAAACACAAATCAATCAAGTTGTGTTTCAATTTCCATAGTTCCATTAACAATATAATAATACTTTTCAGGCCAAGTTGCAATATTAACAAATAATTTTTAATATTTTTATTATTTAGTCATTAAACGTTTTAGATTTTTAATAATTTTAGATTTTTTTCTCTAAGAAAACGTTTTCTATTGTTAAATTAATAATTTATTTAAATTATTATCTACGATAATGGTTTAAGTATATAGCCAAATAGGTTAAAATATAAGTAGATTTATATTAAAGTTACAAATTATTTTAAAAAGTATTTTCTGTGTGATAGGAAATACTTTACAAAATTACCATAATGTTAATATTTGCATAGTATGTAGTGCAAAACAAAGGAGTGTTTTTATTGAATTCAAATTTAAAAATTAATGGCCTGGATGATTTAGACATCCAAATTCTTGATATACTGATTAAGGACTCTAGAACTCCTTATCTTGAAATAGCCAGGCAGTGCCATGTAAGTGGTGGAACCATTCATGTTAGAATGAAAAAAATGGAAGATATGAGTATAATAAAGGGTACAAAGCTTATTATAGATAACTCTAAAATAGGATATGATGTATGCTGCTTTATAGGAATTTATTTAGACAGGGCAAGAGATTTCAACGAAGTATTAGATGAAATGAAAGCTATAAATGAAATTGTTGAACTTCACTATACTACGGGAGAATATTCAATATTCATAAAAGTAATATGTAAAAATATAGCAGATCTTCAATCCTTGCTCATGAACAAGATACAATCTGTAGAAGGTATACAGAGAACAAACACATTTATATCCCTATATCAACCTATTGATAGAAGCATATATATAGATTCGCTTGAATCTACTGGCGGTAAATCACATAAAAATTCATCAAGCAAATAGTTGATATATACTTATAATTTATAATACAACTGCACATAATATACCTGATAAATTAAAAAGGAGATGTAGCTTATGAAAACATTAGATACTATAGCTCTTATATTAGTTATCATAGGTGCAGTAAACTGGGGTTTAATTGGATTTGTACAGTATGATTTATTGGCCTCATTATTCGGTACTATGTCAGCTCTTACAAGAACTCTATATGCGCTTGTAGGAATTTGTGGTCTGTATTCGATATCATTTCTCGGAAGAGATAGGGATGCCACTACAACTGATGCCAAATAATTTTAAACAGCTATAATAATCATATTATAAAAAAGGATCGACTAAGATTTAATCCTTAATCGCTCCTTTTTTTAATTGCAATTTTTTATAGTATGAAGATTTTTAACTTATTGTTTAAGTTCTTTTTTTATTCCCCTGTTTATGGAGTTATTGTAATCTATAAAGTCATATACATCTTCTTCAAAAAGATTACTAAATTTTTGTAATTCAGGAATTGAAAGTTCTTCTATTGATTTTTCTTTTTCTTCACAGTAAAGTACAATTTCTCCTATTACCTTATGTGCATCCCTGAATGCCATTCCCTTGTTGACAAGATAATCAGCTGCTTCTGTAGCATTTAAAAAGCCTGTCTTTACAGCTTTTAATGTTTTATCCTGATTTACCTTCAATGTAGACAACATTCCATTCATTATTTTAGTGCAGCTAAGTACAGTTTTAACTGAATCAAAGAACTGCTCCTTATCTTCCTGCATATCCTTATTGTAGGCGAGTGGAATTCCCTTCATTGTGGTTAAAAGAGACATTAGATCTCCATATACTCTTCCTGTCTTACCCCTTATAAGTTCGGCTGCATCAGGATTTTTCTTCTGAGGCATTATACTGCTTCCTGTTGAAAATTCATCATCTATGGTTACGAATCCAAATTCTTTGCTGCTCCAAAGTATAAGTTCCTCACTCAATCGGCTAAAATGCATCATCATTATTGAGAAATCAGATAATAGTTCCAATGCATAATCCCTATCACTTACACCATCCAGGAAATTACTTACAGGTTTTTTAAATCCAAGTTCTTCTGCAGTAAAATTTCTATCAATATCATAAGTAGTTCCAGCAAGTGCACAGCATCCCAATGGGCTTTCATCTAATATTTCCCTGGCATTTCTTATCCTTCTCTTATCTCTTTCAAGCATATTGTAGTAGGCCATTATATGATGCTTGAATGTAACTACCTGTGCCCTTTGAAGATGAGTGTATCCCGGCATTATGAAATTATTCTCAGCTCCCAGTTTTTTCATTGTATTTTGCAGTTCCTCTATGTTTTCTATAACTTCCTTTGCTTTATTTTTGGCATATAATCTAAAATCCAGAGCAACCTGATCATTTCTGCTTCTGGAGGTATGAAGCTTTTTTGCAACTTGACCAATTCTATCAAGCAAATTACTTTCTACAAAACTGTGTATATCCTCATAGTCCCCTTCGATCTTAAGCTTTCCAGTTTCAATATCTGAAAGTATTGATTGTAGACCATTTAATATGCTGTCTCTTTCTTCGCTGGATAATATATTACATTTTGCAAGCATCTTTACATGAGCCATGCTTCCAGTTATATCTTCTCTATAAAGTGCCCTATCAAAACTCAATGAACTGTTGAAATCTTCCATAAGCTTACTTTCAGATTTTTTAAATCTTCCGCCCCATAACTTCATATAATTTTCCTGTCCTTTCTTTTATAAATATCACAATTCTAAATTACTCCATCTATATTAAGATGGAGCAATCTGTATATTTCTATTCTATTTTAATGAAGCTCCTTCTCTTTCTGGTCGAATCAGTACTCACCTGCGTAAGCGACTATCACAAAATCAAAGACTTTGGATATCTGCTTAACCAATTCGCACCAAATCGTAGATTTGAGCTCACTGCTTGTCTGCCATAGCTTTTATTTTGCTTGGTAGTGTAAATATCTTGATGAAACCAGCTGCATCTTTGTGATCATATAAATTACTAGCTCCAAATGATGATATGCTCTCATTATATAGAGGTTTTTTTGCATCAGTTCCCGCAGTAATTACATTTCCTTTGTATATCTTAAGTTTAACTGAACCTGTAACGTTACTCTGGGTTGATTCTACAAAAGCATCCAATGCTTCTCTGAGAGGAGTGAACCAAAGTCCATCATAAACAAGTTCCGAATATTTTTGAGATATAACTTGTTTATAATGATAAGTATTCTTATCTATTGTAATTCTCTCAAGGCATCTGTGTGCAGCATATAATACTGTTCCGCCTGGAGTTTCATATACACCTCTTGATTTCATTCCAACAAGTCTATTTTCTACTATATCAATTATTCCTACTCCATTTCTTCCTGCTATTTCATTTAACTTAGTTAAAAGTTCTAATGGTTCCAGTTCTTTTCCGTCCAGTTTTTTAGGAACTCCCTGTTCAAAATAAATCTCTATATATTCAGGCTTGTCTGGTGCTTCCTCTACAGGTGTAGTCATGGAATACATACTTCTCTTGTGTTCATTTCTTGGATCTTCAAGATCTCCACCTTCATGACTTACATGCCATACATTTTTATCTTCTGAATATATTTTCTTCTTTGTAGCAGTAACTTCTACTCCCTTGGCATGTGCATAGTCTATAGCATCTTCTCTTGATTCTATATCCCATAATCTCCATGGGGCAATTATCTGTATTGTAGGGTCAAAACTTGCTATTCCAGTTTCAAAACGGACTTGATCATTTCCCTTTCCAGTACAGCCATGTGCTATGTACTTTGCTCCTTCCTTGTGGGCAATTTCAACCAATCTTTTTGACATAAGAGGTCTTGCAAGAGATGTTCCAAGTAAATATTCATCTTCATATACTAAATGTGCCTTTACTGCTTTAAAAAGATATTCTTTTACAAATTCTGCTTTTAAATCTTCTACATATACTTTAGATGCTCCGGTCCTTATTGCCTTTTCTTCCACTGCTTTTAAATCGTCTCCCTGACCTACATCCATACAAGCAGCTATAACTTCAAGATCATAGTTTTCCTTAAGCCATGGAATTATAATAGAAGTATCCAAACCTCCTGAATATGCTAGTACAACTTTATCTTTCATAAAATTACCCTCCATCTTATAAATTTTAATATTTTCTTATTTAAATACTTTATTTAGGAAACTCTTGGTTCTCTCCTGTTTAGGATTGTCAAAAACATCCTCCGGCTTTCCCTGTTCAACTATCTTGCCTTCATCCATAAATATAACCCTGTCGGCAACTTCTTTTGCAAATCCCATTTCATGTGTTACAACAATCATGGTCATACCATCCTCTGCAAGCTTTTTCATTACATTCAAAACTTCTCCAACAAGTTCCGGGTCAAGTGCTGATGTAGGTTCATCAAACAGCATTATATCAGGATTCATAGCAAGTGCTCTTGCTATTGCAACTCTCTGTTTCTGGCCGCCTGACAATTTTGAAGGATAGTAATCCATCTTATCAGACAATCCAACTTTATCTAAAAGCATTTTAGCTCTTTCACGAACCTGCTTTTTATTCTCTTTTTTTACTACAACGGGTGCTTCCATTATATTTTGGATTGCTGTCTTATGGGGAAAAAGATTAAATGTTTGAAATACCATTCCCATTTTTGTAGCTATCTTTCTAAGAAATCTTTTATCCTTTGGATTAAGTCTTTCTCCTTCTATGATAATTTCTCCGCCGTTTATATCTTCTAAATGGTTGAGGCATCTTAGAAATGTACTTTTACCTGAACCAGAAGGCCCTATTACTACTAATACTTCACCCTTCTTTACTTTCACATTCAAGTTTTCAAACACTGTCAGGTCATTAAATTTCTTTGTTAAATTTGAAGCCTCTATCATGTATTTATTTCCATCTGAAGCTTTATATCCATCTACAGCTGCAGTTTCCATAAATATTCACCTCTTCTATTTTAATTATAAACTGATAATCTTCTTTCTATTATACCAAATACGGTAGTAAAAACAGTAGTCATTATAAGGTAGAACACTGCTGCTGTTAAAAATACAGATATTGGGTCAAAACTAGTTGCATATATCTGTTGGGCAGATCTCATAAGTTCAACCATTGCTATAGTTGAGACAAGAGAAGTGTCTTTTAATATAGATATAAATTCATTTCCCACTGGAGGTATTATAACTTTAAATGTCTGAGGCAGTATTATCCTCTTCATAGTCTGAGTATAGCTGAAGCCTAAAGCTTTTGCAGCTTCAAATTGCCCTTGATCTATAGATTGGATCCCTCCTCTTATTATCTCTGCCATATATGCGCCGCAGTTTAATGCAAGACCTATTACAGCCGCTGTAAAAGGAGTTAATTCTATACCTATAAAAGGTAGTCCATAATAGAAAAAAAACAACTGAAGCAAAAGAGGTGTCCCTCTGAATATCCACGTATAAAAATTTGAAACATATTTTAGGACTAAATTATTTGACAATCTTAAAAGTGCAAGTAATATTCCAAGTATACTCCCTAATATTATAGTAATAACTGTCAACTCAACAGTCATTACACTTCCTTTCAAAAGAATTGGAAGTATATTTTTGATAAAATCTATATCCATTACTCCTGTTCCTCTTCCCTTTAATTTTACACTAACTATTTTTTATACTCATCAGTTCCAAACCACTTAATTGAAAGTTTAGACAATGTTCCATCCTTTTTCATTTCATCTAATG
>NZ_APMH01000041.1 GCF_000359585.1 Clostridium tyrobutyricum DSM 2637 = ATCC 25755 = JCM 11008 | reverse complement strand
GTAGTCCCTAGGAGGATCGAACTCCTGATTTCACCGTGAGAGGGTGACGTCTTAACCACTTGACCAAGGGACCACATCTCAAAACCGACATTTAATATTATATATCCGTTTTACATATTAGTCAATACTTATTTTGATTTTTATAATTTATTTTATTATGCACTAATTTTAACTTACATTTATATAGAATTTTATATTTAATAAAAAAGTTATATAAACTTATTATTGCAAATGATTTGCACATAGATATATAATATTACTTGAGTAATTCTTATTCCATAAATATTTTGAAGGAGAATTTTTATGATCAACATAGATAATTTAACCTTTTCCTATACTGGAAAGCCTCCCTATCCTATAAAAAATTTATATTTAAATATAGAAGATGGAAGCTACACTTCTATTCTAGGGGAAAATGGCAGTTCAAAAACTACATTGATAAAACTTATACTTGGATTGTTAAAACCTGTAAAAGGCACAATTAAATTAAATACCGACAAAATAGGATACGTTCCACAAAGACTTGAAAGTTTCAATGCCCAATTTCCAATTACAGTTTTTGAAGTGTTGAATATTCATAGAAAAGTATTAAAAATAAAGGATAATAATATAATAGATGAGTGCCTTGAATCTGTGGGTATGGATAAATTTAAAAACAGTTTGATAGGAAATTTGTCAGGGGGGCAAATGCAAAAAGTTTTTATAGCTAGAGCTCTCATGGGTAACCCGGAACTCCTGATATTTGATGAACCATCTACAGGCATAGATGTAAACAGTCAAAAAGAAATATATAGATTAATAACCCATTTAAACAGATGCCATAATATAACTGTAGTTGCCGTAGAACACAATCTAAATGCAGCTATAAATAATTCTACACACATATATAAAATGGGCGGTAATATTTGCAGTATGTACACAATTTCAGAATATAAAAAATCGGTAAATTTTTGATTGAATTAAATTGGAGGTATTAAATGTTACAATATGGTTTTATGCAAAATGCTATAATTGCAGGTATATTTATAGCTATACTATGCCCTGCTGTAGGAGTATTCTTGGTATTGAAAAGATATTCCATGATGGGTGATTCACTGTCACATTCATCACTTGCAGGAGTGGCACTAGGCGTTGTATTTGGATATAATCCAATAATAACAGCATTTATATTTACTGCCATAGCTGGTCTCATAATAGAATTCCTGAGAAGTTATTATGAAAAATACTCTGAACTCATACTTGTAATAGTACTTACATTTTCAGTGGGTATTGCCATTGTTCTAATAAGTACAGGTCAGGCAAATGCCAATGTAAATTCCTATTTGTTTGGCAGTATTCTTACTGTATCCGATAATGAACTGTACATTATTTTTATACTTAGCATAATTTCAGTTATTTCACTATCTCTATTCTATAGTAAATTACTTTACATAACATTTGATGAAATCGGAGCAAAAATAGCTGGTATAAATGTAAAATTTATAAATTACTTATTTTCTCTGCTTGTAAGTGCTACTATATGCGTATCCATTCGTATTTTGGGAATACTTGTAATCTCAGCAATGATAGCAATGCCTGTGGCTGCTTCTCTCCAATTAAAAAAAGGTTTTAAGACAACTCTATCTTTTTCCATCATGTTTGGATTTATAGATATAATGGGGGGATTATTCCTATCATATTATATTAATAGTGCACCTGGAGGAACTATTGCTCTTACATCAGTAATAATTTTAATTATGGTTTTAGCAGCAAAAAAACTTCTTTTAAATAAATCCATGGCTTAATCATTTATATATTTTAGACAAAAATATATACTAGTAAAATTCTATTTTAAACATAAAATATTTAAAATAGAATTTACCAGTATATTTATAATTAATCATACTCAATAAAGTATTCTCCTAAATTATGAATTATTTACTGATTAAAAAGCCTTTGTTTGATTCTTGTACTGCTCTATGTTTTTGTACATACTTGACCATGACCGTTTTGAAAACATGACGGAAACATTATTTCTCCTTGATTCTTCTTTTACTATTTCAGTCATATTATGTCCAATAAAATCTGTAAGTATCAATACCAAATCCGTATTTTCAGGAATCTTTATTTTCCTATCCCCCTTTTTTCTTCCAGTAACATGCGCTATTTTATTGAAACCGTTCTTCTTTAATTTGTCCATAATATTTCCAAGTCGGTCTCCTCCCACAACTAGAATACTCATAAAATCTCCTCCTAATATATTTTTATAATTATATGATATTTACAACAATTCAGATAAATAATACGTATTATTATACATATGCTGCATCTTCTAAAATATCTATAAGCATAGATGGTGTTACACCTTGTATAACGTTTTTTGCTACATTATATCTTGCTTTATCATAATTTGCAAATATTTCTCTAGCAAGATTCAAGTCATTATATACTTTCCAATATCCGCACATAAGACATCTTTTTGATGGTTTTTCCATAAAACATATAACATCATCTAAGGGAAACCCTAAAAATACTCCAACTTCATGGGGACAGGCATCTTTGAATCTCTCCTTTAAAATAGACAGATTTTTGTACAAATCAAATTTTTCACTATAGCCAAATTTATTTAGGAATTTCATATGTTTATCAGAATATATTGCAGATTTGAGTTTATCAGAGTAATAAAATAATATAGTGATTGAATTTTGATTTTTCTTTAATTCAAAGAAGTTCAGATTATATTTTTCCAAGAAGATATATTTATATCTTTCCCAAAGTATGTTTAGATTTGCATTATTTTTCCCAAATGTTATTATTGAAGATGGTTTGTTTCCACTAAGTGTAGGTGCAATGCCATAGGATATTATTCCAAAAAGATATTCTGCATCATTCATGTTTTTTATTTTATTCATATATTTTTCTGTAATTATACTTGTCATAAATAGCATCCATCCTTTTAATATAGTTTATATTTATAATATTTCTAAATTTTTTAAAATTTATACTAAAACAGAAACTATATATGATACTGATTTTCAATATCAATTATAACTTATTTTCCTACTAATGTAAATACATAAAAAATTTTTTGCACAAAAAAATAAGCCTTACAGCTTATTTTCCATAATTTATTTAAAAAACCGCAGGTTTAAAACCCTTTCCTCTAACCTCGCTAGCATCCATAATCGACATTACTGCATGAGAATCTATATTTGAAATAAATCTCTTGGCCTCTTCAATCTGTCTTGAACTCATTATAGAGTATATAACCTTTTTCTTGCTGCCAGTATAGGCTCCTTCACCATATAAATAAGTAACTCCTCTTCCAAGTTTCTCAGCTATAACTTTTTCTACATCATTGCTATCTCTAGTTATAACAAACAATACCTTGTCCTTATCAAAACCTTGAATTATTTTATCTACTACTACCGAGTACATATACATTGATATCAAAGTATAAATTGCAATAGGTAAATTTCCCATAATCATGCCAAAAGCAACTATTATAACATTTATTGTAAAAGTCATCTTCCCTACTGATATACCATATTTCTTTTTTATTGCAACAGCTATTATATCCGTTCCTCCCTGTGAGGCTCGTGACTTAAATATCAATCCGGCTCCGATTCCTGTGAGCACACCACTGCACAATGCGGATAAAAGTGGATCGGGCAAATAGTATAATTGATGTACTGTTTTGGTAAATATAAGTCCAAGTGACATAGATACCATACCTATGAAACTAAATATTCCGAATTCCTTATCTATAATTTTGAATCCAATTATAAATATTGGTATATTTATGACTATAACAAAATATCCTGAAGGTATGCTTGTTAAATATTCACATATAATTGCAATACCGGCTACTCCTCCACTTAAAAATTTATGGGGAATAATAAACATGTTAACTCCAATAGAATATATCAAACTTCCAAAAATAATAGTAACCACTCTAAGCAATTTTTTCTCAATGTCATTCATACTGCATCCCTCCAATAAATACGTTCTTTCCTTTATTGCAAATAGATTTTATTATATATTTATTTAAAGGTCAATGCAGTTAAATGTCTATTAATCTATATTTTCACTGATTTGAGGCCTAATAATGAATTAAATGTGTCAAGTATCCCTGTAGCTTTGTATAACTTATGAATACTCTTCTATCTAATAACTAAATATTTTGAATATTTTCTTTTATATATAAATTTAATTTTTAGCTTAATTTCTTTCATAATTGTTTTATGGTTAAACTTTACAACTACTTGTCATTCCTTTATTTTAGCCTTTTAACCACTGTAGGTCTTTTTTCTTCAAATATAAAATGAACTATTTAAATTCAACATATCATTATTCAAAATAGGCTCAATAATTTTTTTTAAATATTTTTTAGTTTTCTATTCCTAATCTTGCTTTAACACCTTTAGTATAATAGTGCTTTATCTCCTTCATCTCTGTTACAAGATCTGCCCTCTCTATTATCCTATCATCAGCATACCTTCCTGTAATCACTACTTCTATGTTCTTATTTCTATAATCCAAAAGTTCAACAACTTCATTTATGTCCACCAAATTATAGTATATAGCTATATTCAATTCATCTAACACTACTAAATCATATTTATTGGATTGAAGTATTGTCTTGATTTTTTTTAATCCTATTTGGGCTTTTTCTATATCCTCTTTAGTGGGATTCCCATGTATAAAAGCATCTCTTCCAAATTGCTCTATAGTAAGATTAGGCAATAGCTCAGGAGCTTTCAATTCACTATAATCCATTCCCTTGGCAAATTGTCCAAAATAAACTTTTTTTCCTGCACATATAGATCTAAGACTCAGTCCAAGAGCAGCTGTAGTTTTTCCTTTTCCATTTCCAGTATACACATGAATATACCCTCTATCCAAAACAATCTCTCCTTTTTTTATAAAAACTGTATTTATCCAGTGTCTGAACACTATACACCTTTAAATTATTGCTATGAACTTTTAATTTTGCAACATTCATTTTTTCCATATCATCATATATTATACCTAAGATATTTCCACTATGTGCCCCTATTATTCCAATTCCACCCGTAGATTTACATATTGAAAATACAATATCAATAAAATCATAATACAATCTTTTCTGGTTTCTAACTATACTTTCAGTAGAAACATAGGAAAGTTTTTGCAGATCTTTTTCGCGTATAGCCTGTCTAAGAACAGGTATCAAGTCTTCAACATTACTTAAATCATTCAAAACTCTAGTATTGAATTCTAATGTATCAACAGCACTCTTTCCTTCAAATGCCAGTATATTAAATTTAATATAGTCACCGAAGTTTTCTCTATATAATCCATATTTATAATCAAACAAAGTCATATTATCAAACATAATGCTATCCGTAGGTTCTATTTTTATACATTCATTCAACAGCTCTTCTTCATTGTAGTTCCTATTGAACATCCTGAGCAGACATCCGTAAATTGTACATAAGTCTGCAGTACTGCTTGCCATTCCCTTGCCTTTTGGTATGTCAGAATCAATATTTACGCAAATATCTTTATAATACTTTTCATATTTCCACAATTTCATGATATTTTCAATAAAGGCATAAGATTTTTTCAAATTTTTGTAACGTACTGGATTCCTGCATTCGAATAATCTAACCCTAGTATATATATTTATTGGAAATGACATCAACAAATCCTTATCCTGTACCTTTCCCTGAACTATCTCTCCAAAACTTCCGGGATAAAAAGCTGTAATTTCCATAATATTATCCTCTTAAAATATATTTTATAGTTATATAATCTATCATTTTAGATATATCATTAAATACATTATTGTAATTCATCTTTTTCCTGTCTATTATAAATGCATAAACATTCATGTGAAGGCATGCTTTTATTTTATCATAGGTGCCTCCCTTTAAACCGCTATCTTTAAGTATAACAGCTTCTATATCATAATCTTTTATGAATGCACAGTTCAATTCATAACTTACAGGTCCTTTTATTGCAATTATATCTTCTATTTTTATACCAATCTCTGAACACTTTTTCAAAACATTAACTAATGGAAGAACTCTGTGAACTATTCTATTTTTTAATTTCATATCCATCATCAACCGTAAATTTTTACTTCCAGTAGTGTCCAATATATTTCCTTTTATTTTCAAAAGCTTTTTATGAAGTTCCTCATAGCCTTTCACTTCAATAACTTTTTCATTTGATTTAAAATCTTTAATACAGGAAGGTCTTTCATACCTTATATATTCTATATTAAGTTGTCTGCAGGCTTTAATTGCATTTTGAGTTACATCTACAGCATAAGGATGGGATGCATCTATAAGCACGTTTATGTGTTTTTCTTCAAATACTTTAATAAAACCATCAAAGTCCAGAGGACTGTGGTTTAAATATTTATATTTGTAATCTTTTAGAAGGCTTCCTCCATATTCAGTTGCAGTTGATATAAATATATCATCAGTAAAAGTATTTATTCTGGAAAGTATGTCCTTTCCCTCTGATGTGCCAAGAATTAAGCCTATCATTTTATTTTTTCCTCCACCTTGTCTAAAGCACACAACTCTATTGGACTTGATTGTTCCATAAGTGGATTCCCATTTATAGAGTCTCTTATATGATTTATATATATTTGGTGAAATGCTGTATTCTCTCCTAAGCCATGTAAATACAGTTCAACTTTGAATCCCAATTTTTTCAGTCTGTTCTCCCATGAATTCTCATTGTCTCCTGACATGTCTTCAACTACATGATTCCCCGCTACAAGCATAAATGGCATGAGCATTATATCTTTTATATGCTGCTTTCTAAGTTTTAAAACTACATTTTCCAGTATTGGATATCCCTCAACAGTAGCTATAAAAATATTTTTAACTCCAGCATCTGCAAGTATATTCTCCATCATGGAATAACTTGCATTTATAGGGTGACTTGAGCCATGCCCCATCAATATTACAGCTTTCCCCTGATAATTTTCAGGCAGTTGTTTTTTTAATGCTTCTGCAGCTATTCTATAGTCTTCTTCCCTGTATAAAATAGGTCTTCCAACTACAAGTTTTTTAAATTTATGATTATATTTTTGTGAATATCTCAACATCTTGTCATATTCATCACCTGGAATTATATGCAATGGTTGAATATACAACTCGTCAAATTTTTCTTCTTCCATTTTGGATAAAGCTTCATCTACTGTATCTATATATATATTACTCTCTCTTTTCAATTTTGATATTATCATATTTGAAGTAAAAGCTCTTCTTATTTCATAATCTTTAAAAGCATTCTTTATAGAATTTTCAGTACTTTCTATGCATGATTTAAGTATATTTAAAATACTGGTTCCAAAGCTTACTACAAGTATCCCTTTCTTACTCATAAATCTCTTCCTTTCGATATTAATTAATTTTTGTTTTATAACCTCTTGGAGTTATGAACTTGTCGTTATCTATATAACTTTTACTGTTTCCAATTATAACTATACTCATCATGTCTACTTGTTCATCAGAAAAGTCTTTTATGCTGGTAAGTATTGTCTTCTGACCCTGTCTCAGTGCATTTTTTACAATAGCCACAGGTGTTGTAGAAGATCTATAATTTTCTATAATACTTATGCATTCTCTCAAATAATGAGGTCTGCCATTACTTTTAGGATTATAGAGTGATATTACAAAATCTCCTTCTGCCGCAAGTTTTACTCTCTTTTTTATAAGTTCATATGGTGTCATAAGATCACTTAAACTTATACTGCAATTATCATGCATAAGAGGTGCTCCTACTACAGATGCAGCTGACAGAGATGCTGTAACTCCCGGTATTATTTCCACATTTGTATTTTTATCAAGTTGCAATATAAGTCCAGCCATGCCATATACACCTGAATCTCCAGTACTTACTATAGATACGATTTTACTTTTAGAAAGTTCTATAGCCTTTTTGCACCTTTCAATTTCTCCCTTCATACCTGTTGAAAATATTTCTTTTCCCTGAATTAATTGTGATATCATTTCCAAATATTTATTATAACCTATTATTATCTCACTTTTTTCTATGGCATTTGCTGCTCTCAATGTCATATTTTCAATACTTCCTGGTCCAATGCCTACTATATATAGTTTACCCAAAATTCAATCACCTTTTTCAATTAATTTTAAACAACACTTTTCAATACACCAATACACAAAGTCATTCCATTCAACTTCAACTTATCTGTCAACTGTTCCACACCTGAAAGATAAGTACAGGGCTGACAAACAGATTTTACTCCTATGGTCTTTTCCACAAAGTCACTTCCTTGAAACTTATGTTGTACTGTCCTGATTTTTTCACGTGTAAATATACTGAGATCACATTTGAAATAATCCTTTAGATATATTATTGCAGGTTCATATTGCTTTATATCTACTGTAGATACTAAAGCTACTGCCCTACTATCAATATTCTCAGATTTCAATATGGAAAGTACTGTATCTTTCATTATTTTTGGAGAAAAATTTTTTCTGCATCCTATTCCAAGTACAATATCCTTTCGGATTAACTTCAACAATTTAATTTTATTATCTATTCCGCTTATTTCATCTCTATGTGTAATAATTACAATGCCTCTTTGAACATGAGATTTTTCTACATATCCTTTAGGGCATTGTATTATATTTCTTTCATCTGTAAATCCAACTTTCTTTCCATTCACCAAAAGTGCAGAAATATCTTTGGCAGATTTCAAACTGTCTATTATAAGATTATGCTTTTTAGCCAGTACATCTGGTGCTGTTACTCCAATATTATCTGTAGCAGTGGTTATTACAGGAATCGCATTTATTTTGCGTGCTATTTCTCTTGTAATTTCGTTGGCTCCTCCAAGATGACCACTTAAGAGGCTTATTACAAACTTGCCGCAGCTGTCTATTACAACAACTGCAGGATCAATATCTTTTGATTTTATAAAATTTGATATGGCCCTAACTGCAATTCCTGTAGAACTTATAAATACAATTGCTTTATAATTGTGCATAACATACTCTGATATGTTCTTTAAATTAAAATCTTTGACGGCTTTTTTAGAATATATATGTGCATCATAATATTTTTTCAACTTTTCAGCCATTATATCTCCTGAATCAGTAACACTAACTATTCCTATTTTCATCTTTTGCCTTCCTGTATTCATGACTGAAGTTTTTATCATATAGAAGACTTTTGTCATAACTGCAGTCTATAAAATTCCCTACTAAAATCTGTGCAGTCTTTGTTATATTCTGCTTTTTCACTTTATCTGCTATATCTTCTAGAGTTCCAATAACAAATTTTTCATCATTCCAGCTTGCCCTTTGTACTACTGCTACAGGTACATTGTGCCCATATCCCCTTTTTAGTTTTTCTACGACTTTATCTATCATTCCTACAGATAAAAATATGGCCATGGAAGCTCCTGTTCTGGCTAAATTCTCAAGATTTTCTCTTTCTGGAACAGGGGTTCTTCCTTCTACTCGCGTAAGTATTACAGTCTGGCTGACTTTGGGTAGTGTAAATTCCCTTTTTATAGAGGCTGCTGCTGCAGTGAAAGAACTTACCCCTGGTACTACTTCATATGGTATTTCAAGTTTTTCAAGTTCATCCATCTGTTCTTTTATAGCACCATATATGGAAGGATCTCCTGTATGGAGTCTTACAATTTTCTTGTCCTCCATATAATAATTCTTAATTGTATCTATTACTTCCTGAAGTGTCATAGAAGCAGAATTGTATATTGCTGTATTTTCACCGCAAAATTCCATCTGAGCTTTTGATACAAGCGAGCCTGCATATATTACCACATCTGCCTGTGAAAGTATCCTTCTTCCCTTTACCGTTATGAGTTCCGGGTCACCTGGCCCTGCTCCTATAAAATAAACTTTGTTTTCCATAATTCACCTTCTTCCACTATTCTCTGCTGGCTATTATAAGTGACATGTAGTCACTATTTTCAAGTATTTCTTCTCTGGATCTAAGTACCTTCTGTCCTTCTCTATAAGCCCTTTTTATATATACATATGTAAATTTATTTTTTTCAAGGAAGTCCAATACTTCTCTTTCTCTTCTATATACCTTCATTATAACTATAAATTTTTCATCTGTTAATTTGTCTATTTGGGAAGCCGGCATAATACAAACTCTTTCATTTCCAATCACAATTTTCTCCCCTGCAAGACTTGCTGCAGCACAAAATGATGTTATTCCGGGAATTGTTTCAACTGTATATCCTTTCTCCCTTATGTAATTCAACAGATATATATATGTACTATAGACAAATGGATCACCTATAGTTAAAAATGCCACATCTTCTCCGTTCATAAGTCTTTGTTCAACTTCTTTAAAAGCATCAAATATCTTTTTTTCCTGTTCAGCTCCTCCCATTGGGAAATGCTGTACAATTATCTCTTTATCCTTTCCAATAAAATTTTTAGCAATGGAAAGTGCAGTGCTTTTTCCTCCTTCCTTTGAAGAAGGTGCCATTATAACCTGGCATTTTTTTATTGTATTAACCGCCTTTATAGTAAGAAGTTCTTCATCTCCCGGTCCCATGCCAACTCCATATAAAGTACCAAATTTATTATTTATACCCAATTAAAAATCTCCTTTCATGAAAGCTTTACAGCAGTTACTATGAATATACTGTTATTTGAAGATATCATACAACTCTTGCCTTTTATTCTGTTTATTGAAACCTGTATGCAGTTCACATCATAATTCATGGAATCAAATAATTCTATCGTTTTACTTAAATTTTTCAGAGTAATAAAGTTTAAAACCATTTTTCCTTTTATTTTCAATTTTTGTCCATAAGTTTTTATTATATTATCTATATTTCCACCGCTTCCACCTACAAATATTCCTGAAAAACAAGGCTCTATTTCAGGTGCAACTTCAATTGCCTCACCACTTACTACAGATAAATTGTGTATTTTAAACTTCTCCTTGTTTTTATATATTAGCTCAACAGCATCTGGATTTTTTTCAATGGCAGTAACACTTCCTTCAGGACACATCCTAGCAATTTGAATGCTTACGGAACCAGTCCCTGCTCCTATATCTAATACTTTGGAATCTGATTCTATATTCAATTTTGCAATACTGAGAATTCTGATTTCTTCCTTTGTCATAGGACTGCTTCCTCTTATAAATTCTTCATCTTCTATGTACATCAGCATTCTCCCTTCTTTAAAATATCCTGATTTTTTATAACTACTACTGATAATTTATTAAATTCCATATTCATTATCTTGTCTGGAGTTGCTGCAGTAATCTTTTCACTAGCATAGGAAAGATCCTCCCCTACATATACAAGTGCATCAATATGATTTTCATATAGCTTTTTGCCTATAACATCAGGTGAATTGCAATTGTCTGTAAGCCATATTGAAAGTTCATTATGCTGTACTATGTGAACAATTTCCGCATTTCTTCCATGTACACTTCCCAAATAGGAATTTTGCCAGTTCATCTTGAGTTTTGACATCATATATTGAAAAGAACTTATTCCCGGAACAACTTCTATATTTTCTCCATAGTTCTTTTTCAAATAATCTGTTATACCATAAAATAAAGGATCTCCAGATGCAGCCACGGATATTGTTTTATATTTTGTTGAATTTACAAGTTCAATTATTTCACTTAACCTGAACACTTTTATCTTTTTACTACTTATAAAATTCAAACTGTCCAAAGCTCTTGAGAAACCTATTATTACATCAGATTCATCCATAATTTCAACAGCTTTTGGCATAATATAGTCTGCATTTCCAGGGCCTATTCCCACAACAAAAACCTTTGGCACAACATTATCCTCCTCATAATTGTGAATTGTAAAGCACTCCTCGTTTCATTGAATACATTATGACTTCAACTTTAACGGTATTATGAGTATAAATCTCCATCCTGTTTCTTATTTTTTCACCTATTCTACTGTAAAGTTCATCATAACCGTCTCCAAGATAATTTACTGCTCCTTCTGTAGTCTTTTCACTGTATATTTTTCTAACAAGCTCTAAATTCTTTCCCATAAGTGCAAGTTCCAATGCCATGGTTTCCAGCCTTACATCACATACCCTACTGTGTGTATTAAAGCATCCCGATGCCACCTTGCACAGTTTACCTATATGCCCTACTACAAGAATTTTCTTTATGCCCTTGTTCATACACATGTTGAGTGCTTTTCCCAGGTAATTTGACATGATTACCATTTTATTTTTATCCAGCTTAAGTTTGACTGCCATGTCTTCACCCATATTCCCAAATAGAAGTATTATATCCTTATATCCATTTGCTATTTTCTGGTTCAGCTCAATTTCTATAGATTTTATAAGAGCTTCTTCAGACATGGGCATAACTATTCCTGTAGTTCCTAATATGGATATTCCTCCCATTATGTTAAGTCTTGGATTAAATGTTTTTTTAGCAATTTTTTCTCCCTGTGGTGCAAATATGGTTATACCTGCTCCACAATTTTCAGGAAGTACCTCTTTAACTTCCTTTTCAATCATACTCCTTGGTACAGGATTAATGGCGGCCTCTCCTTTTTTTACATATAGTCCATCTCCTTTAACTATACCTATGCCAATTCCACCTTTTAGAGCATATCCCTTCAATCTCTTTTCAGCCCTGGCCCAAATTTCCATGCCATCTGTAATGTCCGGATCATCTCCTGCATCTTTTATAACACAACATTCAACATGATTTTCAAAACATTTTATTTTAGATATTGGAATAAGAAGTTCTATTCCTTTTGGTGTATCTATTTTTATTTCCCTGCATCTGCCACCATAATATAATATTCTAGTGGCTGCCTTTGCAGCAGCTGCAGCACAGGATCCTGTAGTATATCCACATCTCAATTTTTTCCCATCACAATCAACATACATATCCAACATATTACTATCTCCTGGTTAACATATACATAAGTGCATTTACTATGGCAGCTGCTGCATTGCTTCCACCTTTTCTGCCTCTAACTGTTATCATTGGAATATCCAATTTTTCTATTTCCTCTTTCGACTGGGATGCTCCTACAAAACCAACTGGTGCTCCTATTATAAATTTTGGTTTTGCTTTTCCCTGAAGGGTAAGTTCTTTAAGCTTAAAAAGTGCTGTAGGAGCATTGCCAAATACAAAGAACTCCACACCTTCTTCTGCTGCTATTTCCACTGCAGCCATAGATCGGGTTATCCCTCTAATTTTAGCTTCACGTGCTATATCCTCTCTGGACACAAAGCACTGCACTCTGCAATTTAGTTCATTAAGTGCCTTTTTATTTATTCCTGACAGTGCCATATTGGTATCAGTATATATTACAGTACCTTCTTTCAAAAGTTTCAGAGCCCTTTCTATAGCTCCATCTCTTATATACAATATCTCTTTATATTTAAAATCTGCAGTAGTATGTATCACTCTTTTTACTATGGCAAGCTCTTCATCTGAAAAACTATGAGGTCCCATTTCCCTGCCTATTATTTCGAAACTCTTTTTTTCTATATCCATAGGATTCTTAATATAGTCCATTACAAATTATCCTCTCTTATATCTACAAGTTGACTACTGTCTATTTCAGCTTCTTTAAATGTAGCCATATTATCCATAGTATAAAGTGCAGCCTCTATTATGGTAAATGCAAAAGGACAAGCTGATCCTTCTCCAAGTCGCATATCCAAATTAACCATTGGCTTTAGTTCCAATTCATTCATCACATATTTGGCACCAGGTTCTGCTGAAAGATGAGACGGAAACAGAAAGTCTTTAACATGTGGATTTAATCTTACTGCACACAATGCCGCTACAGATGATATAAAGCCGTCTATTACTATTGGAACTCTATTTTGGGCTGCTCCCAGGAAGCATCCACAGAGTCCGCAAATATCAAATCCTCCAACTTTTGAAAGAACATCTATAATATCATTTTTATCTGGTTTATTTATGGAAATCGACTTTTTAATGGCATTTATCTTTTTAGAAAGCTGAACATCAGTTATTCCAGAACCTTTACCTGCAGCTAAATCCGGAGAAATTCCTGTCAGTACACTTAGAACTGCAGCACTTGTAGTTGTATTGCATACTCCCATTTCACCTGTACCTAAAAGATCATATCCACTTTTGCATAAATCATCAGTTATCTGAATGCCAACTTCAATTGCCTCTATGGCTTCCTCTCTTGTCATAGCTGGTTCTTTTGTCATGTTTTTAGTTCCATAATTTACTTTTTTATTTATTACACCAGGAGTATTAATGTCACATTTAATTCCTATATCTATTACAGTTTTATCTGAACCGTAGAAATCAGATAATACGCAGACACCAGTAATCCCTTTTGTAAAATTATTTGTTACATCTGCAGTAAGTTCCTGTCTGCAGCTTCCTATACCTTCTTCCCATATTCCATTATCCGAACACATTATTATTATATTTTTTTTATTTATGCTATTGTGTATTTTACCTGTAATTCCAGCCATTTTAGCAGCTATTTTTTCAATCTGTCCCAGACTTCCTATAGGCTTTGTTAAATTGTCTATCCTTTTCCATGCTTTTTTTACTGCAGACTCATCACTTTTATATATCTTGTTAATAGTGTTTTCTAACAATGTCATAATTTTCCCCCACTATTGTAATTTACTATATCTTTAATAAAATCCATATTTCCAAAAAAGTGTACATGGGCATAAGCTGCTAAAGTATTATTCTTGTAATAACCGCACTCCCATTTTTTTTCACTTCCATCATACATTTTTTTTGTAACTTCATATACTCTATTTTCCATTGACCGAATATAGGATTTATGAAATTCATGGCAATTAATTTTAATTCCACTTTTTAATAATTGGTTGTATTTAACAACTTCTACACTTGAATATCCAAAATTATGAAGTTTATCTGACATAAATACCTTTCCTTTAAAAAATCCCACCATGTCAAAGCTTTTGTCTCCTTTTACATTTTGTATTTCATCCATCAAATACATTAGTCCTCCACATTCTGCATAACATCTAAGACCTGAATTTAATTTTTCTCTTATATCCCATATCATGGTTTTATTTTTAGAGAGAACTTCTATAAAAACTTCTGGATATCCACCGCCTAAATAGAGAAAATCAATATTTTCAGGTAGTTTTTCATCATGAATGGGACTAAAAAAAATTATTTCACCTAATTCATTTAACAGTTCTAAATTTTCTTTATAGTAAAAGCTAAATGCTTCATCGTAAGCCACAGCAATTTTCATATCTTTTGATTTGAGATGAAATCTATCTTCATAGTCCTGGGTTTCTTTAAAATACTCAAGCATTCTATCTATATCAATATTTTCTACAATAAGTTTGCCAAGAATATCCACCCTGGAGTCAAGATCTGTTACTTCACTGCTTTGAATAAGCCCAAGATGTCTGCTCTTTAAAGAAACTCTATTATCTTTTGGAATAAACCCAAATACCTCGACATTGCAGTTTTTATTTATAGCCGCTTTTATGAGATTATAGTAGGATTTGCTTACATTATTTAATATAACTCCAACTATATTTACAGATTCAAAATCAATCATCCCATTTATTTCTGCGCAAATAGTAGTACTTTTTCCCTTTGGATTCATAACCAGGATAACAGGAAGGTTTAATAATTTTGATACATGGGCTGTAGAATATTTAGTGCCTATTCCTTTTCCATCGTATAGTCCCATGACACCTTCCACTATTCCGATATCACCATTCCCCCTGCTGTAGGATGCCCTTACACCTTCTTCTCCCATAAGAAATATATCTAAATTTCTAGATGGTATTCTGGTTATTTTTTCATGGAAAGCAGTATCTATATAATCAGGCCCCACTTTATATCCCTGAACTGTAAATCCTCTTTCTGTAAGAGCCTTCATAATCCCAATAGTTACTGTAGTTTTTCCACTTCCACTACTGTCTGACGATATAATTATACTTTTCATTTATTTTCTTCTCTTATCCATCTGCAGATATCCAAAGCATAATAGGTAATTATAATACCTGCTCCAGCTCTTTTGATTGAAGTAAGCATTTCTTCTGCAACTGCCTTTTCATCTATGAGTCCAGCCTTGGCTGCAGCTTTCACCATTGCAAATTCTCCACTTACATTGTATGCTGCTATAGGAAAATCGAATTTATCCCTTGCCCATCTTATTACGTCAAGATATGGAAGGGCAGGTTTAACCATAATTATGTCTGCTCCCTCTGCTATATCATCTTCTATTTCCAGCATTGCTTCTCTTATATTTCCCGGATCCATTTGGTAGCTTTTTCTGTTTCCAAATTTAGGTGCTGAATTTGCAGCTTCTCTAAAAGGTCCATAGAAAGCTGAACAATACTTTGCACTATATGCCATTATAGATACATCTTTATATCCATTTTCGTCTAAAATATGTCTAATTGCACCTACTCTTCCATCCATCATATCAGAGGGTGCAACCATATCGGCTCCAGCTTCTGCATGTGAAAGTGCAATTTTAGCTATATATTCAAGTGTCTCATCATTATCCACTTCATGATCATGGATTATTCCACAGTGGCCATGACTTGTATATTCACACATGCATACATCAGTTATAACAAATAGTTCAGGATACAGATCTTTGAGTTTTCTTATTGCCCTCTGAACTATGCCATCTTCTGCATAAGCTTGAGAACCAACTTCATCCTTGTGCTCTGGAAGTCCAAACAATATGACACTTTTGACTCCAGCATCTTTCATTTCATCAACTATTTCTTGCAATCTATCTACAGAATACTGATAATTGTTGTCCAGAGAAGGTATTTCCTGTTTTATATCATTTCCATCAATTACGAACAAAGGATATATAAAATCATTTTTATTCAATGAAGTTTCCCTTACCATATCTCTTATAACACTATTTTTTCTCAATCTTCTATGTCTTCTAAACATCTCATTACTTCCCATCTTTTTAATTTATATTTCCAGCTACAAGCTTCTGTATAATTCCATCTGTAGTATAGCTTTCAGACATTTTATAACTTAAATTATGTTTTTTTAATTCACTTCCTGTTATAGGTCCTATTGATACAATCTGCTTTTGTCTTATGGAATCAATTCCAACAAGTTCTATCATATTTCTAACAGTACTTGGGCTGGTAAACAAAACAGTATCTACATCTTTAAAGCACTCTTTGTCTAATACATCTCCAACCAACGTCTCATAGGTATAACATTCATCTACAATACATCCCTGGCCTCTAAGCACTTCTGCCAAATATGGTCTTGAATTTTTAGACCTTGGAATAAATATTCTGTCACCTTGTTTTACATATTTCTTCATTTCCTTATAAAGACTTTCCGCCACAAACTTCTTTGCAATTATTTTGGGTATTATTCCCCTTTTTTTTATTTCTCTTTCCGTAGCAGGTCCTATTGCAGCAAATATACCTTTTATATTCCTTATATCATAATTTTCTTTAAGGAGAACATCAAAAAAACTTTCCACTCCATTTGAACTTGTAAAAACTACATAATCATACTCATTTAGTTTATCCATATAATCTTTTATGTTTTCTGGAGTATATCTTATTTTAATTGAATGAATTTCAGTAACTTGAGCACCTAGATCTATCAGTTTCTTTCTCATTGGTACAGATTGTTGTTTTGATCTTGTTATACATATATTTCTGCCAAATAGAGGTTTTTTCTCATACCAGTTTAATCTGTCGTTTAATTTGACTACCTCTCCTATTACAAATATACATGGTGAATGGAAATTCTTTATTTTAGTTTCCCCATATATGTTTTTTAAATTTGAAGTTAATTTTCTCTGTTTTGCAGTAGTTCCACTCATGACCACTGCACAGGGTTTAGATGGATCCATACCATTTTCAATCAATTTATTACATATGATTTGAAGATTTGAAAAGCCCATCATAAATATCAATGTTCCACCTATATTGGCAGCGGATTTCCAATCTATATCAAGCTTATCTGCAGCCTTTCCAGTAAATACATGAAAACTTCTGGCAATATTTCTATGAGTTACAGGTATTCCTGCATAATTTAGAACAGAAATAAATGAGGTTATACCTGGAATAACTTCAAATTCTATATTTTCTTCTGTCAAGGCAAGTATCTCTTCTCCCCCTCTCCCAAAAATATAGGGATCCCCTCCTTTAATTCTTCCAACTATATTTCCCTGTTTTGCAAATTCAACAAGCATTTTATTTATTTCATCCTGTGTCTTGTAGTGACTGCCAGGATTTTTACCGCAATAATACAATTTGCATTTTTCATCGATATAGTTTAAAACTTCAGTTCCTGCAAGTCTGTCATACATTACTACAGTACATTTTCTAAGTTTTTCCACTGCCTTTAAAGTTAGAAGTTCTTCATCACCAGGTCCTGCCCCTATAAGATATACCTTACCGCAAGCCATATTATTACTGCTCCTTTCTGCATATAAGTTCAGCTAAAGTTTTTCCAAGATCAATATTATGTGATATTTCTCCCGCAATACTTTTTTTTATCAATTTTCCATTTAGATCAAATAGTCCTGTTATATAAATTGTATCTCCTGAAATTTCAGCATAGGCTCCTATAGTAGAATGACAATCTCCATTTAAAGCTCTCATAAAACTTCTCTCTGCCTCTACACACTTTCTACTGTTTTCGTCATTTAGTTTTGTGAAAGTATTTTTATGTTTACTATTACTCCTGATTTCAACTCCCAAAGCACCCTGACCTATAGCAGGTACAACATTTTCTATACTAAAATAGTCTGTTATAATCTCTTCCATATTCAATCTCATTACACCAGCAGCTGCCAGAACTATTCCATCCAATCCCTGACTTATCATCTTGTCTATTCTTGTCTGTACATTTCCTCTTATTGGAGTTATATTTAAATCTGATCTTAATTTTTTAATCTGGGCTGCTCTTCTGTTGCTGCTGGTTCCTATCTGAGCACCAATTCTTAAATTTTTAAAATGTACATTTCCATTTGACACAAAAACATCTCTTGCATCTTCTCTTTTACAAATAGCTGCTATTTCAAATTCATCCATTATATCAAAAGGTACATCCTTCATGCTGTGAACAGCAGCATCTACCTCATTATTCAAAAGAGCTCTTTCTATTTCCTTTATAAAAAGTCCTTTACCTCCTATTTTGTTCAAGGCTATATCAAGCCTTTTGTCTCCAGTAGTTTCTATTAATACCTTCTCACTTTCAGATCCACATATCCTTTTTACCAAATCCATTACTATTTCTGTCTGGACTTGAGCCAGTTTGCTTTTTCTAGTAGCAATTTTAAATTTCAAACAATATCACCATCCGTAAAATTAAACTTCATTATTATAAAACATATCTATTATAATTTTGGACTTCTTTTTTTTATAAAAGAAATAAAAATCTTTACAGCATATAAATCTCATTATTTCGCTGCGTCTTTTTCCCTTTGGCAAACTATTTCTGATATTACATGTAAAACTTATAAAATCATCATATTTTTCTATATTATTTTTTATTATATCTGAAATAAAAACTGCAGTTCTAGGTGATGAATCATATGTATTTACTCCAAAATATAAACTATTCGTACTTCTTTGACATGGCAGAATGGAATTTCCCATATCAGGCTTGGTACAGTCTATGTATATTTTATACAACCTGCCGCAATCTCTTCTTATTGCAGCATTTACATCAGAGTCATCTGATGCAATAACTATAATATGCTTATCACATATATAACTTTGATTGTATTCATCTGAAATCATATTGACATTCTGCCTGTATTTGAATCCGTCAAACTCCTTGAGAAATTTCTTGGATACAATCTGTACATTACAATTTTTATCTGAAAATGTCTTTGATTTTATATAAGCCGCTCTTCCTCCGCCTATTATTAACACATTTACTTTATTAGACAAAAGAGTGATAAGTAATTTTTCATCCAATTCAATAACCTGCCTTTTAAATTCTCTATGAATAATTTATAGATATTCTTCTCAATATATCAAGCATCTGCTGATTTTTTTCTCTGTCTTTTACAGCCAATCTTATATAATTATTATCCAAACCTCTGTAGTTATTACATTTTCTTATAAGTGCACCATTTTCCATGCATTCATCATAGAGAGTCTTGGAATCAACGGATTTCAATTTACATAATATAAAATTTGCATAGGTATCATATATTTTATCTATTATACTAATTTTATTTAATTGACTTTTCATAAATTTTCTCTCATCACTGATCCACTTTAACGATTTATGAATATATGCTCTATCTTTAAGTACATATTTTACAGCAGTCTCTGCAAAACAATTTATGTTCCATGGATTTTGATTGATTTTTATATTTCGTATAAGGGACTTATTCGTGGAAATGCCGTATCCGAATCTAATGCCCGGCAATCCAAAAAATTTAGTAAGAGCTCTTACCATAAAGATGCATTTGTAGTTTTCTAGTTCATTTAAAAAACTATATTGTTCATTTCCTGCAAATTCAATAAAAGCTTCATCTATAATTATAGTCTTGCCATTTTCGTTACAATATTTTACTATTTTCATGAATTTCTTTTTATCTAAAATATTTCCATTTGGATTATTTGGATTTCCTACAATAACTGCATCTGAAAGTTTCAATTTGGATTCTATATCTTCGTAATCAAAATCCATATTATCCTTTAACTTGGAATATATTATATTACAATTCCACTTTAGCGCATTTTTCTCATATTCTATAAAGGAAGGAACTACTATACATATGTTTTTAAAATTCCTTATTACAAGATCTATTATTTCTGCAGCTCCATTTCCAAGTACTATATTTTCATCTTCAACAATTTCTCTATGTAAATAGTCTCTTATATTATTTTTTAAATTTCTATACTCCACGTCAGGATATATATTTGATACATTCAACGCTTCATCTATATGATCTCTAAAACTTTTAGGAACTCCAAGTGGATTTATATTAGAGCTAAAGTCAATAAGATTCCTGCCTTTTAAAATTCCTTCCGTATATATGTCTCCTCCATGTTCCACAAAATCACACTCCAATTTATAATTTAAAATAACATATAAATATTACAGTTGTTAAAATCACCATAATTGTCTGAGAGAAGTACATAAGTTTTATACATTTATCTATATGAGTAAAATTGAGAATATTTATTTTATCACCTATATTGGGTTTATATACTTTTTCTCCAAAATACATATTGGTTCCACCCAATTGAATCCCCATTGCCCCTGCAGCAGCAGCTTCAGGATATGCACAATTTGGACTTTTATGATTTTTTCTATCCCTAATCATTATTTTAAGAGAATTTAATATGTTGCCTCCTACAAATGGTGAAGACAGAGAAATCAATACGCCCGTTATTCTAGCTGGTATAAAATTAAAAATATCATCTACCCTGGCAGGGAAAAAGCCTATATATCTGTACTTCTCATTCATATAGCCAAGCATTGAATCCATAGTATTAACTGCCTTGTATGTCATAGCCAGTGGTGCTCCAAAAATAATACCGTAAAAAAGAGGTGCTATAACTCCATCAGAAGTGTTTTCAGCAACTGTCTCCACAACAGCTCTTGTTACTTCATCTTCGCCAAGGTTGGCAGTATCTCTTCCTACTATGTAAGATAATTTATTTCTGGCACCTATTATGTCCAACTTTTTCAATGAAAAATATACTTTTCTGGACTCTTGATCCAGACATTTGGCAGACAATGTAGTACATAATAGACCTATGTTTACTATGTTGAATAAAATAATGCTGTTCTTTAATAAAAGAAGCAATATTATAAATGGAATTAAAAAGCTTACAGCTGCAAGTATTATCACTATTACTCCACCAAATACTCTAATTTGTTTTTTAGTCTTGCATACTTTTCTTGCCTTGTACTCTAAAAAGCTTATAAGTTTTCCCATAAATATAACTGGATGCGGAAACCACCGCGGATCACCTATTATCCAATCCAATACAACAGCTGTGATAATATCTATAAAATTCATAAGTAATAAGGACACCATATTACCTCTTTCCATCCAGCTTTACTATATCATATAGTGCTTTCATGTCTATATTGCTTCTAACTATGTCTGCCAGTTTATCCAGTTCATTTTCTCTGATTTCATCATAACTTAAAGAATGTTTATGTTCTAGATGTTTTTTGTCTCTGACTATATTTAAAATATACTGTCTGAAATCCATGTCGTCAAATACACCATGTATGTAAGTGCCTATTACATTATTTTTATAGTTTACTGCACCATCTTTTAAAGAAACTTCAACTCCATTTTTATTTACTATTTCAAAAAATGACTTGGCCTTACTTCCATATTTTGAATTGCCCATATGTATTTCATATCCATGAACAGTACAGTATTTATTTTTTGCTTCCACTCTTGTAGTAACTTTATTTCTTTCAAGTACAGTATCTATGTCCAGAAGACCCATTCCTTGAGTTTCAAGCACACTGCTTTCAACTTCATATGGGTCTTTTAGAGAGTTGCCAAGCATTTGATACCCTCCGCAAATCCCTATTACAATACCAGATTTGCTGTATTCTTTTATACGGTTTTCAAGTCCATTTTCTCTTAATTTTATCAAATCTTCTATGGTATTTTTACTTCCTGGCAAGATTAAAATATCCGGATTTCCAAATTCCTCTTTTGAAGTTACAAATCTTATAGATACATCTTCTTCACTGCGTAATGCATCAAAATCAGTAAAATTGGATATATGAGGTGACTTTACAACAGCTATATCTATATAGTTGCTGATTTTCTTATTAAATGAAACTGCACCATCTTCATCCTCCAGATTCAGGTCAAAATAAGGAACTACTCCAAGACCCGGTATTTTAATTATATCTTCCAGCATATCAAGACCTGGCTTCAGTATTTCTATATCTCCTCTAAACTTATTTATTATTGTTCCCTTTACCCTCTTTTTCTCGTTGTCCTTCAAAAGCAGCATAGTACCTGCCAACGAAGCAAATACACCACCTTTATCTATATCACCTACTAAAATTACAGGAGCATCGGCAATTTCAGCCATTCCCATATTTACAATATCCCTATCCCTTAGATTTATCTCAGCAGGGCTTCCTGCCCCTTCCATTACAATTATATCAAATTGGCTTTCCATATATAGAAAATGCTTTTTTAACATTTCTCTGAATTTCAACTTCATATTGTGGTATTCCACAGCAGTGGCATTTCCATATACTTCGCCGTTCACTATTATCTGACTTTTTCTGTCCGATGTAGGTTTTAAAAGTATTGGATTCATATAGACTTGAGGTTCCAGGCCAGCTGCATAGGCCTGAAGTACCTGAGCTCTTCCCATCTCTTTTCCATCTAAAGTTATATAGGAATTTAGAGACATATTCTGGGATTTAAAAGGGCTTACGGAATAACCATCCTGCATGAATATTCTACAAAGCGCAGTAACAATTATACTCTTGCCAACAGATGATCCCGTTCCCTGAATCATGATTTTTGCCATAATAACCTCCTTGTATAATGTGGTTATAACATTCA
>NZ_APMH01000040.1 GCF_000359585.1 Clostridium tyrobutyricum DSM 2637 = ATCC 25755 = JCM 11008 | reverse complement strand
AATGTTATAACCACATTATACAAGGAGGAATTAAAAGTGTTATTTTATAGTGGTAACCAAGTTTATTAATTGTAAATACGCATACAAAAACACATAATCCAATTAATAGAGATTTCTTAAATTTATTTAGAAATATAAACTTATGTTGGTAATGAATCAAACCCATAACGTAAGAAATTAATTTTAACATTTTGAACCCTGCCTTTAAATTTGTAATTTATAATTTAATATATCATGATATATTAAATTTTTATGTGTCTGTTGTCACAATAATTATTAAATTTGGAGTGTTCTCAGTAATGATATATAATAAGTTTAATATTATAGAACTTTAAAAGTGGGGATTTTAAAATGTATCTTGTACTTGAAAATGTAGTAATATTATTTGTATTTATTTTTCTTGGATACTTTTTGGGGAAAAAAGAGGTTATACATACTTATTGTACTTCAGATTTGTCGAATTTTTTAGTAAAAGTAGCATTGCCCATTACCATATTTTGTTCAATGATCCGTCCCTTTGAGCAGAGCCTTTTAGTTGAAAGTATTCATATATTTGTTATTATGATAATCTTCCATATTGTATGTCTATTTATAGGACTTGCAGTAGTAAAGATATGCAATATAAAAACTGTTCAGGCAGGGGTTTGGATTTTTATATGTATGTTTTCAAACAATGGATTTATGGGATTTCCACTTTCCCAGTCCATTTATGGAAACAGTGGTTTATTTTTAATGGCAATTGGGAATGTAGTATCTAACTTTTTAATCTTCTCTGTTGGTGTAAAACTGCTTATACGAGGAAACAATACAGTAAAACTAAGTGGACGTCAGCTATTTTACAATAATATAAATATTGCAGTAGTTCTTGGCTTGATATTTTATTTTACACAGTGGCATATACCAGAGGTTGTAATGAAAATTTTAAAAGATCTTGGGAATTTGACTGCCCCACTTTCCATGATTGTTGTAGGATTATCCATATCCAAGTCAAATGTTAAGGAAATATTTAAAAATAAAAAAATTTATATTCTTACTTTTATGAGGCTTTTAATTATTCCGTTTATTACCATTGTAGTTGTAAGAATGCTTCCATTTGGAAGGACAAGTTTAATACCAGGGTTATTGATTTTGATTTCCGCATTACCGGCTCCATCATCAGTTTCAATTATTTCAGAACAGTACAATACTGATACAAAGACAGCATCGCAATCAATTTTTATGACAACATTGTTTAGTCTTGCTACGATACCATTGGTTATGTATTTTGTTAAATAATTAGGGAAAATTAATATTATGATAATTATATGCAATTATTTTAATGATTCATTAAAATAATATTGAGTTTTATGATAAATTGTGATATGTTGATTTGGTAATCAAATTTAAAATTGTTATAGGAGGATATGTTATTATGGATCAACTAAAACATCATATTTTTGTCTGTACAAGCTCTAGAATCAATGGAAAGCAGCAGGGAGTATGTTTTTCTAAAAAATCTGTTGATATAGTCAGTGGGTTCATGGAAGAAATAGAAGACAGGGATTTGAATGATGAAGTTAAAGTTACCAATACAGGATGTTTTGGTATGTGTGCCCAGGGACCAATAGTTGTTGTATATCCAGAAGGAGTATGGTATGGAGGAGTTACTCCAGACGATGTAGAGGAGATAATGGACAAACATATTGAGGGCGGAGAAATAGTAGAAAGACTTAAAATATGAATAAATTTAATGGAAACATATTTAAAAATATCAGGCTTGCATAATAGTAAGTCTGGTATTTTTTATTTTATATTTATATATGAGCTGTTGAAATATAAAGATGTTATTAGGTATAATGAAATAATACATTAAACAGGTATTAAGGATTATAATATATTCATGGAGGTGTTGTTTATGCAGAAATCAGTTGAAATTGAAAGTAAGGAATTGACTTTAAGGGGCATGCTTCATGTTCCAGAACGTATTAATGGCAAGATTCCAATAGTTTGTATTTTTCATGGATTTTACAGTGATAAAACTGAAGCTCATTTTATGTTTGTGAAGTTATCAAGAAAGCTGGCTGATAGAGGAATTGCCAGTGTGCGTTTTGATTTCAGGGGAAGTGGAGAAAGTGATGGCGAATTTATTGACATGACTGTTTCAAAAGAGCTTGAGGATGCAAATGCAATACTTGATTATGCTGGATCTTTGGATTTTGTAGATATAAACAAAATAGGTGTTATAGGTCTTAGTTTGGGCGGAGCTATTGCAAGTATGCTTGCTGCGGATCGCAGGGAAACTATAAAATCACTTTGTTTATGGTCTCCAGCAGGAAACATGAGAGATATTATAATAAAAGGAAAAAGTAAAGATGATGTTAGGCAAATTCGCAGGAAAGGTTTTTTTGATTTTGAAGGATTGTCGATTGGTACGGAATTCTTAGGTGATATAGAAAATATTGATATTTTCCGTAAAGCATCTTCATATGATAAAAATGTTTTGATTATTCATGGTGACAAGGATGAAACGGTTCCACTTTGCATATCAGAGAGATATTTGGAGCTTTATGGAACCAATGCAGTTCTTCATATTGTTAAAGGAGCAGACCACACTTTTAATTCCAAAGAATGGGAAGATGAAGTTCTTGATTGTTCAATTGCTTTTATGGAAACTGAACTTTTATAGAGTAAAGAAGAAAAGACTATGGATTTGGAAGGTATATCTGCTTTAATATATAGTTAAAATAATAGTCATTAAAGGATGAATTTTATATGATAGATAAATATAAGAGAAATATAAATTATTTACGCATATCTCTTACAGATAGGTGTAATTTAAGATGTAGATACTGTATGCCGGAAGAAGGTGTTGTACCTAAGCTCAATCATGAGGATATACTTCGTTTTGAACAAATATTGAAGATAATAAAGGCTTCATCTTTAATAGGTATAAATAAAATAAGGTATACTGGTGGAGAACCTCTTATAATGAATGGGATAGATAATCTTATATATGAGACCTCATCTATTGAAGGTATTGAGGATATTTCTATAACTACCAATGGTATTCTGCTCTGTGATGCAGCCGGAGATTTAAAAAAAGCCGGATTGAATAGAGTAAATATAAGTCTGGACACTTTAAATGAAAAAAAGTTTAATAGTATTACAAGAGGTGGAGATCTGAATAAAGTTATACAGGCTATTGAAAAATGCATAAGTCTTGGATATTCACCAGTCAAAATAAATGTGGTGCTTTTAAAGGGAATAAATGATGATGAAATTCAAGATTTTATTAATTTGACACTAGATATGCCAATTCATGTAAGGTTCATTGAATTAATGCCCATGGGTACTGCAGTTGATCTTTATAAAGATGAAAATATAAAATGTGATGAAATTATTAAAAATTTTACTGTTCTTGAACATATAACAAATGAAAAAAGCAGTACTGCAGAGTTGTATAAATTACCAGATGCAAAGGGACTAGTAGGTTTTATAAGGCCTATAAGTTGTAAATTCTGCAGCTCCTGTAATAGAATAAGACTTACTTCTACTGGAACTATAAAGCCCTGTCTCCATTCAAAACAGGAATATGATATAAAGCCTTATATAGAAAATGAGGAGAATCTCATTTTATTATTAAAAAAAATTATACTTAGTAAGCCTGTGGAACATCATTTAGAAGCTGGCATAAGTTCGAGCGAAAAAATGATGTATGAAATAGGAGGGTGATTTTATTTGTTTTAACATATTGTTTTATAGTAGAATTATAGTAAAAAGTTGTAAAATCCAAATTATTTTGAGGAGGGGATATAATGGACATAATTTTTAATAGAAGAAGTATAAGAAAATACAAAGATAAACCAGTTGAGAAGGAAAAGATAGATAAACTTTTAAAGGCTGCTATGCAGGCACCCTCTGCAGCAAATCAGCAGCCATGGGAATTTATTGTTGTGCAGGATAAAGAAAAATTAAAAGAGTTGTCAAATACTAGTCCATATTCTAAAATGGTGGCTGATTCAGGTGTTACTTTTGTCTTATTATCAAGGAAAGATAATTTACCTGTACCAGGTTGTGTACCGCAGGATATGGGAGCAGCTGCAGAAAACCTCCTGCTGGAGGCAGTGAACTTGGAACTTGGTGCTGTCTGGCTTGGAGTAGGTTCCATTAAGGAAAGAATGGATTATGTATGCAAGGTATTTAATTTACCCGGCAATATTGAACCTTTTGCGTTGATTGCAGTAGGATATCCCGATGGACAGGAAAATAAGTTTGTAGATAGGTTCGATGAAAAAAGAGTTCATTATGAAAAATTTTAATAATCAAACTTAAAAATAAGTGATGATGTTACAGACAACAAATGATTGTAACATCCTCTTATATTAAACTATTAATATGATTATATGGAGGGAATTTTGTGAAAAGTAATGTTTATTTTGCAAATTTGAGAGCAAGAAATGAAAATCAAAATAAAGTAACTAAAATAAGAAAATTATTTGATAAGTCTGGATTTAAAAATGTATTAAGTAAAGGAGATTTAACTGCAGTTAAAATTCATTTTGGAGAGCTTGGAGGAGATGGATACATTAATCCTGTTTTTGTAAGACAGGTAGTTGATAAAATAAGGGAATCACAGGCCAATCCATTTTTAACGGATACTAATACATTATATTCTGGAAGTAGGTCTAATGCAGTAGATCATGCAAATACAGCATCTCTTCATGGATTTGGTCATTCAGTGGTCAATGCTCCTGTAATAATAGCAGATGGTTTAAGAGGCGAAAACGTAAAAGAAGTGAAAATAAATAAAAAACACTTCAAGGAAACAAGAATAGCAGGGGCAATAGCTCAAGCGGACAGTATGATAGTACTGTCACATTTTAAAGGACATGAAGTTGCAGGTTTTGGTGGAGCAATCAAGAATCTTGCCATGGGATGTGCTAATCCAGCAGGAAAAAGAGATCAGCACTCTATAAGACCAAGTGTAAATATAGAAAAGTGCATAGGTTGTGGAAAATGCAGTGAGGTCTGTCCTAAACAGGCTATAACTGTTGAAAATAAAAAGTCGTCCATAGATAAAATGAAATGTATAGGCTGTGGAGAATGTATGACGGTCTGTCCGGTGAAGGCCATTGATTCAGGTGGGGAAATGGAGGCAAAAATATTTACTGAGAAACTTACGGAGTATGCTTATGGAGCACTAAGAGGCAAGACAGGTAGGGTAGGTTATATTAATTTTGTCATAAATGTTACTCCTGACTGTGATTGTGTTCCCTGGAGTGATGCACCTATAGTACCTGATATAGGAATTCTGGCTTCAACTGATCCAGTAGCACTTGATTGTGCCTGCTATGATTTGGTAAATCAAGCAATAACTTTACAACATACCATGTTAAGTGACAATCATGATCATGAGAAATGTCATGATAAATTTAAAGGACTAAGAGACAATACTTATGGTTATATTCAATTATCCTATGGAGAGGAAATTGGTCTTGGAACTAGAAACTATAGTTTAATAGAAATATAATTACAAGTGATTATAGACAGGTAATATAATATTATCTGTCCATTAATTTAATATTGTTTCATATTTTTAATTTATATATTATAATTATTAGATTGAATAGTATTACTAGGAGGAAAATATGGAATATACGTTAATTGCTACGGCAACATTTGGATTGGAATCTGTAGTTGCAATGGAACTTAGAGATCTTGGATATGAAGATTTACATATAGAAAATGGAAGAGTGATTTTTCAGGGTGACGAGATGGATATAGTTACCTGTAATCTATGGCTTAGAACTGCAGATAGAGTTCTTATAAGAATGGCTGAGTTTAAAGCAGAAAGTTTTGAGGAACTTTTTCAGGGCACAACTAAAGTGGATTGGGGATTTCTCATGCCGGAAGATGCATTTATGCATGTTGAAGGTAAATCTGTAAAGTCAAAGCTTCACAGTGTACCGGACTGTCAATCTATAGTTAAAAAAGCTGTAGTTGAATCCATGAAAAATAAATATCATGTGGAGAAATTTGAGGAGACAGGGGCAGAATATAAAATAGAAGTTGGAATTTTAAAGGATATAGTTACTTTGACGGTTGATACTTCCGGCGAGGGATTACATAAAAGAGGATATAGGAAGAATTCAGGAAAAGCACCTATAAAGGAGACATTGGCTGCAGCGTTAGTATTGTTAAGTAAATGGGACCCTTCTGTAATTCTTGCAGATCCAATGTGTGGTTCAGGAACAATTGCCATAGAGGCTGCATTGATAGGAAAGAACATAGCACCTGGATTAAGTAGAAATTTTGTTTCTGAGCAGTGGGGTATAATTCCACAAGATCTATGGAGAGATTTGAGAAAGTATGCATTAAACTCTATAAATAATAAAGAATTTAGAATATTGGCATCTGATATAGATGGAAGAGTTGTTAGAACAGCTATGAATAATGCCGAAAAAGCAGGAGTAGAGGATTGCATCGCATTTCAAAAAATACCTGTCCAGGAGTTTAGCTCCAGTAAATGTGGAGGATTTATAATAAGCAATCCGCCCTATGGAGAAAGACTTGGAGAGTTGGAAGAAGCTGAAAAATTATATGAAGATATAGGTAAAGTGTTTTCGAAACTAAAAGATTGGAATTATTTTATAATAACAGCTGATGACAAGTTTGAAAAATATTTTGGGAAAAGATCCAATAAGAACAGAAAACTTTATAATGGGAGATTGAAATGCTATTACTATCAATATTTTAATAGAAAATAAATACAATATATTTTGAATGGGAGATATTTTGATATGCAAATAGAACAAGATGGATATATATTTACTGATGATATTGATAAAATCAAGCTGGATAATGTATGTACATTATTAAAACAATCTCATTGGGCAAATAATCGTTCAAAGGAAATTATAGCAAACACCATTGAAAATAGTGTATGCTTTGCTGTTTATCATAATAATATACAAATAGGATTTGCAAGGTTTATAAGTGATTATTCTGTATATACTCTTATAATGGATGTGATTATAGATGAAAGGTATAGGGGCAAAGGACTGGGCAGGAAACTTATTCAAATAATAGTTGGTTATCCAAGTATAAAAAATACTAGTAAAGTTCTTTGGACCACTTATGCTGAAAAATTTTATTCTCAATGCGGATTTAAACAGGAAAAACAATATAGTGTACTATTTAATAGACCAAATATTTAAATTGGAGGCTGTGTGAATTGATAAAGGTGGGGATATTAACTGTCAGTGATAAAGGCTCTAAAGGTAAAAGGGTAGATAGTACAGGGCCTGCAATAAAACAATTACTGGATGATAAGGACTATAATGTAGAATATTATAAAATTGTACCTGATGAAATGGAAGATATAGAAAAGGAACTTGTATATCTTTCAGATACAATAAAGTTAGATTTAGTATTAACTAATGGAGGAACTGGTTTTTCAAAAAGGGATGTTACTCCTGAGGCTACTAAAAATGTAATACATAAGTATGTTCCTGGATTTGGTGAAGCTATGAGGCTTAAGTCTTTGGAAATAACTCCAAAAGCTATGTTGTCCAGAGCTATATCAGGAATTAGAAATAGTACTCTTATAGTGAATCTTCCAGGAAGTCCCAAAGGGGCAACAGAAAATCTTCATGCAATCTTACCCGCATTGCCACATGGAATAGCTATTCTCAAAGGAGAAGATTCTGAATGTGCACGGTAGCTATATATTATGAAGGGAGAGACAACATTTGAGTAAAGTTTTGGCTGTTAATATAAGTGAGAAAAAGGGAGTTGTAAAACATCCTATTGAAAAAGGATATTTTAAAGAAAACTATGGTTTGTCAGGTGATGCACATGCAGGAAACTGGCATAGACAAGTAAGTTTATTGGCTCAGGAAAGTATAGACAAGATGAAGGCTTTAGGAGTAAAAGGGCTTGGCAGCGGCAAATTTGCAGAAAATCTAACTACTGAAGGGGTGATTCTATATGAACTCCCTGTTGGAACAAAAATAAAAGTAGGGGAAGCGCTCATGGAAGTAACTCAGATTGGCAAGGAGTGTCACAAAGGATGCGCTATAAAAAATTTGGTGGGAGATTGCATTATGCCGAGAGAAGGTATATTTGCAAAAGTATTAAATAGTGGATGGATAAAACCACAAGATGAGATTAAAATACTATAAAAGGTTAACTGGAGGTAAAATATTGGATTTATACATTTCAGATTTAGATGGAACACTATTGAATTCAAAGCAAGTTGTAAGTGAAATTTCTGCTGAAATAATAAATAAACTAATAGATGATGGATTGAATTTTACTATAGCCACAGCAAGGTCTTATGATGCTTCCAAAGGAATATTACAGCCTTTAAAATTAAAACTTCCTGTAATCTTGAATAATGGAGCATTTGTCTACGATCCAATTTCACATAAAAATATTGTTGCAAATTATTTAAAAAATGAGGATGCTGAATTTATATTAAGAAGTTATCATGAAAATAATATTTCTCCTTTAATATCAGCAATAGATTCAAAAGGAAACAAAAAGATATTTTATAAAGATGTTTTTAATGAAGGACAAGAAATATATTTAAATTCACGCAAAGAAAACAGAGATAAAAGACTTACTAAAGTAGAGGACTTTTCATTAATTGAAAATTATAGAATAATAAACATATTTGCCATAGAAAGAAGAGATGTTCTGGATACTGAATATAAAATATTTACAGATAAGTTGAATATAAGTTGCCAGTATACTGAAGAAATATATTCTAGAGGATATTTTTGGCTTGAAACTACAAATTTAAAAGCCAACAAGAGTTCAGCGGCTAAATTCTTAAAAAACTATTTGAATGTAGATAGGCTTATATGTTTTGGTGATAATTTAAATGACAAATCACTTTTTGAATTATCAGATACAGCATATGCAGTTGAAAATGCCTATAAAGAAATAAAAAATTTAGCTACAGGCATTATAGATTCCAATAATAATAATGGAGTAGCTAAATTCTTAAATCAAATTCAGTAGGATAAAGAATATTATTTTTGTGCTATTTCAGCCCTTATGCTTTTACCTTTTATAGTTTTGCCTTTTAGTCCATCCAATACTATAGTACCTTTGTCTGAGAGTATGTCTACATAGGAAAAATTGTCCTGTATATTTATTATGCCTATGTCATCTGCATTTATACCTGGAATACTTGCAATAGCTCCTGCTATATCACCAGGTCTTATTTTTTTCTTCTTGCCGGCACTTATATATATTTTGGTAACATTATTATTTAATTTTTCAGATTTATGGTTTTTGGGTTTATGTGGAATTTTCGATTTCTGTTTGAATAATTGCTTTCCTCTTTCAACCTCTTCAATGGATGGTATTGTACCATTCTCTATATTAAATTCATAATGCAGGGCTATTTCATGTAAAAATCGATATTCCCTGGGAGTTACTAAAGTTATAGCAACACCTGTATTTCCAGCACGACCGGTTCTTCCAATTCTATGGACATAACTTTCCTTTTCCATAGGTATATCATAGTTTATTATATGAGTTATATTTTCCACATCAATTCCTCTGGCGGCAATATCGGTAGATACTAAAAAAGTAAATTCTCCTCTTTTAAACTTTTCCATTACATCGATTCTATGAGCCTGAAGCATGCCACCATGTAAAGCGCTGCAAGAATATCCTTTGTTTTTCATCTTTTCAATTAAATCATCCACATTTTTTTTAGTCCTACAGAATATTATAGAACTATCTGGAAGTTCTTTATATATTATTTTATTTAATAAATCAAATTTTTTATAGGATTCAACTTCATAATATATTTGCCTGATTTTATCTTGTATGGAATTTTTTGAAGCAACTTCTATATTATTTGGATGATTCATATATGAATCACATAATTCCAGTATTTCTTTAGGTATAGTTGCGGAAAAAAGAAAAGTTGATCTGTTTTTTGGCAGCTTATCTATTATGGATTTAACTTGAGATATAAATCCCATATTGAACATTTCATCAGCTTCATCTATAACAAGATATTTTATTTTTTTGACATCCAGATTGTTTTTCTTGATGTGATCCAGTGTTCTGCCGGGTGTGCCAACTATTACATGAACTCTTTGATTAAGTCTATCTTTCTGAATACTGGAAGGTTCTTTGCCGAATACTGCAATACAATTTATCCTTTTGAATAGTCCTATACTTGAAAAGTCTTGTTTTATTTGAATTGCCAATTCTCTTGTAGGGGTAAGTACCAACACTTGAGGTTTTCTTTCTTCCAGTTGTATATTCTCACAGATTGGTATAGCAAATGCGGCAGTTTTACCACTTCCAGTTTGAGATTTAACTATGACATCCTTGTTGCCAAGAATAAACGGTATAACCTTTTCCTGGACTTCAGACGGATTTTTATATCCTAATTGTTCTAATGCTTTTAATATGTCCTTACTTAAATTAAAATTATTAAAATTTATTTTATTCATTATACTATTTACCTTCTTAAATATATTTAATTACACCATAGATGATATCATAAATAATAATGGCATATGTTTATATTGTATAAAAATTATGGTGTTTTTAGTCATAATATATTTAAATATGTTTATTATAACATATTTTGATTGATTAATGAAAAAAAATGAAAGATTTTAAATAAAAATGATTGATTTTAAAAGTTTTTTATACTATACTGATATATATAGAAATTGAAAGTTAATAAATTAACAATAAATTTTAGGAGGAAGCAAATGAACAAGAACTTTAAAAACATGATAATTATTTTTGCTGGTTTCTTTTTTTTGTCTCTGTTTTCAAATACTTTGTCTCCATTTATAACAACTATAAAAAATACTTATCATGTATCAAGTGGGATTATTGCAGTGCTTCCATCAGTAGTATATTGTGCTTCATTTATAATGAGTATGGTAAGTGCGAAGTTTATGTATACGTTAGGGCTTAGAAAGGGATTGAATCTAGGATTTTTATTTGCAATCATTGCAAGCGTTATAATAATTTTATCAAAATCTTTTTATGTTCTTATGGTGGGATATTTTATATCAGGATTTGCAGTAGGTATGGGTACTGTATTCTTAACTACAATGCTTTCACTTCTCCCAAAGCAATATCAGAAATTTAGTCTTGCCAATGCATTTTTTGGATTGGGTGGAATTTTAATTTTACCTATAGACAGGTTGATATTAAAAGGTAATATACATTTTAGTTATGCTTACATTGTTCATATAATACTTATAGGCATATTTCTTGTATTAGCTACACGGATCAAGGGAATATCTTTGTGTGTTGACGAAGGTAGTGAATGTAAAAAACCAGAGTCGTCTGTATTAAAGAATCCATTGGTTTTATTATTTGTTATAGCAGTATTTTTCTATGTAGGAGCTGAAATATCAACTACAAATTGGACAGGCACTTTCCTTGAAAATTACTACGGAATTAATAAGACTGAAGTTCCAAATATTCTTCTAGGTTTTTGGATTTTGTTTACTTTTGGAAGAGCTATAGGTGATAAATTCTTAAATAAGGTAGGTCAGTTGAGATTCCTTTTAGTTTCACCTATTATATCTATCTGTGGCATATTTATTATTTTGTTCGGTAATTCTAGAATTCAAGCATTGATAGGCATTGCAATTCTTGGAATAACAATGTCTATGATTTATCCTGCTATTCAAGGATATATAATACAACATGTAAGTAGGGAAGATGTACCTCCTGCTTCTGCACTTATAACTGTTTTTAATAATTTAGGTGCTACATTTTTGACTTATATAATAGGTTTTGCAGGTGGACAGAAAGTTACTTATGTATTTATAATTCAAATAGTGTTCTATCTATATATTATATTTGTAGCTGCACGTTATTTGATTTTAAAACCAAGACAACAGCAACAGAGACAGTTAAATTAAGTTAATAAAAATTATCCACAGTTGAGAATAAATTCTCAACTGTGGATAATTTTTTTGCTTTAATTCATGAAAACGATTTTAAAATGGAATATAATAATATATGGAATAATATTAAATATGTATTGGGGGTTGTTAAAATGAAAGGATTTCTTAAAAATTACAGATTCTCTATTATACTTCTAGGTTCAATAGCAATAGGTGCAATCATAGGCATATTATTAGGACCAAAATCAAGTGCACTTAAACCTTTTGGAGACTTGTTCTTAAATTTAATGTTTATGATAATAACACCATTGGTATTTTTTAGTATAACTTCTGCTATAGCTAGTATGAATGGAATGAAAAGGCTTGGCAAAATAATGATTAGTGCATTCCTAATATTTATATTTACAGCATTTATAGCATCTGTAATTGGGGTTATAGGTGCTGTAATAGTAGATCCGGCAAGGGGTATAAACTATTCAATGCTTAAAGAAATAGTATCAACAGATACTACCGTAGAAAGAGTTAAGCATTTAGGTGCTGTTCAGCAACTTGTAAATACTGTAACAGTTTCAGATTTTGTTTCTCTATTTTCCAAAAGTAATATGCTTCAGCTTATTGTATTTTCAGTGATCTTTGGTATTTCAGCAGCTATGATTGGAAAAAAGGCAGAGCCCGTAACTAAGTTTTTGACTTCAGCGTCAAACATAATGATGAAGATGGTTAAAATAATTATGTATTATGCTCCCATAGGACTTGGATGTTATTTTGCTGCATTAATAGGAGAACTTGGACCACAAATATTAAAGGGATATTTAAGAGTATTTGTTTTGTATATAATTATAGCTATGGTCTATTATTTTGCATTTTTTACTATTTATGCATTTCTATCTGGTGGAAGAAAAGGAATAGGTCTGTTTTGGAGGAATGCTGTAACTCCTACCATAACAGCGCTTGCTACATGTTCTAGTGCTGCAAGTATACCGGTAAATTTGGAATTTACGAAGAAAATGCTTGTTCCAAAAGATATATCAGAAACTGTAATTCCACTTGGAGCAAATATTCACAAAGATGGCTCTGTAATTGGGGGGGTTATGAAAATCACCTTTTTATTTGGATTATTTGGTAGGGATATGACAAGTATTTCATCATTGTTGTCCATAATAATTGTGTCATTTTTAGTAGGTGCAGTAATGGCTGCAATACCAAGTGGAGGTATGATTGGCGAAATGCTTATATTGAGTGTTTATGGTTTTCCTTCAGAACTTCTGCCTGTAATTGCAATTATAAGTGTTATTATAGATGCACCTGCTACAGTATTGAATTCAACTGGAAATACAGTATCAAGTATGTTAATATCAAGACTTGTAGAGGGAAAACAATGGATTACTCATAAATTAGAAATTTAATAACATAATGGAGGAGATAAATTGAAATATAAATATGTGCTATTTGACCTGGATGGAACTTTAACAGACTCTAAAGAAGGTATAACTAAATCTGTACAGTATTCATTAAAAAAGTATGGTATTATAGTGAATGATTTGGATTTGCTTGAAAAGTTTATAGGACCGCCACTAAAAGAGTCATTTATAAAATATTATAAATTTGATGAATTAAAGTCAGTACAAGCAGTGGAATATTATAGAGAGTATTTTAAAAAATATGGTATTTTTGAAAATAAAGTTTATGAAAATGTTGAGGTACTTCTTGCTAAGTTGAAAAAATCAGGATTTAATTTAATAATAGCTACATCTAAACCTACAGTATTTGCTAGAAGGATAATAAAGCATTTTAATTTATATGCATATTTCGATGATATTGTTGGAAGTAATATGGATGGTACTAGAAGTACAAAAGGAGAAGTTATTAAATATATTTTAGATAAATATAATATTGTTAACCATGGGGAAGTAGTAATGGTAGGAGATAGAAAACATGATATAGTTGGAGCACGAGAAAACAATATAAATTGTATAGCTGTTTCATATGGGTATGGTTCTATTGAGGAATTAAGAACTTCAGGACCTAAATATATAGCTGAAAATTTACTGGATGTATTTAAACTGATTACTAATGAATAATAAGAAGTGGAAAAGATCCATCATGGTCTGTAAATTAAAAGAAGCTGTCTCAAATTTATTTTGGGACAGCCTTTGTAAAACATATTTATTCTAAAGATGTATATGAAATTTTTTTATCTTCATCACATTTAACACCTGTATTTTTTTTACTGATTTTAGTATTCAATTGCACAGGCCCATTCCACAAGTCATAAATATATTTCAAAGTGGCTTCCATATATTTAGAATTCAATTCTCGTCCATCATAAATCTGATTTAAAATTAGAGTATTATCTTTTGACGAGATTTCCTTGACTTCAATATTTGGAATTGTTCCCATACCACAGGAATTGCATAGTGCATTTCTAATTTCAAGCCATCCTGTATCATCTGCAATATCTTTTACTATATATTCATCTCCATCTTTCATATACTCAAACAAATTCAGTCTATAACAGATATCTTTTGTAAGGTATCTGCGAATGAAAGATTCATCTCTTTCTAGTTTCCTGACTTCAAATATTTTCTCAGTTCCATATCTTTTTTCAAGATCTTCAAACATCTTAAATCCAAGATGATATGGGTTAATACTTCCCATAGCAGGAGTTATAACATCATTATGTCTTTTTATGAATTCAATAAAAAGTGAATCTGGGAGGTCAAGCTTATGAAGTATTTTGTAGTGCCAGTAACTTGCCCATCCTTCATTCATAATTTTTGTTTCAATTTGAGGTATGAAATAAGCAGTTTCTTTTCTTACCACATTTAAAACATTTTTTTGCCATTCTTCCAAATTTCCATGTTTAATGATAAATAGAATTAGGTCATCACAAGGTTCTTCTTCAGAATTTTTTAGCCCTATAGCTCTTCTTGTTTGATATCTTATTGCGTGGGCTGCATTTAAAATTTTTTCTACTCCAGTATATCCTATGCTTGGATCATTTAAATATTCTCTTATCATATTTGCATTATTTTTGAACATCTCAATAGTATAGGATGCATTAGTTCCGTCTTTAAAAAGCCTGTTATTTTTAAAAAAGTCATTATGGCCATATACGTGTGCCATAGTCAATATCTGAAGCAATAGTGTATTATCCTTCATTAAATAGGCCAGACATGGATCGGAATTTATAACCATTTCATAGGGAAGCCCTGTAAGATTATATCTGTATAATGATTCAGCTCTATCGTAAGATTTTCCAAAACTCCAGTGTGGATACCTGGAGGGCATACCTAAGTATGCCTCATATCCAATCATGTCTTTATAACTTACAATTTCAAATTCCTGAGGATAAAAGTCAAGACCTGAATTTTTTGCCATAGTTTCTATAGTAGAACACCAATTTTTTAAATCTGTAGTTGAATAGTCCAAGCACATCACCCCATTTCCAACTCTTTTTTTAATATCTTCTTTAAAGATTCCCATAAATCTTGTTTTTGATTAATAGTAACAGCCGCAAAGTTTTTTTTCACAATTTCATTTTTTAAGAGTTCCTTTATATTACTGCTGTAGGGGCTTGGGATTATTTCTGCATAGCTAAAGAGATTGCAGATTTCACTTAATTTTTTGCCATATTTTACAGCTCTCTCATCATCCTCGCTCCAGTTATCACCATCACTTACGTAAAAAGTGTATAGATTCCAGTAAGCAGGATTGTAATTTTCTTCAATTACTTCTAAAGCCTTTTTAAATCCACTGGAAATATAAGTACCTCCAGATTCTACTTTATGGAAAAACTCTTCTTCTGTAACTAATTTTGCTGTAGTGGAATGTGCTATAAATTTTACCTCTACATTGTTATATTTCATTCTTACAAATTCATAGAGAATGAAAAAGAAAGATCTGGCTAGGAATTTTTTAGTACTGTCCATAGAGCCTGAAGTATCCATTACACAAATTACAGCAGCATTTAGTTCACGCTTTGGTTTTTTTTTGACTCTATAATATCTTAAATCATCCTGTCTAAAAGGAAATCTTGATTTTAAATCCTCTTCTAATTCTTTATCAGGGTTAGCTTCATGTAGATCTTTTTTTGCTGTTTGACGTCTTTTAAGTTTTTCTATAACAGTTCTCTTTTTAGCAAGTCTGGGATTTATCCCATTTTTTTGATAGCCAACTTTTTTAATAGAGTTTTTTGAAAGTATTTCAGAGTATCTTTTTTTATCCATTAAAGGAAGTTCCAAATCTTCTAAAAGATAATTTATAACATCTTCTATAGTGATTTCTGTCTCATATATGTCTTCACCTTCGGCATTACCAGGTCCCTTATTGCCGTTGGCATTTTTTCCATTAGCAGCTTTTCCAAGTTTATCTCCTCTTTTTTGAGATCCATCTCCACTGCCTACACCAGATTTGTTTTCTCCATATATAAATCTATACTCTTTAATCCCTTTTATTGGAATTTTAACTTTTTTATTTTTACTTTGACCTATGATACTTTCTTCTGATATTATATCGGCCAAATTGTCCTTGATAGATTTTTCTACTAATTGTTTATGACGTCTTCTATCCTCTAAAGATCTATCATGATGCTGGCTTTCATCAAATTCTCTGAAAATAGCCATAACATCAATCCTTCCATAGATTATTGGCAGCATATTTTAATATAACATCACAGCAGTGATCACAGTAACCATTTGCTTTCATTTCTTCAACCATGGAATTATATTTTTCTGCCTGATCCTTGTTTCGCACTTTGGATTTAGTTATTATTCTGGACAATTCTCTTACAGATGTAGTGAGCTTTTTCTCAATAGCTTCTTTAAGCGGTTCATAAGATGTATAGTCGATTTTTCCACCATTTCTTATTACATAAAACATATATGATGTAACATCTGTTCTAAAACCTTTTGCAGAACTTTCAGAGATCCCAATATGTTCTTCAATAGATCTCATAAAAGTTTCATCTGGTTCTAATTCTTCACCTGTTGAACGATCTTTAATTTTATTTCTATTTACATATGCCTCTGCATGGTCCAGATAATTGTCAAATAAACTTTCAGCTTGTTCTCTAAAGCTTTGAATAAAAGCTCTTGTTACTTCTTTCTCAAGTATTTTATTGTATTCTTTTCTGATAGTGTCATTTAAAAATGTAAGATATCTTTTTTTATCATCATCAGCTATATCTAAATCCTTAACTGATTTTACAAGGATGTCTATTACACTTATTGGATTAATGCAGTTGTATTCTGAATTGGAAAGGGCACTATCTAGAGCTTTGATAATAAATCTAGTTGAAATTCCAGACATTCCTTCTCTCATTCCAGCTTCTTCTTTTAACTCTGAATAATCAATTTTTTTAGTGCTTCCTTTTTCTACTATATCTTCTCCATTATAAATTTTTAACTTTGTCATAGGATCAACTTTATTAGATGGTGAAAGTCTTGAAAGAATGGCGAATATTGCTGCAATTTCAAGAGTATGTGGTGCTATATGAGCATCAAACTGACTTTTGCCAAGTATTTTTTTATATATTTTGACTTCTTCATTTAATTCCATGCAGTATGGGACTTCGATTTTTACAATTCTATCAAGTATTGCTTCATTGGTGTGATCAGATTTAAATTTGTTCCATTCTGATTCATTTGAATGGGCAAGTATAATTCCATCAAAATATATCATTGATCCTTTTCCAGGAGAAGGAACAGATTTTTCCTGTGTTGCAGTTATTATTGTATGAAGGTACTCTACATCATTTTTGAAAACTTCTATAAATTCTACAATTCCTCTGTTTCCTACATTAAAAGCACCATTTAAAGAAAATATTCTTGGATCATCTTCAGGATACATATCCATTTTTGATATGTCTACAGAACCTGTAAGAACAGATGTATCTTGATTATTAGGATCAACTGGAGGCACTACTCCTATACCCTTTCTTGAACGTATAGAAAAATCTGTAGTTACAACAGGAAAATTTTCATATTTACCGTCGTATTGGTGCTTTAATCTATATTTGCAAACTGGGCATAAGTCACCCTCAATTTTCACACCTAATTTTTTCTCAAATTCAGTTCTTAAATGTTTTGGTATCAGATGAAGAGGTTCTTCTCTAATAGGGCATCCTTTTAGTGAATAAATAGATTCTGCAGTTTCCAGAGCCTTTTTAATTGAATCTACCAGTGATGATTTACCTGCACCAACTGGACCTACTAAATAGAGTACTTGTCTTGATTCCTCACCTTTCATAGCTGCGGAATGGAAATAGTTAACCAGTTTCATTAGTACTCTATCTATTCCAAAAAATTCATTTTTAAAAAAATTGTATCTTTTTATTGGTTCATTACCATATAGTTTCTTTATTCTTGGATTATCCTCAGGTTTTAATACTTTATAGCCTTTATTTATTATGATATCGTACATTCTCTTGTGTGCTAGTTTGACTATATCGGGATTATTTTTTACGAGTTGTAAATATTCTAGAAATGTTCCTTCAAATTCTTCCTTTTTCCTTGATTCTCTATCATTTTCAATTATATCTTTAAAATCCATAAGTATCTTTCCCCCTTAACTTATTATTAAATATTACGCATGATGAATACCTAATATGTGTGAAATTTATAATATTTTAATTTGTATTAATATAATATGTATATTTATATTGTTAAATAATATGAGCGTGAGTTGACAAAATGTAAAAAAGTCTATAATATTTAATTGTCAACTATTATACTTATAATAGTTGACAATAATAACGGTAAGGGGGAAAATTTAATTGAAGACAAGAGATATGATTATGGTATCCATTTTTGCAGTTTTGACCGCTATAGGGGCTTTTATAAAAATACCTATACCATATGTTCCATTTACACTTCAATGGCTGTTTTGTGCTATTAGCGGTATTGTGCTCGGAGCCAAATTAGGAGCATTGTCACAGATCCTATATGTGGTTATGGGACTTATAGGAATTCCAATTTTTACAGAAGGCGGTGGATTATACTACATATTCAAACCTACTTTTGGGTATTTGATAGGATTTATAGTTGCTTCATTTGTAATTGGAGAATTGAGCTCTAAAATTAAAAATTTTAGTTTTATTAAATCTTTATTGTGTATATTAAGCGGGTTATTTTTTGTTTATTTATTTGGAGTTTTACATCTTTACATTATTTATAACTTATATATTGGGGATAGAAAAACCATGGCATGGGCGGTATTTTACGGATCTATCATTTGTGTAGGTGGTGATCTTGTAATAAGTGTATCAGCTGCACTTTTATCATTAAAATTAAAAGCACTAAATAAACTTTATAGTTAGGTCTATAAAAAATTATAATATTGGAAGAGGGTATCTAAAATGACTAAAGGCGTGTATATAGTGGGAACTGATACGGAAATTGGGAAAACATTGATTACTGGAGCCTTGGCTTATACTCTGTGTAAAGATGGATACAATACAGTTTATTTTAAGGCAGCATTGAGTGGAGCTGAAATGGAAGATGGAAAGATGATTCCAGGAGATACTAAATTTGTATGTTCACTTGCCGGTATTCAAGAAAAATATGAGTATATTACTCCATACATATATAAAACTGCAGTATCGCCATATTTGGCATCAAAACTTGAAAACAATCCTATTGATATAAAGATAATAGAGGACAGAGTTAATGATTTAAAGAAAAAATATGACTATATAATATGTGAAGGCAGTGGAGGAGTAACATGTCCGCTTACTGATTTTGATGGAAAAATATATACTTTGGATAATTTGATAAAGAAATTGGATATGAATGTGATTTTAGTTGCAACGGCAGGCTTGGGAACTATAAATCATACTGTTTTGACTGCTAAATACATGGAAGATATGGGAATATGTATAAAAGGGATTGTAATAAATGGATATAAAGACACAGTTATGTGTAATGATAATATAGATATGATAAAAGGAATGACAGGGATTCCTATATTGGGTATTATGCCTAGTATTGAGAAAAATGCATGGGATTTCATGGAAAGTATAAAGAAAGTATCAGAGAAAGTATTTAATTCAAAAGGGATAATTGATTGTATGAAGGAGATATGAATAATGGAAGGATTTGAAGAAAAAGATTTGAAATATATATGGCATCCATGTACACAGATGAAAGACTGTGAGGAGTTGCCTCCTATTATCATAGAAAGGGGCAAGGGATGCTATTTACAGGATATACACGGTAATTCATATTTGGATTGCATAAGTTCATGGTGGACAAACATTTTCGGACACAGCAATCCTAGAATTAACAGGGCAATTCAAAAGCAATTAGGCAAAATTGAACATTCTATTTTTGCACATTTTTCTAATAAACCTGCTGTTGAATTAGCAGAAAGGCTTATAAATATAGCTCCAGAGGGACTAGAAAAAATGTTTTTTTCAGATAATGGCTCTTCTGCGGTAGAGATAGCTTTAAAGATGAGTTTTCAGTATTATCAGCAAATGGGGAAAACTAAAAAAATAAGATTTGCTGCATTAACTGATGCTTATCATGGAGAAACAATTGGTGCATTGTCCGTAGGTGCTTTGGATTTGTATAATAAAATTTACAAGCCACTTCTTATTGATACACTTAGAGTTCAAGGACCAGACTGCTATAGATGTAAATATGGAAAAAACAGAGACAGCTGCAGTGCTGAATGTTTTGAACATATGGAAAGAAAACTGGAAATTCATCATGATGAACTTTGTGCCATAATTGTAGAACCTATGGTTCAAGGAGCGGCAGGCATGAAGATTTACTCTCCTATTTATTTAAGAAAACTTAGAAAAGCCTGTGACTATTATGATATTATTTTAATTGCAGACGAAATAGCTGTTGGATTTGGAAGAACAGGAAAGATGTTTGCTTGTAATCATGCTGACATAAGCCCTGATATAATGTGCTTATCCAAGGGTATCAGTGGGGGTTATATGCCAATGTCTGCAGTTTTAACTACTAATAGAATATATGATGCTTTTTATGATGATTATGTTAAATTAAAGACTTTTATACACAGTCATACATATGCAGGTAATGCAATGGCATGTGCTGCAGCTTGTGAAAGTTTAAATATATTTGAAGATGAAAATATAATTGAAAAGAACAGGGACAAAGCTAAATTAATTAAGAAACTTGTAATTGATAGAGCAAAAGACATTCCGTTTGTAGGAGACATACGTCAAATTGGCATGATAACAGCGATAGAACTTGTTAAAGATAAGAATACGAAAGAAAGTTTCAGCTGGAAGGAAAGAGTAGGATATGGAATATATAGAATAGCTTTAAATAAAGGATTACTTTTAAGGCCTATAGGGAATGTATTATATTTTATGCCTCCCTATGTTATTGAAAAAATAGATATAGAATATATGGTTGATAAATGTTTTGAAAGTATAAATGAGTATTTTGGATTATAAATATGGATATAAGGTATTATTAAATTATAGTAATGCCTTATATTATTGAACTTTTTTAGAATAATGTTATAATAAAAATTAAATGAAGTTTAAGAATTACAATATAAGATTAATTTCCTTTTAGCATTTTAGTTAGGGGGAATTTTTATTTTATATAAAATTTGAATATACATTTGGGGTTGGTAAAATGATACAACTTATCGGAATAAAGAGTGAATGTGACATTGATATAAGACAAAAGTTTTCTATAGTATCATCAAGCTTAGAAGAAAAGCTAAAGAAACTCAACAAGTTTGTTGATAGTAGTTTAATTTTAAGTACCTGCAACAGAACTGAAGTATATGTAGATTCTGATATTCAGGGAAAGAAGTTAATAAATATGATATTTGCGGAATTAGGCTGGAATTTAGAACTTACGAATTATATATTTTATGTTAAAGACATAACGGCTGTTAAACATTTATTGGAAGTAAGTTGTGGATTCCATTCTAAAATTTTAGGAGAAGATCAGATATTGGGTCAGATCAAGGATTCATATTTAAGTGGACTTAAAGCCAGGACTATAAAGGGAAGACTTCAAAGATTATTTCAATATGCTATAACCTGTGGGAAGGAATTTAAAAATGCCTGTGAAATGTATAAGATTCCAGTGTCATCACCTTCAATAGTTGTAAAGAGAGCTTTGGATAGTGGTTTTAGGAGATATATGATAATAGGCTTTGGCAAAATTGGGAAACTTGTTCTTAAATATCTAGTAAATTCAAATGCTGCTGTTATATATGTTGTAGTCCGTGATTTAAGCAAGATAAGTGATTTGGAAAGATTACAAAGTGAAGTTAAATTCATAACTTTTAATGAAAGAAAGAACTATTATGAAGATATAGATTGTATTGTTACTTGTACATCAGCACCTCATTCTATCATATCAAGACAAGAGCTTCCTGAAAAGCAGTTGTCTATATTTGACCTTGCAGTTCCTAGAGATGTGGATAATGATGTATTTTTACTTTCAAATATTAAAGTATATGATATTGATGATATAAGTAGAATTGACAAAAATAATAAAGTTATGAGAAAACAGAAAATGGCACAATATAGATATATAATTGATAAATATATTAAGAAATTTATAAAATGGCAGACTCTAAATGAGCTTTCTCCTGAGATACAGAGAATAAAAAATTATGGAGAGGAAATTTGTGAAAAGAGAATAAAAACCTTTAAGAACAAAAGATATACAAAGGACAATGAAATTTTGGCCAGGATTATGATACAAAGTACAGCCAAGGTATATATTAATAGAGCTATAAAATTATTGAAAAAAGAGAAATTAAATGGAACAGAGGACAATTGTCTCAGGTTTATAGATGAGATATTTTGCAGTAATGAAAAATAAAATTTATATAGATAATGAGGGGATGTAGATAAAATGAAAAATTACGATATATTTGAAGAATCCAAAAAATACATGCCTGGTGGAGTAAATAGTCCTGTCAGAGCATTTAAGGATGTAGATCTAAACCCACCAGTAATAAAAAAAGGTGAAGGGGCCTATGTTTATGATGAGGATAATAATAAATACATAGATTTTGTATGCTCCTGGGGGCCTATGATTTTAGGACATTGTGATGGCGATGTAGTTAATGCAATAAAGAATATGAGTGAAAAAGCCATTTCTTTTGGAGCTACTACTAAAATTGAATTGGAACTTGCTAAATACATATGCACAACTGTGGATAATATTGATATGATTAGAATGGTGAATTCAGGTACGGAAGCTACAATGAGTGCTGTAAAGCTTGCAAGAGGATACACTGGTAAAAGTAAGATAATAAAATTTGCAGGTGGATATCATGGACATTTTGATGGATTCCTCGTAGAAGCTGGTTCAGGTGTAATGACAGAGGGAATTGCAGGAAGTGCGGGAGTTCCAGAAGAAAGTGTAAAAAACACTATAATAGCACAATATAATGATATGGAAAGTGTGAAGAGTATTTTTGAAAAGTATGGAGATGACATAGCGGCAATTATAGTAGAACCTGTAGCAGGAAATATGGGAGTAATTCCAGGAGATAGAGAATTCTTAGGTGGATTGCGTAATATTTGTGATAAATATAAAAGCTTGCTTATATTTGATGAAGTAATGAGTGGATTTAGAGTAGCATATAAAGGTGCTCAAAGTCTATATAGCATAAAACCTGATATAACTACCTTTGCTAAAATAATGGGCGGAGGTTTGCCTTGCGGAGCTTATGGTGGAAGGCGTGATATTATGGAGAAGCTTTCTCCAATGGGACCTGTATATCAAGCTGGTACAATGTCTGGAAATCCTATTGTAATGGCAGCTGGACTTGCAACATTAAAAAAATTACATGAAAATCCTGAGTATTATGCACATCTCGATAAACTTGGGAATAAACTTCAAAGTGGTGTAGAGGAAATAGCAAAAAATAAAAATATGCCAGTTGTGTTTAATAGATGCGGAGCAATGTTTACTATATTTTTCACTAGAAACTCTGAAGTGAAAAATTATGAAGATGCTAAAAAATGTAATATTGATCTCTTTAACAAATATTTCAAACATATGATTAAAAATGGAATATATATTGCACCTTCTCAATTTGAGTCTGTTTTTTTAAATGTCAAACATGCAGAGGAAGATATTGACAAATTTCTTGAAGCCTTTGATAGTTTTGAAATATAAAAATATTAATATTATATTCTTATAGAAATGGAGGTATAATATGGGTTATAAAAAGGTAAAGGTAAAATTAAAAAAAGATGTTACTAATGAAGATTTTTGGAAAGCTACGTATAATACCGGCTCCAATTTAGGAATAAGACTCGTTCAAAATTTCGGCAAAATGAAAGAGGAATACTTAAATGGCAAGGTGTCTGATCATGGATCACTGGAAGTTGCAATACCTGTATCATATTATAATAGGGAAAAAGAAACCATAGATACAGATATTATAGAATATAACTATATTAAATCTATGAAGGATATATGGGAAATTGTTGATTAATATGCATCATGATTTTCATAGAATTCATAATGTTAATAACTTAAAGCTATCTTTTATATTGAGATAGCTTTAATATTTTGCAAATTATATTGAATTCCATATTATTTATGAATATTATTGAGTATTTATTAATAAAAAAGACAGAAATAAGTTATTTTAATAATTTATAAAATATAAATATTAAAATAAAACATTTAAAAAACATATATAAAGTTTTGTTTTTTTTAAAATTATTATATAATAAACAAGTATGTAAAATAATAAATTGTTTATTGTCGAATTATGGAAGGAAAGATTTAATGGACATTTTTAAAAAAAGTCATGCCTGATATTGAAAGAAAATTTAAATGTTCAAGTGTTCCATATCCCCCCATAATAAGTTGCATAGCACTTTTAATATCGATGAGAGCTATAACATGGATAGGATTTATTATCTGGTTAGTTATAAGGTTGATAATTTATTTTATATATGGAAGAAAACATAGTATTGTACAAAATGAAAGTAAGGATTAATTGATTAAAAAATCAGAAGGTGGCATTTTATGAATCTTTTTAAGAAAAAGTCATTGGAACAGTTGAGGGATAATGTAAGGGAAACTAATTTGGAAAAAAATCTTAGAGCTAAAGATATAGCATTACTTGGTATAGGCGCTGTAGTAGGTGTAGGTATATTTGTTGCTACTGGAGAAGGTGCACATTCTGCTGGACCAGGTATTATTCTTTCATTTGTATTGGCTGGAATAGTAGCATGTTTATGTGGATTATGCTATTGCGAACTTGCTACAATGTTTCCTGTAGCAGGAAGTACATATTCATATGCCTATATTGCATTTGGAGAATTTATAGCTATGATTATTGGATGGTGTTTAACCGCGGAGTATTTAGTTGCAGTCAGTGCTGTAGCTTCCGGATGGTCTGGAACATTTAAAGGAGTTTTGCAGTCGGCAGGTATAACATTGCCAAAAGTTATAGCCTTTTCACCCAGTAATGGTGGTGTGGTCGATCTTCCAGCAGTAATTATAATATTACTACTAACATGTCTTCTTTGTTATGGAATGCATGAAAGCTCGAGAGTGAATAACATAATTGTTGGAGTAAAAATATTTATAATTTTACTTTTTATCTTTTTAGGAATATCACATATAAATGTATCGAATTACAAACCTTTCATGCCATATGGATGGAAGGGCGTTTTTACAGGTGCAAGTACGGTATTCTTTTCCTTTATAGGATTTGATGCCATTTCGACATCGGCAGAAGAGGCAGTGAATCCAAAAAAAGATGTATCCAGGGGAATTATAATGTGTCTTATAGTAGTATGTATACTATATGTATTGGTAGCAATAGTGCTTACAGGAATTGTTCCATATAAAGAAATAGTTTCCGATAATGCAGTACCGGCAGCATTAGCTAGAGTAGGAATTAACTGGGGGTCAGCTCTGGTTGGAGTTGGAGCCATTCTTGGCATGGTATCTGTAATGCTTGCAATGCTGTATGGACAGGTAAGAATATTTATGGTTATGTCTAGAGATGGATTAATACCTAAAATTTTTTCTAAAATTAACAAAACGCACAATACTCCTATTAAAGCCACTATGATAACAGGTTGTATTGCATCTATTATAGCAGGACTTCTACCATTAAATGTAATAGTGGAATTTTTGAGTATAGGAACTTTGATGAGTTTTATGGTTGTGTCCATAGGGGTTGTATACCTTAGAAAAGCAATGCCTGACATTGAGAGAAAATTTAAATGCCCGGGAGTTCCATATACACCTATAATAACAGTAATCTGCTGCTTAATACTTTTAGCATCAATGCGATTAATAACATGGATTGGGTTTATTGTATGGTTGACTATAGGAATTATATTATACTTTGCATATGGAAGAACTCATAGTACAGTTGAAAATAGAAATGAAAATATTAGTTAAAACTTAACATATTTGCTTCGGTATAATACATATAATAAAATGAGTATTTGAAATGAGGTAAAATAATGTATTATATTGAAGTAGAAAAAAATATAAAAATTTTAGTAGAAGATTTAAATCCCAATGGAAAAGATACTATTTTTTTTATACATGGATGGCCTTTAAACCATAATATATTCGAATATCAGTTCAATGTACTTCCTAAATATGGTTATAGGTGTATAAGCATTGATTTAAGGGGATTTGGGGACTCTGATAAACCATGGAATGGATATTCATATGATAGATTATCAGATGATGTCCGTATAATTATTGAAACACTTGGCCTAAAGAATATAATACTTGTAGGATTTTCTATGGGAGCTGCTGTAGCAATTCGATATATGTCAAGATATTATAGTTACAATGTATCAAAACTTATTTTATTATCTGCAGCAGCACCATCATTTGTAATGAGGCCAGGATATCCATATGGAATGACATCTGATGAGGTTGACGATTTAATTAAACAAACTTATGAAAACCGTCCTGAAATGCTTTCAAACCTTGGCAGCATATTTTTTGCAAGCAGTGTTACACCTAGCTTTGTAAACTGGTTTCAAAATATAGGTCTTACAGCTGCAGGTTATGCAACTATAAAGGCTGCCGAGTCACTTAAAAATGAAGATCTTAGATCTGATCTTGGTAAAATTAATGTACCAACAGGCATATTTCACGGAAGATTGGATAAAATATGTCCCTTTGAATTTGCAGAACAATTAAAAATAGGAATCAAGAATTCTAAGCTATACCCATTTGAGTTTAGTGGCCATGGAATTTTCCATGATGAGTTGAAAAAATTTAATTCTACACTTCTTGAATTTCTGAGAAAATAGGGTTTACCCACTTTTTAAAGTGGGTATTTTTATATACAAATATAATTATTCTGTTAAGTTTATTTAACCTCTCCATAAATTCTTATTAATCTTCAAAGTTTATGATATATACGTGAGTAAAAATTAGTGGAGGTATTCATATGGAAAAAACAGCAGAACAGGTGGGTTTGATACAAAAGACTGTTGACAAAAAGAAAGTTATAAAAACTTTGGAACCATATTTCTACATCGTTCCATGCATGATTATATTTGTAGGGTTTACGTATTTTCCATTTTTAAAGACAATTTATTTGAGCTTATTTAATACAAATGCTAGTGGAGAAATAAGTTCGTTTGCAGGAATGTCTAATTACATTAATCTATTTAAATCACCATCATTTATTAACAGCATAGTTGTTACTTTGAAATATGTAATTGTAACTACTATACCATCAATATTAATAGGATTAATATTGTCACTTGTGTGTAACAATAAGTTAAAATTTAAAGGACTATTTGGTACTATGTATGCTATACCCATGGCAGTTTCTTCGGCATCAGCTTCTGTAATATGGGTGCTCTTGTTTAATCCAAGTATAGGACTTATAAATTTTATATTAAAGAAAAATATAGGTTGGCTTACTAGTCCTTACTGGGCATTTATAGCCGTATCAATAGTAAGTATATGGCTTAAGAGTTGCATGAATTTTATTTTTATAATTTCAGCACTTAAAAATATTCCAAAAGAATTAGTGGAGAGCGCATCTATAGATGGAGCAAACTACCTTCAACGTTTGAAAAATGTGATTTTGCCGTGTATTTCACCTACTCTTTTTTTTGTAATTGTAATTGATATAATACAGGCATTTCAAACATTTGCAGAGATTAGCATAATGACTACTGGAGGGCCGGGAGAGGCTACCAATGTTCTTGTTTACTCGATATATAAGGATGCATTTTATAATAACAGATTTGGAGTAGCAAGTGCTGAATCAATAATTTTGTTTTTAATTATGCTTGTAATAACATTATTTCAATTTAGATATGAGAAAAAGAAAGTTTTTTATAAATAAGAATTGTAAAGGTGATAATTATAATGAATAAAAATTTAAGCAAAACTATTTTATATGTAATAAATATAATACTGGGGCTAATTACAGTAGCACCTATTATATATACCGTACTTATGAGTTTTACACCACCTGACCAAATATTTTCATATCCACCTAAGTTAATACCTAAAAGGATCTATTTTAAAAACTACATAGATGCATTGAATACTGCACCTATAATTAGATTTATAATTAATAGCTTTATAGTATCTTTGGGAGTTACAATAGGACAAATTGTAACAGCGTGTTTAGCTGCCTTTGCATTTTCATTCTTTAATTTTAAAGGCAAGAAAATATTGTTTTTAGCCGTAATTGCAACAATGATGATTCCAGGAGAAACAACTATAATGTCAAATTATTTAACTATAGGTTCATTTGGATGGGTGGACAGTTACAAGGCTTTGATAATTCCATATTTAAGTGCTGCCATGGGAATATTCATGATGAGGCAATATTATCTGACTCTTCCTGTAGAACTTTATGAAGCTGCAAAAATAGATGGGTGTGGTAGTTTCAAGTTCTTTACTAGGATAGTACTTCCAATGTCAAGACCTATTGTAGGTTCGCTTGGCATATATACTTTCTTAGTTACATGGAATCAATATATGTGGCCACTTCTTGTAACAAGCAAGGATAGTTCAAGAACTGTCCAGATAGGCATAGGCATGCTGCAATCAGTAGATAATCAATCTTTTGGCCCGATAATGGCAGGTATTGTAATGATATTATTACCTTCGATTGTTATTTTTATAATTGGTCAAAAACAACTAATAGAGGGAATGACATCCGGTGCAGTAAAAGGCTGAATATGAGTTTATATTTATTAATGACAATTAATTTCGAGAGGAGAATAACAATGAAAAAGAAATTAGCAAGTTTATTAATAGCGTTATTGATGGTAGGAGGTATTTTAACAGGTTGTGGTAATAGTGGAAGTAAGACTTCAAGCAGCAACAAACCTGTTGAGATAACATTCTGGCATTCTATGTCGGGTAAAAATGGACAGGCACTTCAGAAAATGGTGAATGATTTCAATAGTTCACATAAAAACATTAAAGTTACATCCCAGTATCAGGGAAAATATGATGAAGCAATAAATAAATTAAAGAGTGCCCAAAGAGCAAAGAATGGTCCTGATGTAATACAGACCTATGATATAGGTACAAGATTCATGATAGATAGCGGATGGGTTAAGCCAATGCAGGATTTTATAGATGAAGAAAAATATGATACATCAAGTTTAGAATCTAATATAGCTGGATATTATACAGTTGATAATAAACTTTACTCAATGCCTTTTAATTCATCTACTCCTATATTGTATTATAACAAGGATGCGTTTAAAGCAGCAGGATTAGATCCTGATAATCCTCCTTGTATAATGTGGTTATAACATTC
>NZ_APMH01000039.1 GCF_000359585.1 Clostridium tyrobutyricum DSM 2637 = ATCC 25755 = JCM 11008 | reverse complement strand
TGCCAGTTCCGCCACTCCAGCATCTCTTAATTGCTCAACTCAGCAACATAAATTATTATATATCATAAACTTCATAATGTCAACTGTTTTATAAAACTTTTATTGATTAAAAAAAAGAGGCTGCTTAAGCCCCTTATAATAACAGGTCTAATAATTAGAGGATTTCTTATATCCTCTACCCTTTGAATCTTGATGTTTTTTAATATCCTGAAATCTTTCTTCACTATCTTTCAAAAACTTAGATAATCTATCTTCAAAATTTCCCTGTGTCTGTTTACCCTGTTCTTTATTCCAATCTATCTCCATAGGTCTTGAACTTTTCTTATTAGATTTAGCTTGTTTAATGGACAAACTTATTTTACCATTGTCATCAATGGAAATAACCTTTACTGTAACTTTATCCTTTTCCTTTAGATAATCTCTTATATTTTTCACATAGGTATCAGATATCTCAGATATATGCACTAATCCAGTTTTACCATCTACTTCAACAAAAGCTCCAAAATTAGTTATATTAACTACTGTGCCTTCCAGTATGCTTCCTGCCTTTAAGGTCATATTAAAAAGACTCCTCCTTAAAAATAATATATAATAATAAAATTTACAAACTAAGTATTAATTTTTCGTGTTTATTACAGGAGTCTCACCTTGTTTGATAAAACCCAATTTTTCTCTTGCCAATTTTTCAATGTACATACTAGATGTAGACATATTAACCTCTTCCTGTAATTTTATACTTTTTTGTTTTACTCTTTGCTCCTCAAGATTCTTATTACTTATTTGCTTTTTTATATTTCTAATAGTTATTTGCTGATTTACAAATATGTAGCCTGCATATAAAACCAATAACATAACAATTATATTCTTAGCTTTAAATTTCACTTTCATTTGTATCACCGTTTTCCCCATCTTCTAAATATACATAGAATACTTTAACTTGTGCAATCAACTAAAACCATTTTCTATTAATCTATAATTATATTGTAATTTGATTTTCAATTTTATTCAAGTTATTTTTTATAATTTCTATTTTTTTTGAACTTATTTCGATAAATAATAAACTGAACAGGATATAAAATAAAATTTACCGTTACCCTAATCAGCTTTCCACATAATTCAAATATTTTTTTTTCAATATTAAAAAGAGTTTTACTAAGTATTTTAAAATAAATATATATACCTGAACCTATCCACAAATAAACATAAGCATCTGTATATGCGTAGTTGGTGTACAGCAAAAATACAAAAACAGTTGCTCCTGCAAATATCCAAAATAGAATATCCTCAATAAAAATAACTATTTTATTTGAGACGGAGCCTCCCCTGATAATTCTATAAATATCAAATAGAATTCCTGTTATAATCCCTGCAATAAAGCTAAATATTATAAGTTTAAGTTGAACACTTATTGACATAATCATTAAATAAACCCACCTTTAGGACAACATAAAAATAAATTTAGGTATTGTTTCAATTTTATTTAAACATTTTTGAAATTATGCTTCCCTTCTTTTTCCTAGGCTGGTTATTTGTATATATACAAGAATTTATAGTTCCCATTATAACTACCTGACCATTTTGGACATCTAATTTATTCATCTTAAGAGATAATCCTTTTACGCTTAATGAGCCTAAATTAGTATTCAATAATATTTGTTCTTCATTGAAACTAATTACTTCAATTATTCCTGTAATAACTAATCTCTTTCTATTTTCAAGACTCAGTGAATTCTTCTTACTATCTAAATTTGTTTCCTTTCTTTCCATAAAACATCCCTCCACCTATAATAATTATATGTAGGTGAAGTTGTATATATTCCCTATTATATTTGTATATCCTATTTTTCTAAAATTATTTCATACATATTTTGGGCTTCTTCTTTAGTTACATGTTGTTTAACATTCAAAACTCTCACCTTTAATGTACTATTTGCATACCTAATTTCAACTATATCCCCTTCTTTTATCTCAGTACTGGGTTTAGCAATTTTTCCATTTATAATTATCCTATTACCCTCACAAGATGCTTTTGCTACCGTTCTTCTTTTTATTATTCTCGATACTTTGAGATATTTGTCTAACCTCACAATACACTCTCCTTGTTAAAACAAAAAACCTAGATTTTCACCCAGGTTCTTTGAAAAAATAATTTACTTATTTACCTTATCTTTAAATTCTTTGCCAGCCTTAAATACTGGAACTGTTGATTCTGGTATAGTTATTTCTTCCTTAGTCCTTGGATTTCTTCCAATTCTTGCAGCTCTTTTTCTTGTTTCAAATGTTCCAAATCCTACTAATTGTACTTTATCACCTTGTTCAAGTGTATCTTCAACACTCTGTATAAAACCCTTCAAAGCTGCCTCCGCATCTTTTTTAGTTAAATTTGACTTTTCTGATATACTTGCAATTAATTCTGATTTATTCACCTTTTTTACCTCCTTAATAGTTGAATGCTATACCTTGGTATATTAGCATATTCTTCATTAACTCAAAAAATCCTTCTTTTTTTGCACATTAAAGACTAACTTTATTTATTTTTGGATTCTTCCCAAAGTTTATTCATCTGCTCAATAGTCATATCTTTCATATCCAATCCTGCAGATTTAGCTTTGTCCTCTATATATGCAAATCTTTTTATAAATTTCTCTATAGTATAATTTAATGCAAATTCAGGGTCTATGTCAAGGATTCTGGCAACATTTACTGACGCAAATATCAAATCTCCTATTTCTCCTACTATTTTTACCCTTTCATTACTTTTATATACATATTTCACCTCGTTGTACTCTTCTAACACTTTATCCAAAGCTTCTTCTACTTTATCAAAATCAAATCCGACTGAAGATGCCTTTTTCTGAACTTTATCTGCTCTAATTAATGCCGGTAAAATTTTTGCAACATGTTTTAGTTCATCTGTATAAGTTTTTAATCCTTGCTCCGATTTCTTTATTTTATCCCAATTTTGAATTACATTCTTTGAATCTTTTACTTTTACACTTCCAAATACATGAGGGTGTCTTTCAATCATTTTCTTACATATTCCATTTATCACATCATTAATATTAAATGAATTTTCTTCTTTGGCTATTTGAGAATGAAAAACTACCTGAAATAATACATCTCCCAGTTCTTCCGCTAATGACCTATCGTCTTTTGCTTCTATAGCCTCTATCACCTCATAAGTTTCTTCAATTAAGGATCTCTTCAAGCTTTCATGGCCTTGCTCTTTATCCCATGGACATCCATCATTTCCTCTGAGCCTATCCATTATGTTGAGTAAATCTTTAAAATCATATAATGCCTTTGAACCTTTGGGTATGTAAATCGAAGTAAGATAATCTATATCTTCCTGCCTGTCAAGGTCATATAGTTTTATTTTCCTTATTGATTCAAATTCTTTGACTCCAGCAGCTCTTATAAAATATATGTCTACGTCTGGTTCATAGTACTCCATCAAAGCTAATTTAACATCTGAAGAAATAAATTTATCATAAACTTGAGTTATTATAAGCCCAGTTTTATCATCCATATTATGAGATTTTATGTCAAATGCATCTATTATCTTTAATCCTTCAATAATATCTATTTTTAAGCTTTCAAAAATGGCATCTATAAAACTTACAGATGGAACTATATCTATATCTATAGAATTTTCCTTACATATTTTCAAAAGCAATATAACAGACTTTTCTGCTACAAGAGGATGTCCTGGGACTCCATATACTATGTTCCCAAATTCTTTTTCCTTGTTAATCAAGTCTTCAGCTATAAATTTGTATACATCCTCAAAATTTTCCGCATTCTCATATACGTTATCATAAGTTTCAAATGCTATATGCTCACTTTTCAAATATTCTACCGTAGGATGTTTTTCTGTTCTTAAATAAATTTTAGACGAATTTCTTAATATATTTATTGTTCCAATAGTAATTGACTCTAAAGACCCTGGTCCTAATCCTATTACTTTAATCAAAGCCACCTCTCCTTTATTTTTTTATGATTCTATTTTTAATTTCACTATATTTAAATATTTTAAATATAATTAATAGGATAATATATATAATCATTCCCAATAATATAGCAGAAAAGCAGGCAAATCTACTACTCATTGTATAATTATAGACATTCATATAAATAAATACAACTGCAATTATCATTAAAATAGATGCAAATAATGGTTTAACCAAAACTTGAAAATAATTTATACTTATATGCAATTTTCTCTTTAACATAACTATATTCAAAATAGCTGCTATAGCATATCCAATTGTACTTCCAAATATGGCTCCATATATATTTATATGAGGAATAGGAACTAAAAATAAAGTAATAATTATTTTTACAAAGCATCCTATTGCCAGATTAACAACAGGAAGTATATAATATCCTGAACCTTGCAGTATTGCAGTTGAAGTTTGTGCAATTATTATAAATATAATTGATATAGATGAATATTGCAATATATTAAATCCACTTGATTGTCCCGGAAATATTAATTCTAGAATAGGGTGAGCCAAAGTATAAAGTCCAAACATGCATGGTAGAGCTATTACTGTAGAGAGCTTAAATGCTAGATCAACTTTGCTTACCAATTCAAGTTTTCTATTTAAAATATGATATTCTGCTATTATAGGCACAAGTGAAGCACAAAGAGCTGCTGATAATGTCAATGGTATATTTATGAGAATAAATGCTTTACCCGTAAGTTGTCCGTATAATATTGTTGATTGCTTGAATGTAAATCCAGCCTCTAAAAGTTTCTGAGGTACCAAAGCTGAATCTATAAGACTCATTATACTACTTACTGCAGCTCCTATAGATACTGGAATTGCTATATATAAAAGTACACTTAATACATCTTTATTATCTGGAGTATGTTTTATATGTATATCTTTTCTTACATCAAAATATTTCTTAATTAAATATAATCCTCCAAATAACCCTCCTGCTGCCGCTCCAAGTGCTGCTCCTCCTGCTGAATACTCTATACCCCTAGGCAACAGTATATATGCCAATCCTACTCCTACAACAACTCTTCCAATCTGTTCTATTACTTGAGATACAGCAGTATAATTCATATTCTGCATGCCTTGAAAAAATCCCCTAAATGCACTCATTATAGATATAAACATAGGTGCAAATGCTATAGCTACCAGTGAATAATATGATTTATTATCCCATCTAAGAAAATGTATTATAGGTTTTGAAAAAATTAATAATATTGCAGAGAAACCTGTTCCAAGTATAAACATCAATAGTATTGATTTTCTCAATATCTGTATTACCCTTACATAATCTTCTGTTGCATAGCTCTCTGATACCATTTTAGAAACTGCTACAGGTATTCCTGAAGCTGCAGCTATAAAAAACATATATAGTGGAAATGACATCTGATAATATCCTACTCCTTCATCTCCAATAAGCATTTGCAAGGGCCATCTAAAAAACAGGCCTAAGAATTTACAAAGCATACCTGCTGCTCCTAAAATAATAGTTCCTCTCATAAGTGATTGTTTTATCATAAAAATACCCCCGAATGACATAATTCAAATCATTTTAAATAATAGTATATATGTTTATAATTATTTTAAATATATAACTATTATTACTTACGGTGAGTATTTTTTATATTATTGTCAATAATTTATTAATGAGTGAATAATAAAAAAAATGTAATGGCAGTAAAACTGCCATTACATTATTCCTCCATTTGTTTTCCTAAGAAGGATGATGCAGTTTCAGCTAACTTAACTTCTACATCCCCAAAATCCACATCTTCTTTTGAAGTTATTATAACGGCTCCAATTGCATCTCCTCCTGCTATAATAGGTGATATAACTTGAGCTGAATATTTTTCTCTTGCATCTTCATCATCATATATATCAATTATTTCCTTTTCCGACAGGGAAATTAATTTTCTATTTTCAATAGCATCTTCCAACTCCTGACTTATTTTTTTGTCCACATATTCTTTTCTAGGAGCACCACTTACAGATACTACGCTGTCAGTATCACATATTAAAACTATGTTTCCTATGGTTTGTTCAATTGATTCTACATATCCTTTAGAAACCTCGCTCAATTCATCAATAGGTGAATATTTTTTTAAAATAACTCCTCCCTCCCTATCTGTAAATATCTCAAGAGGATCTCCTTCTCTTATTCTAAGAGTCCTTCTTATCTCCTTCGGTATAACCACTCTACCCAAGTCGTCTATACGTCTAACTATTCCAGTTGCCTTCATATGATATTCCTCCTTAAATTATATGAGTGTATTAATATTATTTTTCTAAATATGAAATTTTATACACAATTGTTACTAAAATTATGAAAAATAAAAATAACCCCAATTAAATTCGATAATTAAGGTTATTTTTATTAACTATTATTGTATATTTTTTTCCTTTTTAGTTATCTTTGCATCTTTTTTCCACTGGGTAATTTTTTCATTTATCAACTTAGTCTTTGAATCACTTTCCAGTTGAGTCTTTATAGTGCTTTTTACCTCTGAAAGCTTTTTAACTGGATATGTTATCTTCTTTGTACATTTTATTATATGCCAACCAAAATTACTTTGTATTGGATCTGATATCTGTCCTTCTTTCAATGCATTAGCTCCAGCCATAAATTGAGAATCGTAATTGGTGTCATTAGCCTTTATGGTTCCCAAATCTCCACCTTTATTCTTAGTAGCTGTATCCTGAGAAACTTCCTTGGCAACAGTATCAAAACTTTCTCCTTTATCAAGTCTTGACTTTACTTTTTGAGCATCAGCTTTAGTTTTTACTAATATATGTTTCAAAGTCATCTTATTAGGCAATTCAGTGTATTTATCCTTATTTTTATTATAATATTCTTCAATCTGCTTATCTGTAATCTTAATATTCTTTGTAAGATACTGGCTTATACTTTCCTGTACCTCTTGACTTTTAACTTGAGATATATACATATCCTTAAAGGCCTTTTCCGTAAGTCCCTGTTGACTTAATGCCGCCTCAAATTTGCTCTCGTCTCCTGAAAAATATTGCTTTTTCATTTTATCTATTTGCGCCTGTGCATCAGAATTTATTTTAGAATCACTAGGCATAATATTTAATTCCTTTGCCTTTTGACTTAACACCAATTGAGTAATCATATTATCTAATATCTGTTCTTTTTGAGATTTAATTATACTTGTAGCTTCTTCATTGCTTGAATAATTATCTCCATACTGCTGTTTTGCCTGGGCAATTAATTGAATTGTATTTGGATCTTTATTCAATTGATCATTTGTTATCTTTTCACCATTAACTACTGCTACTGCACTATTGGCTATAGCTTCAGGTGTTTTTTGTATCATACTACATCCTGAAATTGAAACTGCTACCACAGCTGCAAAAAAAGCACTAAATATTTTTCTCTTATTAATCACTTTTACTCCTCCACTCTTCCATGTATTAAAAGTTTATGTAATCATTGATTTTTATTTATATAACATAAACTAATCTTATCATAAATGTCCATCTATGAATATTAAATTTTTTAATCGTTTTTGTCTTTAGCTTTCAACATAAATTCTATCATCTCCTTTACTTTTAATATCAAATCTTTCCTTTTAATATCCTTAATTCTATATCCAAAACCTGGTTTGCCACTTAATTTTAAAATTATATTTCTCCCAAAGTGCTTTAAAACAGATTTTAAGACATCTTGACTAATTCTTTCTTCATTTTGGAATAGAAATACTACTTCATCCTTATTATCTTTTATTTCCTCTATTCCAAGTTTTTTGCCAACACTTCTTATGTAGGATATGTTCATAAGATTATAAACTGATTCTGGTATAATAGAAAATCTATCTTCTATTTCTTCTTGTATATCCATCATATCATCATATGAATCTATGGCAGCTATCTTCTTATATATTTCTATCTTCTGTACTTCATTGTTTATATAATCATTAGGTATATATGCATCTACTTTCAATTCTACCGTAGTCTCTATTGGTTCCTCATTTATCTCACCTTTTATCAATTTAATAGTATCCTCAAGCATATTACAGTATAGATCATATCCTATAGCTGCCATATGACCATGTTGGGATGATCCCATCATGTTACCTGCTCCTCTTATTTCTAAATCTTTTAGAGCAATTTTAAAGCCAGATCCCAATTCTGTAAAGTCCTTAATGGCTTTAAGTCTCTTTTCTGCAACTTCCGTTAATATTTTATCTTTTCTATATGTAAGGTAACAATAAGCTATCTTATCTGTTCTTCCCACTCTTCCTCTTAATTGATATAACTGAGATAAACCCATTTTATCCGCATCATAAATAATCATTGTATTTACGTTTTGAATATCCATTCCTGTTTCTATTATAGTGGTACATAGCAAAACATCGGATTCATTATTCATAAATGAAATCATTGCAGTTTCAAGTTCTCTCTCCTGCATTTGTCCATGAGCTACAGTTAATCTAGCCTCAGGTACGAGTTTAGTAATATAGACTGCCATCTTGCTTATACTCTCTACCCTGTTGTATACAAAGTATACCTGGCCTCCTCTGCCTATTTCCCTTAACAAAGCATCTCTTATTAATTGATCATTATATTCTACTACATAAGTTTGTATTGGCCTTCTCTGCTCTGGTGGCGTTTCTATTACGCTTATATCCCTTACTCCTACTAGAGACATATGGAGTGTCCTGGGTATAGGTGTAGCACTTAAGGTCAGTACATCTATATTCTTTTTCATTTTTTTTATTTTCTCTTTATGAGTAACTCCAAATCTCTGTTCTTCATCGATTATAAGAAATCCTAGATCTTTAAATTGAACATCTTTTTGAAGTATTCTATGCGTACCTATAAGTATATCCAGTTCTCCACTTTTTAAAGACTTTATGGTTTTTTTCTGTTCTGATGCTGTCCTGAATCTACTTATCATGTCTATTTTTATAGGGAAGTCCGAAAACCTCTTTACAAAATTATTATAATGTTGTTGTGCAAGTATGGTAGTAGGTACTAAAAATGCTACCTGTTTTCCATCCATAACAGCTTTAAAAACAGCCCTTACTGCTACTTCGGTCTTGCCATATCCCACATCTCCACATAAGAGTCTATCCATAACTTTATCTGATTGCATATCTGTCTTTATATCCTCTATTGCTGACAGTTGATCTGGAGTTTCCTCATAGGGAAATTCATCTTCAAATTGTTTCTGCCATACCGTATCTTTGGAATATTTATATCCTTTAACTGTAGATCTTACTGCGTATAATTTCACCAGATCTTCTGCTATTTGTTCTATAGATTTTTTAGCTTTTCTTTTAGCCTTGGCCCAATCTGCACTTCCAAGTTTATTTATCTTTGGATTTTTACCTTCGTTTCCTATATATCTTTGTACCATATCAAACTGTTCTACTGGTACATATAATTTATCATCTGAATAGTACATAAGCTCTAGATAATCTTTTTTATGTCCTTGAACTTCAAGTTGTTTTATACCCTTGTATACACCTATACCATGATTTACATGAACTACATAATCCCCAGGTCTAAGTTCAGTAAAACTTGTTATCTTTCCTACACCTTTTCTTGGAGATTTTTTTCGCTTTTTCCGCTTTGATACGCCAAAAGCATCCCTGTTTGATATAATTGAAAGTTTTAAATCAGGATACTCAAAACCATTTAATTGACTTCCAAAAGTTATTACTATCTCACCTGATTTAATTTCATCTACATTATCCTTGTAAGTACTTTCTATATCTCTATCCCTTAACGTTTGAGCTAATCTTTCTCCCCTAGGCCTTGTACCCGCTAAAATCAAAATTTTAAATCCATTTAATTTTTTTTGTTTTATATCCTCAATAAATAAATCCATTTTATCTTTATAATTATTGAGGGTTATCTCGGAAAATTCAACTATAGTTTTAGGAACTAATTCCTTATTGGATTTAGGAATAGCATCCATCGTTATAATATCTCTATCTTTTAAATTTTCCAATATTTTAGACTTATCTACTATTAATTCAAATTGTTTTGGTAAAACACTTCCCTTTTCAAGGGTATTTCTATAATTCTGTTCAAATTCAAAATACACACTGTCCAATTTGCCATTACATCTATTTATGTCATCTAAAATTACAAGATAGTCTTTCACATAATCCAGGAACAAAGATGGAGTATCATAAAAATAAGGCAAAAAACTATCTATAGTTTCAAAACTCCAACTTTCTTTAAGAGATTCTAAATCTCTATTTATTATTTCATCTATATTTTTTTTAGTGTCATAATCCTTAACATTTTCTAGTTTTTCTACAATCAAACTTTTATCTTTTTCTATAGCTTTACATCCGTTTTCAATTTTTTCATTATCAAGTATTATCTCCTTGGCAGGAAATATTTCTATACTTTTAACTTTTTCAATACTTCTCTGCGTTTCTGTATTAAAACTTCTTATAGATTCAATTTCATCTCCAAACAATTCCACCCTATAAGCTTGTGCTAAAATAGGTACGTATATATCTAATATTCCACCTCTTATAGAAAATTGACCTTTAGAATTTACAACATCAACTCTTTCATATCCACTTTGAATTAAACTTTTGCTCAGCTCATTTAATTCAAGATTTTTACCTACTGATAGTTTAAAAGTATACTGTTTATACAATTTTACGGGTATATATGTATAAGATAATGCTTCTATACATGTAATTATTATTTTTTTACCTCTATTTAACATCTGCCTGATTACTTTAAGTCTTTCCCATCTCAAGTCACCAGATATAGCTTCTATATTATAATTATAAAAAACTACTTCCTTTGTTGGAAAGTAATATACTTTTGTTTCATAAAAAGATAAATCCTCATATAATTTTCTAGCTTCCATATCACTATGAGTAAGAATCAGGAATGATTTATTTAACTCATTATATACAGAATCAATTAAATAACTTCTTCCAGATTCTGAAATTCCAACTATCCCAATAGGGTAATTATTATCTTCTACTGAATTCATTATATTTTTAAATTCTTTACTATCCTTAATTGGCTTTATAAGTCCATTTAGTCTCATTTTAACAACCACCTAAAAATTCTGAGTTATAAATTAACGCACAACAACCGTTAATCCCTTAATTAGATTAGAGATTGACGGCAAATAATACTATTTTTATTAAATATCCATACCATTAAATTTATTCATAGCTTCTGGTACACCTTCAATTATAATGCATTTAACTACATCTCCCACAATTTTAAAAACCTTTTCTATATGTTTTCTATCATCCTTTTCAAATTTTCCCAAAACATAAGATACTATATTCATATTTGGCTGACCAACTCCTATTTTTATCCTCACAAATTGATCAGTATTTAGATTTTGTATTATATTTTTTATTCCATTGTGTCCTCCATGACTACCTTTTTGTCTTATTCTAATTTTTCCTATGGGAAGACTTATATCATCCTGAATTACTATTATATTTTTACTATCTATTTTATAAAAACTTGCTAATTCACTTACACTTTCACCACTTAAATTCATATAGGTACTTGGCTTTAACAACATAACTTTATTAGAGTCTATCATGCCTTCTCCATAAGTACCCTTAAACTTATTCTTGCTTATGCTTATATTCTGATCCTCACTTATAAAATCAAGTGCATCAAATCCTACATTATGCCTGGTATAATCATACTTATCTCCAATATTCCCTAACCCAACTATTAAATACATTTCTCTCCCTCAATCCCTTATAAATTGCAATGGAAAATAAGTAATTACTTCCCATATATTATAGAATAGCCCTGTTAATTTTATGTATGGAAGTTCTAGCCTAACAGATATTTTAAGTTAAACCTTAATTAAAACTATTTAATTAATACTAAAGTAACTAAAGTTAATAGTACAATATAATATTATACTATTAACTTTAAATAATAAAGATACTTTATAGTGTTTTATTTAAAAATTATTTATCTTCCGGCATTTCATATAATACTGCTTCTAATTCTATAGTATTTCCGTTTCTTAATATTTTACACTTAATTTTATCTCCAATTTTATGGAAATTAACAATTTCAGATACATCGCTTAAACGAATAACTTTCTTGCCATCTAATTCTAAAAGTATATCTGTAGGTTTTATGCCCGCCTTAAAAGCTCCGCTATCCTTTAAGACTTCCTGTATATAGATTCCAGACAATTTATTATCTCCTGAAGTTACTCCTTCGCCATATATTCCCAAATATGGTTTTGCAACTTCTCCACCATTCATAAGTTGTTTTATTATACTTTTTACTTCATTTATAGATATTGCAAATCCTATCCCTTCAGTATTCTGTCCTGATCCAAATTTAAAACTATTTATGCCTATTACTTGACCATTTGTATTACAAAGTGGTCCTCCACTATTTCCTGGATTTATAGCTGCATCAGTTTGTATAACCTTATATACTGATCCATTATATTCTATTTTTCTATTAAGAGCACTTATTATTCCTGCGGTGACTGAGCCCGAAAAGTTTTCTCCCAAAGGATTTCCTATTGCAACTGCAATATCACCTATTTTAATTTTAGATGAATCACCTAATTGAGCCTTTGGAAGATTCTGTGCATTTACCTTTATTACTGCTAAATCTGACTTTTCATCTGTACCTGATATAGATGCATCTAATATCTTCCCACTTGAAAGTTTTACAGTTACCCTATCCGCATTTTCAATAACATGATAATTTGTAACTATATAGCCTCTTGAATCTATTATTATACCGGAACCGGTCCCAGTATCCTGTATTCCAAAATACCCATCCGCCTTATTACTTATACCAACTACTGTAGGTCCAACTGATTCTGCTACTTTAGTCACAGGATTTTCTACTTGAGAATTACTATTTGAAATAACATTTTTATTATCTTTTTTAGTTTCCATTAATGTCTGATTATTGGGCGTATAAGTAGTATTAGACTGTTTTTTATTTGCTGTATATGCTCCTGATATTCCACCAGAAATTACAGCTAATAGTATAAATGAAATAAGTTTAATAATCTTTTTTATATTTGATTTTTTTCTACTACTGATAAATTTTATTTTAGATTCACCATTATTTACTTGTTTCCATTTCACATCTTTTACGCCATCATATTTATTATCATCCATTAAATTACCCCTTATAATCCTAGAATTTAGAAACATTATAATAAATCTTTTTTACATAAATATGAACATACTGTAATGATTTCTTAAATCCTTTTTAGTGTAAAAGTAAATTCTACTCCTCCACTTTCCTTATTCTTTACCCAAATATCTTCACCTAACTGAGTTAATATGCTTCTTACTATTGACAATCCCAAGCCAGTACTTACCTTGACTGTTCTGGATTTATCTCCTTTATAAAATCTATCCCATATATGCTTCAAATCTTCCTCACTTATAGAAGGTCCATCATTAAAAATTGATATAATAGCTTTATTGGACTTGGATTTAGTAGAAACTTTTATATTTCCTCCTTCATTTACATATTTTATAGCATTATCTATAATGTTTGTAATTATTTGTATAGTTCTGTCCTTATCTGATAATACAAATAATTTATCATCTTCCATATACACATCAACTTTTAATTTTTTATTGTTTATTTTGGATTCAAATTTTATTATACACAATCGTATAGTTTCATTTATATCTAATTTTTCAATTTTAAGCTTGAACTGTCCTGCTTCTATAGAAGACAAATCCAATAGACCATTTACCAATCTTGTGAGCCTTTGTATTTCAGAATAAGTTAGTGAGAGATAATATCTTTGCTTATCCCTTGGAATTACTCCATCTAAAATGCCACCTATAAAGCCTTTTATTGATGTTATTGGAGATCTTATTTCATGTGATACATTGGATATGAATTGCCTTCTATTTTTATCCACGGCTTCAAGAGAATCTGCCATGCTATTAAAAGATTTTGCAAGCACACCTATTTCATCCTTGGAATCTATGTAAACTCTTTTTTCTACATCTCCTTTTGATATTTTTTCTGCAACATTATTTATTTTTCCAAGAGGCCTTATAATTATCCTCTGAGAAAAATAATATATTACAATACAAGATATTATAATGGCCAGAGCTGCTGATGACCATATTATTTCATATACTCTCCTCAATGGTTCCTTCAGTTCACTTAGGGATGTATGCATCATTATAGCTCCCCTAAACGTATCATTTTCAAAGATAGGTATCTCAAATGTATGAACTGGTGCAATAAATACATCTGAATAAGTTCCCCTTTTATCTATAGTTTTATTTTGCCTAAGTTCTGCCAAATCACTAGTAACTATTTGTTTAGAAGTAGCTATTAATTTTTTATGTTGATTTTTTGATACGGAGTATACATAACCATAGTTATCTACAAGCCATATATCTGCCGATAAATAATTTCCTATATAAGTTATAGTATTATTTATATCATCAGAGGTTATATTTCCATTTAAATATTGAAGTGCTCTTTCTTTTATAAGTTCAGACTCTCTAAGTAATTCATATTTTCTTTGATTAAAATAATAGCTTTCAAACCAGTATGATAAAAATGCGGATGTCATAACAAAACTTACTACAATTATTGCGGTAAAGGTTGCTACAAGTTTTGAAAATAAGCCTTTCTTCATGCTATTTCACCTCAAACTTATACCCTACACCCCATACAGTCTCTATCTGCCAATTATATCCTCCTTGAAGTTTTTCTCTTAATCTTTTTACATGTACATCAACAGTTCTTGAATCTCCTGGATAATCATAACCCCAAACTTCACATAAAAGCTGTTCTCTTGTAAATACCCTATTTTTATTATTTGCTAAATAATACAACAATTCAAACTCCTTAGGCGGCATTTTTATTTCATTGCCTTTGTATACAACTGTATACGAATTTATATCTATAGTTAAATCCTCGAATTTTAATACTTCCTTATTTTCATTGTCTGAACTATATCTTCTAAGCACTGCTTTGATTCTAGCAAGCATTTCTTTTGCTTCAAAAGGTTTAACTATATAATCATCAGCTCCCAATTCAAGTCCAAGCACCTTGTCAAAAGTTTCGCCTTTAGCTGTAAGCATAATTACAGGAGTATCAAAATCCTTTCTTATCCACTTTAATACATCTATTCCATCTACATTCGGCAGCATTATATCCAATAGTACCAAATCAGGCTTATACGTTAAAAAAATATCTTGTGCCGACTTTCCATCATGAGTTACATTAACTTCATAACCTGCACTTTCAACATACATCTTTATTACTTCACATATATTTTCATCATCATCTACAATTAAAATCTTACCAATGGATCCATCCATCATGTTACCCCCCTATAGGCGTATTAGTTATATAATATTAATTTAACACAAATACAATATAATATAATAGTATATATTTAAAATGTTACAAATAAGTTACATATATTTATTATAAATAAAAGCATGTAGAAATATTTCTACATGCTAATCAATACTATTCTTGAAGTAGTTTATCTACTTGAATATCATCAAATAATTTACTTACTGATATATCCTCATATATCCTTCTTATAGCTTCTGCAAATACAGGAGCTACAGACAATACCTTAAATTTATCAAGCATTTTTTCCTGTGGTAAATTTATAGTATTCAGCATAACCAATTCTTTTATAGATGAATTTTCAATTCTCTCAATAGCCGGACCAGATAAAACTGCATGGCTGCAGCAAGCATAAACTTCCTTTGCTCCCCTTTCAATTAGGGAATTTGCTCCATTTGTTATAGTACCTGCAGTATCTATCATATCATCTACTAATATAACTGTTTTATCCTTAATATCTCCAATTATATTCATAACTTCACAAACATTAGCCTTTGGTCTTCTTTTATCTATAATAGCTATCTGAGTATGAAGCTTATCGGCAAACTTTCTAGCTCTAGTTACACTTCCCAAATCTGGTGATACTACAACTACATCTTCTCTATTATCAAAGCCATTTTCAACAAAATACCTAGCAAGTATAGGTACTCCAAGTAAATTGTCCAATGGAATGTTAAAATAACCTTGAATCTGTGATGCATGTAAATCCATAGTAAGTACCCTATCTGCACCTGCTGCAGTTAATATATCTGCAACGAGTTTTGCTGTAATTGGATCTCTAGCCTTAGCCTTTCTATCTTGCCTAGCATATCCATAATATGGCATTACCGCAGTTATTCTTCCTGCTGATGCTCTCTTGAATGCATCAATCATAATCAAAATCTCCATTAAATTATCATTTACAGGATTATTTGTTGATTGAATTACAAAAACATCCCTTCCTCTTACGGTCTCATTAATATCAACCGATATTTCGCCATCGCTAAAAGTAGAAACCTTTGACTTTCCAACTTCCATTCCTAAAATATCTGCTATTTCTTTTGCTAAACCTGGATGAGAATTACCCGTAAAGATTTTAATATTTTTACCATGGGTTATCATTTTTGTAAAGCCCTCCTAAAAAATTTTATTTATTAAGTCCTTTTTTATATACCCAGTCTTTCTTGTTTACTTGCTTAGCCCTTGCTATTGCTAGAGCCCCATCAGGGACTTCATTTGTTATAGTAGAGCCTGCAGCTATGTATGTATTATCATTAACCTTAACTGGAGATACCAAATTTGTGTTACATCCTATAAATGAATTGTCTCCAATTATAGTTTTGTACTTCTTCTTGCCATCATAATTAACTACTACTGTACCACACCCAAAGTTACATCCAGAGCCCACTTCAGCATCTCCTATATATGTAAGATGTGATACTTTTGTTTTGTCTCCTATTGAAGACTTTTTAACTTCAACAAAATCTCCTATTCTTACAGAATTGCCAATCACGCTTTCAGGTCTTATATATGCAAAAGGTCCTACAGTAGTATTACTCCCTATTTTACTATCAAGTATTACTGAACTTTGAATTGTAACATCTGATTCCACAATACTATTATCTATCCTAGATCCGGGATACAGGACACAACCTTTATCTATTTTAGTTTTACCCTGAAGTACATTTTGAGGGTAAATCACAGTATCATTACTTATCTTCACATCAAAATCTATATAAGTAGTATCAGGATCAATTAAAGTTACTCCATTTTCCATATGTTTCTCATTTATCCTATGCCTCATAATTTTTTCAGCTTGGGATAATTGTAATCTTGAATTTACACCTTGGGTTTCTTCAAATGGAACTGGAAGTGCACCAACTTTTTTTCCTGACCTTTTTAATATCTCTATAACATCGGTTAAATAATACTCTCCTTGAGCATTATTATTATCTATTCTATCTAAACTATTCATTAAACTCTCTATATCAAAACAATACATGGATGAATTTATTTCATTGACCTTTATTTCTTCTGTTGAACAATCTTTATGCTCTACTATCTTTAAAACTTCTCCATTTTCTTCTCTTATAATTCTGCCATATCCACTGGGATTCTCAACTATGGAAGTCAATATAACTGCACTATAACCACCTTTGTTATGAAAGTCCATAAGTTTTCTAATACTTTCTTCCCTTATCAAAGGTGCATCCCCTGTAAATACCATTACAGTACCTTTTTTGTCCTTTAAAAACCCTTTAGCACAGATAACCGCATTTCCTGTGCCTAACTGTTTTTCTTGAATTGAATATTCAACATTTTTTAATTCTGTAGCTTTTCTTACTTTTTCTGCTCCAGTACCTATAATTACATCTATATTATCTACTTGTGCTTTTCTAATTTCATCTATAACTACATTTACCATTTCTTTTCCACAAACTTTATGAAGTACTTTGGGTGTAGAAGATTTCATCCTTTTTCCTTCGCCAGCTGCTAATATTATAGCACAATTATACATTTAAACACCTCTTTATAGCTTCAAACTACATTTTTATAACTTATATTACACAAAACATCCATTATTATTATATTTTATATATTGACTATTTGCAACATCAGGAATAATAAAAAGGAGTATTTCTACTCCTTTTTATTATTCCTGCATCTTATTTGTAATAGTATCTTCATTTTTTACTTTCTCATACTCATCAAGAATAGCTTTTTGTATCTTCTCTCGAGTTTGAGTATTTATTGGGTGAGCAATATCTTTAAATTCCCCATCAGGAGTTTTCCTACTAGGCATTGCAATAAAAAGACCATTTTGCCCTTCTATAACTTTTATATCGTGAACAACGAATTCGTTATCAAAAGTTACGGAAACAATAGCTTTCATTTTACCCTCAGCAGCAATTTTTCTAACTCTAACGTCTGTAATTTGCATATTAATCCACCTCCAAGATGCTTATGTATATACTATTCTCTAAAATTTATATTTTTCCTTCTTATTTTTTTAAAAACTTAAAAACTTTTTGAAAGTTTTATTATTTGAAATTTTCAGAAGGAAATAACTGAGCTTCTCCATGTTCATCAATCCCTTTAAAGTCAACTATGGAAGTATATTCACGTACTAACTTCTTTGGAGTTTCTACATTATCTATAAGTACTCCGATACCCACAAGTTCACTTTCAAATTCTTTTAAAAGACTAATTATGCCGTTTGCTGTACCTCCTGCTCTCATAAAGTCATCGATAAATATGCATTTACTTTTAATTTTCATTGCCTTTTTAGATAATGACATATTTTGAATTCTCCCTGTGGAACCTGAAACATAATTTATAGTAATAGTAGAACCTTCAGTAAATTTTGTTTCTCTTCTTACAACTACAAGTTGGATGCCAAGCATTTTGGCTACTTCATAGGCAAGTGGTATTCCCTTTGTTTCAACAGTGACCACATAATCAACCTTTTGTGATATAAATGCTGATGCCAATATCACACCTGCACTATATATAATTTGCGGATTAAACATAATATCAGTCATATAAAGAAAATCTCCTGGTATTATTCTTTCTCTATTTTTTAAAATAATGCACAACCTTTCAGCAAATTCCTTACTTTTTTCATATGATATTCCACATACATATTTAATGCCTCCAGCTGCTCCTGATACGGTTTCAATCTTTCCCATATTAAGTTTGGTAAGCGTATCTCTTACCATAACTATATCTTCACTAACCGTCGACTTTGCTATATTAAACATTTCAGTAAAATTATTTAGACTTATTATCTTGTTGGGATTTTCAAACAAAACCTTAGTTATAGCTGTTATTCTATGGTTCCTACTGAACTTTTGCATTTTATCACCTATTCTACTTACAAAAATTTGCGAATAATTTGTTAAAATTTTATTCTATTATTCATATTGTATTCTAAAAAAATAAGTTAATCAACTATTATTTGTGAATAAATACAGGTTATAAAAATTTTTTTAATAATAACTTCTAAAATTATGTTTTTTTGATTTATTTTTGTATATAATTATTAAGAATGCAATATTAAGAGGAGTGATCTGTTTGTTATTTGACTTTATAAAGGATAAAAATAAGAAAATATATTTTATAGGTATAGGCGGCATAAGTATGAGTGGACTTGCAGAAATTCTTATAGAAAAAGGATTCTCGGTATATGGCTCAGATATTAAAGCTTCACCTATAACTGATAAATTAAAATCCCTTGGTGCTAATATATTTATAAATCAAGTTAAGGAAAATATAACTTCTGATCTGGATTTAATAGTATATACAGCAGCCATATCAGAAAATAATCCTGAACTCATAAGAGCAAAGGAATTAGGTATTTCTCTTATGACAAGAGCTGAATTTTTAGGACATATAATGAAAGGACATAAATATAATGTGGCTATTGCCGGAACTCATGGAAAGACTACAACTACTTCAATGATGTCCAATATATCCTTAAATGCTAATTTGGATCCTACTATATTGGTAGGAGGAGAATTGGATATAATAAATGGGAATGTAAGAGTTGGAAATAGTGAATACTTTATTACGGAAGCTTGTGAATACAAAGGTTCATTTCTTAAATTTTTCCCATATATAGGTGTGATTTTAAATATAGATGCAGATCATTTGGATTATTATAAAGATATATATGATATACAAAATGCATTTATAAAGTTTGCCAGATTAATACCTAAGGATGGATATCTTGTATGTTGTAGCGACAATGAAAAAATGGCTAAAGTCATTTCAAGTGTAAACTGTAAAATAGTTACCTATGGTTTAAACAGCGGAGATGTAATAGCCCAGAATATACACTATGATGAAAAAGGTTGTGCAAGTTTTGATGCCTATAAAAATAATAAATTCATATTATCAGTAAAATTAAATGTTCCAGGAAAACACAACATATTAAATGCCCTAGCAAGTATTTGTTCATCATTAATATTAAATATTCCCGATACAAAGATCTCAGAAGGATTAAATAATTTTAAAGGTGCACACAGAAGATTTGAAATCAAAGGTAAAAAAAATGGAATAATAGTAATAGATGATTATGCTCATCATCCAACTGAAATCAAAGCTACATTAAGTGCAGCGGAAAACTATCCACACAAAAGAATATTTTGTGTATTTCAGCCACATACTTTTTCCAGGACATTGAGTCTATATGATGAATTTACAAAAGCATTTGACAATGTAGATGAATTGATATTAGCTGATATATATGCAGCTAGGGAAAAAGATACACATAAGGTTAGTTCAGCTATGCTGTCAGAGGATATATCCAAAAGAGGAGTAAACTGTAGAAATATCCATGATTTTAATAATATAGTGTCCTATTTAAATGATACTCTAAAAGACGGTGATGTACTTTTTACCATAGGTGCAGGTGACGTATTTAAAGTAGGAGAACTATATTTAAAAAAATAAATTTATATAAAGTGTGTAAAACCTCTGAATATAGTAAATACTACAAGTAATTACTATATTGGAGGTGTTTTAATTTGAAAAACTTTTTAATATCAGCTGGAGTAGATATTGTATTGATTTTTATTGCTTATTATCTATTTAAAAATATACTTAATGGACCTATACGACATAAGATATATGAAAAAATATTTAGTTCTATGGCCAAATTCATAATATACGTGTTTTTAATCACTATAGGTATAAATGCTATTATAGCATTTTCATTATATAGGACTTCTTATATAGCATATATAAATATAATTGCTCCAGCTGTTGTATCGATATTGGTAGGTTTCCTAATGTCCACAGTTCCAACTAGGGGTACTGGTGATTCATCAGTTTAAACAATATTATATATTTACTGATATATAATATGATATAATAAGTGTAATAAAATACATTATTTCCCGAGGAGCTGTTTGGAATGAAAGAAAAATATAGCCAGTTATTCAAGGTTATACTAGAATCATACTATAGTGGAAATTTCGAGCAAAAAATAAAAGAAATTTTCTCAGAAAGCAATATTGATAAAGAAGAACTATGTTCTGTAATTTCTTCACTTTGTGGAACTAATATACCATATAGCAGCAATTTTACATCCGATTTAAAAAATGCTATAGAAAACTATAATAAAAATAATAAAATAGTAAATAAAACTAAACGCTGTTCTCTAGATTGCAAGGATGAAAATGGCGATATCGCCTGTGTAAAATCTTGTCCTTTTGAAGCTATACTTGTAGACAATGATAAAAATACAACTTATATTGACACGGATAAATGTACAGATTGCGGAATATGTGTGGAATCTTGTCCATCGGGTGGCATAATGGATCAGGTTCAATTTTTACCTTTAGCAAATATATTAAAAGATAACTCTCCTGTAATTGCTGCAGTAGCACCAGCAATAGTAGGGCAATTTGGCAGCGACATAAAAATAGGTCAACTCAGAAGTGCCTTTAAAAAGATGGGTTTTACTGACATGGTGGAAGTAGCATTTTTCGCAGATATGCTCACATTAAAAGAATCCATAGAATTCGATCATTACGTAAATAGTGAAGATGATCTTATGATAACCTCGTGCTGCTGCCCTATGTGGGTTGGTATGTTAAAAAGAGTTTATAAGGATTTAGTAAAATATGTGTCTCCTTCAGTTTCACCTATGATAGCTGCAGGGCGAGTTATAAAAAAATTAAACTCAAATTGCAACGTTGTATTTGTTGGACCCTGTATAGCTAAAAAAGCTGAGGCAAAAAACAAAGATATAGCAGGAAGCATAGACTTTGTACTTACATTTCAAGAGTTAAAGGATATATTTGAAACTTTTAAAATAAATCCTTCTGAACTTGAAAATGATGAATCCTCAGAGTATGCTTCAAAAGGTGGAAGACTTTATGCTCGTACAGGTGGTGTATCTATTGCAGTAAACGACGCAGTAGGAAGAATATTTCCTGAAAAAAAGAATTTATTAAAAGCAATTCAAGCAAATGGAATAAAAGAATGCAAAGAAATTCTTTCAAAAGCTCAAAATAATGAAATACATGCTAATTTCATAGAAGGCATGGGATGTATTGGCGGCTGTGTCGGTGGACCTAAAGCTATAATTTCTAAAGAACAAGGCAAAAAACATGTAGATGAATTTGCAAACAATTCAGATATCAATGTGGCAGTAGACAGTATATGCATGAATACCATATTGAATAAAATAGGAATCAATTCTATAGATGACTTTAAAGATGAAGAAAAAATATCTATATTTGAGAGGAACTTTTAAACTACATAAAAAATATAATTAGTTTGACATAAATTTTATTTTATGTCAAACTAATAATCGTATAATTACTTATAAAAATTAATAATATATTATAAGGTTCAATTTAATATTAATTAATACTGAATTGATTAAAAGGGAAGTTGAGTGTAAATCTCGCACGGTCCCGCCGCTGTAAAAGCGAAGTCTTTATTAAAATATCACTGAGAAATTGGGAAGGTTATAAAGATGATGATGCTTAAGTCAGAATACCTGCCTGTAATATTAATCCATTAACTCTACGACAGATAGGGGGGTTTTCGATGTGTCCTTTTAATTACGATTATATTTAAACCCCACAGTATTTTTGCTGAGGGGTCTTTTAATGTAATTATACAATTATAAAAAAATTTTATTTTGGAGGCTTTTTATGCATATAGAAGATGGTATACTTTCACCACAGTCCTGGGGTACCTGGTACGCTATTAGCGCAGTATTTCTTATTCCTGGTGTTAAAGAGATAAAAAAGAGAGTAAAGGAAAATTTATATTACAAACCTTTTCTAGCTATGATGGGAGTAGCAGTGTTTATTATATCAGTGATGCACATTCCCGTACCCGTAACAGGTTCTTCTTCTCATCCCTGTGGTACTGCCCTAGCAGCAATAATAGTTGGGCCCTTTGCAACTACAGTAATTTCAGCAATAGCTCTGTTTTTTCAGGCAATATTTCTAGGACATGGTGGTATAACTACCCTTGGAGCAAATAACTTTTCCATGGGTATAGTTGGGGGAATTTCCGGCTACCTGATATGGAAAATATTTAGATATTTTAAAAGTCCTTTATGGCTGGCTGCTGGAGCAGCAGGAATTGTAGGAGACATATTAACATATTTAACGGCAGCTTTTGAACTTGCATTAGATTTACATGGTAATATCCCGTTTTTTAAACAATGGATGGTATTTTTCTTCGGATATGGACCGACTCAAATACCTCTAGCTATAGCAGAAGGTGTTTTTACTGCAGTAATTATTCAAGTTTTGGCTTCTAGAAGACCAGATCTTATGCCTAATGTTTTATTTAAACCAAAAGACAAGGAGGCTATTTAATATGAGTTCAAATATTGAAAATACTAGTTCCAGTTTAAAGTTTTTAGATAAGTTCACCAAGGTAATGTTAGGCATTGCTTTTACTATCCTATTATGCATATTTGTTTCAAGCAAATATATGTACAACCATAAAATGGATGCTGGCGGAACAGATGACGTAGTAAATACAATGGCATCTAAGACAATAAAAGCAGAAAGTCATCCTTTTGTTGAATTACCTGGGGATGCACAGGTAGGTGCTTTTACTGTAGCCGGATTTTTTTCTGGTATAATTATAGGGCATCATTGGGAAAAACTTTTTGCTAAACCAGAATCAAATAAAAAATCTTTAAAGGAAGAATAAAAATGGAATTATCCAATTTTAATCATTTCAATAATTTAAATACTCCTATACATCGTATGGATGGAAGAATAAAAACAGTGTTATTTCTCAGCAGCATAATAATTGCTGCTGTTTCTTCACACTGGTATTTTATAATTTCTCTTTTTCTAATTTCATTAATATGTTTTAATACATTAAAAATACCCTGGAAGAATTTATTAATCAGACTTATTCTTCCATTTGCAATAGCATGGTTAGTTTTTTTAAGTAGTTTATTTACTAATGGGAGTCATATATTAACGTGCATTTATCTTGGTTCCATAAAATTAAATATTTATAGAGAGGGGCTTCAGCTTGGATTTATAATTCTTTTGAGAATTATAACTGCCGTAAGCTTAGCTTGTATTCTATCCTTTAGTACTCCTATGATAGAAATTTTAGAAACATTAAGAATACTTAAGATTCCCTCTATAATAATTGATATAGCCGATATGATGTATAGATATTTATTCATAATAGAAGAAACTGCACAAAATATGAAAAAAGCTCAACTTAGCCGTCTTGGTGATTCATTGAATTGGATAAATAAAATAAAAGATTCTGGAAAAATTGCACTTTATATATTGATAAAATCTCTAGATAAAAGCACTAGAATATATAAAGCTATGCTTAGTAGAGGATATAGTGAAACAAGTAATACAATAAACTTCTTTAATCATCCTATACCAAAATTTGATCTATACCTTGGTATATTTTTAGAAATTATTTTAATAAGCATATTAATCTTAAATATATTAATCTAGTTAAAAAAGGTGATAAATATGGAACTTATAAACTTATCCAATGTAAACTATACTTATGTTGACGGAAATACAGTTCTTAAAAATATAAATATGAATATAAATCCACAAGAAAGAATAGCAATACTTGGACCAAACGGAGCTGGAAAATCTACTCTATTTCAGCTTTTTAACGGACTCTTGACCCCTACTTCTGGAAATATTACTGTAGATGGAATGACTGTCTGTAAAGAGAATTTATCTAAAATAAGACAAAATGTAGGTATGGTATTTCAAGATTCAGATGATCAACTTTTCAATTCCAATGTACGTCAGGAAATTGCCTATGGTCCTATGAATATGGGGATTAAAGGTAAAGAACTAGATGAACTTATAAAATGGGCTTTAAACTCAACTAAAATATCTGAATATGAAAATAGAAGTCCTAATACTTTAAGTGGTGGTGAGAAAAAAAGAGTTGCACTTGCCAGTGTTCTAGCAATGAAACCTAAAGTTCTTGTATTGGACGAGCCAACTGCAGCTTTAGATCCTATTGGTGTATCTCAACTCATAAAATTATTAAACTCTATAAATAAAGATTTAAAAATCACCATAATATTTTCTACCCACGATGTTGATATAGTTCCTCTTCTAGCAGATAGAATATTTGTTTTAAACAAAGGTGAAATAGTTCTCCATGGATCAACTAAAGAAGTATTTTCAAATGTAGATATACTTAGAAAAATAAATTTAAGGCTTCCTAGAGTAGCTCATTTAACAGAAATTCTAATAAAAGATGGATTTATAAAATCAAACAATCTTCCTTTAACTATAGGACAGGCTAGAGAACTTTTTAAGAAAAATACGATTAAATAAATTATTTTATGTTAAAATTATTATAGATTTACTATGATTAATGGAGATAAATATATGGATACATCAAAAGAGAAAAAGTTTATAGATCTATTTAAAAATATTAGTGGTGCTATTTTTGATTTAGATGGTACACTTATTAATTCTATGTGTATATGGGATGATATTGATAGAGAATACTTAGGAAAAAGAGGAGTAAGTATTCCTAAAAATCTAAAATATGATATAGAAAATCTTAGTTTTACTGAAACAGCTAAATACTTTCAAGATAAATTCAACTTATCGGACAGTATAGATGTTATACAAAAAGAATGGTATGATATGGCTTTTTATAAATACTCAAATACTATGATGCTTAAACCTTATGCACTGGAATTTTTAAAGCTTTTGAAATCAAAAGATATAAAAATAGCTTTAGCTACAAGCAATTACAGAACCTTGGCAGAGACCGCTTTAAAGAAAAATAATATATATGAATTATTTGATGTAATTACTACAACTGAAGATGTAAAACGTGGGAAGAATTTTCCTGACATATATATTATGGCATCAAAAAAAATTAAAGTAATTCCTCGAAAATGTGTTGTATTTGAAGATTCACTTGATGCTATTAAAACAGTTAAATTATTAAATATGAAGGTTATAGCAGTAAAAGATGCCTACTGTCCTCATAGTTGGAATACTCTATTACAATATTCAGATTTAGGTATCACGAACTTTTCTGAATTAATCAGCATATTTTATAAATATATTAATATAATATAATCAGCACAATTTTAGGAGTATATAATTATGATAGGTTTCTTGTTTTTTATACTTATATCTGGTTCATTAGCAGCTTTTTATTATTTAAAGAACAAAATTTCAGCTCAGCGAAAACAAATTTTACTTTTAAAATATGAAAATAAAAAATTAAAACACAAAATCAAATCACTTAGGAATAACTAATAGATAAGAAATGATATTATATATTGATTTATAATATCATTTCTTATTTATTATTGAGCCATTTTCATATTCTGGAACTATACTAACAATATCTTTTTGGCAGCAATATTCCAAATCCTTATCTAATTTCAGATTTTTAATCACTTTATAATGCTTTGCATATTTAATAAAACTTATTATATTTTTATTATTATCATATATATATTTAGCTGTTGTTGCTATATCTGAAGTTATTATACTATCAGTAATACTCATAATATTTTCTATAATATATCCAGCACAAATAAAGTCATCTATAGAAAACTGTCCATTAGTACCTGCATTTACAATAACAATATCATTATTCAAGCCTACCAATTTACTAGCCACTGCCTTTGCATTTATCATAGCTCCTATTAAAATATTCTTAGCTGTAATGCTATTTTTAATAGCTTTAGTACCATTGGTAGTTGTCATAACCAAAATTTTATTTTTTACTACATTTGTCTTATATTCAAACGGAGAATTAGAAAAATCAAAACCTTTTATTTTAACTGTATTTCTCTCCCCACCTAGTATATACTTGCTTCTATTTGAACTAACTATATCAAGAGCTTCATCAATATTTAATACGGGTATAACTTCCTTACAACCATTATTTATAGCCGTAATTATTACGGAAGTTGCCCTAAGCATATCTATCACTAATACAGATTTATTCTTTATCTTATCCTCTTTTATATCATCCGCTGATATAATTATATCTATATTCATAAAGCACACTCCCATTTTTGTTTGTTATTAGCTTAAATTAATCCCCTGATAAATCTTTTCATCATTTAGTTTTTTATCTATTGCATTTAGTATCTCCCATTTTTTCAAGCTCCATTTTGGTTCAATCAACATACTTCTAGGAGCATCTCCGGTAAGCCTATGTATAACTATACTAGAATCCGTATTTGCAATTGCTTCACATATTAACTCTATGTATTCTTCCTTACTCATAAATTTTAACAATCCTGAATTATATAATTCGACTAGAGGTGTATGCTTCATTAAATGCAACAAATGAAATTTTACTCCATTTACTTTCATATTAGAAACATATTTTACAGTATTCATCATATCCTGATATCTTTCATATGGCAATCCGAATATAACATGAGCAACTACATCAATATTTCTAAGTTTCAACTCAGTAACTGCCTTTTCAAAAGTATCAAGTTTATATCCTCTGTTTATCTTTACAGCAGTTGTTTCATTGGATGTCTGAAGCCCAAGTTCAATCCATGTGTATAATTTTTTGCTATATTCATAAATTAAATCCAAAACATCCCTACTTAGACAATCGGGTCTAGTTGCTATAGCAAGCCCAACAACTCCATCTTCTTTTACAGCTTCTTCATATTTCTCCTTAAGCACCTCAATTGGTGCATAAGTGTTAGTATAAGCTTGAAAATACGCAATATATTTACCAGATTTCCACTTATTATTCATAACTTGTTTTATATCTTGAAATTGATGATGTATGGAAAATTTCCTATTTCCAGCAAAATCCCCAGATCCTCTATCACTGCAAAATACACATCCTCCCATACCTATCGTACCATCTCTATTAGGACAGGAGAATCCTGCATCTAAAGATATTTTAAATACTTTACATCCAAACTTATTTCTCAAATAATAATTTAAACTATAATATCTCTTATCTCCCCAAAGCAATAAAATTCATCCTCCAACTTATACATATTAATTAACAACATTATATCACATTCTAATTGCTTTAAATTCCTTCAAATCTAACTGCCATTTACCTGTAATATCATTTATGGAATCATCTTGCTTTGATTTGGCTATAACATCAAAATTCAATACATCTTCATCAAAAGAAGAAAATGTTACATTAACCTTATCCATTGGGAAATTTTCTTCAAACTTATATTTTACCATATCTCCTCCATCTACTTTGTAAACTCTAATACAACTATTAACACTATCATTTGAATATTGTACGGCCAAAAATTTTTCATCTTTGGAGAATCCCATAAAATTAACTTTAGAATTTTTCAAAAGATCAATTGAAGTTATTTCTTTTCCAATTGAAGTCTCCATATCATCTTGACTTTGACTGGTATCTTCATTTCCTTTACCACTTTCCTGATCTCCTCCTGACTGTCCTTGAACTATCAGTGAATCATCTATACTTATTATTCCTATGTAAGTATTTGTATCCATGCTGGTAATTGCCAATAAATTACCATTATATGAGAAGTTCAGCATTCCAAATCTACGTCTAGGTACTTGTATTTTATCTATATTTACCTTATCATCCTTTGAAAATATATAATTTGGTAATCCTCTCAGGGACATAACTAAATTAGAATTAGCATCATTTTTATTTTTTAACCTTATTTTATTTTTATATATAAAGACTTCTCTTTGAATTATATTATTAGTTTCTGATATCTTATAGTTATTTCCTTCCTTTATTATTTTTATTGAATATTGATCCAAACTTGCAAATGGCTTTTCCTTGCTTGATCTGCAAACATTCATTATAAAAATTCCTGATTTTCCAACTTGACTGCTATTAGCTAAATTATATCCCAATATATTCAAATTTTTATTTTCATTTTTTGTTGGTGTATTTAAAAGTTCCTTTGAATACAATTTCTTTATGTTGTCCGTATCATCTTTTACAAGATAGTTCATATATGCTTCAGCTACACTTGAAGCAGCTTTCATATCAAAATTATTTTCGGTAATATAAGACTTATTCTTTGAATCCATTTGACATCCTGTAAAAAGTGCCAAAAATGAAACTATAATACAAAATAATTTTATTCCATATTTATTCATGCATTATCATCCCCTTATATTTTTAATTATATTTTTCCCTTAAATAAAAATTTAATTTATAATACATTATTTAAATTTAATTTTATATATTATATTAATGATACTTTTTTGCATAGAAATGGGGGATATATATTGAATAAAAAATTACTAATATCTTTACAAATAGCAGCTGTTTTCATAGGTACTGTAGTAGGTGCCGGACTTGCATCAGGTCAAGAAATAACACAATTCTTTACTATATATGGCTATAAAAGTTTTTTTGGTATACTATTGTGCTTTATTATATACATATTAATGTCATTTTTCATAATAAATATAAGTTCCAAGTACAAATTAAACTCTTATGATGGATTAATTTCACTTGTCAGCCCTGGAATTTTAGGGATTATAATAAATTCATTGACTACATTTTTTCTAATAGGAAGTTCATCTATAATATTAGCCGGAAGTGGCGCTCTAATACATCAATATTTTGGAATATCTAAATGGGTTGGAATAATAGCAATGGTATTAATTTCTCTATTTGTATTATTTAAAGATACTAAAGGGTTAATAAAAATAAACTCTTTTATAGTACCTTGCCTTATAACAATAATACTTACAATATTTATAATATATATATTATTTTATAGAGAAATAAATATATCTCAAATAAACACTATTTCAGGATTTAAAAGCCATTGGATCTTTTCTTCCCTCATATATGGATGCTTTAACATATTATGCTGCAGTGGTGTGCTTGTACCATTATGCAAGGAAATTAAAAATACAAATTTGCTTATGCGAGGTGTACTGTTAGGTTCATTAGGGCTCACATTACTGGCTTTAATAATAAATTTCTTACTTATACTAAATGTGCCTTATATATTCAAGTATGAAATTCCTCTATTATACATAGCTAATAGATTTGGAAAGTCTCTACAAATATTATTGCTGTTTGTAATGTGGCTTGAGATGTTCTCAACAGAAGTTTCAAATATATATAGTACTGCTAAAAATTTTGAGGAAGTGTTCAATTTACCTTATAAGCGAGCCTGTGTATTAATAATAATTATAACTATACCTATATCTCAAATAGGATTTACAAAATTAATATCGTTTTTATATCCTGCATTTGGTATAGTAAGTTTAATATTTATATTACAGTGCTTAATATTTTATGTAAAGAAACCTAATTAAATAATTTTATGTTATTATTAAAATATACCATTATATTGATTGGAGTGCCCTTAAATGTTAGATAAATTACAATACTGCAAATTATGCTCAAGAAACTGTGGTGTAGATAGAACAAAAAATACACTTGGATTTTGCAAAGCAGGAGAAAAAGTCAAAATAGCAAAAGTATCCCTACATAAATGGGAAGAGCCATGCATATCTGGTATTTGTGGATCAGGAACAATATTTTTCTCAAACTGCAACCTAAAATGTGTATTTTGCCAAAATTACAATATAAGTTCTAAAGGATTTGGAAAAGAAATTTCTATAAAGAGATTAAGTGAAATATTTTTAGAGCAGCAGGAAAAAGGTGCCCATAATATAAATTTGGTAACTCCCACTCACTACATACCTCAAATAGTAAAAGCATTGGATATTGCCAAATCAAATGGGCTGCGATTACCAATTTTATTTAATACAAATAGTTATTCTAATTTAGAATCGATAAAATATTTAGAAGGATATATAGATGTATATTTACCAGATTTTAAATATTTTGATGATAAATATGCTATAAAATATTCTAGTGCACCAAATTACTTTGAATATGCATCTAAAAATATAGAAGAAATGATAAAACAAGTCGGAAGTGTTGAACTAGATAAACATGGACTTATAAAAAAAGGTGTCATAATAAGACATTTGATGCTTCCCGGATTACTATTTGACTCAAAGAAAATAATAGATTATATTGCAAATAACTTTTCAGATTCAGCCTATATAAGTCTTATGAATCAATATACTCCCATGTATAAATCTTACATGTTTCCTGAATTAAATAAGCCTTTAAATCCTAAACATTATGATAAGATGATTGATTATTGTATTTCACTTGGAATTACTAATGGATTTATACAGGATTCTGGAAGTTCGTCTAGAAACTTTGTACCAGATTTCAATTTAAGTGGAATATAGAAGCCTAGTCTTAAAATATTCTCTAAAACTAGGCTTCTATAAATATATATTCATTAAATTTTATATTTTTCAAGATCATTTTTAAATACTTCAGTTATTCCTTTAAATTCTCCTATACCTTTTACAAGTTTTTTAATTTCATTTGTGTAATTAGATATATTAGCGCTTACTTCCTCAGAAGAAGCAGAATTTTCTTCTGCAATAGCAGCCAAAGATTCTACATTATCATAGACACCTGAAATAGAGTCTGACTCTTTAGTAAGCTCATTAATGGTTTCTATCATAGATGATGCTACACTGCTAATTGATGTTGTTGCTTCATAGTTTATATGCCTTACCTCTTCGAGGTTGGTAGTTTCACTTTGGAGCACATTAAACTGTGATTCTATTTTATATACAAGTTCTTTTATCTCTTCTACAAATTTATTAAGATTAGAATTAATCTCTTCCACAGCATCTTGTGACTGCTCTGCCAATTTTCTTATTTCTTCTGCTACTACAGCAAATCCTTTACCTTGCTCACCTGCTCTTGCAGCCTCTATAGATGCATTCAAAGCTAATAAATTAGTTTGTTCTGAAATTCCAGAAACTATAGAAACTATGTTTGTAATATTTATTGCTTTAGATTGAAGTTCTGATCCCTTATCCTTAACTTGTTGAAAGCTCTCCAAAGTATTCAATATGTTGTTGCTTGTACTATTTACATTTTCATAACTGTTGTTTATTTTATCTATGGCCTTTTCTAATTCAGACTTATTATTGTTTTCATTATCTACTATACTTTTAAGATTACTTATATTTTCATTTAATATTGATGCTACACTTTCCGTATTTTCGGCCTGATTTACAGCACCATCCGCTACCTGTTCTACTACTCCTGATATATCATTTGATGTGCTGCTCATGGAACTGCTTATTTTATTTATATTGCTGACAAAAGCTCCCATTTCATCAGTAACACCTTTAAAACCAACAAAGTCAGATCTAACAACTCCTTTATAATCTTTTAAAGATTTATATATATCTTCAAAGAAATCACCTGTCTCTATATCACTGTCTTCAATGTAACTATTATTCTTTATTTTGGATATACTATCTAATATTAATTTTTTAGGTTTTACTAATAAAGAACCTGATATATATGACCCAATAAAAGCTGCTGCAGAAACGAATAATATCTTAACTATATCATGTATTCCAAATAAAAAACCAGATACAATAAAGCATAAGATAAAGTTAAATATACCAACTTTTGCACCTAAATTTTTTATAAATCCAAAAGAAAGCAATTTACTAAATCTATAGACTTTTTTATAATATATATCATTTTCAAAAGTAAATTTAAACTTCATATAAGAATCATTTTTTTCAATTTGCTCTATCTGTAATTTTTCATTAAAAAATTTAGCACTTCCTTCTATCATACCCAATAGATAATCAAACATTCCTCTTTTAGATTTATATTCAAATATAGCTTCCCTATTAGAAATAGGCTCTATAATTACCAAAGGAGGTTTGGCACCGGGAAATTTTTTAGTCATGACAACATGAACATCAAACATAGATTTAAAAAACGAGTAAAGATTTTCATGCTTAAAAAACGCTGGATAAACCTTGTAAAACTGCTTTATATTATCTAAACCAATCTTTTTCCACACTACTTGAATTGGGTCATTACTTAATCTTGATATGGTTTTAATTGTTTGTTTTACTTTTTCATCATCTACATCTTCCACAGGAAAAAATATTTTAGATGGGCTCCACCCAACTGAACTCATAGCATTATCTGCAACTTTATCGCCATATAACTTTCTACAAGTTTTTATCCACGTAGCAACAACAGTACCTTTCATTCTTTTCCTCCTTTACATATTTATTATTAATTATAAATTTATCTCAAGCCTATCCAATTTTAAAATAGGTTTTAAATCTTTTTCTTCCTTAGTTTCCGTTCTCAAGCTTCCGGAATTGCTTATTAAAAGTACTTTACTTCCACCTAACCTTTTAATTTGTCTTACAACCCTGTTACCATCATATTCTAAAAGCAATATGGCATTGTTCTCTATTTCCTGAGTTAAATGCCCAAAAGCCATATCACCCTTCTTTATTCTAAATCCTGACATATCGTCATCTGATATCTTTAAGTATAGAACTTTATCTTTAGAATACCCCTCAATTTTATTATGTATAACAGGAAGTTGTTTAAATCCTATTGATTTATTTAAGTCATAATTATATATTGGAATATTTTTAAGTACATCTGATAATGCATCACTCCACACATCGTTTACTATTTTTTTAGAGTTTACAGGTTTAATTTGACTCTTTTCTTCCTCTTTATATATATTTTCTTCAAACGACATAGTTATGTCATTTATTTCTTTACCTAAAATTTTAGATAATCTATCAATTATATCTTGATTGGCTATTCTTTTTCCTATTTCTACTTCATTTATGAACTTTTCAGAAACACCTAACTTTTTAGCAAGCTGTTTCTGAGTCATCTTCTTTACCTGTCGTGCATTTCTTATCTTATCTCCTATTCTACTCATTTAGACCATCTCTTTCTAGAACATACTTATTTTTTCTTTTGTTGCTGCTGTTTTTTAAACCATTCTCTTTCCTGCATCAAATGATTGATTAAATAATCAAAAGTCCACTCAACAGATGTTTGAGTAACTACTGCAAAAATAGGACTTGTTAAAAACCCACTTTTAATTTCCTTCATTGAACTACTTAACTCAGACTCAGTTAAATTGTTGAACAAAATTATCTTTTCATCAGGTATTTTAACTGCCTTGATGATATTTGTACTTTCATCTATTATATCTTTCAACTTCATTCCAGCCATTGATTTCTCAATTATTTTATGACTAGAAAAATTTTTGCTGTTGGATATTTTATCTATAACTTCATTTTCTTTATTGTCTAATCCATAAGTTATTATAAATTTATTATTTTTTAGTGTCATTAAAATCACCTTCCTAAATATTTATTTTAAAAATTATATGTATTTATTGTGATTTCAAAAGCTTATAACTTAATTTTATTATATTATCTGTATTTAAAGAATTAAAAATCTTTACATTTCCAACCCTATTATTATCCAAACACTTAATATCATATTTTAAGAGTTGCCTTTTAAGCTGATTTACTGTTCCAATACTTCCGTCTATTATAGAAACTTTTTTATCCATTTCATTTAATACTTTTGATAATGTGTTTTTTATAAATGGATAATGTGTACATCCTAATACAACTGCTGCTATTTCATCATCCTTAAATGGTAAAAATTTTTCTTTTAAATATTCTTCTACTCTTTCTCCACAAGTTATTCCTTCTTCTATAAGTTCAACTAATCCAGGACAGGGCATTTTTTGTATTTTATGTTTATTGCTGTATTTTTTCATTAAGTTGTTAAATTTATCTTCCAGTAGGGTTACAGGAGTTGCCATTATAATTATCTTACCTTGAGACTTGAACTCAACTGCAGGTTTCAAAGCTGGTTCAATGCCAACTATGGGCATTATCCCTGTATATTTTTTTCTTAAATCTTCTATGGCAACGCTGGTAGCAGTATTACATGCAACTACCAATGCTTTTATATCCTTATTTAACAAAAACTTGACAGCATCAAAAGTAAGCTTTTTAATCTCATCATGATTTTTTACTCCATAAGGGGCTTTAATTGAATCACCAAAATATACATAATCTTCATTAGGAAGTATTGCAACTGCCTGTTTTAAAACACTTATTCCTCCAACTCCAGAATCAAAAAATCCTATTGGTCTATTTCTCATGTCCATATAATCACTCCATCATGCTAATACATGCTATTTACACTTTATTCCTATTATATAATATAGATATAAACTATACAAATTGAAATTCAACCTATGTAATCACATTAAATCATATATTTTATTTTATCATTATTATACTATACATTCTTACAAATATCCCTTAATACTACTCATATTATATCAAATAAAAATTCCATTAATTTTTATGTCATTATACTGTATTTTGAATCTTTTCCTATTGACATATGCAAATATTAATTATAAAATCAACAATATAACAGGAATATAATTAATTATTTAATATATATTAAACGTAATTATACTCTTTTATTATTTATGAGGGGGCAAACTTATGT
>NZ_APMH01000038.1 GCF_000359585.1 Clostridium tyrobutyricum DSM 2637 = ATCC 25755 = JCM 11008 | reverse complement strand
TTATTTTACTCTGTTTAATTTTCAAGGATCATTCTATATTCTTGTTTCATGTCATCTTGTTCAGACGACTTTTATAGTATAACTAACAATCAATCAAATGTCAACAATTAATTTCATTAACTTTTTTATTAATTGTCTGCCGCAACCCATGCGACTTTTATATAATATCATCTTATTAGATTAATGTCAACATAATTTTTAATAAAATTAAAAATTATTCATTATAAAAAATATAACCCAGATTATAGCTAATATTAACATAACTAAAAATCCAGATTATATTTTTTAAACTTAATTTATTTATACTTCTTCTTTTGGAATTTCATCACTGCAATTTATTTTTGCAATTGCTACTACTTTTTGTTTATCCTCTGTCTTCATTAAAGTAACACCCATCGCATTTCTACTAGTTGTAGATATATCTGAAACATTGAGTCTTATAGCTACATTACTACTATTTATCAACATCATTTCATCTCCGTCTTTTACCATCTTCGCTCCAACAATAAGGCCTGTTTTATCACTTATCTTATAAGTAATAATACCCTTGCCTCCTCTTCTATGGATGGTATATTCAGATATAGGAGTTTTCTTTCCAAAACCATTTTCACTTATTACTAAAACTTCTGCATCTTTATCTATTATCTCCATACCAACTGCTATGTCATCATCCCTCAATGTTATGGCCTTAACTCCTGATGCAGTTCTACCCATAGGTCTTACATCTTTCTCACTGAATCTTATTGCATAACCATTTCTAGTAAATACAATAATTTCACTATTACCAGTAGTCATTCTAACCCCTATAAGTTCATCTTCATCTCTTAAATTTATAGCATTTAATCCTTTTTTCCTTATAGAAGAATATTTGCTTATCTGAGTTTTTTTGATTAATCCATTTTTGGTACCCATTATAAAATAGTTATCTTCCTTAAATTCTCTAAAAGTTAATACTGCTTGAATTTTTTCATCTCTATCTATAGGTATAAGATTTACTATATTAGTTCCTTTTGCTGTTCTACCAGCTTCAGGAATTTCATACCCCTTTAATTTATATACTCTACCCTTATTAGTAAAGAACAATATATAATTGTGAGTTGAAGTAATAAATATATGTTCTACAAAATCGTCTTCTTTTGTAGTCATAGCCTGTATTCCTCTTCCACCTCTTCGCTGAGAAGAATAAGTATCAGCTGCGATCCTCTTTATGTATCCGGAATGGGTAAGTGTTATTGTTATTTCCTGTTCCTGAATCAAATCTTCAATATCTATATCATCATTACTTAATTGTATTTGAGTTCTTCTTTCATCACCATATTTATCCTTTACCTGATTCAGTTCATCTTTAATTATACTTAAAAGTAATTCTTCATTTTCAAGTATTTCTCTTAAATATTTTATAGTTTTCATAAGATCATTATATTCATTTTCAATTTTTTCTCGCTCTAAACCTGTAAGCCTTTGAAGTCTCATATCCAAAATAGCCTGAGCTTGTTTTTCAGAAAGTTGAAAATTTGACATCAATCCATTTCTTGCTTCATCTGTAGTTTTGGAAGATCTTATAAGATTTATTACTTCATCTATATGATCTAAAGCTATTCTTAGTCCTTCGAGTATATGCGCACGTGCTAGAGCTTTATCCAAATCAAATTTAGTTCTTCTTCTTATTACTTGTTTTTGAAATTCTAAATAGTGTGTTAATATCTCTTTTAAGTTTAATACGTGTGGTTCATTGTTCACAAGTGCAATCATTATAATACCAAATGTATCCTGCATTTTAGTATGTTTATATAATTGATTTAGAATTACATTTGAATTTGCATCTCTTTTTAATTCTATAACAATTCTCATGCCTTCTCTATCAGATTCATCTCTTATATCAGATATGCCTTCGATTTTCTTATCTTTTACAAGGCTAGCAATATTTTCTATTAGTTTCGATTTGTTTACCTGATAAGGAAGCTCAGTTACTATTATTCTTTCTCTTCCCTTTTCTTCTTCTATTTCAGCTTTACATCTTACAAGTATCTTTCCTCTACCTGTCTCATATGCACTTTTAATTCCTGAAGTTCCAATTATTATACCTGCAGTAGGGAAATCTGGTCCCTTTATCTCATTCATAATTTCACTAATAGTTGCATCAGGATTATCTATTATGGTAATTACACCATTTATAACTTCTCTAAGATTATGTGGAGGAATATTGGTAGCCATACCTACTGCTATTCCTGCAGATCCGTTTACAAGAAGGTTAGGAAATCTTGATGGTAAAACTGAAGGTTCCTTCTCTTCTCCATCAAAATTAGGTACAAAATCTACAGTATTTTTATTTATCTCTCTTAACATTTCAAGAGTTATTTTATTCATCTTTGCTTCAGTATACCTCATGGCAGCTGCACTATCTCCGTCTACAGAACCAAAATTTCCATGTCCATCTACTAAGGTATATCTAATTGAGAAATCCTGTGCCATTCTAACAAGTGCATCATAAACTGCTGTATCACCATGAGGATGATATTTACCTAAAACATCTCCTACTATTCTTGCACATTTTCTATATCCTTTATCTGGAGTAAGTCCTAACTCATACATAGAATATAATATTCTTCTATGAACAGGTTTTAATCCATCACGTACATCAGGAAGTGCACGACCTACAATTACGCTCATTGCATAATCTATATAGCACTTTTTCATTTCATTGCTTATGTCTACGGGTAAAATTTTTCCTTCGTCAAACATGTATGTTACACCTCTCTACTATATATCTAAGTTTACAACCTTCTTAGCATTTTCCTGTATGAAATTTCTACGAGGCTCTACTTTATCTCCCATAAGTATAGTAAATATCTCATCAGCATCCATTGCATCTTCTACATTTACTTTACGGAGTGTTCTAGTTTCTGGATTCATTGTAGTATCCCAAAGTTGCGTAGAATCCATTTCTCCAAGTCCTTTGTATCTCTGTATATTTATACTACTGTCTTTTCCACCCATTTCCTCAAGTATAACTTCAAGTTCTTCATCAGAGTAAGCATAATTTTCTTTCTTTCCTTTGCTTATCTTGTAAAGGGGAGGCTGTGCTATATAAATATGTCCATGATCTACTAACTCTTTCATGTATCTATAGAAAAAGGTAAGAAGAAGAGTTCTTATATGAGCTCCATCTACATCTGCATCTGTCATTATTATTATCTTGTAATATCTTATTTTACTAACATCAAAATCTTTTCCTATTCCACCACCAAAAGCAGTTATCATGGCCCTTATTTCCTCATAACCAAGTATCTTATCCAGTCTTTGTTTTTCAACATTCATTATTTTTCCACGAAGAGGTAATATAGCCTGAAATTTTCTATCTCTTCCCTGCTTTGCTGAACCTCCTGCAGAATCACCCTCTACTAAATATATCTCACATTCAGAAGGATGCTTTGAAGAACAATCAGCAAGTTTTCCTGGAAGTGAAGTGTTTTCAAGTACTGATTTACGTCTTGTTATCTCTCTTGCCTTTCTAGCAGCTTCTCTAGCCCGTGATGCCATTAGTGACTTATCCAATATTGTCTTTGCTATTTGAGGATTTTCTTCAAGATAATTGCTTACAGCTTCACTCATTATGCTATCGACTATTCCCCTTACTTCACTATTACCAAGTTTAGTCTTAGTCTGGCCTTCAAATTGAGGATCAGTTAATTTTATAGATATAACAGCTGTTAATCCCTCTCTAATATCTTCTCCTGATAAATTCTTATCATTTTCCTTTAGTACACCATATCTTTTGGCATAATCATTAAATACCCTGGTAAGAGCAGATTTAAATCCTGCTAAATGAGTTCCACCTTCCACTGTATCTATATTATTAGCAAAAGCAAAAATATTTTCGGTATAACCATCATTATATTGAATAGCGATTTCTAAAGAATAGTCTTCTCTTTTACCTTCTAGGTATATAGGTTCTTTTTGAATTGGCTGTTTATTTCTATTAAGATACTCAACAAAAGACTTTATTCCACCTTCATAATGAAAAAGCTCACTTTTATCATTTCTTTTATCTTCCAAAGCTATTTTAATGCCTTTGTTTAAAAAGGCCAATTCCCTAATTCTATTTGCAAGAGTTAAATAATCATATTCTATTTCATCAAATATCTCTGAATCAGGTTTAAAATAAATTTTTGTTCCGTGTTCATCGGTATCACCTATAATATCCAAACCAGTTACAGGTTTTCCCTTTTTAAACTCCTGTTTCCATATATGCCCTTCTCTTTTAACTTCAACTTTACAATCCTCTGACAAGGCATTTACTACTGAAGCACCAACTCCATGAAGTCCTCCTGATACTTTGTAGCCTCCACCGCCAAATTTTCCACCAGCATGTAGTATAGTCATTATTACTTCAACTGTTGGTTTCTTAATTTTAGGATGAATACCTACTGGCATTCCTCTTCCATTATCTGATACAGTTATAGAATTATCCTCATTTATAACTACTTTTATTTTAGTACAATATCCAGCTAGTGCTTCATCTATACTATTATCAACTATTTCATATACCAAATGATGAAGTCCCTTTGAACTGGTACTCCCAATATACATACCCGGTCTTTTTCTTACTGCCTCCAAACCTTCTAAAACTTGTATCTGATTCTCGTCATAAACTTTTTTGGTATCTTGTGGCATATTTATCCTCCTATCTTTTTAAGATTCATAATATAAAGATTCTGATCTTTTGGTCAATGTTGATGAAGATATGGGCGATAAATAAATCTTGCTCTTTTTATCAACTTCAGCAATAATAAATGATTTTGGTTTATCTTTAGTAATTCTCTGAACAAATCCATCTTCTTCTGCCATTCTTAAAAATTGAGTGGTATCAGAACCATACATCGAAGTTTCTACATCAAATATACCAATTATATTTTTTATTGGAACAACTATATTTTCACCTAAATGTAAAAACATAAAAAATCTCCTTTCAAACTATTAGACTTTAATTATACTTCCATTATTCACTTCAAATAATTGAGCTTTATTTTCAATATATTTTTTTATGTTGTTAATCCCTGTACAAGATATAAGAGTTTGAATTTTATTTATAGAATTTAATATGTACTCCTGTCTATTTTTATCCAACTCAGATAAGACATCATCGAGAAGTAAGACAGGATATTCTCCTATTTGGTCCTTTATTATTTCAACAGAAGCAAACTTCATAGTTAAAACTGAGGTTCTCTGTTGTCCCTGAGAACCAAAATTTCTGACGTCAACACCATTTATATATACATTAAAATCATCTCTATGAGGACCTGTAGATGTATTACCCCTTTCTATATCATTATTTCTACTCTTTTTTAAATTATCTAGTATTCCTTCTTCAATTTCATCCAAATTTTTAATAGAGGTTATATATTTAAATTCTATTTTTTCAATTCCTGAAGTTATATTTTTATGTATAATCTTTCCTTTTACATTAAGCTCTTTTATATATTTATTTCTAAGATCTATAATTATTGATCCATACTTTGATAATTGATGATCATATACACCGAGCATATTAATATTTTTTTTATTCCATCTTTTAAGTATTATGTTTCTTTGAGATAAAACTTTATTGTATTGGACCAAATTAAAATAATATTTTTTATTTAATTTACATAATTCCATATCCAAAAATTTTCTTCTAAAGATTGGAGATTCTTTTATTATCTTTAAATCCTCAGGTGAAAACATAACTACATTAAAAATTCCCATTAACTCAGATAATTTATTTACTTTTATAGAATTTATATTTATGCCTTTTTTTCCTTCTTTAAATACTTTTATTTCTATTGTTTTATCCAAGCCTTTTCTTGATATATAAGCTTTTATATATGATTCTTTTCCATCCCATTTTATTAGTTCTTTGTCCTTATTGGTTCTAAAGGATTTACCTATACTGCAATAATATATACTTTCCAATATATTGGTTTTACCTTGTGCATTATTTCCTATAAACACATTTATATTTTTGTTTAATTCAATAGACAATTGTTTGTAATTTCTAAAATTAACAAGTTGTAAATACTTTATATACATACAAAACACCTAATTTTAATTATATCACAATATGGAGATTGCACAATTAATGATATTTACAGTTTATATGAGCTTATATTGTATTCCATTTAATTCAACTATATCCCCTCTTGATAATTTTTTACTTCTTCTTGTTTCTATATCATTATTTAATTTTACTGATCCATTTTGTATAAGCATTTTAGCTTCTGAACCAAGTGAAACTGCACCACACCATTTTAAAAAAGAATCTAATTTTATTATATCTGTATTTATTTTTATTTCTTTCATTTTCTATTATCTCCATTTTTTATTTTTTTAATTATTTAAAAGCCTAACTGGAAGAACAAGATAAGTACAATTATTCTTATCTTTATTTTTTATAACGCATGGACTTACACTACTTGAAAAATTTAATATTATTTCTTCTTCATCCATTATTTTAAGTACATCTATTAAATATTTCGAGTTAAATGCAATTTGCAGAGTGCTTCCTTGCAAAATTATATTAACTTCTTCTTTTACCATTCCTAATTGAGAATTTGAAGTTATAATCATATTATTTTCTTCAATATTCAATTTTATTAAATTTGTATTACTGTCCTTAGCCATAAGAGATGCCCTCTCAATACAATTTAAGAGTTCTTCTCTTTTAGCTGTAACTTTCAAATTAAATTCTTCAGGAATTATTGATTTATATTTTATAAATTCTCCTTCTAAAAGTCTTGACACTATTTTAGTTTTTCCTAAGTTAAAAAGTATATGGTTAGGAGTAAATGTAATATCAACATTATCTTCTCTATCTTCTAAAATTTTTGATACTTCATTTAGTGTTTTACCTGGAATTACTGCATTTATTTCATTATCATTATCTAATGTTTCAAATCTAAGAGCTAATCTATATCCATCAAGTGCAATTAAATTTATAGTTTTATTTTTTATTTCAAATAAAATTCCAGTAAGTATAGGTCTGGTTTCATCTTGTGCTGTTGCAAATATTGTTTCCCTTATCATATTTTTAAGTATATTTTCAGGTATTGAAAATAACATATTTTCATTAATATTAGGGAGTTCAGGAAAATCATTTGTATTCATATTTATTATATTAAATTTTGATTTTTTACATAATATTTGAGTTGTATTGTCATCTATAGTTTCGATGTTTATATCATCATTAGGTAATCTTCTTATTATTTCTCCAAATAATTTTGCATTTATTATTACAGAACCTTCTTCTAAAATAGTTGCTTCAATTTTTGTAGTTATACTTAGATCTATATCTGAACCTGTTAATATTAATTCACTGCCATTTGTTTCTATTAGTATGCCATTAAGTATAGGCATGGAAGATTTACCTGTTATTGCTTTTTGTACTGTAAAAACAGCTTCTTGTAGATTTGATTTTTCACATATAAACTTCATTAAAGTATCCTCCTTTGGGTATAAATATTTTTTGTAATAAGATAGATAATTAGATAATTATCTTATAGTAATAGTAGTAGGGGCTGTGGATATGTAGATAATATTAGCGAACGTCGATATTGTAACAGAAAATAAGAAAAATAATTGTGGATAAGTAACTAATAAAAATTTGACTTTATCCACATAATTAGAATATAAATTTAGTATTTATTTTTATCAACATGTTTTTATAATAAAAATATCAACAATTGTTTATAATTATTTTTGATTTATTCTTTTAGTTAACTCACTTACTGCATTTTGAAGGCTTTCATCTACCTTTAAATTTCCAGATATTTTTTCATATGCGTGAATTACAGTTGTATGATCACGACCTCCAAATTCTTCCCCTATTTTAGGAAGTGACATATCTGTTAGCTTTCTACTAAGATACATTGCTATTTGTCTTGGAAAAGCTACATTTCTTGTTCTTCTTGCAGATTTGAAATCGGATATCTGCAGGTTGTAATAATTAGCTACTACTTCTTGAATTAATCCTATTGTTACTTGTTTAGACTGTTTGCTGGAAATTATGTCTTTTAATGCTTCAACTGCTAGATCAACACTTATTTCTTTATTCGTAAGTGATGAGAAAGCTACAATTCTTATTAATGCTCCTTCCAATTCTCTTATATTGGATTTTATTTTTGTAGCTATATATACCATGACTTCATTTGGAATATTGAGTTTTTCTACATCAGCTTTCTTCTTAAGTATGGCAATCCTAGTTTCAAAATCTGGAGGTTGAATATCTGCTATAAGGCCCCACTCAAATCTAGAAACCAATCTATCTTCTAATGTAGAGATCTCTTTTGGCGGTCTATCACTAGATAGAATAATTTGTTTATTTGCTTCATATAATGAATTAAAAGTATGAAAAAATTCCTCTTGAGTTCGTTCTTTTCCGGCTATAAATTGTATATCATCTATAAGTAATATATCTATATTTCTGTATTTATCCCTGAATTCTACATTTTTATCATCTTTTATAGAATTTACAAGTTCATTTGTAAATTTTTCTGATGAGACATATACAACTTTTAATGATGGATTATTTTTTAATATGTAATGACCTATAGCATGCATTAAATGAGTTTTACCAAGACCTACACCACCATATATAAATAATGGATTATAGGCTTTAGCTGGAGATTCTGCTACAGCTAATGAAGCTGCATGAGCAAATCTATTGCTATTTCCAACAACAAACGAATCAAATGTATACTTTGGATTTAATAGAGTTGATGATTCGTTATTTATTTTTTCTTGTCTATGTTGAGTATCTTTTTCATCTAAGGTAAATGCTTCTTCTTGATATATTGAAAATTCAATTGTGTAATTTTTAGAAGTAAGAATTTTTAAAGCTTTAATAATGTATTCCTTATATTTGTTATCAAGAACGCCTCGAGTTAGTTCATTTGGTACACTTAATTTTAGTACATTATCTTCTATCGATATGGGTGTAATACTTTTAAGCCATGTGTTAAAACTTACTTCTGTAAGTTCACCTTTTATAATATTTAAAGTTTTATCCCATAATTCTTTTAGATAGGCATTCATTTTATATCCTCCAGTCTTAGATAATAAACTCACAATATACAAACAAAGTTATAAACAAAGTATTATAATTACTTTCCATATGTTTATAAAAATATTCACATGTTTATAATTTTGTTTATTTAATTTAATAAAATAAAATTATAAACAAGTAATAATTAATTTTATTAACTTGTCTATTATAGTAGAATACGAGGTAATATGTAAAGATATAATAAAATAATATCAGGATTACACATTTTATCCACAACTTTATCAACAACTGTGGATAAGTCAATATTTTTATAAATTATACACATACTCTATTAATAATATCAAAATAAAAACGCCGATTCAAGAAGTTATCCACAAAAATGTATTTATATTGCATGTATATAAAATATTTAGTTTAGTTAATTATAAATTTTAGGCATATTGTAAATTATTAATTAGTGTTGACATTGTAGTACAGTGAATATATAATTTAATAGTAAAACTTTAAAATTGATAAAGATATATTGACTAGTAGTACAATATTTAATGTCTTAATTTTTAGAGTTCGATAAATCTAAAAACTGTAGGTATTTATTGATTATAAATAAAAACTAGAAATTTAAAGTATAGAAGGGAGGCAAACTACTATATAATAAAAAATATAATAATGTATAAATAAACTACATTTATTATATATATATTATTAGAGTAGTAGTTAGATTATTATGTGGATGACATATCAACCAAAAAAGAAACAAAGAAAAAGAGAACATGGTTTTAGAAAAAGAATGAGAACTTTGTCTGGTAGAAACGTTATTAAGAGAAGAAGAAGAAAAGGTAGAAAAAGATTATCAGCATAAAGGCCGCTTTTGTGGCCTTTTTCTGCAATGAAGGGAAAAAAGAGGAGTAATATTGTAATGATTTATAGATTGAGAAAAAATGCAGAATTTAGAGCTGTTTACAGAAGAGGTAAATCTTTTTCAAATAATTTGTTAGTTCTTTATGTATATAGAAATAGAAAAAATTTTAATAGACTAGGTATATCTGTAAGTAAAAAAGTAGGTAAAAGTGTTATAAGAAATAGAATTAAAAGGTTAATTAAAGAAAGTTTTAGACTTAATTGTGATAATTTTAAGACTGGGTATGATTTAGTATTTATAGCTAGAAATGCTTCAAATAATAAGGATTATAGTAATATAAGCAATAGTGTTAAAAATTTGATAAAAAAATCAGGGTTATATAAATGAAAAAAATTTTAATATATCTAATAAAATTTTATCGAGAATATATATCACCCTTGAAGAGATCATGCTGTAGATTCTATCCAACTTGTTCAGAATATGCCTTACAGGCGATTGAGAAATATGGAGTTTTAAAAGGTGGAGTTATGTCTATAAAGAGAATATTAAGATGTAATCCGTTTTGCAAGGGTGGGTATGATCCAGTTAAATAAATCATCAGGAGGTTAATATGAAATATTTAAATAATGCTTTTGTGCATTTTTTTAATTATTTGCACGGAGGAGTAATTTCTGTATTTCCTAATCCAAATGTTTCTTATGGTATAGCCATAATTTTAATGACTGTAATAATTAGGGTAATAATACTTCCTTTAGGCATTAAGCAAATTAAATCTTCACTTGTAATGAATAAAATTCAGCCAGAAGTAAAGAAAATACAAGATAAATATAAGAATGATCCGCAAAAAGCTCAGAAGGAAATGATGAAGCTTTATAAAGAAAAAGGAGCCAGTCCATTTAGTGGATGTCTTCCACTTTTAATTCAATGGCCTATACTTGTAGCCTTATATTATGTTTTTAATCATCTTACAGGGTTGAATGGAATTAGCTTTTTATGGGTTAAGGATTTATCAAAGCCAGACATAGTTCTTTCAATTTTATCTGGTTTAACCACATTTCTTTCTGGTTGGTTGATAATGCCTTCAGGAGATAATCCTCAAGCTGGTCAGAGTAGCAAGATGAATATAGGTATGGGAATTTTTATGGTTTTCATAAGTTGGAGATTGAAATCTGCACTAGTACTTTATTGGGTTGTTAGTAATTTGATTCAAGTTGCTCAAAACTTTGTTATAAAAAGAATTGAAGAAAAGAGAGTTGTTGATAACTAAAACTTAGGGGGTGGCTATTACGGTATGAAGGTTTTAGAAATGACCGGAAAAACGGTAGATGATGCTTTAAAAAATGCCCTATTAGAATTAAAAGTAGATATAGATAGAGTTGAATTTGAGGTTTTAGATTCAGGTAATAAAGGTTTATTTAGTTTAATTGGAAATAGACCAGCCAAAATAAGAGTAAAATTAAAAAGAGATTACATAAATGATGTAAGAGTATTTTTAAAAAATATTTTGTATTGTATGAAGGTGAAAGCTGATATTACAATAAAAGAACAAGATAATATAATAAAAGTAGATTTAGCAGGGGAAGATATGGGTATACTTATAGGATATAGAGGTGAAACTTTGGATTCACTACAATATCTTATGAGCTTAGTAGTAAATAAGAATCATGATATGGAATATAAAAGAGTTGTATTAGATACCGAAAATTATAGGTGTAAGAGGGAAGAAACATTAAGAAAGCTTGCTAGAAGAGTGTGTGAAAAAGTAAAAAGAACAGGTAGAACTGTGAAGTTTGAACCGATGAATCCATATGAGAGAAGAATAATTCATTCCACACTCCAAAATGATTCTTTAGTAAGTACTTATAGTGAAGGTAAGGAACCCTTTAGAAGAGTTGTAGTTATTTTAAAGAAAGCCTGATAATGGCTTTCTTTTTATTTATAATATAACAAGCTCTAAATTTTAAATTTGAAATGGAGTGAAGCTAATGAAAGAATTTGATACCATAGCAGCAGTTGCAACTTCTCCGGGTGAAGCTGGCATATCTATTATAAGGATTTCCGGTGAAAATTCTCTTAAAATAGTTAATAATATATTTAGAGGAAAGAATGATAGAAAATTAATGGATATAAAGTCATACTCTATGAGATATGGTTTTATAGTTGGAAAAGAAAATGGTGAATTGATAGATGAAGTTATAGTAAGTTTTATGAAAGGTCCTAAAAGTTACACGGCTGAAGATATTGTTGAAATAAATTGTCATGGTGGAATTATTACTACAAATAAAATTCTTGAAGAAGTAATTAAATGTGGAGCAAGACTTGCAGAACCCGGTGAATTTACAAAAAGAGCTTTTTTAAATAATAGAATTGATTTAAGTCAGGCTGAAGCTGTTATAGATATAATACGTGCAAAAACTGAAATTTCCATGAAATCGGCACTTAGTCAGGCTGAAGGCAGTATTTCAAATAGAGTAAATCCATTAAGAGAAGAACTATTGGATATAATTGCACGTATTGAAGCTACAGTTGATTATCCTGAAGAGGATTTGGAAGAAATGACATCAGATAAAATTACTCCTCAGATTAAAAAAATAATATTGGATATAGAGAGTATTTTAAGGAATTCTGATGAAGGAAAGATAATTAGAGAGGGATTAAATATTGTAATAGTTGGAAAGCCCAATGTAGGCAAATCATCTCTTTTGAATTCACTTATACATGAGAATAAGGCTATAGTTACAAATATTCCAGGTACTACTAGGGATGTTATTGAGGAATATATAAATATAGAAGGTATTCCAATAAAGATAATTGATACTGCTGGAATAAGAAATACGGAAGATGTAGTAGAAAAAATAGGAGTAGAAAAATCAAAGCAAAAAATTAATGAGGCTAATCTGGTTATATTGATGTTAGATTCAAGCAATGAGTTAGATGAACTTGATGAAGAAATTATACAATATATAAAGAATAAAAAGTATATTATTTTGTTAAATAAAAGTGATTTAAATGCTAAAATAGACTTAAATCATATTAAGGATGAGAATTTAAATTTAGATTTTGTAATAAAGACATCTTTAAAGTCAGGAATTGGCATTAAGGATATAAAGGATTGTATAAAAAAATTATTTTTTAATGGGGAAATAAAATCAGATAATTTTTTGGTGACGAATACAAGACATAAAGAAGCTCTAATTAAGTCTAAAGATAGTTGTATAGATGCTATAAATACTTTAAATAATACTCAAGCTATTGATCTTGCATCAATTGATCTTAGAAATGCTTGGTCAAGTCTTGGAGAAATAACTGGTGATACCATTGAAGAAGATATAATTCATAAGATATTTTCAAAATTTTGTTTAGGAAAGTAGGTATATTCAATGAAATACTTTTCAGAAAGTTATGATGTAATAATAGTAGGAGCAGGACATGCTGGATGTGAAGCAGGGCTTGCTGCAGCTAGAATGGGATGTAAAACACTTGTATGTACGATGAACCTGGATAGCGTAGGATTTATGCCATGTAATCCTAATATAGGTGGAACGGCAAAGGGACACTTAGTTAGAGAGATAGATTCACTTGGAGGTGAAATGGGAGTAAATATTGACAATACTTTTATACAATCCAGAATGTTGAATACTTCTAAAGGACCAGCAGTACATTCATTGAGAGCCCAAGCCGATAAAAGTAATTATTCTAGAAGAATGAAGAGAGTATTGGAAAAACAGTCTAATTTATATTTAAGACAATTAGAGGTACTTAATATAGAAACAGATAATTTAGGTAAAGTATGTGGTATAAGTACTAAAAATGGGGCATGCTTTAAATCAAAATGTGTAGTTCTAGCAACAGGAACCTATTTGAAAGGTAAAGTTATTATAGGAGATGTTAGCTATAGTTCAGGACCAAATGGATTTATGCCGGCTAATGATCTTTCTCAAAGTTTATTGAATTTGAATATAGAACTTAGAAGATTTAAAACTGGTACTCCTGCTAGAGTAAACAGAAGAAGTGTCGATTTTTCTAAAATGATAGAGCAGAAAGGTGACAGAAGGATAATTCCATTTTCATTTATGACGGAGTCATTAGATAGAGAGCAAATATCTTGTTATTTAACCTATACTACGGAGAATACGATAAAAGTTATAAAGGAAAATATAGATAGATCTCCACTCTATAATGGTTCTATTAAGTCTGTGGGGCCAAGATATTGTCCTTCAATTGAAGATAAAATAGTTAGATTTCCAGATAAAGAAAAACATCAAATATTTATAGAACCAGAAGGTGAAAATACAGACGAGTTATATGTGGATGGGGCATCTACATCTATGCCTGAAGATGTTCAATTAGCTATGTATAAAACTATAACAGGACTCGAAAATGTAGAATTTTTAAGAACTGGTTATGCTATTGAATATGATTGTATTAATCCACTTCAACTTAAGCTTTCATTAGAATTTAAAAATATTGATGGATTGTTTGGAGCTGGTCAATTAAATGGAAGTTCAGGTTATGAAGAAGCTGCAGCTCAAGGATTAATTGCAGGAATCAATGCTGCACTTAAAGCAAGAAATAAAGAACCACTTATTTTAAAAAGGTCTGATGCATATATTGGGGTTTTAATAGATGATTTAGTCACAAAAGGTACGGAAGAACCATATAGGATGATGACCTCAAGAGCTGAATACAGACTAATACTCAGACAGGACAATGCAGATCTTAGATTAACAAAGTTAGGATATAGCATAGGACTTGTTACCGAAGAAAGATATAAAAGATTTATAAACAGGAAGAATTCAATATTTCATGAAATAGATAGAATTAAAAAGATAAATATTACACCTAAGAAAGAAGTAATTGAATTCTTAACTTCAATAGGTTCTTCGGAATTAAAGAAAACAGAAAGTTTATATAATATAATAAAAAGACCTGAATTGGATTATATGAGAGTTGCACTATTGGATAAAGATAGACCAAATTTGGATTTAGATATTCAAGAGGAAGTAAATATTATTTCAAAATATGAGGGATATATTGATAAACAGTTACAGCAGATAGCACAATTTAAAAAATTTGAAGATAAAGTTATACCTGGTGATATAAGATATGATGAAGTAAAGGGATTGAGGATTGAGGCTATTCAAAAGTTAAATAAAGTAAAGCCGATGAATATAGGGCAAGCTTCTAGAATTTCAGGAGTTTCTCCTGCTGATATATCTGTTCTAATGATTTATATGGAAAAGATAAGAAGACAAAATAATTTAGATAGGAGTAATTAAATTATGGATTATTTTGAAATTATGAGAAGTGCTTGTCTTGATTCAGGAGTTGATTTTGACGAAAAAAAATATAAAGATTTTTTGGAGTATAAAAATTTAATTCAAGTATGGAATAAAAAAATTAATCTTACTGCTATAGTTGAAGATGATGCAATAATTAAAAAACATTTTATAGATTGTATAAAAATATTTAAGTTTTCTCCAATTAAAGATAGTCATAATTTTATTGATATTGGAAGTGGAGCTGGTTTTCCGGGTATACCAATGGGTATAATCAGACCAGATATAAATGGTTTGCTTTTGGATTCCCTAAACAAAAGAATAAAATTTTTAGATGAAGTTATAGACAAATTGAATTTGAAAAATATTCAAACTATACATGGAAGAGCTGAAGATATTTGTAGAAAAAATGAATATAGAGAATCATTTGATGTTTCAGTTTCAAGGGCAGTAGCTAATTTAACAGTATTAAGTGAATTTTGCTTGCCATATGTAAAAATAGGAGGATATTTTATAGCTATGAAAGGACCTTCCTTAAAAGAAGAAATTAATGAGAGTAAACATGCTATTGATATATTAGGTGGACATATAGAAGATATCATTAAAGTTGATATGGAAAATAGTGAATTAAATCATAATCTAGTAATAATTAAAAAGATAAATAGTACCCCAAAATTATATCCTAGAAAAGCTGGAACTGTTTCAAAGAAACCATTAAAATAAAACTATTAATTTGTCGTACGAAATTTACAAAAATAAGAAGGATTTTAAGTTACAATGGAGAAATGTTAATAATAGGAAGTGTAAGAGGGATGGATAGCTATGCAAAAAAATATTAATTATATATCTGTAGATTTAATTTCACCTAATATATATCAGCCAAGAAAATATTTTGATGAAGAAAGTTTAAATGAGTTAGCACAATCTATAAAATCTTATGGAATAGTTCAACCACTATCTGTAAGAAAATTGAATGAGTATAAGTATGAATTAATAGCAGGTGAAAGAAGATTAAGAGCTGCTAAAAAAATAGGACTTAAGGAAGTCCCTGTTATAATAGTTAATATAAGTGATAAAGAATCAGCAGCAATAGCATTACTTGAAAATTTACAGAGGGAAAATCTAAATTTTTTGGAAGAGGCAGAAGCTTATTATAATTTGATAAAGGATCATTCATATACTCAAGAAAAACTAGCTGAGGTTATAGGTAAAAAACAATCAACTATTGCTAATAAAATTAGAATTCTTAAGTTGAATAAACAGGTAAGAGAAATAATTCTCAAAAATAATTTAACAGAGAGGCATGCAAGAGCTTTACTGAAACTTCCATCTGTTGAACTTCAAATAAAGATACTTGATATTATATTGAAAAAATCTTTAAATGTAAAGAAAACAGAAGAATTGATTGAAAAAGAACTAGAAGGATTAATTGATAAAAAAGGAAAGAAAAAAAAGAAAAGAATAAAGGGAATATTTTCTCCTAGAGTATATGTAAATACGGTTAAACAGGTATTTGACAAATATGGATTAAAAGCCAAATATTCATCTAAAGATATGGAAGATAAAATACAGATAACTATAACAATTCCTAAAAAATAAAAATAATTTAGGGACATTTAAATATTGTACTTTAAATGTCCTTTTTTAGACAATGAAATAGATTAAATGTTTCATGTGAAACATTTAATCTATTTCATTTTAAATTAATAATAAAAACTCTTTAATTATAGTAGAGAAAAATATATAATTAAAATTAAGTAATAAAAAGGTGGTGAATGCTATGAAAATAATTTCTATATTTAATCAAAAAGGTGGAGTTGGAAAAACAACTACAAGTATTAATCTCAGCGTTTATTTAGCTGTTAAAGGATATAAAGTTTTAAATATTGATATTGATCCTCAGGGTAATACTACAAGTGGTTTGGGATTTGATAAGTCAAGTATAGATAAATCTATATATGACATATTGTGTTCAGATTCAGATATTGATCAAGTAATGAAAAAATCTGAATTAGTAGATAATTTTTATATGATTCCATCTACTATGGAATTAGCCGGAGCAGAAGTTGAGTTAATTAATGTAAACAATAGAGAAAGTATATTAAAAGATAAGATAAAAAGTATGAAGCAAGACTTTGATTTTGTATTTATAGATTGTCCTCCATCATTAGGTATTCTAACTATTAATGCACTTTCTTGTTCAAATAGCGTTCTTATTCCTATACAATGTGAATTTTACGCTTTAGAGGGAGTTGGTCAGCTAGTAAATACTATACAACTAGTAAAAAGATCTTTAAATCCTGATTTAGATGTTGAGGGAGTAGTTATGAGTATGTATGATGGAAGGACAAGACTATCTAATGAAGTAGCATCAGAGGTAAAAAAATATTTTAAAGATAAAGTTTATACAACTACAATACCACGTAATATAAGATTAGCTGAGGCACCAAGCTTTGGATTACCTATAGCACTTTATGATGATAAGTGCAGAGGAGCTAAAGCTTATGATAATTTAACAGAGGAGTTTTTAAAGAGACAAAAATGTAAATTGATCAATTAATGTACATAGAATATTTGTAAATTAAAATTAGGGAATTAAAGAATTATAAAGAAAGGGGGTTACTGCTGTAGGATATAACATCTTATCTGTATTTTAGGCAGCAGTAAATATGTTTTGAATAAAAAATATGGGTTAGGCAGGGGATTAGGAGCACTAATACCTGATGATATTTTAAATAATAGTGATACTGAAACTACTGTTAAAAAAATTAATATAGAGTCTATAAGTGCTAATGAAGAACAACCTAGGAAAAATTTTGATGAGGGTAAGATTGTACAACTTTCTCAATCTATAAAAGAACACGGCATAATACAACCACTTATATTAAACAGAGAAAAAGATAAATATATAATAGTTGCAGGTGAAAGAAGATGGAGAGCAGCTAGATTAGCAGGATTGAAAGAAGTGCCTGCTATAGTAATGAGTTTATCAGATAGGGATATACTTGAAATTTCTTTAATAGAAAATATACAAAGACAGGATTTAAATCCAATAGAAGAAGCCATTGCATATAAAAAACTGATTAATGATTTCAAACTCAAACAGGAGGAATTGGCAAATAAAATAGGTAAATCCAGGACAGCAATAACAAATTGTATGAGATTATTAAACTTGGATAGTAGAGTTCAAGATTATTTAATTAATGGATTAATAACAGAAGGTCATGGAAGAACACTTTTAACTTTGGAAGATAAAAATTCACAATATGAATTGGCTAAAAGTATAATAAAAAATGATTTAACTGTACGTCAAGTGGAAAAGCTTGTTAAGGATATTAAACATGCTAAAAAGGATATAGGAAACAGACAAATAAAAAGTAATCCATATTATATTGATATAGAAGAAAAGTTGAAAGAATTATTTGGTACTAAAGTTACATTAAATGATAAAAAAAATAAGGGAAAGATAGAAATAGAATATTATTCACCAGATGATTTACAGAGAATATTAGATATTTTAAAAGTTTAAGGTTTGATGAAATGAATCATAGCATAAATAAAATGTTTCACATGAAACATTTTTATGGAAGGAGAAAAAGACATGGAATATATTTTAAAAAATATAGGCAATTTTCAAATTTATATTATGGCTGTTCTTTTTGTATTGATTATAATATTATTTATAATAGTTGCAGTATTAACTAAAGCTTTAAATAAAGTTGAGAATAAATATAGACGACTTATGAGAGGAGTAGATAATAAAAACTTGGAACAACTTATTATAGGATATTTAGATAATATAGATGAAGCAAAACAGGAAACTGATTTCATGAAAGAAAAATTTGAAAAATTAAGCCAAAAATATAATACTTGTGTCCAAAAAATTTCTATTATAAGATACAGGGCATTTGAAGACGTTGGTAGTGATTTGAGCTTTTCAGTAGCAATTTTAGATGGGAATAATAGTGGTGTTATAATCACAGGAATATATGGTAGAAGTGAAAGTACAACTTATGCTAAGCCTATAGATAAGGGTATGTCTAGATATGAATTATCTAATGAAGAAAATCAAGTTTTACAAGAATGTATTAATAAAAAAATTGATAAATAATATACATAAAGAATCTCCTGAGGGTAATAATATCCTTAAGGAGGTTCTTTTTTATGAAAGTTTATGTTTCAAGTGAATTAAGTCAAATAAGTGATGGATTGAAAAAAAAAGGCTATAATGTAATTTCGGAAAAAGAAGATATTTTTGATGCTATTATTTGTGATTTGAAAGATGGTGGATTAAATAAATTAAATATGAGCAACACTATTAAATTTGGAAAAACTATAATAATTGATGTCGCTGGGAAAAACATAGAAGATATAGATAATATTTTATATAGTAAGAGTTATAACAATGTGATAAATAAAATTACATATTCTCCATAATTTTATGCCTATGATTTGAAGATTTTTTTCCACCTACTGTTTTTATTATTGCATGATATATTCCCCTTGAAATTATATCAGCAAGTTGCATTACTATAAATAATCTTGTATTTTGCAATACCATAAATTCCATAACACCAGATATATTTACTATTCCGGTTATACTTAAATCTCCTATTGATGGGAGAGATTTATTCATTGCAGATCCGGGATGGAGCGGTTTAGCTTCTAGTATTATTTTACCTACATTTTGTAGACTACCCAGACATGCATCAATAGCTATTATATACGGGCTTTTATATTTTAGATTTATTTTATTAACAATTTCCTCAAGATTTTTTGCGTGAACAGGAGTTTTTAAATTTCCATATATATGTACTTGATCTCTAACTAGAAATTTCAATTTTTCTCCTATTAATGGGCCAAGACTATCACCCGTGGATCTGTCCGTTCCAATGCATACTATTATTATAGTCCTACCTGATTTTACCAATGGATATAGTATATGACTTAGATTATCTCTTAAAGATATTATGGAATTTCTTTTATTAGAATCTATAATTGTTTTTTTAGACATATAAAAAACCTCCTATGGTATAAATTGTAACCATAATAAGGTTTCTTATACATAATCAATATAAAAGCTAATAATTTTAGAGTATTTCTGATTTTTTTAATATGTTATAAAACATGACTAAAAATATACAAAATAACACTCCTATGATTCCATATGCTTTTAATCCTATGAAAAGAGAAGCTAATACTGCTACAGGATTTAATCCTAATGAAGAAGATACCAATTTAGGTTCTATTATTTGTCGAATTATTGAAACTACTACATAGGCTATAACAAGCCCTAAAGCTACAAGATAATTTTTGAATATAAAAAAATAAATTAAAGCAAGAGGGATATATATAGTACCAATACCTAGAATAGGAAGTAAATCAGCTATTGCACATACTAAACTTAATATTAAAGCATATTTTATTTTGAATATCATAAATACTACTAGAGTTTCTACAAATGTAATAGAAATTATTATCATATAGGATATAATATAGGTTAACAACATTTTTTTTGTTTCAGTGTAAATTGAGAATAATTTATTAGCTTTATTTTCAGGTAATATAGTTATTAGCTTGTTTTTTACTGTTAACATATCTTTTGTAAAAAAATACGTAGATAAAAGTGTAAATAATATAACCATTAATATATACGGTATAGTGGCAACAAGATTTATTATATAGGATACAAATTTACCTGAGATAGATACTGCAACATTTGATAGCTTTGTAATAGAACTAGTGAAATTTTTATTTATAGCATTTATTATGTTGGGATCCAAATTATTATAGTATTTTTGTAATTTATAAAATGAATTTAATATATTATTAGAATTTTGTGATATATACGTTTGAGTATTTTTTCCAAATTGTATCGTTTCTTGAGTTAAGTGAACAATTCCAAATACAAGACCAATAATTATTATTGCGAAAAATATTATAGTAGTAATTAATGAAGCTACAGATGGTTTTATATTTAATTTTTTTGAAATATACACTGTTGGCCTCTTAAGTATTAAAGCACAAACTAATGCCAAAACAAATGGAAGCGTATAATGAAGTGTACCAAAAAATATTATAAATGCACCTGTATATATTATAAAAAATAAGATTAACTTATTTACTTTTTCTATTAATGAATCCATTTTCTAGAGTTACCCCCTTCTTTATCTTTTAGTTGTATGTAAGTAATGAAATTATATTAAATTATGTTATTATAATATATAATGAATAATGTACATCTATATATATATTTGATGTAAATTGTATAATAAATGCATCAATATTATATATATATTAATTATAAACTAATATATTATATCTGTATACCATATATTAGTAATTATTTTAGAAAGGGGATATAGTTTAATTAAACTATAATTATAGTATGAATAGATATTATATAATAACATTTAAAAATACCCATGATGCAATAGCAGGAGAAACTTTTTTTAGAAATAAGAATATATCCATAGATGTTATGCCTACTCCAGTAGTAATAACTAAAAGTTGTGGTATAAGTATAAAATTTGATGTTGAAAATTTGGACAAAGTTAAGTTTTTATTCCAAAAAGAAAAAATTTCTTTTAAAAATATATACCTGAGAAATTCAGGAGGATATAAGTTAATTGATATTAAAGGTAGGTAAGTTTAATGAAAGAAAAATTATTTTCTATTTTTAAAATTGCTACTTATAATGGAGGAATTACTATAGGTAGGTTTCCTATATCTGAAGAAAAAATATATAGTATCATATCTGGTTTTATAAAAATAATACTTATACTAATAATCATGTATATTATTATAAAAATTGGCAATATGATTATAAATAGATATGTAAAAAAACAAAAATACTTTAAATTTTCACTAGATGATAGAAAGGTCAAAACTGTAGGAGCAATATTGAAAAGCGTATTAAAATATTGTGTTTATTTTTTTGGAGTATTTGGTATAATATCGATTATTATGCCGAAAGTTGGGGCTACAGGGCTTACCTTTGCTGGCATAGGAGGTGTAGCTGTAGGCTTTGGAGCTCAAAGCATTATAAAAGATGTAATAAATGGATTCTTTATATTATTTGAAGATCAGTTTTCTGTAGGTGAATATGTGGACATAGGGGATAAAAGTGGCATTGTTGAAAGTTTGGAGCTTAGGATTACTAAAATAAGAGATCTAAATGGAGACCTGCATATAATTCCAAATGGACTTATTACTGAAACGACCAATCATTCTAGGGGAAGTTCTAAAATCTTGGTCGATATAGATATTTCCTATGAGGAAGATTCTGACAATGTCATATCAAAAATGTCAGATCTTTGTAAAAGGTTTGGTACTAATAATGAAGAAATAACTGATGGGCCAAGTGTTTTGGGAATAACTAAAATAAAAGATGGAGTCGTAACAATAAGAATAATAGGCAGGACCCAACCTATGCAGCAGTGGAAAATGGAAGTAAAATTGAGAGATGAAATCATTAAAGCGTTAAAGAAAGATAATATAAAATTACCATATAAAGAAGTAAAGATTACAAGGGGGCAATAAAACATGAAGAAAGTTTTTTATATTGGTGACATCGTAGAAATGAAAAAAGGTCATCCATGTGGAAGTAATAATTGGGAAGTTATAAGACTAGGTGCAGACATAAAAATAAAATGTTTAGGATGTGGAAGAATAGTAATGCTTAGCAGAAACAAATTTGAAAAGAGTGTAAAAAAAGTAATAAAACAAAACTACCAAGACGAAAGTTAATATTGATATATATATCAAAGTATGATAAAATAAAATCTTGTAATCCCTGCTGTAAAAATTACAGCCGTTAGTCCAAGGGGAGGAGGTGAAATCTAATGAGAAAATACGAAACTATATTTATATTGCATCCGTCATTAGACGAAGAGGCTTGTAAAGCTAATATCGAAAAGTTTAAAGGTGTAATAGAAAATGGTGGAGGAGTAATAGACAACGTTGATGTTTGGGGTAAGAGAAAGCTTGCCTATGAAATAAAAAAAGTTAACGAAGGATATTATACTTTGATAAATTTTAGTGCTGATCCTGAATTACCAAAAGAGTTAGACAGAGTATTTAGAATTACAGATGGTGTTGTAAGACACATAATAGTAAATAATGAAAAATAGGTGGTGTTTTAATTGAACAGAGTTGTTTTAATTGGAAGATTGACCAAAGATCCTGAGTTGAGATTTACTCCTGGAAATGGTACAGCAGTTACCACCTTTACTATAGCCGTTGATAGAAGATTTTCTAAAAATGGACAGAGAGAAGCCGATTTTATACCTGTAGTTGTATGGGGAAAACAAGCTGAGTCTACAGCAAATTATATGAGTAAAGGTAAACTCATAGGAATTAGCGGAAGAATCCAAACTAGAAATTATGAAGCTAAAGACGGTACGAGAAGATATGTTACAGAGGTTATTGCAGATGAGGTTCAATTCTTGGAATGGGGCGAAAAATCTCAAGGATCATCTAATAATATGAATTCTCAATCTAATAATTTTGGAAATACTCAAAGCTTTGATGAAAATAATTATGGAGAGGATATAACACCAGTTGATGATGGTGATATTCCATTCTAATAATAAGGTAAGGAGGGAAGATATATTATGCCAAACGGTAGAGAAAATGGAAAAAGAAATTCAGGCAGAATGAGAAGAACAAGAAGAAAAGTTTGTGCATTTTGCATGGATAAATCTGAATCTATAGATTATAAAGATATAAATAAATTAAGAAAATATGTTACTGAAAGAGGAAAGATACTTCCAAGAAGAATCTCAGGAAATTGTGCTAAGCATCAGAGAGAACTTACTGATGCAATAAAGAGAGCAAGAAACATAGCATTATTACCATTTACAACAGAGTAATATAATATTCATTTTGATTAAGTCATTAGCAATATAGTGCTGATGACTTTTTATTTTAATAAAATACGTATAGTTGGCTAAAATTAAATATATAATCATATTTATTAAAAGATTCAAATATATTCTATTTTGTTGCATAAACCTTTAAAAATAATTAAAATGATAGTAAGAGCCAAAAGGGGATGATTCATATGAAAAAAAAAGATTTTAATATTATGTACAATGTAAAAATAATAGAAGAATTAAAGGCAAATCTTATAGTTACTATAGGGGACCTATTTAAGTTGCTCACAAAAGGCAGCAATGTAGCACAAGAAGCAATACTTGATTCCATTTCCGGGGCAATAATAATACTGTATATATTGGCAGAAAGATTAGGATATTCCCATACTGCAGTAGATGAAACAATGAAGAAAAAATTGAAACTTGGGATAATTGAAGACGATCAAATAGAAAAAGATGGAAAGGATTTAAGTAAACTATATAATCACATTAAAGAAAGATGATGGAGGTAAAAATGCCAAATAAGAGTTATAATACAAAAGCTATAGTAGAAGCAGGTTTAACAACTGCTATTATTATAGTAATTACATTGATATGCGTATATGTACCTATATTATCAATGCTTACAAATTTTATCCTTCCAATACCAATAGCAATATTGTTTATAAGACAGAATTTTAAAGTTACTCTAGTTTCTATTGTAGCTAGTGCAATCTTTATAGGTATATTGTATAATCCAGTAGTTTCGCTATCAGGTGTGGTCCTAAATGGGCTGCCAGGCCTTGTATTTGGATATTGTGTAAAAAATAAAAAGAAGTTTAATACAACTATTATATTGTTATCTATAAGTATTTTTATAGGAACAATTATATATTTACTAGTATATATAAATATAATAACTAATCAAGGAATATATGGATTTATAGATAGTTCTATAATAAAACCTTTTAAAGAATCTATAGATATGTATAATAAGATGGGTGTACCTAAAGATCAGATTAGTTATATGGAAAGTATGCTAACTTATCTTAAACCAGAGATTATATTAAGAATTATACCAGCATCATTTGTGGTATTTTCATTTCTCATGGCTTATATATGTTATTTGATAGGAAATTTGATTCTTAAGAAATTGCATTATGATGTGCTTACAAAGCCATTCGGTGAAATATATATGAGTACAAGGGTTGGTACAGTGCTTGTAGTCATTATTATTATAGGCTTATTGATGAATAGAAGCAATATGGAACTAGGGTATTATTTTATAAATTTCGGGAAATTTATGATTCAATTTGTACTTATAGTAGATGGAGTATCTTTAGCTGCATATTATCTAAAACGAAAGTTTAATATGAGCAATAAGCTTATTGCTGTTATTTTAATAGTAACTTTATTTTCCTATTTAATTTATATTATTTTAGGAATCATAGATATGATAGCAGATTTCAGAAAATTAGATCCATATAAAATAGTAGATAAGAGATAGTAATAGGAGGCCTACTTTATGGAAAGTGGCGATAATTATTTTATTAAGAACAATAAACTATATATGATAATAATTGCAGTATTTATAGTAATTGTAATTTTATATGGACATATATTACTTGGTGTAATATCTATAATTTTATATGGAATTCTTGTAATTTATAATATTAGAAATACTAAATTCAAAAAAAATGAGTGGAAAAAATTCATAGAAAATTTTTCGTCAAGATTAGATATTGCTACAAGGAGCACTCTTGTAAAATTTCCATTTCCCTTGGTAATAATAAGAAGTGATGGAGATGTTATTTGGTATAATCAAAAATTTTTGAAAGACTTAAATAAGAAAGATGTATTGGGAAAAAACATAAAAACAATTATAAGAGGATTTAATATAAAACAGGCTATGTCTGGAAGAAATACTAAATTCAAGAGCATGAAAATAGAAGATAGATATTACAATATCTATACTAATATGATAGATGCATCTGAAAATGATAAAGGTAAAATATTGCTTCTATATTTTTATGATACTACAGAATTAGTTCAAACAATAAATTCTATAGAAGAAAAAAAGTGCAGTATTATGTTAATAGAAGTTGATAATTTTGACGATGTAATAAGAACAGTTGAAGAAGATGATAGACCACTTATAATAGCTGAATTAGAAAGAACTATAAATATTTATGGACAGAAGTTAAATGCCATGGTCAGAAAGTATGAATCCAATAAATATATATTTTCAGTACAAAATAAATATATAGATATAGAGATGGAAAAAAGATTTGATATATTGGATTCAGTTAGAAATATAAATATAGGGAACAAAAATCCACTAACTCTTAGTATAGGGGTAGGGCGCAGTGGTGAGACACCTCTTGAAAATGAAAATTATTCAGTATCTGCCAAAGAATTAGCCCTCAGTCGTGGAGGAGATCAGGCAGTAGTAAAAAATGGAGATAAACTTTTATTTTATGGTGGAAAAACAAAGGAAGTTGAAAAAAGAACTAAGGTAAAAGCAAGGGTTATAGCCCATGCGCTTTTGGATATTATAAATGATAGCAGTAATATTTTTATAATGGGACATAAAAAACCAGATATTGATTGTCTTGGTTCTGCAGTAGGGATTCATAGTATAATTAGTACGCTGAAAAAGAGATGTAATATTATATTAGATGATGTAAATGTAAGTATAAAGCCTATATTTACTAAAATAAGAGAGGATAATGACTATGAGGGTGTATTCATCCATAGTAGAGAGTGTGAAGAAAAGATAGATAGAAATAGTCTATTGATAATTGTTGATGTTCACAGTAAAAGCTATGTTCAGGACATGAAATTAGTTGAAAAGTTTGATAGAATAGTTATTATAGATCATCATAGAAAAGCTGTAGATTTTATTGAAGATAATCTTCTAAGTTATATTGAACCTTATGCATCATCTACATCTGAATTGGTTACAGAAATGATACCATATATAGTTGATAAACCTAGATTAAAAACAATAGAGGCTGATGCATTACTTGCAGGTATCTGTGTTGATACAAAAAACTTTTATTTTAAAACTGGAATAAGAACTTTTGAAGCGGCCTCATTTTTAAAAAAGCTGGGAGCAGAGACTATTGATGTAAAAAAGTTTTTTTCTTATGATTTAGAAACTTATTTAGATAGAGCTGAAATTATAAGGTCAGCTCAAATATATAATAATATTGCAATAGCTGTATGTCCTGATAAAATACAGGATACTGTATTAGCTGCACAAGCTGCAGATGAATTATTAAATATTACAGGAATTGAGGCTTCATTTGTTCTTGTTAAAATAAAAGATGAGATATTCATAAGTGGAAGATCTCTTGGAAATATAAATGTTCAACTTATACTTGAGTCTTTAGGTGGAGGTGGACACATGACAATAGCAGGGGCACGATTGAAGTCATGCAGTATAGAAAAAACCGTATATGACTTAAAAAGGGCTATTAATGTATATATAAAGGAGGACAAAAAATAATGAAGGTTATATTAGTGAAAGATGTAAAAGCTTTGGGAAAAAAGGGAGAGGTAGTAAATGCTTCAGATGGATATTTTAGAAATTTTCTACTCCCTAGAGGATTGGCAAAGGAAGCAAATGATTCAAATCTTCATGTATTGAACAATCAAAAAAAAGCTGAAAGAAAGCAAAAATTAGAGGAAATAGAAGAAGCACAAAAAATAGCTAAAAGTTTAAAGGGAAAACAAATAAAAATAGATATAAAATCAGGGGAAAATGGACGATTGTTTGGTTCTATAACTGGTAAGGATATATCTGATAGATTAAAAAAGGATTTTGGTATAAGTGTAGATAAAAAGAAGGTAGTTATGGATAATATAAAGAAGGTTGGTTCCTATGATATTGAAGTAAAACTTTATCCAGAAATATCAACTAAAATAAAGGTGGTAATTGAAGAAAAGTAAGGAGGAAAATAGGTGAAATCACAATCTATTGAGGGGCTAAATAAAGAAATAGAAAAAGGCAGTATATCACTTGAGGATAAAATAGATGCCCTAAATGATATTATGCTTAAAATTATAAGTGAAAGAATTGTTAAATCTAGAATCTCTAAATATAAACTTAGTAGTTTTGTAAAAAGTAATAATATATATGATAAATTATATGCAATAAATGTAATTGTAAATGAGGGAAATGGAATAAAAAATGTACCTGACAGTTCAAATGTAAATGGTGTGATAGAAGATACAAATAAATCCATTACAGAGCTTCTAAGTAGAAGGTATGTTAGAAATAGAATTGAAAGAGAAGTGGAAAAAAACCTTATAGAAAAGCAATCTAAGTATATGGATGAAATTAGGATGGGCATTATAAAGAAACGTAAGGGCCCTGAAAATGCTAAAACGCTAAAAAAGTATGCTGAACTTGAAGTATTGGATTCGAAAAGATTGAGTAAAAGTATACAAGATGTGCTTAGACCTCATTCTTTTAAGGAAATTGTAGGTCAGAAGAGAGCGATTAAAGCAATACTATCTAAGATAGCATCGCCTTATCCTCAGCATATTATATTATATGGTCCTCCAGGAGTAGGAAAGACAACAGCAGCTAGAATCGCTCTTGAAGAGGCTAAAAAATTAAAATACACTCCTTTTGATAAAGATGCAAAGTTTGTTGAGGTAAATGGTACCACATTGAGATGGGATCCAAGAGAGATAACAAATCCACTTTTAGGCTCAGTACACGATCCTATTTATCAAGGTACAAAAAGGGATCTAGCAGAAACTGGAATACCAGAACCAAAACTTGGACTTGTTACAGAAGCACACGGTGGGGTATTGTTTATTGATGAAATAGGAGAATTGGATGATATGCTCCAGAACAAACTATTAAAGGTTTTAGAAGATAAGAGAGTTGAATTTTCATCCTCTTATTATGATCCAGATGATGAGAATACACCTAAGTATGTAAAATACCTTTTTGAAAATGGCGCACCGGCAGATTTTCTACTTATAGGAGCTACAACAAAGGAACCTAGTGAGATAAATCCTGCTTTGAGATCTAGGTGTACTCAGGTATACTTTGAACCACTTACGGTGAAGGATATACAAACTATAGTGAAGAATGCAGCAGAAAAGCTTAATATAGAACTTGAGTCCGGTGTTCCTGAAATCATTAGCAAATATACTATTGAAGGAAGAAAGGCCATTAACATATTATCAGATGCATATGGATATGCTTTATATAATCATGATTCAGATATTGATATAAAAGACATTAAAAATGTAAAGATATCTTTGGAAGATTTAAATAAGGTTATATCCGTAGGAAGACTTGTACCTTTTGAGGATATAAAATCAGATAAGAAATATGATATAGGTCACATATACGGACTTGGTGTTAGTGGATACATAGGCTCAACTATAGAAATAGAAGCAGTTGTATTTCCTGCAAGAGACAAGGAAAAAGGAATAATAAGATTTAATGATACTGCAGGCAGTATGGCAAAGGATTCTGTATTCAATGCTGCATCAGTAATAAGAAAGATAACAGATAAAGATATAAGAAATTATGATATACATGTAAATGCAGTAGGTGGAGGAAGAATAGATGGACCTTCTGCAGGATCAGCTATAACAATATGTATTATAAGTGCACTTTTAAATAAGCCTTTAAGACAGGATATAGCTGTAACTGGTGAAATATCATTAAGAGGAAAGATAAAGCCGGTAGGGGGAATATTTGAAAAAGTCTATGGTGCAAGAAGGAAAGGAATAAAATTGATAGTTGTACCTAAGGACAATTTAAATGAAGTACCAGTAGATACCAATGATATAGATGTAAAAGCTGTATCTGATATTGAAGAACTTATTGAAATTGTTTTTGAATAACTAAGGAGAGATTAGACTAATGGATGCACCTCTTAGAAGTATGCCTCATAATATAGAGGCAGAACAGAGTGTAATGGGTTCAATGCTTATAGATAAGGCATCAATAGCTCAGGTAATGGAAGTTCTGAAACCTGAGGATTTTTATAAAGATGCACATAAAATTATATTTCAGGCTATATTGGATTTGTATCAAAAAGATACAGCAGTTGATATAATAACCCTTACTGAAAATTTGAAATCTACAGATAAATTAGAATCTGCAGGAGGAATAACCTATATAAGTGAACTTGGAGGATCAGTTATTTCTACTGCAAATTTACAATCATATATAAAGATTGTAAAAGATAAATCTACACTTAGAGAACTTATTAAATCTTCTACTAAAATAATAGAGGAAAGTTATAAAAGTCAGGATAATGTGGAGGCTGTAGTAGACTTAGCCGAAAAATCTATATTTGATTTATCAAATGATAGGGATACTTCAGACTTTGAACCTATGAATGCTGTTCTTGAAAGAGGATTTCTTGAAATAGAAAGGCTTTTCAATAACAAAGGTGAAACTACTGGAGTTATATCAGGATTTAGAGAACTGGATGCCAAAACATCAGGTTTTCAAAAAGGAGATATGGTTCTTGTAGCAGCAAGACCATCTATGGGTAAAACTACTTTTGCATTAAATATAGCAGAATATGCAGCATTAAGAGAAGGAAAAAAGGTAGCTGTTTTTTCTCTTGAAATGTCAAAAGAACAGCTTGCATATAAGTTGCTTTGTTCTGAAGCTCATGTAGATATGTTAAATCTTAGAACAGGAAATTTAAGTGACAAGGATTGGGAAAATATTGCCAGAGCTTCTGGACCACTTGCTGCATCAGATATATTTATAGATGATACTGCAGGAATATCAATTATGGAAATGAGATCTAAATGTAGAAGACTTAAAATTGAACATGGGGTAGATATAATAATTGTAGATTATCTTCAATTGATGAGTGGAAGAAGAGGATCTGAAAATAGGCAACAAGAAGTATCAGAGATATCACGATCAATTAAAGCACTTGCAAAAGAAATGCAATGTCCAATTATTGCTCTTTCTCAATTGTCTCGTGCTCCTGAAGCTAGAACAGACCATAGACCTATGCTATCAGATTTGAGGGAATCTGGTTCTATTGAACAGGATGCTGATATTGTAATGTTTTTATATAGAGATGAATACTATGACAAAGAAACAGAAGACAAAAATGTAGCAGAATGTATTCTTGCAAAACAGAGGAATGGTCCAACTGGTACTGTTAAATTGGCATGGCTTGGACAATTTAGTAAGTTCGGAAATTTGGATGTAGTCCATCAAGAGTAAATATAAAAACATAAAACACTATGGATAAATTTCATAGTGTTTTATGTTGGAAAAATTTAAATTATTTTATATCTATTTTTGAGTCATTATTTTTACCCTTTTCTGATTTAGGAAGATCAATTTTTAATACACCATTTTCAAATGAAGCACTAATACTGTTTTTATCTACATCATCAACATAAAAACTTCTTCTAAATTCTCCATAACTTCTTTCACGTCTTAGAAAATTTTCATCTTTTTCTTCCTTGGAATCTTCTCTTTTAGCTGAAATTGTTAAATAGTTGTTATTATAATCTACACTTATTGCATCTTTTTTTATTCCAGGAAGGTCAGCTTCTACTAAGTAGGAATTATCAGTTTCTTTGATATCAGCCTTAAAGCCGTTGCCAAAACCATGTAAATTAAGAGATGAGAAGAAATCATTATTGAAAAATGAATCCATGAAACCTCCAAAATCATCATTACCTCTTACACTATTATTTCTTCTAAATGGAACCATATCAAACATATTAACTACCTCCTGACAAATATTTTTTATTACCTTTTTATTAGGTAATCCTTATTACAGTTATTATAATACAACAAAAGTCAAAGAAAGTCAAAGTTTATAAATGGAAGATTAAACTTAATAATGTATAGTAATATTAGATCTAAATATATAATTCATTATAATTAAAATATTTAAGAATAGAATACGTAATTTAAGCTATTTTAAATATTAATACAAAAAAAGGTAAAAAATTTGATTATGTTTTATATTTGTATTACAATGAATATGTTATTTTGCTCCTATGGCTCAGCTGGTAGAGCAATTGATTCGTAATCAAGAGGTCGCAGGTTCGACTCCTGTTAGGAGCACCAGTCATATCAACGGTTGTAGAAATTACAACCGTTATTTTTATGAAAAAACCGAGGAAAACAACCGGGATTGAGACTCAAAAAGAAAAGTTCTCACTCTTTTGGTGGAAACTTTTTATTTAAGTTATCTATAGCGTGCTCCTGCATACCAGGTAATACATGAGAGTAAATATCTAAAGTTGTTTTTATACTGGAATGTCCAAGTCTTTCACTTACGATTTTGGGATTTGTATTCTGTGAAAGTAGGAAAGTTGCATGAGTGTGGCGTAGATCATGAAATCTTATCAATGGTATTTTTAGTGCCTCATATAGACTTACATTTTTAGCCTTACCATTTACATTAATCCTATATTTATTGTCCTTTAGGATACGTCTGTAGTTCCTTGATATATATGTAGGATGATAGGGCAATCCATTACTTTGACATACCACAAAGTCTTCATCATGGTAATTGTCACCTAAATATTTTTTATTCTCTTCCTGCTTCAATTTAAGTTTTTTCAATTCTTCAATAGTGTAATCAAGCAAAACAATTTTTCGTTGGCTGCTAAGTGTTTTTAACGGTACTAATTTTAGGTCTTTATTTTCTTCCTGCAATTGGTGCTCTAATTGTATAAATCCATTCTCAAGATTAGTGTTTTCCCATTTAAGACCGCATATCTCACCAAGTCGCATTCCTGTGGTAGCTGCTAACATTACAGGTGTGAAAATAGTCTTATCTTTAATAGCATCTAAAAGTTTATTAAGTTGTTCAGTATTATGGATAGGCTACAATAAATAAAACAACTTTTTTAAGAACATGATATAATAAAATAATTATAAAAAAGGGGAAATTGGTCATGTCTGAAAAAAAGGAAACAAAGAAGAGACATAATTATACAACGGAATTTAAAAATCAAATAGTGGAACTTTATCATAATGGTAAGATGAAAAGTGAGATTGCCAGATGTAAATTTATTACTTCAAAATTAACATTACATATAAAAAGTTCATTCTTTATCCATTGCAATTATCAATACATTATATATAATAAAAGTATACAAAAATTCTAAATTTTCTTCATTAATTGACCTCTTTTCAATAAAAGTCTTGGTTTATACCAAGGCTTTTATTATTTAAATTATTTTATAAAATGTATATAGTCATGCTAGAGCATTTTTATAATAATTCTCCACTTTAAGCTTTAGTTACTGCTATAAAAAGCTTAATAATCTTATGATACAGTTAACCTTTTATAGAGTCTATAATTTATAAAGTTAGCATAGTACTTATTAAGCTTTTATCCTAGTTATATAGGTGTTGGTATTAATTATTATTGACAATAGAGTATAGCATGTATACAATTGATAATATGAATAGCAAATTATATATAGATAGGTTACCAAGAAAATTATTAAATGTTATAAATCATTTCAATGAAACTGATAAAAAAGCAAGAAATTTTGGAACAGATACAGTATTGCATCTTTCAGAAATCCATCTTATTGAATTTATAGGCAACAATGAAAACCTTTCTGTATCAGAAATAGCACGTAGAAGAAATGTTACAAAGGGGGCAATTTCACAAACATTAATTCGATTGGAGGATAAAAAACTTGTTATAAAAGCACTGAATTCGAAGAACAAGTCACAGATTATTATTTCATTAACGGAAAAGGGCTGGATAGCTTATTGTCAACATAAGAAATATCATGAGAATATTAATAAAATTATTTTATCATGCATAAATGGAAAATCTGAAAGAGACATTAATACTATTTACAGTTTCTTAAATAAGTTGGAAAAACTTTTTTAAGAAAAGTTTTTCTCTGATATAAGTGTATAGTACATATACGATATAGAGGGTCTATTTAAGTTAAATTCTAAAAGGAGGCTTTAATATTATTGAATAATTACAATAATAAAGGAAACAAATTGCTTTTAAGCAAGTCATTAATATTGTTAATGGAAATTACATGTGGAATTTGTGTTGCAAATTTGTATTATATTCAACCATTAGAATCCCAAATTGCAAATACATTTTCAGTATCTCAAAATTTAGTTGGAATAGCTGCTATGGCTATTCAGTTAGGTTATGCACTTGGTCTTTTATTTATAGTACCTTTAGGTGATATGTTTGAAAGGCGTTCACTTATATTACATATGTTGATTTTAGTAGCATTATCTTTGATTGCAACTGCATTTTCAAGAAGCTACTTTGTTATGATTTTAGCTATGTTTACAATAGGCCTTACAACCATTGTTCCGCAGATTATAATTCCATATGCTGCTAATCTCTCACCGAAAGATCAGGAGGGTAAAGTTATAGGAAGTGTTATGAGTGGGCTCCTTATAGGAATTTTAATTTCACGTACTTTCAGTGGAATTATAAGTTCAATTTTTAATTGGAGGATTGTTTATATTTTTGGTGCAGTTTTTATTGTTATATTGTTTATTCTTATTTTAAAACTTTTTCCAAAGGATAAACCAACAGGGGAAACTTTTTATAAAAGACTTTTAAAATCTATTCCAGATTTAATAAAGAAGCAAGTTTCTTTACGTGAATCAGCGGTGAACGGATTTTTTATGTTTGGTTCATTCAGTATATTTTGGACTTCACTTATTTTTTTACTCGAGACACCAATTTATAATATGGGTGCTAGGGAGACTGGATTATTTGGGCTTTTAGGAGTAGCTGGTGCACTAGCTGCACCGCTTATTGGAAAGATAGCTGACAAAAAAAGTCCTAGATTCACTGTGGGAATAGGAGTAATATTATCTACTGTGGCTTATATATGTTTTTTTGTTTTTGGTTACCATATTGCTGGTCTTATAATAGGTGTAGTTGTTCTTGATCTTGGCAATCAATGTGGGCAGGTATCAAATCAGGCACGAGTACAACTTTTAGGTAATGAGGCTCGAAGCCGTAACAATACTGTATTTATGTTCTCTTACTTTATTGGTGGTGCAGTAGGTTCTTTTTTGGGCACATTTTTCTGGCAGAGCTTTGGATGGTATGGTGTTTGTATAATGGGATTTGTTTTTCAGGCATTAGCTATTATTTTTCATTTTATAATTTATAGAATAAGATAAAGCCTATTAATCTTTATAAAAAATTAATAGGTAATATAACATCTAAAAAATTTCTACCTACTATTATATATAGAAATTAATTGACAATAAAAAGTTCCTGACCAAGTGACAAAATGATATAAAAAATAAAATTATTGCTATCATGTTGGCACTTTTGTTGGCATAATTATATTTTTTAATATTACATTAGGTTTCCTAAAATGTTTACAAACTTAATAATATCAATGCTTACAGTATATAATATTATTTTATATTTTTTAATAAATTTATACTTTTAATGTTTTGTAATCAAGGGGGTCACAGGTTTGACTCCTGTTAGGAGCACCAGTTATATCAACGGTTGTATAAACTACAACCGTTATTTTTATGAAAAAACCGGGGCAAACAACACCTTTCTAATAAGAGGTGAAAGTTATATCCATTTTTTATAAGTTCTTGATGATTTTAATCTAAAGGTTGATATTTCCTAGAATTTTAAATAAAAAGTATTATTTTTGAAATTAAAATGTTACCATATTATATCAATATTACAGTATTCTTATAATATATATTATAAGAAAGGAACTTAAATAAATTGAAAAATAAATTCATATTAATATTGATAGCTGTAATCGCAGCTATTATTCTAATACCTATACCAATAAAAAAATTATTCAAGAGCAAAGATGTTTATAGAAGTATTAATTCCAGTATTAACAATAATAAGAATTATTTTAGTGATTATAGCACTGAGGAAAATACAGTAATATATTATATACCTCATCCTGATGATGAAACATTAAGTATGGGAATATCTATATTAAATGATATTAAAGATGACAAAAATGTTCAGGTAGTGTTATTTACTGAAGGTGAAGATTCAGGTGCCATTAGTAATATAAATACTAAAATAAATAGATATCATATAATATTTAGAAAATACCATACTATAGATAGAAGAGATATGGCGAATGCTAGGCTAGTAGAATTTATGAGGGCTTCCTTAATTTTAGGTATAAAACCTAAGAATATTCATTTTGAAGATTTTAGGTCCGGTAAACTCACTGAGTTAGAATGTAAACAGACAATGCTAAAATATAAAAAAATGTTTCCAAATTCATCAGGTAGAACTACATCTACATTTGATGTGAATCCAGATCACAGGCATTTAGGTCAAGCACTTTTTAAATTAAATGAGGAAGGGATAATAAAAGATGCGGCATTCTTTTTAAGCCCTGAGGAATGGGATAAGACTATATATGGTAAAATTAATAATGTAGTAACATCCATAGATATGAAAAGTATTGAGGTACCTATAAAAGGTAGTAATCCAAATCTTACTTTAGCATTTTTAGATGCACTCAATTCTTATAATTTATGGAATCCAAGGGATGCTGACTATGCTGTTGGATATAATTCAGTAAAGGACTATTTTGCTAATGTTACTCAACATAAGGTTAGTATGCTTATACCCGTAAAAGATATCAAAGTTATGGATGAAGGACTTATTGAAGTTCCACCGTATAGAACTTATTCACAAAATACGATGAATACCATAGTAAAACGCATTTTACTTACAATTCAACATATAAGTAATATATGGTTGAAGATTGGTAATATTGGATTATAAGAACTTTATTAATTTTTTAATAGATTACTGTTATTAGAAACATTCATTTGTTTATTGTAGAGTTATTACAGTAAATAAGTGAATGTTTTTAATTTTAATTTAAAAAGTAAATATTAAATATATGACATGAATTTCAATATTATGTAAATTATAAATATATAAATACATAAATTTTATTTTGTAATTATTTTGTCACTGTTTTGTCATATTAGTGTAATAATCTATACTAGGGTATATTATAAATTCTGTAGTCAAAGGAGGTATTTAATTTGTCTTTTAGTTCCGTTCAATTTTTAATATTTTTCCCAATTGTAGTTATTTTATATTTTCTTATACCATATAAATTGAGATGGATTTGGCTTCTTATAGCAAGTTATTATTTTTACATAAGTTATAATCCTAAATATGTAGCCTTAATATTTACAACTACAATAATTACATATATTATTGGTTTATTAATGGAAAAAGCAAATTTAATAAAAGATAAAAAACGTTCAATTAAAGTAAAAAAATTTCTGGTGTTCTTAAGTGTATCAAGTAATATAGGTATTTTAGCATTATTTAAGTATTACAATTTCTTTAGTACAAGTTTAATACATCTTTTTTCTAAGTTTAATATTTCTGTACATATGCCAACATTTGATTTTTTGCTTCCAGTTGGAATTTCGTTTTATACATTTCAAGCTTTAAGTTATACTATTGATGTTTACAGACAAGATGTTAAAGTAGAAAAAAATTTGGGAAGGTATGCTTTATTTGTATCATTTTTTCCACAATTATTATCAGGTCCTATTCAAAAATCAAAAAACTTTATACATCAAATTGATGAGAGACATTATTTTGATTATAATAGGGTAAAAAATGGTGTTATATTAATGATGTGGGGATATTTTCAAAAAACTATGGTTGCAGATAGAATAGGACAATTAGTCAATACTGTATATAGTAGTCCAGGAAATTATAAAGGATTTGAAATAGTAATAGCCACAGTATTTTTTGGATTTCAGCTTTATTGTGATTTTTCAGCCTATTCGAATATAGCCATAGGTGCAGCACAAGTTATGGGATTTAGCTTATCTAAAAATTTTGAGAGACCATATTTTTCAAAATCAATACGGGAATTTTGGAGACGCTGGCATATGTCTCTTACTAGTTGGTTTATGGATTATTTATATTTCCCATTAGGGGGAAGTAGATGCAGTAAGTTAAGAAAACATTTTAATGTTATGGTTGTGTTTGTAATAAGTGGTTTATGGCATGGCGCAGGTTTTACTTTTTTAATTTGGGGCTTATTACATGGTACATATTATATAATTGAAGATATGCTTAAGCCTGTAAAAAATAAATTTATAAAAAGATTTAATATCAAAACAAATATTTTTATTTATAAATTGATACAAGTAATAATCACTTTTGGATTAGTTGATTTTGCATGGTTATTTTTTAGAGCGAATTCTTTCAAAAGTTCTTTGGTATTAATTAAAAATATGGTATATTTTAATCCCGAAATATTTATTAATGGTTCTTTATATAAACTTGGGTTGGACCATTTAAACTTTTTAGTAGCAATTTTGAGTTTGGCTATAGTTTTAATTGTTGATTTATTTCAGAGAAGAGAGGGTATTTCGGATAAATTATTAACTAAAAATATAGTATTTAGATGGTCTTTATATTTGGCATCTGTATTGATTATATTAATATTTGGTGCATATGGATCTGATTATAATGTTGAACAATTTATATATTCTCAATTTTAGACCAGCTAGTAAAAGTCAATAGA
>NZ_APMH01000037.1 GCF_000359585.1 Clostridium tyrobutyricum DSM 2637 = ATCC 25755 = JCM 11008 | reverse complement strand
GAATGTTATAACCACATTATACAAGGAGGATATATTATGGAACAGAAGTATTGCCAAAGTTGTGGGATGCCATTAAGCGAAGAACTTTATGGTACTGAATTGAGCAAGGGAAAAATCATGAATACTGTATATATTGCTATGAAAAGGGAGAATTTAAACAGCCCGATATAACTATGGAAAAGATGATTAAAGCTTGTGTCCCTTTTATGGTAGAAAAGGGTATGGCAGAAAATGAAGCAATATCACTTATGGAAAATGTTCTTCCAAATTTAAAGAGATGGAAAAAAGATTGATGAATTTAAAAAAGTTGAGATATTATAGTTCTCAACTTTTTTTCTTTGATAAAAAAATATAGTATTAATATAATATAATTAGGTAGCTTATTTATAGAATGAAATAAGGAGTGTTGTTCATCTATGTTTTTGGAAAAATGTTTTGAATTGGTAGTACAAAATATAAACGAAGCTTTAATAGGTATAGACGAAAGTGGAAAACTAATCATAGCAAATAACAGAGCCGAAGAGATACTTTCAATTAACTCAAAAGAGAATATAGGAAAATATATAGAAGATGCGGTGCCTGAAACAAAATTAAATAGAATTTTAAAAACAGGTAAGGATGAATTAAACAAGAATTTTTTTGCGAACAACAGAGAATTTATGACAAGTAGAATTCCTATAATTATTAAAGGACAAGTTAAAGGAGCACTGGCAATTTTTAAAGACATAACAGATAATAAAAAGATGCAGGAAAAGCTATTAGATAATGAAATATATATAGATATTTTAAACACTATAATGAATACGCTTAACGAGTGTGTAGTTCTAGTTGATGAAAACGGTGTTATAACGATGATGAGCAAAGCCTATAAGGAATTTTTAGGGTGCAGTGACCCAGAGGGAAAAGATGTACGGGATGTAATAGAAAATACAAAATTACATGAAGTAATAAAGAGCGGAAATGTAAAAATAGGAGATATTCAGGAGATAAGAGGAAACAAGATGATTGCAGTACGTGTACCAATCAAGGAAGAAAATAAGATTATAGGAGCTGTAGGAAAAGTCATATTCAAGGACATTGGAGATTTCTATACTTTAAGTAAAAAATTAAATAATTTAGAAAGAGAAATTGAAGTATATAAGAATGAACTTGGCAAGGAAAGAAAGGCAAGATATTCTATTAAAAATATTATAGGCAATTCACCTAAGATACAGAAAGTAAAATCAATGGCTTTAAAGGTTGCCAAAACTGATTCTAATGTACTTATAACAGGTGAAAGCGGTACTGGCAAGGAGTTATTTGCCCATGGAATTCACAATGCAAGTGGCAGATATTTGGGACCATTTGTGGAAATAAATTGTGCAGCTATTCCTTCTGAGCTGTTTGAATCAGAGCTATTTGGATATGAAGAAGGTTCTTTTACTGGAGCTAAAAAGGGAGGCAAAAATGGAAAATTTGAATTGGCCAATGGAGGCACTATATTTTTAGATGAAATAGGCGATATGCCAATGTATATGCAGGCAAAGTTGTTAAAAGTTATACAGGATAGGGAAATTGAAAGAGTAGGTGGAAATATAATAAAGGAGATTAATGTAAGAATAATTGCAGCTACAAATAAGAATCTTGAGGACAGTATAAAAAAAGGAAAATTCAGGGAAGATCTTTACTATAGGCTTAATGTAATGAGAATAGTTATTCCTCCATTAAGAGAAAGAAAAGAAGATATTCCACTGCTTGCAAATAGTTTGAAAATTAAAATAGCTACTAAATTGGGGATATATGTTGAGGGTATATCAAAGGAGGCCATGAGCTGCCTTGTATCATATGATTGGCCGGGCAATGTAAGGGAGTTGGAAAATATTATTGAAAGAGCTGTAGATATGTTGGATTCAGACCTAATAATAAAAACTTATCATCTTCCAGAGAGATTGGCAGATTGTAAATCAAAAAATTATAGAAATTATATTAATGAAACTAATTATTTAAAGGATATAGTTTCAGAGGTTGAAAAACATGTTATTTTGGAATGTCTCAATAAAAATCATTGGAATAAAAATAAGACTGCAAATATACTTGGAATAAGCAGGGCTGGTTTATATAAAAAGATAGAAGAATATAATTTAAGACATTAGTATAGCCAGTTAAAAATATTGACATGTAAATAATCTATACACTGTCCATAAATCCAGTTAATTTAAGACAATAAGAGAAAAATATAAATATTTATGAATATATAATAGACATATTAATTGAATTAAAGTTTTTTAAAGCTTGAATTGGAGTCTTCTTCATTTTGGCATAATATTTGCTATATATAATAGTGTAATATATTTTATTATCATATGAAGGGGGATTCAATATGAAGTCAAAATTAATGTCTAAGGACAAGGCAGTTAAATTAATAAAAGATGGAGATACTGTTGCAGTAGGTGGCTTTGTTGGATGTGCACATCCAGAGGATATTACATCTGAAATTGAAGAAAATTATATTGAAAATCGTACTCCTAAAAATCTAACATTGATTTATGCTGCGGGACAAGGTGACAGCGCTGATAGAGGACTGAATCATTTTGGACATGAAGGATTAGTCAGTAAAGTAATAGGTGGACATTGGGCATTAAGTCCTAAACTTCAGAAATTAGCTCTTGACAATAAAATAGAAGCGTATAATCTGCCCCAGGGAATAATATCACAATTGTATAGAGATATTGCTGCTAAAAGGCCGGGAACCATAACCCATGTTGGATTAAAGACTTTTATAGATCCTAGACTTGAAGGTGGAAAGTTAAATACAATTACTAAAGAAAACATAGTAGAACTTATAAATATAGGAGGAAAAGAATATTTATTTTATAAAACTATACCATTGGATGTTGTAATTTTAAGAGCTACTTATGCTGATGAATTTGGAAATGCTACTATGGAAAAAGAAGCGGCAATATTAGATGCAACAGCTATGGCTCAAGCTGCAAAGAACTCAGGAGGTATAGTTATCGTACAAGTTGAACAAGTAGTATCAAAAGGATCTTTAGATCCTAAAAAAGTAAAGATACCTGGAATATATGTAGATGCTATAGTTGTATCACAACCTAAAAATCATATGCAGACTTTTAGTGAAAACTATAATCCATCATATTCTGGAGAAGCAAGATTTTTAGTGAATTCCATAGTTCCTATGCAACTTAATGAAAGAAAGGTTATAGCCAGAAGAGCGGCTATGGAGCTTGTTCCAAATTCTGTAACTAATCTTGGCATTGGAATACCAGAAGGAATAGCGACAGTTGCCAATGAAGAAGGCATTGCAGATGAAATGACATTGACTATAGAATCAGGTGGTATAGGAGGAGTACCTTCAGGTGGACTGAGCTTTGGTGCTTCAACTAATCCTCAAAGCATACTTGATCAGGCAAGTCAATTTGACTATTACGATGGAGGAGGTCTTGATGTAGCATTTTTAGGGCTTGCTCAGTGTGACAGAGATGGTAATATAAATGTAAGCAAATTTGGGCCTAAAATTGCAGGTTGTGGAGGATTTATTAATATAAGTCAAAATTCCAAAAAAGTTGTGTACTGTGGAACATTTACAGCAGGTGGTTTAAAGGTCAAAGTGGAAAACGGAAAACTTAATATAGAAAAGGATGGAAAGTTCAATAAATTTATAGATACTGTTGAACAGATATCTTTCAGTGGTCAATATGCTCAGAGTATTGGACAAACAGTACTTTATATAACTGAAAGAGCAGTATTTAGATTGACAAAAGAAGGTCTCTTTTTAGAGGAAATAGCTCCAGGTATAGATATGAAAAAGGACATATTGGATCATATGGATTTTAGGCCTAAAATATCTGAAAATTTAAAGATAATGGATGAAAGAATATTTAAAGAAGAACCAATAGGAATAAATATTGGACAATCATCAAAAGAATTCCCAGGAGAATTAAGCAATGTATAAAATAAATTGTATGGAGGTTTTCTAAATGGCAGTTATAGGAATTATAGCAAGTTTGGGATTATTAATATTCATGGCCTATAAAGGTTTTTCTGTTATTTTCTTTGCCCCTATTTTTGCTCTTCTTGCAGCATTATTTTCAGGAATGTCTCTTTTACCAACTTATACAGAAGTGTTCTTACCTAATCTAGGCAACTACGTAAAGATATATTTTCCATTTTTCTTGTTGGGAGCTGTATTTGGCAAGGCCATGGAAGAATCTGGAGCTGCAAAGTCAATTGCTAAAACAATTGTAGAAAAGCTTGGAAAAGATAAAGCAATATTCTCTGTAGTTTTGTCAGCTGCCATTTTAACTTATGGGGGAGTAAGTCTTTTTGTAGTAGCATTTGCAGTATATCCATTTGCTGCATCTATCTTTAAAGAAGCAGATATTCCTAAAAGACTTGTTCCGGCTACTATTGCTCTAGGTGCATTTTCATTTACTATGGATTCACTTCCCGGTACACCTCAGATTCAAAATACAATACCTATGAAATTTTTCAACACTGATTTATATGCAGCACCTGTTTTTGGAACATTGGGGTCTGTAATAATGTTAATTGGAGGAATATTTTATTTAGAGTGGCGTAAACGTTGTGCTCAAGCATCAGGTGAAGGGTATGGTTCAGGTCATATTAATGAGCCTGAAACAGCTGATGATAAAAATATACCTAATATGTGGATGTCGATTATCCCTCTTGTTGCTGTGTTGGCCATAACTTTAGTTTTACAAAAAGTGATTTTCCCAAACTGGGATATAATTTCATGGGTAACTCAAAAACCTTATAATATGCCTAAAGATGGAGTGGTAGGTTCCATGAACAATTGGGCACTTATAATTGCATTAGTGTTTGGAACTATAATTGCATTTTGTATTAATCCAAAAAGTATGAAAGGTAATCTGGCAAGAACAATAAATGCAGGAGCCATTGGTTCCCTATTGGCTGTTATGAATACAGCATCTGAAGTTGGGTTTGGAAACGTTATAAAGACACTTCCAGGATTTAAATCAATAGCCAATGCACTTATAAATATAAATCCTCATGGTAGTCCTCTTTTATCAGAAGCTGTTAGTGTAAATGTTTTATCCGGAGTTACAGGATCGGCATCAGGTGGTATGAGTATTGTCCTTGATATGTTTGGAAAAAAGTATGCAGAATGGGCGGCCAGTACAGGAATAAGCCCCGAACTGCTTCATAGAGTTGCATCCATGGCATCAGGTGGTATGGATACTTTACCTCATAATGGAGCTGTAATTACACTTTTGGGAATTGCAGGATTAACCCATAAACAAGCTTATAAAGATATTTTTGCTGTAACTTTACTTAAAGCAGGAACTTGTTTCTTCCTCATATTTATGCAAAGTATTTTCCACTTCGTATAAATGGCTGTATACCTTCGATTGCATGGATAAATGCAGTCGGGGGTATTATATTTTTGATAGGATTTTTAATGGGATTTTAAGTAAAAAGCCAAAATGGCAAAAATTTGTCAAAAATACTTGTTTATAGTTTCCATACCATATCTACCATTTTTTAATATTTTCCATTGACGTTGAACTTTTATTACACATCTTTTTTCATCTATAATTATAGAAACTGATAGATTGTCTTTTACGAAAGTATCAATACAGTTTTGAATATCCATGTTTTAAACTTTTAGCATTTCTGAATTATTCAATGTCTCAACTCCGTTCAAAACAGTACTGTAAGACTTAATGTATTATCTTCCTTGTACAGCTCAGCATGGCTTAAAAACATTTTTGAAAATTCTTTAAATGTTATATCTTTATAGTTAGCATCTAACTTTAGATTTAAGTTTAATATCTGATTTTAAATCTTCAAGCAATTTGTCTTTATTAAAATAATCATAAAGTTTACTTTCTATATTAGCCATTGCAATTTTATCCGTTATTTTAATTCCTCCACTGAATCTTATTTATTACTCATGTCTATAAGAAACTTTTCTGTATTTGACATTCCATATTTGATTACCAGAAAACGAGATATATTTTAAATTAGTTAAATTTTTGATGGAACTTATATCGGTTATCTGGTTGCCGCCTAATCCAAGTTTCTGTAAGGCAGTTAAATTTTCAACTCCACTAATATTTTTTATTTTGTTATAATAAAAATTTATTTCAGATATCTTATCTATATCATTTTTATATAAAGTACCAGTAGACTTATTTATATTTTATCTTATTGCTTGTTCTAAATTTTTATCTTTAAAAGATATCATTGTATTACCTTCACTTACGGCATTATTTATTTCATTAATTACAAAAATTGGAATTACGCTGGTTCCACCAATAACTTCTATATCAGTATTTTCTGTAACTTTAGTTTTTATATAATTTATGGCATTTACAGTTGTTAAAATTATAGAAGTTAGATAATGATGTATCCCACTCATTTATTATTCTTACATAATTGCCATTAGAATTTTATTCCCAACCTAATCCTATTATATCGTGATATCCTGTTAAGCTTGGATCTAGTGAACTTGTTGCAATACTAATAATTGGATAGGCGAAAAGAAATTACCCAGGAAGGAAATAGTCAAACGATTCCCTGAAAAATTCAATAGATACATATAAATATTTGAGGGTGAGGCATGGGTATTATTTTCAAAAGATAAATTGGTTAATATGGAAATTTACAACGATATAAATGGAGATCTAGCGAATCTGTTTAGATGTGTAAAATTTTATTTTGGGGAATTACAGGGAGAACTCTATTTTATGTTGAGTTCAAGGGAGCTGTTTCATGGTTTTGCCAGTTAGGAAAATAACTGATATTCAAAGGGTAGCTATATGATTATATATATCAATGAATTTTTTTTGCTATATGAACATGGACAAACTATTTGTATATTATTATAATACAAGAATAATATATAAATTTTATTGAAAGGAATGTGAAATTAAATGAAAATTGCAAGCATAGTTTTTATTGTATTAAGTGTGTTAGGAATCATCTTCAGTAATTATATGTATGGAGAAATAAAATTAATTATTATGACAGGTGCACTTGCTTCTTTGATGTGCGGCATAGGTTTTATTCTTTCTTACGTTAATTTTATTAGATTATATAATACAAAAGATTGCAGTAATTCTTGTATAAAAGGCAGAAATCCTGGACCTAATGCAATATAAAATTTAAAAGTATTTTATTGTGATATAATATATTATAAAGTTATAAATTAAATCATAGAGGAAGTACGATAATGAATAAAAATTATTTCACAAATGCCGTAAATATTGCTAAAGATATATGTAGAAAAAAGATCAACAAGGGTGATATTGTAGTTGATGCTACTATGGGAAATGGAAATGATACATTATTTTTATCAGAACTTGTAGGGGACTCAGGTAAGGTATATGCTTTTGATATACAACAAACTGCACTAAAAAATACATATGAGAAGATATCTAAAAATGGCATTTTACAACATGTGAAATTGATAAATGATAGTCATGAGAATATGGATATGTACATAAATGATAAAGTAAAGCTTGTCATTTTTAATTTAGGATACTTGCCTAAAGGAGACCATTCTATTACAACTACTGCTGATACTACACTACTTGGATTAAAAAAGGCTTTAGATTTAATTGAGGCAAATGGAATAGTAATTTTAGTGGTATATTATGGACATGAAGAGGGAAATCATGAGAGAGATGCATTGGAAGATTATATTAAAAATTTAAATCAAAGAACATATAATGTAGTTAAATTGTGTTTTGCAAATCAGGTAAATAGTCCACCGATGCTCATAATAATTGAAAAAAGATAATTTATATAAATTTTATTTGTTAAGTGGTTAATAAAATGGTATAATATCTACTAATATTATTATGAACTATTATACTTTAAGGGAGGGTATCCTTATGAAATTTATGAAAATTAGTGATGAAGCATATGATGAATTTAAAAGCTTTTTAGAATCCAGTAATGTACAAGATTATAATTTGAGAATAAATTATTTAGGCACAAACTGTAGTGGACCTGTATTTAATATTGATATTGGAAAAGTTGAAGATGATGATGTTTCCGATCAAGTTAAAGACATTAATTTTATAACCACAAGGGAACTTATAAATGTATGCAGTGGATTCGAAATCTTATCCAATTCAGAAAATAATGGTAAAGGATTGGAATTGAAGCCTTTTATAGCACCACCTTCAGGATGTGATGGATGCTCAAAAAATGTTTAGGAATATTATTTTTATATATAAAATATATTGATGGAAGGTGTAAAGTATGGCTATAGCACAATTGACTATAGTTCCTTTAGGAACTGAATCTACAAGCGTCAGCAAATATGTGGCTAATTGTCATAGAGTACTAGAAAAGGATAAACGGGTTAAATATAAACTTACTCCAATGTCTACAGTTATTGAAGGGGAATTGGATGTTATATTTGAAATTGTAAGGAAGATGCATGAAGTGCCTTTTGAAAATGGTGCTAAAAGAGTTATTACTTCAATAAGTATAGATGATAGAAGAGATAAAAGGGCTTCTATGGACCAAAAAATTAATTCTGTAAAAGAAAAATTATGAACCAATTAAAGCGATAATTTATATAAATTATCGCTTTAATAGTATATTAGCATAGACAGATTGCTTGTAAACAAAAATAATAAATCGTATAATATGAATTGAAACTCATAAACATATATGAGTTTTTAATTTTATGTATTATTAATACAATCAATGAAAGGAAATAAATAATGAGCAAAATATTAGTGCTGGCAGAAAAACCTTCTGTAGGAAAAGATTTAGCAAAAGTACTTCACTGTAATAGAAAAAATGGAGGATATATTGAAGGAGATAAATATGTAGTGACATGGGCCCTTGGACACTTGGTTACATTAGCTGACCCAGAGGTTTATGATCAAAAATACAAAAGTTGGAATATGGAAGATTTACCCATGCTTCCTAAATATCTTAAATTGGTAGTCATAAAGCAGACTGGAAAGCAGTTTAATATAGTCAAATCACAGATGAATAGAAAAGATATATCAGAAATAGTTATTGCTACAGATGCAGGAAGAGAAGGGGAACTTGTAGCAAGGTGGATAATAGAAAAGGCACATATTAAAAAAACATTAAAAAGATTATGGATTTCTTCTCAAACTCAAAAAGCTATAAATGATGGATTTAGAAATTTAAAGTCATCTTCAAAATATGATTATTTATATGATGCAGCAAAGTGCAGAGCTGAAGCGGATTGGATTATAGGTTTAAATGTTACACGTGCCCTGACATGCAAATATAATGCTCAACTTACAGCAGGTAGAGTGCAGTCACCTACTCTTGCAATGATAGTTAATAGGGAAGAAGAGATAAATAATTTCAAACCTAAAGATTACTATAATGTAGAAGCAAAAACTAAATATTTTAATTTGAAATGGACAGATAGTAAAGGTAATAGTAATATTTTTGAAGGAGAAAAGGCTAATAATCTAGCGAATCATCTGAAAAATCAAAAATGTACAATTATAGAAGTAAATACACATTGTAAAAAGCAGTTTCCTCAAAAACTATATGATTTAACAGAACTTCAGAGGGATGGTAATAAATTATTTGGATATTCAGCTAAACAGACATTGTCTATAATGCAAAGATTATATGAAAACTATAAGATATTAACATATCCTAGAACTGATTCAAGATATATTTCAACTGATATAGTTGGCACGCTGAAAGATCGTCTAAAATCTATATGCTTAAGTCAATATGGAATTTTTATAAATGAAATATTAAAAAATGGGATAAATGCAAATAAAAATTTCGTTGACAATAGTAAAATAGGAGATCATCATGCTATTATACCAACTGAAGAAAGTATTCCCATATCCCGTTTGAGTTTGGAAGAAAGAAATATATATGATTTAGTAGTTAAGAGATTTATATCTGTTATGCTTCCACCTTATGAATATATAGAGACATCTATAAAAGCCAATATAGGTAAAGAAATTTTTTCTTGGAAGGGAAATGCACCAAAAAATCTTGGATGGAAAAAAATCTATGTAAATAACAAACAAAATGTAGAAGATCATTCATCTGTTCCAAAAAGAGGAGACTCCATTGATGTCATTTCAATAGAATTGGAAAAACTTCAAACAAAGGCTCCACCAAGGTTTAATGAAGCCTCATTATTATCAGCTATGGAAAATCCTCAGAAGTATGTAAAAATGGATAAAAAATATGCGGATACGCTTGGAGAAACTGGAGGAATTGGAACTGTTGCTACAAGAGCGGATATAATAGATAAGCTTTTCAATATGTTTTATTTAGAAAAGAGAGGCAAGGAAATAATACCTACTTCAAAGGGAAAACAACTTATAAATTTAGTACCTAGAGGACTAAAATCACCATTATTAACTGCGAAATGGGAAAAGACATTGGATGAGATTAGTAAAGGGAAAAAAGACCCAAAAGTATTTTTAAGGGATATGAGAGAATATGCTGTTGAATTAGTTAATAATGTTAGTAGTAGTAATAGTAAATTTAAATATGACAATCTATCTGGGGAAAAATGCCCTAATTGTGGAAAGTATATGCTGGAGGTTAAAGGAAAACGCGGCAGAATGCTAGTGTGCCAGGATAGAAATTGCGGTTATAGAGAGAATATTGCAGTGTTTACCAATGCAAGATGTCCGGAATGTCATAAGAAAATGGAACTCCGCGGACATGGGGATGGTAAAATTTATGTTTGTTCTAATTGTGGTTTTAGAGAAAAATTAGCATCTTTTAAAAAAAGATTTAACAAAAGTGAAAGTAAGTTAAATAAAAGAGAAATTTCAAAATATATGAACAAAATGCATAATGAAAACAAAGAACCTATTAATTCTGCACTGGCAGATGCACTCAGCAAATTTAAAAATCAGAATAAATGATATTAAATATACACTAAATATTTATTGTACAATTAATTAAAAGTAGAATATAAAAAGGCAAATAGACTCCCAGTTAATGGGGCGTCTATTTGCCGCGGTACCACCCAAAGTATTACTTAATTATAGATAACGGCTGTGCCGGCGTAACTTACTTTTATTTTCAGTTTGCAACTCAGGAGTGATTTTCAACAATTTTAGCTTATTGGTTTCCACCATGCCCAATTCTCTGAAAGCATATTTTGTTTACTTATCTCCATCATAGTTTTTTATTGGAACTAATAGTACTATAAAAAATTATTTATGTCAAATACAACAAATAAGTAATTTTCATTAAATTACTTTCTAAAAACAATATATCAATAATAAAACATCTAAAAATATAGCATTTTGTTAATATAAATAAAGAAAATTAAATTTAATATAAATAAAACTTGTTTTTTAAAGTGAGTTTTATTTATATTAAAAACAAGCTTTTGTAACAAAAAAATCAAAAAACTATTGACATTCTATTCATAAGGTATTATTATCGTCACATACACTAAATATTAATTAAGTAATTTGTTCAATCTAAATATACGATTTGAAGTAAATCATTATTTATAGACATGATTGGTTTATAGTATTATAATTTGTATTAATTAGCATAAATTGTAGAATGTAAAAAACATTGATAGGGAAGAGTAGATAGTGACTATTTTTTAGAGAATGAGGATTTTGGTGAAATCTCATAATATAGCTATTGAAGGTAGCCCTGGAGTTATGAGCTGAACTTTGAGTAGGCTTTATCGGTAGAAACCGTTATTACTTTAAGTAAAAAAATTGGGTGGTACCGCGCGACCAGACTTCTCGCCCCAAAGCAGAGAATGTTGGTTGCTTTTTTTATACAAAAATTTATGATTTTAGTTATTTATAGAATGCATAAATATTAAGTTTATTTGTGTACATATAATAGTCTTAAAATTTAAAATAGTCATAAATTTCATTTAATTAATATTAAAATGCTAGCTACTAATTAAAATACATAATTAGTATAAATAAATTATTTTTAGGAGGAAATTTTTATGGAACCATTAAAAGTTTATTATGATGAGGATGCAAATTTAGACCTTTTGAAAGGAAAGAAAATAGCAGTACTTGGATTTGGTAGCCAAGGACATGCTCAAGCATTAAATTTAAAAGATAGTGGACTTGATGTAATAATCGGATTATATAAGGGTAGCAAATCCTGGAAAAAGGCTGAAGACTATGGATTTAAGGTATATGAAGTAGCTGAAGCAGTTAAGCAGGCACAACTTGTAGCAATGCTTTTACCAGATGAAAAACAAAAACAGATATATGAAGAAAGTGTAAGAGATAACCTAGAAGATGGAGATGCATTATTATTTTCACATGGATTCAATATTCACTTCAATCAGATAGTACCAGCTAAAAATATAGATGTACTTATGATAGCACCTAAAGGACCTGGTCATATAGTTAGAAAACAATATACTGAAGGCGGTGGAGTTCCATGCTTGTATGCAGTATATCAGGATTATACAGGAAAAGGCAAAGATTATGCATTAGCTTATGGAAAAGGAGTTGGCGGAACTAGAGGAGGGGTTATGAACACTACCTTCAAGATAGAAACTGAAACTGATTTATTTGGTGAGCAAGCAGTACTTTGCGGAGGAATCTGTTCCCTTATACAGGCAGGTTTCGATACATTAGTTGAAGCTGGATATGCTCCTGAAAATGCGTTCTTTGAATGCTTCCATGAAATGAAGATGATTGTTGACTTGATGTATGAAGGCGGCATGAGCAAAATGAGACATTCAATAAGTGATACAGCTGAATATGGTGACTACAAGATAGGAAACAGACTTATAAATGATAGTGTAAGAAAAGAAATGAAGAAAGTTCTTAAAGAAATACAGGATGGAACTTTTGCAAAAGATTGGTTACTTGAAAATAAGATAGGAAGACCAACTCTTGAAGCTAGAAGAAGAATAGAAGCAGATACTCAATTAGAAAAAGTAGGAAAGAGACTTAGAGGAATGATGTCTTGGATTGAAGAAAATCCTTCAAACGAGTAATTATTATATAAAAAGGAGGCTGTGATACTATGAAGGGAGCTAAAATGCTTTTAGAATGTCTAGTACAGCATGGAGTTGATACTATATTTGGATATCCCGGTGGAGCAGTTTTACCTATATATGATGCATTATATGATATGAAAGATAAGATAAATCATATAATTACTGCGCATGAGCAGGGAGCTTCTCATGCTGCAGATGGCTATGCTAGGTCCACAGGAAAGGTTGGGGTTGCACTTGCAACCTCAGGACCTGGTGCCACAAATACTGTTACAGGTATTGCTACAGCATATATGGATTCTGTGCCAATTATAGTGTTTGCAGGTCAAGTACCTGTAAGTTTAGTAGGAAAAGATTCATTTCAAGAAGTAAATATAAGAAGTATAACTGGAACTATAACAAAGAAAACTTTTACAATTGATAAAGTAGAAAACATAAAGAGTGTAATAGATGAGGCATTTAAAATAGCAACTAGTGGTAGAAAAGGACCTGTAGTTATAGAAGTGCCAAAGAATGTCCAGGTTTCTGAAATTAGTGAAATGTCTTTAAATAGTATAGAAAATGAATTAATATATGATTTGTTTTCGAATAAACATGAAAATGCTTTAAATAAAGCAATTAAAATCATAGAGAATAGTGAAAGACCTATGGTATATGCAGGTGGCGGAGTTGTGTCATCTGGTGCAGAAGATGAATTATCAAAATTTGTAGATAAATTAGATACTCCAATTTCTTGTTCTCTTATGGGCACGGGTGCTTTCCCGCAGGACAGGGATAATTATACAGGTATGCTTGGAATGCATGGAACACATACTTCAAATCAGGCTATAAATGATTGCGATTTGTTAATTGCTATAGGTGCAAGATTTAGTGATAGAGTTATAAGTAAAGTAAGCACTTTTGCTAAAAATGCTAGAATAATTCATATAGATATAGATGAAAAAGAGTTTGGAAAGAATATAGATGTAGATTTAACAATAAAAGGTGATATAAAAAATATTTTAGAAAAGTTGAATTCAAGTATAAAAAACCAGAATCACAGTAAATGGATGAGAAAAATAATTTCATCAAAGAAAAATGAAGAACTAAAAATAGAAAATAACGATTCAGAGAAAAAAGATTATGTAAGTCCTAGACATATTATAGAGACATTATATGAATTAACAGGTGGAGATTGTATAGTGACAACAGAAGTAGGTCAAAATCAGATTTGGACTGCACAATATTTTAAGTTTTTAAAACCAAGAACATTCTTAACTTCAGGTGGGTTGGGAACTATGGGATTTGGGCTTGGTGCTGCAATTGGAGCCTGTGTTGGAAATCCTGACAAGAGAGTAATAAATGTAGCTGGTGATGGAAGCTTTAAAATGAATTGTAATGAACTTGCTACTATTTCAAAATATAAATTACCTGTTATTCAATTGGTTCTGAATAATAATTCACTTGGTATGGTTCATCAATGGCAGGAGATGTTTTATAATAGAAGATATTGTTTTACAGAATTAACTGATGATGTGGATATATTAAAATTAGGTGAAGCATACGGAATAAAAACCTTAAAAATAGAAAATAATAATGAAATAGAAGATTGCTTAAGATTTGCTTTGGAGAAAAGAGAACCTATAATAATAGAATGTAGTATAGATATAAATGAAAAGGTATTTCCAATAGTACCTCCAGGAGCATCTATAACAGATAGTATAGGTTAGAGTTATTAAGTGAATTTTAGTTTAAATATAAATTTCATAAAAAAGTTTAAAAAATATGTTGCCTAAATTATATATAAAGTTTATTATATATGTAATTTAGAATTTAAAAAACTATGATGGAGAAGAGTAAATAGTGTAGGATTTAATAGAGAGTGGGAAAAGGTGAAAACCCATATATCTAAAACTTTTGAAAATCACTCTTGAGTTGTAAGCTGAAATATAATTAAGCTGTGCCGGTATTGCCGTTATTAATTAATTAAAAGAATTGGGTGGTACCGCAAAGCTTCTTGACCCAGACAGAGGCTTATTTTTTTACAAAAAATTAGAACTTTGAAAATAGATTATTCAGGGAGGTTTCACAATATGAAAAGTGATTCAATAAAAAAAGGAATAAAAGGTGCTCCTGCTAGAGCCCTTATGTATGGAATGGGATATACTAAAGAGGAAATTGAAAGACCTCTTATAGGAATAGTAAATTCGCAAAATGAAGTAGTTGCAGGCCATATGCATTTAGATGAAATAGCCAAGGCGGCAAAACTCGGAGTAGCTATGGCTGGAGGAACACCTATGGAGTTTCCTGCAATTGCAGTCTGTGATGGAATTGCAATGGGACATGTTGGTATGAAGTTCTCTTTAGCTAGCAGGGAACTTATAGCTGATTCTATTGAAGCTATGGCAACTGCTCATGGTTTTGATGGATTGGTACTTATCCCTAATTGCGATAAAGTGGTTCCAGGAATGCTTATGGCAGCTGCAAGACTTGACATACCATCAGTTGTAGTAAGTGGTGGCCCTATGAGAGCCGGCAAATCAAATGGAAAAGTATTAGATTTTAGTACTTGTATTGAGCAAGTTGGAGCTTGCAGTGATGGAAAAATAACGGAAGACCAGCTTGAAGAGGAAGCTAAAAAATCATGTCCAGGTTGTGGATCATGTTCAGGGCTTTTTACAGCAAATAGCATGAATTGTCTTACAGAAGTGCTTGGAATGGGACTTCCTCTAAATGGAACTGCACTTGCACAGACTGGAGAGAGAAGACAGCTTGCGAAATATGCAGGAATGTATGTAATGGACTGTGTAAAAAACAATAGACGTCCAAGTGACATATTAAAACTGGATGCATTTAAAAATGCTATAACTATGGATATGGCAATGGCTGGATCTACTAATACTGTACTTCATCTTCCTGCTATAGCTCATGAAGCTGGAATAAAACTTGATTTGGATTTATTTGATGAAATAAGTCAGAAAACACCTTGTCTTATAAAATTAAGTCCAAGTGGAAAACATCATATGGAAGATCTTCATATGGCGGGTGGAATACCGGCCCTTATGCATGAACTTTCCAGCAAAGGATTAATTGCTGAAGATTCCATGACTGTTACAGGAAAAACTATAGGAGAAACTATAAAAGAATATAATGTCCTCAATCGTGATGTTATCAGAAGTATAGATAATGCGTACAGTCCTAAGGGAGGACTTGCAATACTTAGAGGAAATCTTGCAGTAGATGGAGCAGTAGTTAAAGAGTCTGCCGTAGCAAAAGAAATGATGGTACATGAAGGTCCTGCTAGAGTTTATAATTCTGAGGAAGAAGCAGTTAAGGCTATATTTGGAGATGAGATAAATAAAGGTGATGTAATTGTAATAAGATATGAAGGACCAAAAGGCGGCCCAGGAATGAGGGAGATGCTTTCACCAACTTCTGCTATAGCAGGTATGGGACTTGACAAAGATGTGGCACTTCTTACAGATGGAAGATTTTCTGGAGCTACAAGAGGAGCTTCTATAGGACATGTATCCCCTGAGGCAATGGAAGGTGGATTGATTGGACTTGTAGAAGAAGGAGATACTATATTTATAGACATAAAAAATAAAAAATTGGAATTAAAAGTAGATGCCAAAGAATTAGAAGAAAGAAAGAAAAGGTATGTAAAACCTGAACCTAAAGTAAAAAAAGGGTATTTGGCTAGATATGGTAAGTTAGTTACTTCTGCCAATACAGGTGCAGTGTTAAAATAGTTTTAAGTATTAATAAAGTTTTTAAAGAATACTAATATAGTTCAGTACCGATTGAATAAAAATTCAATCGGTACTGAACTATTAATTTTTTATGAAAATAATGCAAGATATTTATTTTAATAATTATATAATTAAGATTAGTGGAAAAAATAATTATGATATAATATTGTTTAAAGATTTTATTTTGAAGAGGTGAATTTAATTATATGGATATTATTAAAGTTAATATATATGGAGAAAAAAACAAGAAAATAATTGGAGGATGTTGTAGTAATAAGGATACTGGTTGTAATTCATGTTCAAGTAAAAGTGGATGCAGCAATTGTAATACAGAAACAAGGACAATTATAGATGCATACAGGAGCTTAAATGACTTTTTGAACCTTACAGATGTATGCGGAAAAGTAAATGTGAATTTTATAGAATTAGATGATAATAGATTTGAGACAGATGAAAAAGATAGAGTATTGGATGTTATAGACAGAGGATTTGACGCACCTATAACTGTTATTGATGGAATCATAAGATATTATGGTGGTATATCAAACAAACTTGTTTATAAAGATGTGAAAGAACTATTGACATAATATTTTATTTATATTATAATAATGACAAAGTTAAATGATAAAGACTATGACAGGGAATATTAGATGTGTTAATTATTTTTAAGAGAGTGGGATTTGGTGAAAACCCATAAATATTTCATATTAAACTCGCCCTTGAGTTGCAGGCTGAATTAGTAGTAAGCTGAGCCGATGTGAATCGTTATTGAATTAAGTAATAAATTTGGGTGGTACCGCGAACAGATTTCTCGCCTCAAGGGAAGTGCTGTTTTTTTTATGCTGATTTTCAAATATGACAAATTTAGTATATTGGTATTTTAAATTATAATATTTAGTGTTTAGTGTTTAGTGTGTAGGATTATGAGCAAAAAGTGTGACATTTATATATAAAAACTTTGAAAGGGACAAGTAAATATATGTATTTTCAAAGAGAGTAGGTAATGGTGCGAGCCTATAAAATATTTATATTGAAAACTCACCCTCAAGTTGTAGGCTGAACTAAGTAAGCTGTGCCAGCATATAGTGCCGTTATTTAATTAAGTAAAATTTGGGTGGTACCGCGAAACAGACTTCTCGCCCCATGGGAGAGTCTGTTTTTTTGTATCCCAAAAAGTATGAGGAGAGATGAATATGAAGGCTGCTGAAGCTATTATCCAATGTTTAAAAAAAGAAGAAGTGAATATGGTATTTGGATATCCAGGTGCTGCAGTAGTTCCTATATATGAAGCGTTGAGAAAGTCAGATATAAAACATGTATTAGTAAGACAGGAACAGGCAGCAGGCCATTCTGCAAGTGGCTATGCTAGGTCTACCGGAAAAGTAGGTGTTTGTATTGTTACATCTGGCCCAGGTGCTACAAACCTTATTACAGGTATTGCTTCAGCATATATGGATTCCATTCCAATGGTTATTATTACAGGTCAGGTTAAATCTACGTTAATCGGAAGAGATGTATTTCAGGAATTAGATATAACGGGTGCTACAGAATCATTTACAAAATATAGTTTCCTTGTAAGGGAATCTAAATTTATTCCTAAAACTATAAAAGAGGCGTTTTATATAGCTAATACAGGTAGAAAAGGCCCTGTGCTTGTAGATATACCTGTAGATATAATGGAAGAAGATATTGATTTTAAATACCCTGAAGTTGTTAATATAAGAGGATATAAGCCTACTACAAAGGGACATATAGGTCAGATAAGGAAAATAATTGAAAGAATTAAAACTAGTAAAAGACCAATTATTTGTGCAGGTGGAGGAGTTATACTCGCAAAGGCTGAAAATAAATTAAGAGAATTTGTAGAAAAATCCAATATACCTGTTGTGCACACATTGATGGGAAAAGGAAGTATTAATGAAGATAGTAATTATTATGTGGGTTTAATAGGAACTCATGGATTTGATTATGCAAATAAAGCTGTAGATAATGCAGATGTTCTAATACTCATAGGTGCTAGAGCTACAGATAGGACTACAAGAGGAATAAAGGATTTTGCGAAAAATGCAGATGTAATTCATATAGATATAGATCCTGCTGAAATAGGGAAAAATTTAGAAACCTTCATTCCAGTAGTTGGTGATATTGAAAATGTTTTATCAAAATTGATAAAAGAAATAACCCCTATAGATACGGAAAATTGGATAAATCAAATTAGAATATGGAAAAATAGTATTGAAATAAATAAAAATCCAACAGATAAAATAAATCCTAGATATGCATTAAACAATGTTTCTAAAAAGCTGGATGAAGAATCTATATTAATAACCGATGTAGGACAAAATCAAATTTGGTGTGCACGGAATTTTAAAATTATGGGCAATAGAAAATTTTTAACTTCTGGTGGGCTTGGAACCATGGGATATTCAATACCAGCAGCTATAGGCGCTAAAATGGGATGCCCTGATAAAAATGTAATAGCAGTTGCTGGTGATGCTGGATTTCAGATGAGTCTCTTTGAGCTTGGAACTGTTAAAGAATATGATGTGAATATTGTTATGATTATTTTTAATAACTTAGGATTGGGCATGGTAAGGGAAATTCAGGATAAAAAATGTGAAGGAGAATTTGGAGTTAATTTTAAAACAAATCCGGATTTTGTAAAACTGGCAGAATCTTATGGAATATGTGCAGAAAGAGTTGAAAAAGACGATGAGTTTGAGACTGTTTTTGAAAAAGCTTTAAATTCAGATAGGGCATTTTTAATAGAGTGTGTTGTTGACCCACATGAAAGTACGTTTTAAAAAAATACGGGGTGATTGCTATAAAAAAATATGTGTTGTCAGTATTAGTAGAAAACCATCCAGGGGTTCTAAGTAAAATTGCTGGACTATTTAGCAGAAGAGGCTATAATATTCATAGTCTTACTGTAGGAATTACAGAAGATCCTGAAATATCAAGGATGACTATAGTTTCTGTTGGCGATGATTATATGTTTGAACAGATAAACAAACAATTAAATAAGTTAATTGAAGTTATAAAGGTAATAGACCTAAGTGATCATAAAGCTGTTGCAAGAGAACTTTCACTAGTAAAAGTTTCAGCAGATTCCAATAATAAAGTGCTTATTATGGAAATTGCCCATACTTTTAGAGCAAAAGTACTTGATATGGATGAAAAAAGTATGATAATTGAAATAACTGGTAGTGAAAGGAAAATATCTTCTTTTATTGAACTTATGAGACCTTATGGAATTAAAGAAAGTATTCGTACAGGGCTTACATCTCTTCAAAGAGGAAATAAATTAGAAAATTAATTGGAAAATAGACTTGTTTTATCAATAATATTGTAATATTATATTATTATAATGAATTGAATATAAAAGTAGCAGAGTAAATATTGTGCGTAAAGTGTTAGAGGATGGGAAGTTGCCTCTAAACGAAAAGCTCGGTTTTGAAGCTTACGATGCAATGTTGCTTCCACTGTTACATTAAAGGGATACGTATTTATTTACCTCTTTTCTCTTTAATGTGACCACATTAAAGAGAAAAGAGGTGTTTTATTTTTCTAATAAAACTATTTTTATATTGATTATTTTATTTAAAAATGGAGGAAAGATATGAACAATAATATGAATACTAAAGCCCTTGTTACTACAGCATTGTTTGTAGCTATTGCACTTGTTATAAGAACTTTTTCAATAAATATAGTAGCAGGTGGAATACTTACTATGAGAATAAGCTTTGCTGCAATATTTTATGTTCTCCCAGGTCTTCTATTTGGACCTCTTTATGGAGGAATTGCAGGTGGACTTGTAGATTTACTAGGCTATGTTATAGCTCCTATGGGAGGTTACATTCCACTTTTGACTATAACCAATGTATTGGCAGGAATTTTGCCTGTGCTCATATGGAGAATTATAAGAAAAGCGGATATTTATAAAGTAAAAAAATATTATGGAATATTTTTTGTGATTATGCTTTTAGTTGGATTAGTGAATTTTTTATTTACAAAATTTATGCCTTCTATGGTATGGAGCAGAATACTTTTAAATTTAGGTCAAAAATCTCAATATTTAGGAATAGGATTTATGATCGTAGCTGTAATAGGTCTTTTGTTATTAGTTATAAATACTTTCATAAACAAAAGAACTGGAAAAGTTTATAAATATGTAAACAGTAGATATTTTAAACTTGTAATTGCTCTTGGAATATCGGGAATCATAGTGTCTACCCTTAATACTTATATTTTACTTATATTCACTCCTGCACTTATGGCAAAAGGGTTTATGATATTGTGGATTCCAAGGATGTTTCAAACAATATTTATTACACTAATAGATTCTTATATTATATGCATACTCATGTATTATTATCAGTTATTGGAAAAAAGAATAGTAGAGAAAGTTTAAGAATAAAAAAATTGCCAGTTAATAAAACTGACAATTTTTTTTGTAAACAGAATATACATGTAAATAAAGTATACAATGCAGACTATTGGTTTATTGGCGAAATCAGCTAAAAACTAATGGTTTATAATGTATAAAGAGTATACATTAATAGGTGATTTTAAATATGGTATATAAATTGCTTTATTAAAATATAATTATAAAAAGTTTAATTTATACCGATAATTGAGAAAAATAAGGAAGGACGTGAAATTTATGTTTAAAAAGATCACCAATGCATGTGTTATACTAGTCCAAAAATACTTACCAGATCCATTTCTATTTGCATCAATACTTACAGTAATAGTGTTTATAGCTGGCATAATAGTCACCAGGCAAACTCCTCTTGATATGCTTATACATTGGAATTCAGGATTTTGGGGATTACTGTCGTTCTCAATGCAGATGGCTTTAGTAGTAGTTACAGGTCATACACTTGCCAATACTCCTGTAGTAAATAAGGGAATTAAAAAGATAGCTTCTATTCCCAAAACGCCATGTCAGGCTATAATAATAACTACAGTTTCTGCTGGTATAGCATGCTGGATAAATTGGGGATTTGGTCTTATACTAGGTGCAATATTGGCAAAAGAAATAGCTAAAAAAGTTCCGAAAGTTGATTATAGACTTTTAATTGCTTCTGCATACTCTGGATTTGTAGTATGGCATGGTGGATTATCTGGCTCAATACCACTTACGATTGCTGCAGGAGGACAAGATGTAAAAACTGTAAGTGCAGGCATCATAACTTCTGCCATACCTACTAGTCAAACCTTGTTCAGTCATTATAATTTATTTATAGTAATAATAATTTTAGTTACCATGCCAGTTGTAAATTGGTTTATGCACCCAAAAGGAAAAGATATATTTATTATAGATCCTAAAAGATTAGAAGATGAAATACCAGTTAAAAGTTTGAATAAATCAAAAAAGGAAATGACACCTGCAGAAAGACTGGAAAATAGTTCAGTGATTTCAGTAATTATCGGATGTATGGGCATTATATACACTATTTACTATTTTGCGACTAAGGGATTTAAACTAGATTTAAATGTAGTTAATTTTACATTCTTGTTTTTGAGCATACTTCTTCATGGAACTCCAAGAAAATTTCTTAATGCTGCAGCTTCAGGAGTAAAAGCTACTACAGGAATAATTATTCAATTTCCATTCTATGCTGGAATAATGGGCATGATGATAGGAACGAATGTTATGGGGATTTCTCTTGGAAAGACTATTGCTTCTGGACTTATAAGTATAGCAACACCTAAAACGTTTTCTTTATTTACAGTATTAAGTACTGCATTTTGTACTATATTTATTCCATCAGGAGGTGGTGAATGGGCACTTCAAGCTCCAATAATTATGCCAGCTGCTTCACATCTTGGAATAAGTTCAAGTATAGCAGCAATGGCTATATCCTGGGGAGATGCCTGGGCAAGTATGATACAACCATTTTGGGCATTACCGGCACTTGCGATAGCTGGACTTGGAGCAAGAGATATAATGGGATTTTGCATAATAGATTTATTTTATACAGGTATAATTATATTGGGTACATTTTTAATAATAGCTTGAATATGTAAATGATATAATATAAAAAAAGGAGGTAATTTTGATATGAATATAAAAAGTATATCAGTTTTAGGTACTGGAACTATGGGACATGGCATAGCATTATTTTCGTCAATGGCTGGTTTAAATGTAACTATGTACGGTAGGTCAGATGCAAGTCTTAAAAGAGGATTTAGTGCTATAAAAGAGGACTTAGGACGATTAGAATCACAAGGAGAATTAGATGATGGTACTTGTAAAAGTATATTAGATAGAATAAAAGGGGTCAAAACTATTGAAGAAGCCTCTAAAGGAACAGATTTTGTAATAGAGTCTTTAGCCGAAGACTTGCAGATCAAAAGAAAATTTTTTGAAAAGTTGGATGCTCTTTGTAAATACGATGTTATTCTTGCTACAAACACTTCAGGACTTAGTCCTACAAAAATAGGGGAAGTTACAAAACATCCAGAGAGAGTAGTGGTAGCTCACTTTTGGAACCCACCTCAATTAATTCCATTAGTAGAAATAGTACCTGGGGAAAAAACTTCTAAGGATACTGTATTAAAGACAAAGGAATTAATTGAATTTATAGGGAAGAAAGCTGTTTGTATGGAAAAAGAGTGTGCTGGTTTTATAGGAAATAGATTACAGCTTGCACTTCTAAGAGAGGCTATGTATATAGTAGAGCAAGGATGGGCAAAACCAGAAGAAGTAGACAAGGCTATGGAATATGGACATGGTCGAAGACTTCCAGTTACAGGACCATTAAGCAGTGCAGATCTAGGGGGACTGGATATATTTTACAATATATCATCTTATTTATTTAAAGATCTGTGTGATTATAAAAAGCCATTTGAATTAATGAAAGAAAAGATTGAAAAAGGTGATTTAGGAAGTAAAAGTGGAAAAGGATTTTATAATTGGTCTAAAGGGGATTTAGGAAAAAAACAAAAAGAACGAACAGACCTACTTTTATATTTCTTAAAAAAGGATGCCAATTAATTGAATTTATGCTGATAAAAACATATATTTTTATCAGCATAAATTTTTAATTATATATTATTTTAAACCTTGTTCATATGCTTCTACCATTTTTTTAACCATATTACCACCTATTGATCCAGCTTCTCTTGAAGTTAAATCTCCATTATAACCTTGTTTTAAATTTACTCCAACTTCTTGAGCTGATTCCATTTTAAATTGATCTAATCTTGCCTTAGCTTCAGGAACTACTAATTTGTTACTATTATTATATGCCATAATTAATCTCTCCTTTTAAACTAAATTTATTGATTACATTTAAAGTTTCTGCATTTTAGAAAAATATATGTTAGGGAATGGCATGAATATATGGATAATATTTCACAACAGATGTTAAAATTGATTGTATATTAATGTATCATTAAATTGAATTGATTAGTATAATAATTAGTGTAGATTAAAATTGCAATTTTTATTAATAAGCTGATTTTAACAAATAAATATTGCATTTTATTATAAAATACAATATCATTATATCATAGTAAAATACTCTGAATTGGAAAGAAATTTTATTAGTTATAGGAGTGCGATAATTATGGAAAAGCAAATTTATATGGATTATTCAGCTACTACTTTTGTTAAACCAGAAGTATTAAAAGAAATGATTCCATATTTTACTGAGTATTTTGGAAATCCATCTTCGATTTATAATATAGCTCGAAAAAATAAAGCTGTTATAAGTAAAGCAAGACAAAAGGTGGCGGATGTAATAAATGCTAGAAAAGATGAAATCTTTTTTACAAATGGTGGATCAGAATCGGATAATTGGGCTCTTAAGGGAGCTGCTTTTGCAAATAGAAATAAAGGCAGGCATATAATTACTACCAATATTGAACATCATGCAATTTTAAATACTGCTAAATATTTGGAGAAACAGGGATTTGATGTGACATATCTTAATGTAGATAAAGATGGATTTGTTAATATAGATGAACTTAAACATGCTATTAGAGAGGATACAATAATTGTTTCTATTATGTTTGCAAATAATGAAATAGGTACAATTGAACCTATCCAGCAAATAGGAAAATTTTTAAAAGAAAAAAATATATTATTTCATACAGATGCAGTTCAGGCAATTACACATGTTCCAATTGATGTTAAAGAAATGAATATAGATTTATTATCTATGTCATCGCATAAATTTTATGGACCTAAGGGCATGGGTGCTCTTTATATAAAAAAGGGTACTAAAATTGACAATTTAATACATGGGGGAAGTCAGGAAAGAGATAAAAGAGCTGGAACTGAAAATGTACCTGGAATAGTTGGGATGAGTTATGCAATTGAACTTGCTGCAAGAGATATGAAAATTGAATCAGAAAGGCTTATGGAACTTAGAGATAAATTAATTGATGGTTTGTTAAAGATACCGGAAAGTAAACTAAATGGTCCAAGAACAAACAGACTGCCTGGAAATGTAAATGTGTCTTTTAAGGGAGTGGACGGTGAAATACTATTAGTAGTTTTAGATGATATTGGAATTTATGCGTCAAGTGGAAGTGCTTGTTCAGCAGGATCAATAGAACCATCTCATGTACTGACCTCAATAGGACTTGAAAGGGATATGGCAAACAGTGCCCTAAGACTTACATTAGGAGCAGAAACAACAGAAGATGAAGTTGATTTTGTAATAGATAAAATAACAGAATCAGTTAAGAGTTTGCGAGAAACTAAAAGTCAGGAATAAACAGTAAAATTACAACAGATGAATAGAGTAGGTGATTATAAATGAAAGAAAAAGTAGTAATAGGTATGAGCGGAGGAGTAGATAGTTCTGTTGCTGCATATATTCTTAAGGAACAAGGATATGATGTCATAGGAGTCACTATGCAAGTTTGGCAGAATGACAAATTTTATGAAAATATGGAAAGCGGTTGCTGTTCACTTAGTGCAGTAGATGATGCAAGAATGGTTGCATATGATCTTGATATACCATATTATGTCATGAACTTTAGAGATTCTTTTAAGAAAAATGTTATAGATTATTTTATAAATGAGTATAAAAAAGGTAGAACACCTAATCCTTGTATTGCCTGTAATAAATTTTTAAAATTTGACGAGCTTTTGATAAAAGCCATGGAATTAGGAGCAAGTTATGTAGCTACAGGTCATTATGCTAATGTGGATAAAATTAATGGCAGGTATGTACTCACAAAATCTAAAGATGATAGAAAAGACCAAACTTATGCATTATATGGTTTAAATCAATTTCAATTGGCACACACTTTGATGCCATGTGGATTTTATAAAAAGACTGAAATAAGAGAAATTGCCAAAAAAATAGGTCTTGCTGTCCACAATAAAAGAGACAGTGAAGAAATTTGCTTTATACCTGACAATAACCATGGAGCCTATATAAATAGGCAGTTGAATGGGAAGATAAAAGGTGGTAATTTTGTAGACAAAAGTGGAAAAGTACTTGGCAAGCACAAAGGTATAGTATATTATACCATAGGACAGAGAAAAGGACTTGGCATTGCTTTTGGAGTTCCAATGTATGTAATCAATATAGATCCTGTTAGAAATGAAGTAGTTCTTGGAAATGAACAAGATTTGTTTAAAACAGAATTTTTAATAAATCAAGTAAACTTCATGCCATTTGAAACACTCATAGAACCTGTAAGTGTACAGTGCAAGATAAGGTATTCTGCAAAACCCAAAGATGCTTTAATAATACCAGATAAAAATGGAATGGTAAAAGTAATATTTAAAGAACCACAGAGAGCAATAACGAAAGGACAATCAGCAGTATTTTATCAGGATAATGTAATGGTTGGTGGAGGAACTATTGATAAAATATTGTAGGTAGTTTCATGAATACACAAAATTGTATATAGAAATAACCCATCTATGATTTAAAAAGGTGGGTTATTTTAAATTATATGATATATGTCAAACTAAATAATATCTGTTTAATTTAGCAATTATTTTTGCAATCTTATGATTTTACTTTCTGGATTTTGTGAAAAATTTAATAAACAAAATACAATGAAACATATTGAAAGTATATGAAGCATATGATATAATAAATTTGCTTTCAAAGAATAAATATTTATTTTGAAATGGAGAAGATTATGTTTGCATTGGAGAGAAGAGAAAAAATATATGATTATATTTTAAAAGCTAAAAATGTAACCGTATTAGAACTTTCGAAAAAATTGAATGTATCTGAAGTTACAATAAGAAAAGATTTATCCTTCTTGGAAAATCAAAGGCTTATTGATAGAACATTCGGAGGAGCTATAATTAAAAGTCCCATAATCAAGGAAGAAAGCTATTTTCAAAAAGAAAAATACATGATTAATGAAAAGCATTTAATAGGAGAAAAAGCTGCTGAATTTATTAAGCCTAATACTACAATTATTTTAGATACTGGTACTACCATAATGGAAATGGCGAAATGTATAGTAAATGTTAAAGATTTAGAAGTTATAACAACTAATTTGAAAATTGCCCTTTTTTTAAGTGACTTTGAAAATATAGAAGTTACATTAGTAGGAGGTAAAGTTTCTATGAAATCAAAAGGATGCAATGGTATTGAAACATGTAAGATTATAGAAAAGTATAATGTAGATTCTTGTTTTCTAGGATGTGATGCCTTTGATATAAGTAAAGGATTTATGACTACCAATATTGAAAAAATGTATTTAAAGCGTACATTTATAAAAACAAGTGAAAAATCATTTTTGCTTGCTAGTAGTAATAAATATGGTAAAAGAAGCATGCTTAAGGTATGTGATCTTAGTGAATTGACAGGAATTATTGTTGATAAACAATCACAGAAACTTATTGATGATTTTAATGAATCAGATTTAGATAGTTGCGTATTTGTTTAATTCTCATACGTTAATTAATATAAATAAATTGAAAAGAGGAGATATAGATGAATAAACCTATTATTGCAATTACATTGGGAGATCCTGCAGGAGTAGGACCTGAAATTGTAGTTAAAGCACTTAAAAACAAAGAAATTTACTATCAATGTAAACCTTTAGTTATAGGGGATTATGAAGTTTTACGCAAGGCATTGGAAATAACGAAATCTTCATTGAAGCTAAATGTTGTTTCAAAACCTGATGAAGGTAAATATACTTTAGGAACTATAGATTATATTAATTTAAATAATATTGACATTTCAAAATTGGAGTATGGAAAAGTACAGGCACAGTGTGGTCAGGCAGCTTTTGATTATCTTTCATATGCTATCAAGCTTGCACTAGATAAAAAAGTAACTGCAATTGCAACAACACCTTTGAACAAGGAGTCATTTAAAGCTGCAGGTGTTCCATATATAGGGCATACTGAAGTTCTTGAAAAACTTACTAATACACCGGATCCATTAACTATGTTTGAAGTAAGGGGATTAAAAGTATTTTTTTATAGCAGACATGTACCACTTAGAAAGGCTTGTGAGTTAATTACGAAGGAAGGAATCGAAAAATTTATAGTTAGATGTGAAAAGGCATTAAAAGTATTGGGGATTGAAAAACCTCATATGGCTATAGCAGGACTTAATCCACATTCTGGTGAACATGGTCTTTTTGGTGATGAAGAAGTTAAATATATCTTCCCAGCTGTTAAGAATTTACAAGAAAGAGGTGTGGATATTAATGGACCAATTGGTGCGGACTCAGTATTTTATCAGGCATTAAATGGAAAATATGATGCAGTTCTTTCACTTTATCATGATCAGGGACATATTGCTACTAAAATGGTTGATTTTGAAAGAACAATTTCACTTACAAATAACATGCCATTTTTAAGAACTTCAGTAGACCATGGAACAGCATTTGATATAGCAGGAACTGGAAAAGCAAGTGATGTTAGTATGGTAGAGTCTATTTTATTAGCAGCTAAATATGGACCTGGATTTTTAATTTAGAGTAATACAAATAGCTAAATATAAATGAAAGCCTCAATTTGTTTATGTAGAAAAGATCCCTTAAATCAAATCTATAAAACAAAAAGAGGCATCTTACAAAGAATATAACAACTTATCATAATTAGTTTATCATAAATAAAGTAAAAATGTAAATATAATGCTTATTGTAAAATATCAATTCACATATTATATGTAAGCGTTTGATCTTTAAAATTACTATTAAATACAATTTATTAAAGGAGAGAGGTTAATATGTTGAAAACAGTAATTATAGCGGATGATTTAACAGGTGCTAATGATACAGGAGCAATACTTGCTAAAAATGGATTGAAGGTAGGAACCTTACTTGATAAATCTGATTTATCTAAGTTTGAAAAATTTGATGTTTTGAGTATAACAACTAATAGCAGAGGTATGTCAGCTAACGATGCATATAACAAAGTTTATAATGCTGTAAATTTATTTGAAAATAAAGAGAATATATTTTTTAGTAAAAGAATTGACTCAACTTTAAGAGGAAATGTTGGATATGAAATTGACAGTATTATTGATAATTTAGGAAATGATACCAAAGCTATCGTTGTTGCCTCATTTCCTAATTCTGGACGTGTAAGTATAGGAGACTTCTTGCTTGTAAATGGGGTTCCTCTTGAGAATACAGAAGTTTCGAAGGACCCTACATCACCTGTAAAAACATCTAGAGTAACTGAAATAATAAAAAATCAAAGTAAGCGTAAAGTAGGTTTTATATCTTTGGATAAAGTATTGAAAGGATCTAATATAATAAAAAATGAAATTATACAAAATGTAAAAGATGACAGTGAAATTATAGTTATTGATGCATGTACAAATGAGGATATTGATGAAATTGCTAAGGCATGTATAGATAGCAAAATAAAGTTTGTATCAGTTGATCCAGGTCCCTTTACTGCAGCTGCAGCAAACATATTTTATAAAAAAGATGAAGGATTAAAAATTAGAGAAAAAGTATTATGTGGAATTGGCAGTGCAAGTAGTTTAACAAGAGAGCAGATAAATTATTTAAGAACAAAATATAATCCGCTAATTGTAAAAGCTAATACAATTAAATTTTTAAATAAAGAAGAAAAGGATACGGAGATAAATCAAATAGTGAATGAAGTTGTAAATAAAGAAAAGGATTACGATATTTTAGTTGTTACAACTACCACAGAAGATAATGATGTATTAGATTTTTATGAAATAGGCAAGAAATATAGGCTGGATAAAAAAGAATGTTCACGATTGATAACGGCTTCCATAGCCGAAATAGTTTATAGAATAATTAATAAGCTGGGAAATGGTATAGGAAGTGTTTATACGTCTGGAGGAGATGTTACTGAGGCTTTCTGCAGTAAAATAAATGCAGAGGGTATAGAAGTAAAAGATGAGGTTATTCCACTGGCTATCTATGGAAGAGTAATAGGAGGAATTTTCGATAAGAAACCTATTATAACAAAAGGAGGATTAGTAGGAACTAAAAATACATTAAGTAAATGTGTTAATTACTTGAAAACTAAAACATCAAGCCAATATAGCGTTGAAGATTAAATTATTATAAATTTGAAAGAGGGATGAGAAAATGATTTCTGGAATACAAATGATATTTGGATTGATTATTGGTATATGTTTGCTTGTATTTTTAATTACAAAAACAAAAGTGCACGTATTTCTGGGATTGATTATTTGTTCAATTACTGTAGGGATAATAGGTGGAATGAATCAACAAGATGTTATTTCGTCAATTACGAAGGGATTTGGTAATTCACTAAGCAGTATTGGCATTATCATTGGATTTGGTGTTATGCTTGGTAAACTACTTGAAGTATCAGGTGCAACGGAAGTAATGGCAAATGCATTTATAAAATTGTTTGGTCACAAGAAGGAAGAAGAAGCTTTGGCAGCTTCTGGATTTGTTACATCATTATCTATTTTCTGTACTTCTGGATTTATTATTTTATCACCATTAGTTAAAGGACTATCCAAAAAAACAGGTAAATCAGTTGTTTCATTAGGTATATCTCTGGCAGGAGGATTGTTGCTGAGTCATACTTTGGTTCCACCTGCTGCTGGGCCTATAGGTGTTGCAGGTATTTTAAATGTTAATATTGGAAAATTTATGTTGTTTGGAGCTATTATTTCTATACCAATTATTTGTGTCATAATTCCATATGCAAGATATCTGGGAAATAAAATATATCAACTTCCAAATAATGATGAGGATGGATGGATAAGACCTTCAGAAAAAAAAGTTATTAGTAGTAATAATATTAATACTAATACTAATAAAAAATCTCTTTCTGGATCTATGGCTTTTGCACCAATAGTAGTACCAATATTATTGATATTATTAAATACAGTTTTAAAATCATTAAGTTTTAAGAATAATATTTTAGCTTCAATTTTATCTTTTGCAGGCTCACCAATAATTGCACTATCAATTGGATTGCTAATTGCTATATTTGGATTAACAGGGAATCTATCTAGAAAAGAAACATTAGATGCCATGGAAGAAGGACTTAAGGCAAGTGGTAAATTAATATTATTAGTTGGTGGTGGTGGAGCACTTGGCATGATTATACAAAACAGTGGAGTTGGAACATATATTGCAACCAGTATTTCAAAAACAAGTATACCTCCAATTCTTCTACCTTTTATTATTTCATGTTTGTTAAGAGTAATACAAGGTTCAGGTGCAGTAGCTATGACAACTGCTGCTTCTGTAACTGCTCCAATGATTTCAACACTTCACATTGATCCTGTTTTTGCAGCACTTGCGGCTTGTGTAGGTTCTATGATGTTTTCGTATTTTAATGATTCATATTTTTGGGTTATTAATGAATCAATTGGAATAAGTAATGTTAAGGAACAGATGAAAGTATGGTCCATTACTTCTACACTTGCATGTATTACTGGATTAATTGCCTTACTTATTTTAAATTTCTTTTTAGGATAAAAAGGAACAATTTAAATTTATGCCTATATATAAGATTTGTAAAAAGTATCTTAATATATGGGCAATTTTTATATTTAAATTTAATACTTATTATGAATAGTACAATTAAGTATGGTAAAATCTATATATGATATAGTGCATTGTAGTTAATATGAAGGAGGAATAGCTTATGTTAATATCTCATTTGAAATTAAATAAAAATAATTATGGTGAAATACTTCTTAAAAAGGTAGATATAAATGGAAATTTATGTGCAGGATATGGGGAAATAACCATAAATCAAATATATGAAAATGTAGGTAAGAAAGATATTGAAGGAGTATATGCCTTCCCAATTCCAGATACTGCTGTTATATCTGGGTTTGAAGCTGAAATAGGTGGAAAGACTTTAAAAGCAGTAGTAGAGGATAAGAGCAAGGCAAATAAGATATATGAGAATGCCAGGAGATCAGGAGATACTACATTCTCTTTAGAAGAATTTAGTCCTCATTTTTTCAAGATAAATATAGGTAAGATAATATCAGGTGAAAAAGTAAAAATAAAATTTTCCTATATGGATGAATTGGATTATGCAAAAAATGAATTTAAATTAACTATACCAGCTATTTCTGAACCTAAAATATTCAATAAGGATAGTGCTTCAAGTGTAAAAAATTTTAAAAGTGAAGATTTTGAATTTAAAATAAATATAATAGTTGAATCATTAACTAATTTGGAGTTTAAATCACCATATCATAATATAAGAATAGATAGAGATGGAGAGACCATAGCAAAAATAAGCCTTGATGAAAAATCCAGTCATATTGATAAAGATTTTACAATTATTATGCGGGAAAAAGAAACTTTAGAAGCAGATGGGATGATATATGAGTATAAGAAAAACGATGAAAAAAAAGGTATAGTGTACATAAGGATGATTCCTAAATTGGATAAATTTGAATTGGAAGGAAATAAAAATTATGTATTTCTAATTGATATTTCTTATACCATGGAAGGAGAGAAGTTAAATCAGGCTAAAAATGCATTGCATCTTTGTATTAGGAATTTATCTGAGGGGGATACTTTTGATATAGTGGCTATGGGAAATAAACTCTATAGTTTTTCAAAAGGTGAATCGCTTGGATATAATGCACAATCATTGAGAGAAGCTTCTAAATGGATAGATGATTTAAATACTGAATTGAGTTCAGATATATTTGAAGGTATAAAATACAGTCTTGAAAAGGGAACAAAAGAAAATACTATACTTATATTTACAGATGATCAGGTTAATGAAGAAGACAAAATACTTTCGTATGTAAAAGAAAATGTTGGGGACAATAGAATATTTGCTTTTGGTGTAGGGGAATTTGTTAATAATCATTTCTTAAATAAATTATCTCATGAGAGTTCAGGAAAATCGGAATTTATAGGAGAAAATGAAAGAATCGAAGATATAGTTGTTAGGCAATTAAACAGAATACAAAATCCTCAAGTTGATAATATAAAAATTGATTGGGGAAGATTAAAAGTAGAGGCATCATATCCTAGAACAATTAAATATATGTATGACAGAGAACTATTTTCAATATTTGCTAGCGTGGTAGGAGAAGTAGAAGGCCATATAGTATTAAGTGGAAATGTTAATGAATCTGAATATTTAAGTGAAATAGATATTGATAATTTTAATACAGAAGAAAATGCAAACTTATTAAAAAAAGTATGGGCTAGAAAAAGAATAAAATCTATTGAAGCAGCTATGAAAGCAGAACGCGGCAAAAAAAGAGAGGCTATGCGAAAAAAAATCATACAAATATCCAAGGAGAATGAAATTATAAGTTCTGAAACTACTTTTATACTTATGGAATTGAGGGAAGAACCAGTTCTTGGTATTCAACTTAGAAATATAATTCCAATAAAAGTTAGTGAAAAAACTTTAGGGGAGCAGATAAGTATTAAAAGTAAATCGGGTTTCTTTTATAAAACTTGTCAGGAGAATATTATTGATGATAATTCATATTTACATAATAAGTATCCAAGAGAAAGGTTACTTAGAATAATTGCTAAAAATCAATTTGCAGACGGTTCATTTGTAGATTATGAAGATAGTAGCCTGGAAGATAAGGTTGAGACAACATCAATGTCTATATTGGCATTTTGCTTGGGAAAAGAAAATATAGATATATATTTAAAACAGTTGAATAAGGCAGTTGTTTATATATGTGAAAATTATTGGAAAATTGATTTCCACTCTAGAGAAGACATAAATAAACTTGTATTTTTAGCACTAACTACTATTAAAAGGAGAAATATAATTAAAGCTAAATATATGGAAACTGTAGATTGTACTATAAATAATATGTATAATATAAAAGAATTATCAGGATCTATTATTAATGGATCACTAAATAAAAGCATGGCAAGCTTGTTCAATATAGATAAAAAGAATAAATGTATAAAAGAGGATATAACTATATATGATGAAAGAAATTCGATTTTTGATATGGCAAAACTTTCAGTACTTATGTCATTAAATGGGTAAAGCATATAAAATGTTTAAGATAATTGAATAAAATTATCAAAAATTATTATAATTTTACTTATTTTAATTAAATAGTATAGTTTTTATAAAAAATAAATAAAAAAATGAAATTTTTTTGTTGAAAAATTTCATTAATAAATATATAATTTAAACTAAACCGAAAAATTAAAGGGGGCAATTACATGAAATTAGTTGGGGGATTACCACCAAAGCAAGGACTCTATAACCCAAAATTTGAAAAAGATAATTGTGGAGTTGGTTTCGTTGCAAATATTAAGGGTGAAAAATCTCATGATATTGTAAAGAAAGGACTTCAAGTATTAGTTAATTTAACTCATAGAGGTGCTGTTGGTGCAGATCCTAAAACTGGAGATGGAGCTGGAATACTTGTTCAAATACCAGATGAATTTTTTAGAATAAATTGTGACAATGCAGGAATATCACTTCCTAAAGTGGGTCGTTACGCAGTTGGAATGGTATTTTTACCTAAGGAACCTGCAATTAGATATCAATGTGAAGGAATTTTAGAGAGAATAATAAAAGAAGAAGGACAAAAAATATTAGGATGGCGTAATGTCCCTACGGATGATCGAAGAATTGGCGAAACTGCTAGAGGAACAGAACCTATAGCAAGGCAGGTATTTGTAGAAAATTGTTCGGAAGATCAGATCCAATTTGAAAGAAAATTATATGTAATACGAAAAAGAGCAGAAAATGAAGTCAAGAAATTAGTAAAAAGGAATGCTGAATATTTTTACATATGTTCTCTGTCAAGTAAAACGATAGTATATAAAGGGCTTCTTCTTGCAGATCAAATATCCGGATACTATCTTGATTTGAATGACATAAATTTTAAAAGTGCAATAGCATTAGTACATCAAAGATTTAGTACAAATACCTTCCCTACATGGGATTTAGCACAGCCTTTTAGATATTTAGCACACAATGGTGAGATAAATACTATAAGAGGAAATAGAAATTGGATGAATGCTAGAGAAGGTATTTTAAAATCAAGTGCATTTAAGAATGATATAGAAAAATTATTTCCTATTATAACACCTAATGGCAGTGATTCTGCATCTTTAGACAATATGTTTGAATTGTTAGTTGCAGATGGAAGAAGCATTTCTCATGCAATGATGATGCTTATTCCAGAAGCTTGGGAAAAGAATAAGGATATGCCAAAATATAAAAAGGACTTTTACGAGTATCATTCTTCTTTAATAGAACCCTGGGATGGACCTGCAGCTGTATTCTTTACAGATGGAACTCAAATAGGAGCTACACTGGACAGAAATGGTCTTAGACCTGCAAAATATGTAATAACAAAAAATGGCCAGGTTGCTATGGCCTCTGAATTAGGAGTTTTGGAATTTGAGCCTGAAGAAGTAATTGAAAAAGGGCGCCTAAATCCCGGAAAGATGTTCTTGGTTGATACAAAAATAGGTAAAATTATAGATGATGCACAACTTAAAAAGTCAATTGCTACAAAGAAACCCTATGGAAATTATATAGACGGTACTAAAAAAACACTTGAAGATTTTAAAGATGTTTCAGTAAATAATAATATGAGCCCAGAAGTTTTAAGAGAGGAACAACAAGCTTTTGGTTATACTATGGAAGATTTAAAACTAATACTTAAATACATGGCTGAAAGTGGAAAGGAACCGATTGGTTCCATGGGAAATGATACACCTCTTGCAGTTTTGTCCAACAGACCACAAATTTTATTTTCATATTTTAGGCAGTTATTTGCACAAGTTACCAATCCGCCAATTGATCCTATAAGAGAAGGAGTAGTAATGTCTCTTATGAATTATTTGGGACCTCAAAATAATATATTGAGCAAAGGCAAAATAGAGGATCCATTTATAGAACTTGAAAATCCAATTTTAACTGATGCTGAAATGGCTAAAATAAAAAATATGAGGAATGTAAACTTTAAAACCACAACGGTTCCTATAACATTTAAATATGATAGCGGCATATCTGGATTTAAGCAGGCACTTAAATTAATTTGTGAAAGGGTTGGCACAAAAGTAGAAGAAGGATATAACATAATTGTATTAAGTGATAAAAAGATAGACGAATATGAAGCTACTATACCAAGTTTACTTGCAGTATCAGCGGTTCATCATTATCTTATAAAGAAGAAGACTAGAACTAAGGTATCTATTGTAATAGAAACAGGAGAAGCCAGGGAAACTACTCACTTTGCACTTCTTATTGGTTATGGTGCCAGTGCTGTTTGCCCATATTTAGCATATAGATCTATGGAAAATCTAATAGATAATGGATCTATAAAGAAGGTTTCTAAAGAAAAAGCAATATCAAATTATATAAATGCAATCTGTGGTGGACTTTTGAAAATACTTTCTAAAATGGGTATATGTACTATACAAAGTTATCATGGAGCCCAAATATTTGAAGCATTGGGTTTAGACCAGAAATTTGTAGATGAATACTTTAAAGGTACTACAACTACAATAGGTGGAATAGGAATAGACACTGTAGCTAAAGAAGTTTTATTGAGGCATAAGAAGGCTTTTAATAGATTCAGAAATTCTTCTTTGGCATTGGATGTAGGTGGTTTGTATTCGTGGAGAAAAGATGGAGAGTTCCATTTATTTAATCCTACAACCATTTATAAATTGCAACTTGCATCTAGAACCAATGATTATAATATGTATAAGGAATATGCAAATTTAATAAATGATCAAAGTAAACAACCATGTACACTTAGAAGTCTTTTTGAGTTTAATACTGATGGTAATAATGAAATCCCAATTGAAGAGGTAGAGCCTGTAAGTGAGATAATAAAAAGATTTTGTTCTGGAGCTATGTCTTTAGGCGCACTTAGTAGGGAAACACATGAAACCATAGCTATTGCCATGAATAAAATTGGAGCTAAGAGTAATTCAGGTGAAGGTGGAGAAGATGATAGAAGATTTAAGGTAGGCAGTGATGGTCAAAATAAAAGAGGTGCTATAAAACAGGTAGCATCAGCTAGATTTGGAGTTACTACCAATTATTTGGTAAATGCAGATGAAATTCAAATAAAGGTTGCTCAGGGGGCTAAACCTGGTGAAGGCGGGCATCTGCCTGGACCTAAAGTAGATCATTTTGTAGCAGAAGTTAGACATTCTACTCCTGGAATAGCACTTATTTCACCACCACCACATCATGATATATATTCTATAGAGGATTTGGCACAACTTATATATGATTTAAAGAGTGTAAATCCAAATAGTAGAATTAGTGTAAAATTGGTTTCTGAGGTAGGAGTAGGTGTAATAGCAGCAGGTGTTGCAAAGGCACATGCAGATTTGATACTTATAAGCGGACATGATGGAGGAACAGGAGCATCACCACTTTCTTCCATGAGATATGCAGGTACACCTTGGGAAATAGGCCTTTCAGAAACTCATCAAGTTTTGTTGTTAAACAATTTGAGGAGCAGGGTAAGACTTCAAACGGATGGTCAGCTTAAAACTGGCAGAGATGTAATAGTAGCAGCTTTACTTGGAGCTGAGGAATTTGGATTTGCAACCAGTATATTAGTAACATTGGGTTGTACTCTTCTTAGAAACTGTCATTGTAATATGTGTTCTATGGGAATTGCAACTCAAGATCCTGAATTGAGGAAAAAGTTTAAAGGTAAGCCAGAATATATAATAAATTTCTTAACTTTTATAGCAACTGAAGTTAGGGAGTATATGGCTAAATTAGGATTTAGAACTATGAATGAAATGATTGGAAGGGTTGACAAACTTAGAGTTAAGGATCAAGAAGTATTAAACCACTGGAAGACTAAAGGACTTGATTTTTCCAACATATTATATAAGCCAGATATACCTGAAAAAATAAAGACATATTGTACTATATTACAGGATCATGGAATAGATAAGGCTCTTGATCATACTCTAATAGAAGTTGCATATCCAGCACTTAATGATAAAAAATATGTAAGCGGGAATTTTGAAGTTAAAAATGTTAACAGAAGTGTGGGAACTATGTTAAGCGGAAGAATAGCTAAGAAATTTGGCAAAGAAGGTCTTCCTGAGGATACCATAGTATTTAATTTTAAAGGATCTGCAGGACAGAGTTTTGGAGCTTTTGGAATGAAGGGACTTACATTAAAACTTGTAGGTGATGTTAATGATTATGTAGGAAAAGGATTGTCTGGAGCTAAAATTATAATAGAAACGCCAGAAAACGCAGCTTATAGGGCACAAGACAGTTTCATTGCCGGAAATACCATATTATATGGAGCTACTAGTGGAAAGTTGTTTGTAAATGGTATGGCAGGAGAAAGATTTGGTGTAAGAAATAGTGGGGCTTTGGCTGTAGTAGAAGGTGTAGGAGACCATTGTTGTGAATACATGACAGGTGGGACAATAGTAGTTATAGGAAGTACTGGAAGAAATTTTGGAGCAGGAATGACCGGTGGAGTAGCTTATGTTTTAGATGAGAAAAATGATTTTAGTAAGAAATGTAATATGGATATGATAGAAATTAATGAACTTGAAAATGATGATGAATCTTTAGTATATGATTTAATAAAAGAACATCATGAAAATACAAATAGTTCAAAAGCGAAGAGTATTTTAGATAATTGGGATGAACTTAAATCTAAATTTAGGAAAGTTATCCCTACTGCTTATAAGCGTATACTTGCAAAAAATAAGCAGTCAGTTAAAGTATCTTAATGAAAGGTGATATATAATTAATGGGAAAATTAGGTGGATTTAAGGAATTTGATAGAAAAGATTTTGCTACAAGACCTGTAAAGGAAAGAGTTAAGGATTACGAGGAGGTTCATACTCCTCTTTCATTAAGAAATATGGAAGAACAAGCTGCAAGATGTATGAATTGTGGTACTCCGTTTTGTAATTGGGGATGTCCTGTTGGAAACTTAATTCCTGATTGGAATGATTTTTCCTATAATGATGATTGGGAAAAAGCATATAAAAGACTTTCACTTACAAATAATTTCCCTGAGTTTACAGGAAGGATATGTCCAGCTCTTTGTGAAGCATCATGTACATTAGGAATAAATTACAACCCAGTATCTATTAGAGAAATAGAATATATGATTATAGAAAAAGCATTTAAAGAAGGATGGGTTAAACCTAATCCTCCTAAAAATAGGACTGGAAAAAAGGTAGCTGTCGTTGGCTCAGGTCCTTCAGGACTTGCTGCAGCAGCGCAATTGAATTCTGTAGGACATAGTGTAGTTGTTTTTGAAAGACATGATGAGATTGGCGGGCTTTTGAGGTATGGTATACCTGATTTTAAGCTTGAAAAAGCTGTAGTTCAAAGAAGAGTTGATCTTATGAAACAAGAAGGTATAGAATTTAAAACAAACATAAATGTAGGAGTCAATATAAATTATAAAGATCTGTTAAATGAATTTGACGCAGTAGTACTAGCAGGAGGTTCTACTATGCCCAGAGATTTGAAAGCTCCAGGAAGAGAACTTGATGGTATATATTTTGCAGTAGATTATTTATCATTGCAAAATAAAAAGAATTCAAATAAAAAAATAGATTCAGATATTACAGCCAAAGGTAAGTCAGTAGTTGTAATTGGTGGTGGAGATACTGGCTCAGATTGTATAGGTACGGCCATAAGGCAAGGTGCAAAAAAAGTCTGTCAGATTGAGATAATGCCAAAACCTCCTGTTAATAGAGATAAAACTATGCCTTGGCCAACTTATCCACGAACATTAAAAACTACAACATCCCATGAAGAGGGTTGTGAACGTAAGTGGAACATATCCACTAAGGAATTTATAGGCAAGGACGGGTCGGTTAAAAAACTTCATTGCACTGAAGTAAAATGGTATAAAGATGATAATGGAGTTATGAAATTTAATGAATTAAAAGGCAGTGAATTTGATATAGATGCAGATTTGGTACTTATAGCTATGGGATTTTTACATCCACAACATGAAGGATTATTGGATGATTTATCACTAGAGTATGATAAGAGGGGAAATGTTATAACTTCAAAGGAAAATATGACAAGTGTTAAAGGAGTATTTTCTGCTGGAGATATGAGGACAGGTCAATCACTTGTTGTAAAGGCAATACATGATGGAAGAACTACAGCAAAATATGTAGATAAATATTTAATGGGAGATACTTTTCTTAAATAGAATATGGTTTAAAAGTTATAAAAAATATCCTGGATAGTTTTAACTATCCAGGATATTTTATACTTATAGATCAAGTAAATTCTTTTTATAAGTTG
>NZ_APMH01000036.1 GCF_000359585.1 Clostridium tyrobutyricum DSM 2637 = ATCC 25755 = JCM 11008 | reverse complement strand
CAACTTATAAAAAGAATTTACTTGATCTATAGGTATAAAACATCCTGGATAGTTAAAACCATCCAGGATATTTTTAATACTCTCTAAGTTGAAAATTTTTTATAAGCATCTCTTTCTTATTATTCACAGGCTTCCATAATGCTATTCTATTGACAGTTATCATTTTGTGTATATTTTCTTTTTTAGCAGTTTGACAAGCTGCTACATATTCCTTACTGCTCCACTCCCTAACTGCATAATTCGTATTTGCTAGTGAAATATGCAGATCCCAATTTTCGATATTCTCTCTTACTTTAAATTTATGTAATCTTAAAAGTTCATTTAACTGTCGAGATAATCTTATTATATAGCCCTTATCTTCTATTTTCAAATTCACAGACTTATATGGAGGGTCAAAGCATATGGCACCATTTATATTTACTTTAAACTCCTTATATGGTTTTAAAAATTTTGAAACTATTTTAGTCAATTTATCTATATCAGGATTGTCAATAATTTCAAGTGTTATATGTAAAACTGGCATATGCCTATATAATTTATATTTTCTGCACATATCTCTTTGAATACGTTCAACATGTGAATAAGAATCTTTATTAAATAATGCTACTAGATAATACTTCATTTATTTTAATCCTCCAATTAATATTGTTCTACAATTAATTATAACATATAATTATAAATTCAATATTCTCATTTGAATGAAATTATTTCCAGTATATTTAAAAGTAAAGTATCCATACTATTTATTGTACAACATTTAAAATATTAAAAATCGAAAGGGGTGAAAAATCTGCTGTAAATCTGATATTAAAATAAAAAGACAGCAGATGAAACTATGAATAATACAAAGAATGAAAGTATAGGATGTATAGTAAATGAATGTAAATACCATGCACAGAAAGATAACTTCTGTACATTAAACAAAATTCAAGTAACTAAACATGAAAATACAGCACACGACGTTGAATGTACTGACTGTGGAAGTTTTATGAAACAATAATTCATCAACCACAATTTATATATCAATATATTAGCCTAGTTTAACTAATTAAACTAGGCTTTTTGACGTTTACTTTTAAAAATTTTTATGTTAAAAACTCTTTAATTTATGATATAATAAAATTTGTGTAATATGAATTAATTTGATATTTTCTAAACTTTACATATATAAATTTGTGATAAGGATGGTTACTTAAATGGATAAATTAGTAATTACTGGAGGCAATCCTCTTTTTGGCTCTATAGAAATAAATGGTGCAAAGAATGCTGCTGTAGCAATATTACCTGCTGCAATAATGGCTAGTAAAAATAAATGCGTAATAGATAATATACCTAATATAGAAGATGTACATTGCATTGAAAGAATTCTGAAAAGCCTTGGGTGTGATATTAAAACCAAAAAAAACTCTGCTACAATTGATAGTACTCATATAGCTAGTCTAAGTGCAAATACAGATGATGTAAGAAAAATGAGAGCATCTTATTATCTAATAGGTGCATTACTTGGAAGATTCAAAAAAGCATCTGTAGAACTTCCTGGTGGTTGTCCCATAGGAGTTAGACCTATAGACCAGCACATAAAAGGCTTTGAAGCCTTAGGTGCCAAAGTGAAAATTACACATGGTTCTGTTATGGTTGAAGCTGATGAATTGATAGGGACTAATATATTCTTTGATGTAGTTAGTGTTGGCGCCACAATAAATGTAATGCTTGCTGCAACATTGGCAAAAGGTGTAACTACACTTGAAAACGTGGCAAAGGAACCACATGTAGTAGATGTAGCAAATTTTTTAAATAGTATGGGTGCAAATATAAAAGGTGCTGGTACCGATGTTATAAGAATAGTTGGAGTCGAAAGCCTAAGTGGATGCACCTACAGCGTAATTCCAGACCAAATAGAAGCAGGTACATATATGATTGCCTCTGCTGCATGTGGCGGTGAAGTTACCATTGAAAATGTAATTCCAAAACATCTTGAATCCATTTCCGCAAAGCTAGTAGAAATGGGATCAGAAATAAGAGAAAATGGGGACTCTATTACTGTAAAATCAAGCGGTAACTTAAAAGGTGTCAACATTAAAACTCAACCTTATCCTGGTTTTCCAACTGATGTACAACAACCAATGAGTACACTATTAACTGTAGCAAAGGGTAGAAGTATAATAAACGAAAGCATATGGGAAAGTAGATTTAAGCATGTAGATGAACTAAAGAAAATGGGTGCAAATATTAAAGTAGAGGGAAGAACTGCTATAATAGATGGCGTAGATAAATTAACAGGCGCAGTAGTAAAAGCAACGGATTTAAGAGCTGGAGCTGCAATGGTCATTGCAGGACTTATAGCAGAAGGAACTACAGAAGTTTTAAGTATAGAACATATAGATAGGGGCTACCCTAATATTGAAGATAAATTTAAGGCCTTAGGAGCTTATATCCATAGAGAATGTGAATAAATTTATATGAGTACGTAAGAAAACTTAAGGCAAGAGGAGAATTTATAATATGATTTTTTGTCCATTATTTAGCGGAAGCAGTGGTAATAGTACATTTATAGCTTCCAATAATACAAAGATTTTAGTAGATGCAGGTCTTGCCGGTAAAAATATAGAAAAGGCGTTATCAAGTATTAATCAAAATCCAAAAGAATTAGATGCTATTTTTGTTACTCACGAACATACTGATCATATAAAAGGTGTAGGCGTACTATCCAGAAGATATGATATACCTATATATACAAATGAACTCACCTGGAATGCTATGTCACCAAACATAGGAAAAATTAAAGACAATAACATAAAAATAATTTCTGATAAACATGTAAATATTAAGGATATGGACGTAATAAGTTATAAAATATCTCATGATGCAGCTGATCCAAGAGGCTACGAAATTTGTGCTGGAAACAAAATAGCTTGTATCGCAACAGATTTAGGTTTTTTTTCAGATGAAGTAAAAAAAAGATTATATAGGGCAAATGTAATATTGCTTGAAAGCAATCATGACACGGAAATGCTAAAATTTGGTCCATATCCATATGTTTTAAAGAAAAGAATTTTAAGCAGTATAGGTCATTTATCCAATGATGATTGTGGTAAAGCCATAATTGATATTATAAACGATAAATTTAAAAAAATAGTTTTAGGGCATTTAAGTAAAATTAACAATTATCCTGAATTAGCTTACAAAACCGTAATAAACATTTTGAATGAAAATGGAATAAAATTAAACAAAGATATAAATATATCTATGGCAAATCGCAATATGCCAAGTAATTATACAGAATTTTAATAGAAAGGTGGAAATTTTTTGAAAAACCATTTTAATATTTTACTATATTCTATTATCATAATTTCATCCCTACTATTAACTTCTTGCACTAAAAAAGATACTGTAAGTATAACTAATAGTGAAAAAGAAAAGAAAATTGCCTTTTCAAAAGATAGCGACAATAATAATTTATTAGATTTAAAGATATATTTTGACTCTTCTAGTAAACTTAACAACGTAAAAGTGTCCCAAGAAAAGAGAGTTATAAAAAAAGATGAACTTTTAGCTGAAACCATAATGAATGAGCTCATAAAGGGACCTTCAGTAAAAGGACAGTTATCACCTATTTTACCTAATGATACACGACTCTTAACTCTATCAATAAAAGATAACATAGCTTACATTAACTTAAGTAAAGAAGCTAATATACCTATGACTTTCTCAAAAGAAAAGACTTGTATCAAAAGTATAGTTCTATCACTAACTCAAGTATCCACCATAAATAAGGTAAAAATTTCAATAGAAAATACTGATATCAATATATTTGGAAATAATTTTGATTTATCAAAACCTGTTGGAAAGGAGGATGTTGAAAATATCAAACAAAATTAGATACTCTTGTGAAGAACATGTAGATATAGCTTTAGATGAATTTTTAGATGAACTTGAGACATTTCCATATCTTACTTATGTAAATAATTGTCAAAATTCTAAAGTTGTACATGAAAAAAACATTAAATGCAGCTATTGCAATAGTAATGCTGTTTATTCATTGGATATAAAACCTTAATCATTATTTTAATTTTATATGAATATTAACTTATATAATTGCAAACTATCATAATATTTATTATAATAGTTCAAGCAAATATTTTAATTTTAAACATTATAATAAAAAGGGAGGTACTGCTTATATACAAACGTATATAAGTATAATAAACTATGAGTTTATATAAAGATTGGACAAATAAAGTTGTAACCTTAGTTAAAACTAAGGGAGAAGCTGAGTTTTGGAAAGAATATGGGGAAACTGAAAAAAATGTATATACAAAAATATTAGCTGAAAATAGAAGTACTATTACTGGAAACATAAATGAATTATCCAAGCATTTTGATATATCAACAGTATTTTTTATAGGTTTCTTGGATGGTATAAACGACAGTTTGGATGAACAGCTTGACCTTGAAAAGTTAGAAGAAGATTCAAATATTACTATAAAAATTAATTTTGAAAAATTATATTTCAATATGCTAGATGCCAAAGCTGATTATCTCTATAAACTTTCACAATGGGATTCTATTTTTTCCAGTGAAAAGAGAAAAGCTATTCATAAACAGTGGGTTTCTTCAAAAACAATAGTAAATAAAAATAAAACTGGTAGAAATGATCCCTGTCCATGTGGAAGTGGTAAAAAATATAAAAACTGCTGCGGTAAAAATTAATATATCCGGACATATAAATAATTAATTTATATGTCCAAATTATTTTTAAAACTCAGCAGATCCTGTAGTTCTAGGAAATGGTATCACATCTCTTATGTTTGACATTCCTGTAATATACATAAGTATTCTTTCAAATCCAAGTCCAAATCCTGAATGTTTAGTTTCTCCATATTTTCTAAGTTCAAGATACCACCAATAATCCTCTTTATTTAATCCAAGCTCTTTTATCCTGTTTTCAAGAACTTCATACCTTTCCTCTCTTTGGCTTCCGCCAACTATTTCTCCTACTCCAGGGACAAGTAAATCTGCTGCTGCTACAGTTTTACCATCACCATTTGCCCTCATGTAAAAAGCTTTTATGTCCTTTGGATAATCTGTTACGAATATAGGTTTACCATAGACTTTTTCAGTCAAAAATCTTTCATGTTCTGTCTGAAGATCAATTCCCCATTCTACTGGATATTCAAATTTTTGTCCACTTTTTCTAAGTACATCAACTGCTTCAGTATAAGTTATTCTTCCAAATTTTGAATTTACTACATTATCTAATCTATCAAATAGTCCTTTATCTATAAAAGAGTTAAAAAATTGCATTTCTTCAGGAATATTTTCAAGTACATATTTAATTATATACTTTACTAATTCCTCCGCAGTATCCATATAATCATTTAAATCTGCAAAAGCCATTTCAGGTTCTATCATCCAAAATTCAGCTGCATGTCTTGCAGTATTTGAATCCTCAGCTCTAAATGTAGGTCCAAATGTATAAACGTTTCTAAAAGCGAGTGCCATAGTTTCTGCTGAAAGCTGACCACTTACTGTTAAATTTGTCTCTTTACCAAAAAAATCTTTAGAATAATCTACTTTTCCATCTTCCGTCTTAGGAACATTATTTAAATCCAGTGTAGTAACTTTAAACATTTCCCCTGCGCCTTCACAGTCACTTCCTGTTATAAGAGGAGTTTGTGCATATACAAATCCCCTTTCTTGAAAAAATCTATGTACAGCATATGCTGCTACAGACCTCACCCTAAATACTGCAGAAAATGTATTGCTTCTTCCCCTTAAATGTGCAATAGTTCTTAAATATTCAAGAGTATGTCTTTTCTTTTGTAGAGGATAATCTGAAGATGACATTCCTTCTATAAATATGTTTTTAGCGTGAATTTCAAAAGGTTGCTTTGCATTAGGAGTAATTACTACCTTTCCTTCTATTGCTAGTGAAGAACTAATTGGAAGTTTAGCTACTTCTTTAAAATTATCAATAGTATTATCAAAAACAATTTGAATATTTTTAAAAAATGTTCCATCGTTTAGTTCTATAAATCCAAAATTTTTTGAATCCCTTATAGTTCTTATCCATCCTAAAACTTTTACTTCTTTATCTGAAAACTTCTCAGTATTTCGATAAATAGTTTTTACTAATGTTGTTTCCATAAATGTAACCTCCATAAATATTTTAATTAAAAAAGCCCTTCATCCCTTAAAGGGACGAAAGAGCTATAAATCCGCGGTACCACCCAATTTGTCATAAAATGACCAATCTTTTATAGAATAGAATTTGCCTATTCTATAAGCTATAAGACGCTCAATACCTCTAAGCCTACTTTTTATGATTAAATTTCGGTTAGAAACTCAGAGATGTTCTTCAATAAAAGACTTATTACTGGACTTTCACCATAACCAGTTCGCTAAAATAATTCTAAATATTTACTCTTCTCTTCATAGTTATATAATATTCTTCTATTATACTTTACCATAAAATTATAATATTTATATAATTTTGTGTCAATATAAAAATGTATTGTCATTAATCTACTATAATTTTAAAATTTTTTTCATGCTTAAGGAGCCATCTTTTTCTCCATAAACCTCCACTATATCCAGTAAGGCTTCCATCTTTTCCAATTACTCTATGACAAGGTATTACAATAATAATATTGTTGTTATGATTAGCTCCTCCAACAGCTCTTACAGCCTTTCTATTTCCAATTCTATCTGCTATATCCATATAAGAGCAAGTATTTCCATAAGGTATGTTCATAAGCTCATTCCACACCTTTTTTCTAAAATCTGTTCCTTGTAAGCTTATTCTTAATGAAAACTCTTTTCTCTTTCCCATAAAATACTCATTCAATTGATCTTTGCAGTCCCTTAAATACCTATAGACATCCAAATCCATATCTTTTTGAAATTTACTTGAGCTTATTTCATTTAAATTCCCATCTATAAAACTTATAGATATTATTCCCAATTTAGATGCTGTTATTTTTATTATTCCAATAGGAGACTTGTAATATTCGCTATAATTCTTCATTCTCTTTTCACTTTCCTTGTATTATATTTTAAATATTTAATTTCTTACCTGAAATTCATCTATAAAAATATAATGATTGGCTTCAGGTATAGATGTAAGCTTCACATATCTTGCCCTAACCGGTTTATTTAAAGTAAGATAAAGTGGATATTTTGAACCATTTCTTTCTGAAAATGGAACGTCGGGTATTCTTACAAGACCTACAGGTATAAAATTAACTCCATCTTCAGAAACTGCAATTGATGCTGATTTAGGCAGCATTGCCCACTCCCTGGGTTTTCTGTAATAATCTATCATAAATTGGCTAACCTGTTTAATACTTTTAAGATCTATCTGTACATTAAAAGGGCTATTATACCATCCCAAAAAAGCTTTATCTTTTACTGTATAACGTGAAGAAAATTTACTGTCTGTTAGTTTATTAGACCATAAACTATCATAATTATAATCTGGTTTTGGACTTAAAGTGTAATTACATCCTTTTGATAAAAGTATAGGAAATACTTTTAAAGTATCTGAAGCAACTGTAACAGTATTGGATACATGAGACTCATTTCCATAAAAATCCACAGATTTAACTGAATAGGTAAATAATCTAACATTGTTCTGTAATATAGGTTTATCAACCACACTTAAATAAAATTGTTTGGTTTGCCCACCATATTTTCTCTGTACTACAGGATTAAAGATCAGAACTCCATTTCTATATATTTTATATCCTTCAATATTATCATTCCTACTTGGACTATTCCAAGTTAATTTAAATTCATTTTTATCAATAGTACTCACAGTTAGATTTTTAGGTTTAGGAACATTATTATTTTTTAATCCACCTTCTTTTACATATTGTGAATATGCTTTATTAAATCCAGGATTAATATTATTAGGACTGTAATAATGACTATAAGAAAAACTAACTATCTTATCTACACATGGCTGTTCAAGTTTAAGTTGATTTATGAATCTATCTAAACTTGCGCTAGAATTGTTTACATAATCAAAAGTCTCTGCATTTGCCCACAACTGCAAACCTTTTTTAGTGTTGACAGCCTTTCTTAAGGCAGTAAACCATGGATTTATCTGATTTATATCCAGTCCTCCAGACCCCACGGAATCTTGTGGACAAAATACATCTCCTTTTTGGAGATTTACTTTAGAAAAAAAGTATTTCCAGTTGTCTGCATATTCTTTAGCCGTTCCCATATCAGAATTTATAAAAGGTGACATTAAAAAAGGCAATCTTTGCTTTGATGAATTAAGATAATTTAGGTTTATATTTATACCCTGTGCCAAATTTTCAAATGCATCTTTACTATTAAATTTAGCATTATCTACCTCGTATGGAAAATACCAGCCATAAAAAGCATGTGGATATTTAGAATGGTATCTCTTATACAATTCATTGCAAATCAGGTTTGTTTTATTCATTTCATTTTTAAACCAGTCTGTATCATTTATAGATACATTCCACCAAGCATTATTAAAATCAGTAGCTAAAAAAACCTTCATACCTGATTTTTCCGCTGCTTTTAAACACAAATCTACTTGATCTGTATTTCCATAAATTTTTTTAGTTCCAGGTATATTACTTTGATAGACTGTTTCTGTAATGTTATTTTCTGTAAAAGCAATGTTTGTCAAAATCAAATACTGCATTTTATTTTCAGTAAGATACTTCAATTCCCTATTCCAATCATTTTCATCCCAATTCTGAGCTAAATCAACTTGTATAAATGAGCCTGATAATATAGGATAATTCTTATTTTGTCTTAATGGACTTCTAAAGTACAATAATATACCTGTAAAAAATATAATAACAATTAATAATAAACATATAAAGTTTCTTCTTTTCATATTATTTTCCTCTCAAATTTATATTAAATTAAAAGGAGATAAAATTAATATCCCCTTAAAATTATATAATATAAAATTTTTATAGTATATACTTAATATATTTTTTCATCATTTTGTATTACAACAGGTGTATACTTGTCCCCTTTTAATTCTCTATTGGAATCTATACACACATTTTTATTCAAAATAGTATATTCCATCTTAACATTTTCACCTAAAACACAATTTTCAAGTACTATACAATTTCTAAGTATGGATCCTTTAGATACATTTACTCTTCTAAATATTATACTATTTTCTACAGTTCCATATATAGAGCATCCATTTGCTATTATAGAATTTTTTACATTACTTGATTGAAAATATTTTGCGGGTATTTCATCATTTGTTTTAGTATATATAGGTCTTTCAATTGAAAACAATTCTTTCATTACCTTATGATCTAAAAGTTCCATACTTGTACGATAATAAGTTTTTATAGAATTTATACAACTTAAATATCCTTCAAATTCAAAAACACCCACCTTTAAATGTTCAAGACAATTATATATATGATATTTTACCTTCCTATAACTTCCCGTAGATACACATTCATTGACTATATCCAGAAATATTTTTTTCTCCATCATATATATTTCCATATTTATATTTGCTTCCTTATTTACTCCTATATTTCTTCCTATACTTACAACTCTTCCCTTTTCATTAATATTTAACGTTTCACAATGCAAGAACCTAGAATCTGCATCTTCAACATTTTTATATACTATTGTAATATCATTTTTTGATCTTATATGAAATTTCATTGCCTGGTTTAAATCTATATTGCATAACATATAAGAAGATGCAATAATCACATAATCTTCTTTACTTCTCTTAAAATAAGTTATATTTTTAGAAAAATTATGTACATCGTCAAAACTAGGGGCTTCTTCTGTAAAATTAAAAACTCTGAGTCCATCTATTTTTCTGCTTAAATCCCAGGGCCTTCCATTGCTTAGGTGATCTATGAGTGATCTCGACTCCATCTTAGTAAATATTCCTATATTTTCTATACCGCTATTAGCCATATTGGATAATATAAAATCAATAATTCTATATCTACCTGCAATAGGTATAGAGGCAAAAGTTCTGTCTCTAGAAAGTTCCTTTATATTATCATCATTTTCATCTAGATTTATAATACCCATAAAGTTTTCATACATAGTATCACTCCTATAAAATAAAAATTGAGCACATTCTACACATTCACAAATATAGATCCTGACTTTACATCTACATTTGATCCTACGACAGTAATTTGTTTTCCATCGCCTATAATACTATTTCTTCTAACTGTTACATTACTGCCAACAACTGCTTTATTAATTATAACGTTATCCCCAATTTTAGTATTAGGCATTATAACTGAATCTATTATCTTAGAATTCTTCCCTATAACGCATCCTGAAAATATAATAGAATGATTTACTTCTCCATATATTTCACACCCATCTACTGCAATTGATGATTTAATATTTGCATTAGGTCCAATATACTGAGCTGGTTCTACATTGTTCACTGAATATATTCTCCAATCAGGATCCCCCAAATTAAGTTCATTATCTTCTCTTAAAAGATCCATATTGGCTTCCCATAGGCTATCTATAGTTCCAACATCCTTCCAATATCCCTTAAAAGAATATGCATACATTTTTACTCCCATCTCCAACATATTTGGTATAATATTTTTCCCAAAATCATTAGCCGAACTTTTGTTGTTTTCATCCGCTCTTAAAAATTTTTTTAGAAGCTTCCAATTAAAAATATATACACCCATGGATGCCTTTGTACTTTTAACTTTTACTGGTTTCTCTTCAAATTCATATACACTCATATCCTGCTTTGTATTTATTATTCCAAATCTATATGTCTCCTCTTTTGGTACTTCAATAACCGCAATAGTTACATCTGCTTTTTTTTCCTTATGAAATTTAAGCATATCTCCATAATTCATTTTATATATATGATCTCCTGAAAGTATGAGTACATATTCAGGGTCATAGTTATCTATAAAAGTAATATTTTGATATATGGCATCTGCTGTTCCCTTATACCAATTGCCACCATTTTCTTCCTGATAAGGTGGGAGTATATATACTCCTCCATCTCTCCTGTCTAGATCCCATGAACTTCCTATACCTATATGTGAATTCAATTCCAAAGGCTTATACTGCGTTAAAACTCCTACGGTATATATTCCTGAGTTAGAGCAGTTACTTAATGCAAAATCTATAATTCTATATTTTCCTCCAAAAGGTACTGCTGGTTTAGCTAATTTTTTAGTCAGTATACCCAGTCTTGAGCCTTGTCCACCAGCTAATATCATGGATAATATCTGTTTTTTCTTCATGGCAATCCCCCATTTTCTGATCAATAATTAACGGCATAAAATTTTTATTTCCAAAGGCAGTATCCTTGTGTCACTGATTTTATCCAATTTTATATCAAAAGATTTAGATGAATTTCTGTTTATTACAATCAATATTCTTTCTTGCTTAAATGTTCTCTCATAACATAATACGTCTTTGCCCATATCATAAAATCTTATACTGCCATTTTTTAATGCATCATATTTATTTCTTAACCCTGTTATATATTTATAAAACTTCAATATAATTTTATTCTCATTTCCCCAAGGATATGTCTTTCTGTTAAGTGGATCTTTTCCTCCAGAAACTCCTGCTTCATCACCATAATATATAAGTGGAACTCCCGGCATAGTCATTTGAATAGTGACAGCCATTTTTAAAAATTGTATTTGATCGTTTTGCTTATTGCTTAATACTGTGAGAATTCGCTCTGTATCATGGGTTCCTATTATGTTCAAATTGGAATAGAATATTTCTTTAGGATAATTTTCATATAAACTAATTATCATTCTTTCAAACATTTTGGAATCTACATTTCCATTTAGAAATCCTATCACAGCATTTCTAAATGGATAATTAGTTATGGAATCAAGTTCCCTGCCAAAAACATATTTCCTTCTATTTGAATAACTTATCTTATTGGATGCATCTTCCCAAACTTCACCTATTAGTATAGAGTCCTCTTTAATTCTCTTTATCTTAGTTTTTATTTTTTCTATAAAATCATCAGGCAGCTCATCTGCTACATCTAATCTCCATCCGGATACGCCTAGATCCATCCATTTCTTCAATACTGAGTCTTTTCCCTCGATAATAAAATCTATATAACTGCTTTCCATTTCGTTTATACTCGGCATATTGTCTATGCCCCACCAACTATCATATTTATCTGGGTACTCCTGAAATGTATACCATTTATAATATGGTGAATCTTTTGATTGATATGCCCCTGTTGAATTATAGTTTCCATATTTATTAAAATAAATACTGTCATCTCCAGTATGATTAAACACTCCATCTAAAATAATTTTTATACCTAACTTATTTGCTTCTTTACATAATTCATTAAATATTTCTTCATTTCCATACATCTCATCTATAGATTTATAATCTCCAGCATCATATTTATGATTACTTTTAGATTTGAATATAGGATTTAAATATATTGCAGTAGTCCCCAAACTCTTTATATAATCAAGTTTTTCAATTATACCTTTTAAATTTCCTCCAAAGAAATCCCATCTGGCTATTTTTCCATTTGTATCTTTTACATACATTGGTTCATCCTGCCAACTTCCATATATAAAACTATTATTTTTAGTGTTAATAATTTTTCCATTGCCATTTCTAAACCTATCTACAAATATTTGATATACAATACCTTCCTTAAACCACTCTGGTACCTTAAAAGGCTCATATACAGTTATTTGATAGGTTACTGGATTGTTATAGTATACTTGCCCTTCTCCTCCCAATCCATCAGAATTATTGCCATAGTAAATATAAGAATCATCATTAAGCTTTATCCTGAAAAAATAATTGATAAGCCCTGTGTAATTTTGTGATAAGTCTATATTGTAATAATACAGATAAGTTTCATTTTCCTTAGTTTCAACATTCATCTTTGCATATTTTTCATCATAATTGAAATATTGTAAGTGTAAATATACTTCTAAAAGTTTATTAGACGTTATCGAAATATATACCTTTTTTCCCTTAGGTACTGCCCCAAAAGGCTTTCTATAGCAACTCTCTCTAGAATCATGTTTTAATTTAAAATCCATACCATGCCTCTTTCCAAATTTATTCTAGATTTTTATATAAACATTTTGACCCCCATATACCTGTAGCATATTCTCTTATGGTTCTATCACTAGAAAATATTCCAGAGTGAGCTATATTTACAGCACACATTCTTTGCCATTTTGATTTATCCCTATAAAGTCTATCTATCTTTTCCTGAGCCTCTAAATAAGAATAAAAATCCTTTATTACAAAGAATTCATCATTATAAGTTACTAGATTCTCATATATGCTTTTAAATTTGTTTTTATCCTTGCAGTAAGTACCATCTACCAGTGAGTTAATAATTTTTTTTAATCTTACATCATTGTTTATAATATTTTGTGAAACATATCCTCCGGTTTTATACAAATTCAATACCTGCTTTTCTGTAAGTCCGAATATTACTATATTTTCATCTCCAACTTCATCTCTTATTTCCACATTTGCTCCATCTAAAGTTGCTATTGTAACTGCTCCATTCATCATGAATTTCATATTACTAGTCCCTGACGCCTCTTTAGTAGTAGTAGAAATCTGCTCACTAACATCTGCAGCAGGTATAATAACTTCAGCTAAGGATACTCTATAATTCTCCATAAATATTACTTTTATCTTTTTATTTACTCTATCATCATTATTTATTTTATCAGCCACCATATTTATCAATGTAATTATATCTTTAGCTAAATAGTACCCTGGTGCAGATTTACCTGCAAATATAAAAGTTCTAGGAACTATATCAAGATTTGGATTTTCAATAAGTCTATTATATAAATCCATTATTCTAAGACAATTTAAAGTCTGCCTTTTATAAGCATGAATTCTTTTTATCTGAACATCGAATATAGAACTTATATCTATATTTATACCCTTGTCTTTATATATAAGATCTGCCAACTTTCTTTTATTTTCTAATTTTATATCTCTTAATCTATTTTGAACTTCTATATTGTGCGCAAATTTTTCAAAATTTATCATATCTGTAGGATGAGTTATGAAGCTATCACCTATTTTTTCTTTTAAGAACATTGTAAGTTTTGGATTTGCACTTATGAGCCATCTTCTATGAGTTATACCATTTGTTTTATTATTAAATTTATTAGGGTAACAATAATAAAAATCTGACATTTCCTGCTTTTTTAATATCTCGGTATGAAGTTTTGCTACACCATTTACGCTGTGACTTCCTACTATAGCAAGATGAGCCATTTTTATATATCCATTATCTATTATTGCCATCTTTCTTACCTTATCCCATTGACCAACATACTTGTTTTTTAATTCACTGCAAAATCTTTTATCTATTTCTTGTACTATCATAAATATCCTTGGTAACAGTTTTTTAAACATTTCTATAGGCCATTTTTCCAGTGCTTCTGCCATTATAGTATGATTTGTATAGGACATTATATTATTTGTCATTCTCCATGAAGTATCCCATCCAAAACCTTCCTCATCTATAAGTATCCTCATAAGTTCTGGTATAGCGAGAGTAGGATGTGTATCATTTATGTGTACCGCTATTTTTTCATCTAATTCTTTCATATTTCCTTGAGCGCTTTTAAAATGATGTATGATACTTTGAAGCCCTGCAGATACAAAGAAATACTGCTGCTTTAATCTCAAGACCTTTCCTTCGTAAAAACTATCATCGGGATATAATATTTGAGATATGGATTCAACAGAATCTCTATACTCCATAGCTTTTTTAAAATCACCACGATTAAATGATGAAAAATCAAATTCATTAGATAAAGGCTCGGCACTCCAAAGTCTTAGAGTATTTACAACATTATTCTTATATCCTACTATTGGCATATCGTAAGGTACAGCTAAAACCGCATCATAATTTGTATGATTGAATTTTAAATTTCCATCTGTATAATCTACCCTAACATCTCCGCCGAATTTAACTACTCTTGCTTTATCTGTCTTCTTTATTTCCCAGATATTTCCCCTCTTTAGCCAATCATCTGGAACTTCTACCTGAGAGTCATTTATTATCTTCTGGCTAAAAAATCCATATTTATATCTTATCCCACAACCATGGCCTGGTATACTCAAGGATGCCATTGAATCCAAAAAGCAAGCCGCTAGTCTTCCTAATCCTCCATTACCAAGTCCCTGATCTTCCTCAAGATTTTCTAATTTATCTAAATCTATTCCCAAATCATCTAAGGCTGCCTTACATGTATCTCTTATACCTAAATTTAATAAATTACTACCAAGAAGTCTGCCAAGCAAGAATTCCATAGAAAAATAGTAAACTTGCTTCTTACTATTTTCCTTATATTTTTTATTTGTATCTATCCACATTTTGGCAACATAATCTCTCACAAGACTTCCTAATGCCTCATATTTGTTATAATCTGTTCCTTCATCTAAATCTTTACCATGAATTTCTATAAATTTTTGTCTATAATCCTTCTTGAATGTTTCTTTATCTATACTTAGCATGAAATTCCTCCTAATAAAATATCTATCCTTAGGTGAATATTTAAAACATACAACTATAACATACTCTTATACAATGATTTATAAAGTTCTGCAGAATTACTCCAGCTATTGTCAGTTTCCATTCCCTGCTTAATTATATTTTTCCATATCTCTTCTTCTCTGAAGTATTCAAGTGCATTATCTATTACATGTAAAAAATCATCTGCATTAAATTTTGAAAAACTAAATCCATTTCCCTTCATAGTATATTTATTATAAGGTATAATTGTATCTTTAAGTCCTCCAGTTTCTCTAACTATTGGAATAGAACCATATCTTAATGCTATCATTTGTCCTAACCCACAAGGCTCAAATAGAGATGGCATTAAAAACATATCAGATGCAGCATATATTTTATGTGCCAATACATCGTCAAAATATATACTTGAAGATACAGTTCTAGGATACTTTGAGGCAAGGTATCTAAAATAATCTTCATATTCACCATACCCTGTTCCTAGTATTACCAATTGAACATGTTTTGAAACAAGTCTTTCCCCTATATTTTCTATAATATCCATTCCCTTCTGAGGAGTGAATCTTGATATGATTGCCAACATAGGTACGTTTTCATCAATATTCAGATTTAGATCTTTTTGAAGTTTTAATTTATTTATCATTTTATTTCTCAAGTTATTTTTATCATAATTTCTAAATATCATATTGTCCTTTTCTGGATTGTAAATATTATAATCTATTCCATTCAAGATTCCCCAAAGGTCACTGCTCCTGCTCCTTAACAATCCATCTAGATTTTCTCCATATTCAGGACTCTGTATTTCAAATGCATAAGAACGGCTTACTGTGGATATCTTGTCACTGTAATTTATGCCGCTTTTCATAAAACTTACAGCCCCATTTAATTCTACACTGCCATTTTCACATAATATCTTATCAAGATTAAATAACTCTCCTAAAACATTTTTATCAAAGTTGCCCTGGAAAAGAAGATTGTGTACGCTATATACAAATTTAATTCCACTATAGAAACCATCCTGTTTGTATTCAATTTTATATAACACTGGAATCATACCTGTCTGCCAATCATTACAATGTATTATATCCGGTTTATAATTAATCTGCCACAACATATTCAATACGGCCCTGTCAAAAAATGCAAATCTTTCTCCATCATCATAATATCCATAAATGTTATCCCTTGAAAAATAGTATTCGTTATCTATCAAATAATAAATTACTCTCTCATATTCATACTCAAATATTCCACAATACTTATTTCTCCAACCTACAGGTACATAAAAATATTTGATAAAATTTAATTTTTTTACTAAATCAGATTTTATAGTACTGTATTTAGGAATAACCACTCTCACATCTACATTTATTTTTTTTAAATACTTAGGAAGTGCACCTATTACATCACCAAGTCCTCCAGTTTTAATAAAAGGATCTGCTTCAGAAGCAACTAATAGTACTTTCATATAAATTCCCCCTTAACCATTGCTTGTTTTTTATACTATTTTATTTTTTAAATTTCAAATTACATTATGTTGTGCTATTTGAAAATATATTTTTTTAGGTTTTATTATAACTGCAGCCATAGGAGGTATCTTTATAGAAAGACAGAACTTTTGATTGTGATATTTTTTATTTTTAGAATAAAGTATGTCTTTATTTATTACTCCTGAACCTCCAAATTCTTCTCTATCAGTATTGAAAATCTCTTTATATTCACCTAAATATGGCACCCCTATGTCATAATCAGAATAACTTTTTGATGTGAAATTACAAATTATTATAAGCACATTTTCTTTTTGGCTACATTTTCTCATAAATATTAATATGCTCTGATTAGAGTTATCTGCATCTATCCAATTAAAGCCTCTCTTATCATAATCAAATTCCCATAGTGATTTCTCATGTATATAGATTTTATTTATATTCTTAAAAAAGTTTAAAGTAGCTTTATGCATAGGAAATCTGTCTATGAGTTCCCAATCCAACTGTTCTGAATTTTTCCACTCTGAAAACTGTCCAAATTCACTTCCCATGAATATGACTTTCTTACCTGGATGAGTATACATATATGTAATAAATACTCTAAGTCCTGCAAATTTATTACAATAATCTCCCCACATTTTATTTACCAACGATCCCTTTCCATGAACAACTTCATCATGTGATATTGGGAGTATAAAATTTTCCGAATAATTATACATCATGGAAAATGTAAGTAATTTATGATTATATTTTTTTTCCTCTGGGCTCATATTTATATATTTCAATACATCGTTCATCCATCCCATATTCCACTTAAAATTAAATCCCAATCCCCCAACATATGCTGGTGCTGTAATTAAAGGCCATGCTGTAGATTCTTCTGCAATCATAATTAAATTTGGGAATTCATTAAAAAGTGCAGCATTTAATTGCCTATAAAATTCCACAGCTTGTAGATTTTTATTATCACCATTTTCATTAGCTGTCCATTCACCCGGTCCTTTGTCATAATCCAAATAAAGTGTATTGGCAACAGCATCCACTCTAAGACCATCTATATGAAATTCTCTTAACCAATATAGAGCATTTGATATTAAAAAACTCCTAACTTCCGGTTTGCCCAAATCAAAATTTCCAGCACCCCAGCCCTTATTTTCAGATTGTTTTTCATCTTTATATTCATAGGTAGATGTACCATCAAATTTATATAATCCATGTTCATCTTTGCAAAAATGTCCCGGCACCCAATCCAATATAACTCCTATGCCTTCTTTATGAAGTGTATCAACAAAATATTTGAAATCTTCTATGCTTCCATATCTACTCGTTATAGAATAATACCCCGTCACTTGATAACCCCAGGAGTCATCTAATGGATGCTCCATTATTGGCATTACTTCAACATAATTGTAATTCATACTTTTTAAATATTTAGAAAGTTGTAGTGATATATCTTTATAATTTAAAAATTCTCCACTTTTATTTTTTCTCCATGAACCAAGATGGACCTCATATATATTAATAGGTGTTTTGTATACGTTTGTTTTTTTCCTTCTAGATATCCACTTAGCATCTTCCCATCTGAATATTTTTTGCCGTACTATCTTTGAAGCATTGTCAGGTCGTTTTTGTGAATATCTAGCGTAAGGATCGCATTTTAAAATAGATTTATTGTATTTGTCTATAATTTGGTACTTATATATATATTCCTTATTTATACCTGGTATAAATCTACTCCACAAGTCCTTGCCAAATATTTTATTTAATCTATATCTATCATCAGATTTCCAATTATTAAAGTCACCCACTACCCTTACTTCTTTGGCATTAGGTGCCCATACAGTAAATCTAGTTCCAGACCTTCCCTTTTCCCTTCTAAAATGCGCTCCCATAAAACTATAACTTTTATAGTTATTACCTTTATAAAAGAGAATTACATTCTTATCTATCATTGGCATCACCACCCCATACTTCTAATCATTTACAATATTTATATATATAAGATTCTATATATATTTTATTTTCCCTTCTATTAAATAATATATAATTTTTTGTTGTTCATATATTAAATATAATTATAAAATAAGATTATAAGAACTAAAAATCCAAAATAATTTTGACATAAAAAAATTATATAATTATAATTAATTTATCTTAATGTTTAAAATTGGTGGGTGTGTTATGGAAAAAAGAATAGGCGTAGTTGGAATAGTTGTAAAAGACTTAGATAATGCTTCAACAGTAAATAAAATACTTCATACTTTCGCTCATATAATAGTGGGCAGAATGGGAATTCCATATAAAGAAAAAAATATATCAATAATATCTTTAATAGTGGATGGTACTTCAGATGAAATAAGTTCTATGACAGGAAAACTTGGTAAAATCGATGGAATAACTGTAAAAGTTGCAATAACAAAAAAATAACAGGGAGTTGATATTATGCAAGATACTCCAAAGGCAAATAGACTACATATTGCATTATTTGGAAGAAGAAATGCGGGAAAATCCAGTCTTATAAACTCAATAACAGGTCAAGATATTGCTCTTGTGTCAGAATTCTTAGGAACAACTACTGACCCTGTATACAAAGCTATGGAACTCCCACCTATTGGTCCTGTAGTCATAATAGATACAGCAGGATTAGATGATACAGGTACACTTGGAGAACTTAGAATAAAGAAGACAAAAGAAGTAATGGACAAAACTGATCTGGCAATTTTGGTATTTACTCAGGAAAATCTTGATCTGACCCTTGAAAAAAATTGGTATAGTAAATTAAAAGAATGTAAAATACCTACAATCGGAGTATTAAATAAAATAGACAATGATAGAATAGACATAGACGAAACTTTAAAGCTTCTAAAAAAACAATTTCCCATACCTTTTATAAAGGTAAGTGCCAAAATGAATAAAAATATAGGTACTTTAAAAGAAGCGATTCAAGTAACTGCACCTACAGACTTTGAAAAGGAAACTATAGTAGGGGATATACTTTCACCTAAATCTAAAGTAATATTAGTTGCTCCACAAGATCTAGAGGCACCTAAAGGGAGGCTTATACTTCCTCAAGTTCAAGTTATAAGGGATGTACTGGATCATGACTGTCTTGCACTTACAGTAAAGGATTCAGAACTTTCAGATATGCTTGCATGCTTAAAAGATGATCCTGATCTTGTAATTACAGATTCTCAAGTATTTGGGAAAGTAAATAAAATATTACCTGAACATATTCCTCTTACTTCCTTTTCCATATTAATGGCAAGATACAAGGGTGATTTAAAAACATTAGTCAACGGTGCCAAAGCTATAGATAAATTAAAACCAGGAGATAAAGTTTTAATAGCAGAAGCCTGTACACATCATGCTTTAAAAAACGATATAGGTAGAGATAAAATTCCAAGATGGCTAAAAAATAAAGTAGGTGGAAATCTAGATGTAACAGTAAAAGCAGGTGTTGATTTTCCTGAGGATTTAACACCTTATAATATAATAATACACTGTGGTTCCTGTATGTTTAACAGAAAACAATTTATTACAAGACTTATAAGAGCACAATCACAAAACATTCCGATTACAAATTATGGAATAACTATAGCTTATTTAAATGGAATATTAGACAAAGTTACAAATATGTTTTTTCAATGATAAAGAGTAAGGGAAGAATATTACTTTAATTCTTCCTTTACTCTTTATCATTTACTAAAAAATTTTAAAATTTTTTTAATTTTTTTGGTGCAATCGATTGCACCTTATTTCAATATTTAATAAATTTAGATAAAATATATATGTGGGAATTTTTAAATTGATTGTTATAATCAACAATTAATATTATTTAATTATAAGTATATAGAAGGGCGGCTCTATTATATGAATCTTATAAATTTATTTGAATTGCAACAAAATTTAGATGTAAGAATTAGAAAAGAGCAGGGGTTAGAACATGAATCTCTTCTTTCGCAAAAAACACTAGCATTGCAAGTAGAAATAGCTGAATTAGCCAATGAATCTCGCTGTTATAAGTTTTGGAATAGCACTAATATTTCAAATAATAAATCAATTCTTGAATCACTTGTCAATTCTCTATATTTTTTATTGTCTCTGGGTATAGAAAAAAACTTTAATGATATAAATACTATTCAGTATAGAGAAAACAAAGCAAACATAACTTCTCAATTTTTAAATTTATATGTAGATATAAATGATTTTATAGTCTGTTCTTCTAAAGATCACTACATAACTTTATTTGAAGATTTTTTAAGTATTACTTTAAACTTTGGATATTCTCCCAATACTATTATAAAAGAATACACTAGTACTTATATTAGTGGACATTATTTGGGAGAAAAACAATATTTGTAATTTCAAAAAGAGATTTTTATTAAAATCTCTTTTTTATTGCATCCATAACTGAATAAAGCTTCACTTTATAATATTTCTGTATTTGGGTTACACTATTTTATATACAAAATACAAAAAAGAAGGTGAAACTATGTTAGGTATTCTATCTTCCATAATATCCGGAATGGTAATGAGCATACAAGGTGTTTTTAATACTAGATTAAGTGAAAAAATAGGTCTTTTGGAAACTACAGCTATAGTACAAGGAATAGGTTTTGTAATAACTTTACTACTAGTACTTATACTGGGAAAAGGTAATATACATAATATAAAAATGTGTAAAAAAATTTATCTTTTAGGTGGTGTACTTGGTATCATAATAACCTTTACTGTGATGTATGGTATAAAATCACTAGGTCCATCCTACTGCACTATATTAATTTTACTTGCTCAAGTGATAACAGCTTGCTTAATAGAAATTTTTGGACTATTCGATACAAAAACTATAAAGTTTAATTGGAATGAAATAATTGGAATTGTCTTTATGATAGCAGGCATAATTGTATTAAAATGGCAAATCAAATAAAAGAATTAGTCAATATCATGCTTGCTATTACATATATAATATAATAGGATTAATTTTTAGGAGCATACCATGTTTTCCATAAAGAGCAAATTAGAATCAAACTTAAAATCAGCCTTAAAAAACAAATATTATAGGAATTACAGAGTTATAATTCAGTGTAGTTCCCTAATAGACCGTATAGAAAAAAAAGTTAAAAGCTATGGTGGCGAATTATTACGTTCAATATCTTGTATAAATTGCATATGCGCCATTTTAAGTAATCGTGCTTTAAACAGATTAATAGAATTTCCTGAGGTAAAATATATTACTTGGGATATAAAGGCCAATCTATGTGGTAAAAATGTGCTGACTGCAAACAAAATAGTTTTCCAAGATAAATATAAACTTACAGGCAAAAACATATGTATAGGTCTTATAGATTCAGGTACTTATCCCCATCCAGATTTAATAGAAGGCAAAAATAAAATCAGAAAATTTCTAGACTTGATAAATTTCTATAATTATCCTTACGATGATAATGGGCACGGTACATTTATAAGTGGATTAATATCAGGAACTGGGAAATCATCCAACGGTTTATATTGCGGTATAGCTAAAAATAGTACTATATATTCTATAAAAGCATTTAATGCCCTTGGTACAGCTTATATAGGTGATATATTATTCTCTCTTCAAACGCTGATAAATGAAGCATCAGACTTAAACCTAAAAGTAATCTGCCTTCCTTTTGAGGTAAATACAAGAGATGAGTTCATATTGAATCTATTCCAATCAATTTTCAATATAGCTGTACAAAACAATATAGCCATAATTACTGCATCCGGTAACAATTCAAATCATGAAAATAGTATCCAAGGTATAGCCTTACTAAAGAACTGTATAACAGTAGGTGGTATTGATACAAGTTCTAATAATATAAAGCCTTATGAATATTCATCTTCTGGTCCATTTTCCAAAACTCAAAAGCCTGATCTAGTAGCTGCTTGTGTAGATATTTGCTCCACCAATGCAAATATAAATTATATATCTGAAAGAAGTGGCAAAAAATTATATCCAATAGCTTTAAAAGATCCTTATACATGTTATACTGGTACTTCATGTGCAGCTGCATATGTAAGTGGCATATGTGCGTTATTATATGAAAATAAGCCAGATATAACCTTTACCGACCTTGTTGCACTAATAAAAATATCCTGCAAATCATTAGACTTGCCAAAATATTTTCAGGGATCAGGTATGATACAATTTGAAAAACTTATGTAAAATGTGCTATTATAATTAATATGAGTTATTAATTACCAAAGATTAAAGGGAGGGTTTACTTATGTTAAGTGATAGACTTGTAACCGCTATAAATGATCAGATAAATTACGAGATGTATTCTGCAAATATATACTTTGCAATGCAAGCATACTGTGATTCATTAGACCTTGATGGCTTTGCAAATTTTTTCAAAGTTCAGATTGAAGAGGAAAACTTCCATACATCCAAATTTTATAATTTTTTGAATCAAATGGATGCCAGGATAAATATTGGAGCAATAGAAGCACCATCCAATGATTATGGTTCGATTCTTGAGGCTTTTAAGGAAGCTCTAAATCATGAAAAGAAAGTTACTAAAAGAATTTATAACCTTATGAATATAGCAACAGAAGAAAGAGATCATGCCACAATGAGTTTGCTCAAATGGTTTATTGATGAACAGGTTGAAGAAGAGGATACCTTTAATAAATTAATCAAAAAATTAGAGAGAATAGGAGATAACGCAGCTGCTCTTTATATGTTAGATACAGAGTTGCAGGCAAGAACTTTCGTGCCTCCTACTACTTCAAATGCAGCAAATTAATATAGTATCTTACTTAAGAATAACTATAGATATTCCTAATCTATAGTTATTCCTTATATTTTCCAATTTTTCTAAATTTATCATATCTTTGATCTAATAGCTCCTGAGTAGTATATTTTTTAAATATTCCTATACTTTCTACAAGTTCACTTTTCATAAGAGCTGCCATCTTGGCCAAGTCCTTATGTGCACCACCTTGAGGTTCCTTTAAAACTTTCTCTATTACACCATAATACTTTAAGTCCTTGGCAGTACATTTCATAACTTCAGCAGCTTGTTCCGCTTTAGATCCATCACGCCAAAGTATTCCAGCAAATCCTTCAGGTGATAATATTGAATAAACAGAGTTTTCAAGCATCCAAACTGAATTAGCTACAGCAAATGCAAGTGCTCCACCACTTCCGCCTTCTCCTATAACTATTGATATTATAGGAACCTTTAAGTTGAACATCTCCATCAAATTGCTTGCTATAGCCTCACCCTGCCCTCTTTCTTCTGCTTCCATTCCACAAAAGGCCCCGGGAGTATCTACAAAACATATGATAGGTCTGTTAAATTTTTCCGCCTGCTTCATGAGTCTTAAACTTTTTCTATATCCTTCTGGCTCTGGCATACCAAAGTTTCTTTCTATATTTTCCTTGGTATTTCGTCCCTTCTGCTGACCTACTACGGTAACTGGCTCTCCATCTAAAAGTGCAATTCCACCTACAATTGATGGATCATCACCAAAATATCTATCACCATGAAACTCCATAAAATTGTCAAATATTTTTTCTATATAATCTAAAGAAGTAGGTCTTTCAATCATTCTAGCAAGTTTTACTTTCTGCCATGCTGTTCTAGTATCCAACTTTTCATTTAAAATATCTTGTAATTTTGAAATTCTACCCATATCAAAACCTCCCTTCAATTTAAATTTTCCTATCTATTTCTAGCATGTATAAACAATATATTTTTTAAAGTGTTCTTCAAATTTTCCCTTGAAACTATACTATCTACAAAACCATGGTGAAGTAAAAATTCTGCACTTTGGAAACCATCTGGAAGCTTTTGCCTTATAGTTTGTTCTATTACTCTTTTTCCAGCAAAACCTATAAGGGCATTTGGTTCTGCCAAAATTATATCTCCGAGCATGGCAAAACTTGCTGTAACTCCGCCTGTTGTAGGATCTGTAATTACCGATATATACAGTAACCCTTCATTGTTTAATTTATTAAGCACAGCACTTATTTTTGCCATCTGCATAAGTGAAAATATTCCTTCCTGCATTCTTGCTCCACCGGAGGTTGTAAAAATAATCAAAGGCAAATGCATTTCTATGGCTTTCTCAACTGCCCTTGTAATCTTCTCTCCAACTACAGATCCCATACTTCCCATCATAAAATTACTGTCCATAACACAAATTACAGTTTGCATATCTCCTATAGTTCCTTTGCCAGTTATTACAGCTTCTTTCATCCCCGTCTTTTTACTCATTGTATCTATCTTTTCTTCATATCCTTTAAATGCTATAGGATTAGCAGATTCCATATTTCCATCAAATTCCTCAAAACTATCCTTATCCATTATAAGTTCTAATCTTTCTTTTGAATTCATTCTAAAATGATGACCACAATACTGACAAACTTTATTATTTCTATCTAAATCCTTTTTATATAAAGCTCTTTTACATTTACTACATTTTATCCACATACCATTTGGTATAAATGGTTTTACATCTGAATCTTCAGCGGCATTTCTAAGAGACTCCTGGCTTACAGTAATATATTTTGTTCTTTTAAAAAATTCATTCAACAAGCTTTATTCAACTCCTTCCCCACGTAATGTACAAATACTTTTAGTAGCTTAAATTTTTCATGTATTTTTCTATATATTTTGTATCATAAGTTCCCTTTACAAATTCTTCACTGTTAAGCAAATCAAATTGGAAGTCTATATTAGTACTGACCCCACCTATAACAAATTCTCCCAATGCTCTTCTCATTCTATCTATTGCCTCTTGTCTATCTGATCCATATACTATTAATTTAGCTATCATAGAATCATAAAATGGAGGTATCTTATATCCTGAATAGACAGCACTATCTACTCTAACATTAAATCCTCCTGGAATACATAATTCTTTTATAGTACCAGGACAAGGCATAAAATTTTTGCTTACATCTTCTGCATTTATTCTACACTCTATAGAATGTCCATGTATATTTATATCCTGTTGAGAAATACTCAACTTTTCTCCTGCAGCAATTTTAATCTGTTCCTTTACTAAATCTATTCCTGTTACCATTTCAGTTATAGGATGCTCTACTTGAATTCTAGTGTTCATTTCCATAAAGTAATAGTTTTTATTTTTATCAAGAAGAAATTCTATAGTACCTGCATTATTATATGAAACAGCCTTGGCAGCCTTTACAGCTGTCTCACCCATGATTTTCCTAAGTTCTTCTGTCATAATTGGACTTGGTGCTTCTTCCATCACCTTTTGATTTCTTCTCTGCATTGAACAGTCTCTTTCACCTAAATATACCATATTTCCAAAATTATCACCTAATATTTGAAACTCAACATGCTTTGGTTTTTCTATGAATTTTTCCAAATATATAGTGCCATCTCCAAACGATGCTTCTGCTTCTGCTTTTGCATTTTCATAATTTTTTATGATGTCCTTCTCTTCATACACAATTCTTATTCCCCTGCCACCGCCTCCAGCAGATGCTTTTATCATCACTGGATAACCGATATGTACTGCAGTTTTCAAAAGATCTTCCTCATTTTCAATTGCTCCTTTGGAACCTGGAACAATAGGTATTCCTGCTTTTATCATTATATCCCTGGCATTTGATTTATTTCCCATGTTATCAATACACTCCGGATCAGGACCTATAAATGTAATGTTACACTCTTTACATATCTTTGCAAACTTACTATTTTCAGATAAAAATCCAAAACCAGGATGAATTGCCTGTGCTCCTGACAAAACTGTTGCACTTATTATATTTTGTACATTTAAATAACTATCTTTAGGTGAAGCTGGACCTATACAGATAGCTTCATCTGCCATCTGTGCATGAAGAGCATCTTTATCTGCTTCAGAATAAACTGCTACTGTAGCTATCCCCATTTCCCTACATGCTCTTATGATCCTAACTGCTATTTCACCCCTATTGGCAATCAAAATTTTATTAAACACTTTTAAGATTCACTCCTACTATTTTAGTTTTTATCTATTTTCCTATCATAAACATCAATTCCGCTTCAGCGGCTTTTTTATCTCCAACATATGCAATGCCTTTTCCTATTCCCGCTGGGCCCTTTATTTTCATAATTTCTACCTCAAGCCTTAAAATATCTCCAGGAACAACTTTTCTTCTAAATTTAGCTTTATTTATTCCGCCAAAGAAAGCTATCTTTCCCTTAAACTCATCTTTGGTAAGTATAGCTACAGCTCCAGATTGAGCTAATGCTTCCACTATGAGTACTCCAGGCATTACAGGTTCTTGTGGAAAATGTCCCTGGAAAAAATATTCATTTGCAGTTACATTTTTATAGGCAACCACTTTTTTCCCTGGTTCCATATACTCCACTTTATCTATTAATAAAAAGGGATATCTATGAGGAATAATCTCTTTAATTTCCTTTATACCTAAATTCACATTAAAATTTTGATCTTCCATGATTATCCCCCTTAGCTATTAAGTTTTATTTTAAATAATGTCTGACCATATTCTACCATATCCTGATTTTTGGCAACAACCTCCACAATTTCTCCATCAACATCGCTTTGTATCTCATTCATAATCTTCATGGCTTCTATTATGCAAAGAGTGTCTCCCTTTTTAACTTTATCTCCTATAGACACATAATCTGGTTTATCAGGTCCTGACTTACTATAAAATGTACCGACTATAGGCGCTGCTATTTCCTTTATATTGTCATCTTGCTTGACTTCCTGATTAATATTTGGAGTATCTTTTGTATCTTCATTATCATTTTTAGATTCTTTAACCTTTTTAACTTGATCTTTTAATTCTTCCAAATTGTTATCTGAATTACTTAATTTTATTAAACCAGACTCACCCTTTTTTTTCATAACTATGGAAATATCCTGCCAATTGACTTCTAAGTATCCAAGACTTGAACTATCCATAGTATGTATCATCTCTTCAATTGCTTTAAAATCCAAATTACTCACTCCATTTTTTTAATAAGATTACTGCATTATGTCCACCAAATCCAAATGAATTTGACATGGCATATTCTACTTTGATTTCTCTGCCAACATTAGGGACATAATCCAAATCACATTCCTCATCTTTTTCCTTGTAACCTACGGTAGGCGGAATAAAATCATCTTGAATAGACTTAACACACACTATAGCTTCTATAGCTCCTGCAGCACCTAGTAAATGTCCTGTCATGGACTTAGTTGAACTTACTGGTATGTTATATGCAGCATCCCCAAATAGTCTTTTTATAGCTTTAGTCTCACCACTATCATTTGATGCAGTACTGGTACCATGTGCATTTATATAAGATACTTCCTTTTTATCTATTCCTGCTTCCTCAATAGCTATATTCATAGCATTTGCTGCTCCTGCACCAAGAGGATCTACAGATGTTATGTGGTAAGCATCACAAGTAGAACCATATCCAACTACTTCTGAATATATTTTTGCATTTCTTTTTTTAGCATGATCCATGGATTCCAATATAACAATTCCTGATCCTTCACCCATGACAAATCCATTTCTATCCTTGTCGAACGGAATGGAAGCCCTTTTGGGATCATCACTTTTGCTAAGTGCAGTTAAAGATACAAATCCGGCTATAGAAAGAGGAGTAACACATGCCTCTGTTCCACCTGCAATTATAACATCGGCAATACCGTTTTGAATCATCCTATAGGCTTCTCCTATACAATTAGTGCCTGTTGCACAAGCCGTGACTACATTAGTGCATACACCTTTAGCTCCAAACTTTATAGCAATGTTACCAGCAGCCATATTACTTATAATCATTGGAATAAACAATGGATGCACCCTATTTGGACCTTTGTCTATAAGTGTCCTGTCCTGTTTTTCCAAAGTTCCTATTCCTCCAATTCCGGAACCTACTACAACCCCAAATCTTTCTTTATCCAAACTGTCTAGATCCAATTTGGAGTCCTTAACTGCCTCACTTGCCGCTGCAAGAGCAAATTGTGCAAATCTATCCAATCGTCTTGATTCTCTTCTATCTAAAAAATCAGTAGGATTGAAATCCTTAACTTCTGCTGCAACCTTAGCTTTAAATTCACTTGTATCAAAAGCCTTAATAAAATCTATTCCGCAGACTCCATTTTTTATGTTATTCCAAAAGGTATCTACATTATTTCCTACTGGTGTAATTGCTCCAAGACCTGTAATTACAACCCTGTTTTTCATATATTTCACCAACCTCTAAATAATATTTTATCATTCAGTACTCTACATTACCATTCCACCATCTATATTTATTACCTGACCAGTAATATAATCTGCATTGCTGGATGCCAAAAATGCTACTGTATTTGCTATATCTTCTGGGCTTCCAATTCTTTTTAATGGTATACTATTTAAAATATTTTCCTTTGTCTTTTGTGGTAATATTTCTGTCATGCTTGTATTTATAAATCCAGGAGCCACTGCATTGACGTTTATCTTTCTTGAAGCAAGTTCTCTTGCAGCAGACTTAGTTAATCCAATTATACCAGCCTTTGCTGCAGAATAATTTACTTGGCCAGCATTACCTGTTATACCTACTACCGAAGATATATTTATTATCTTTCCAGTTCTTTTTTTAACCATGATAGGGGATACGTGCCTTATACAATTAAAAGCCCCTTTTAAATTCACTTCAATAACTCTATCAAAATCTTCTTCTTTCATTCTAAGCATCAATCCATCTCTTGTTATTCCAGCATTGTTTACAAGTATATCTATTGTTTGAAATGCGTCTACTGCCTTTTCCATAATATTTTTAGCATCAGAGAATGAGCTTACATCTCCACGTGCCGTTACAACTTTGCTTCCAAAGCTTTCAATCTCACTTACAAGTTCTTTTAAAGACTCTGAATCACTTCTATAATTTATTACTATATTAGCTCCTTCTTTTGCGAGTCTCAATGCAATGGCTCTACCAATACCTTTAGCAGCCCCTGTAACTACAGCTACTTTTCCTTTTATACCTTCCATTTAAATTTCTCCAATCTAATTATTTAATTTTTCTATTGTTGAATTTAAGGAATCTATATCCTGAACGTTTAGTATGGTAACTTTTCTATTTACTCTTCTTACAAAACTGCTCAATACTTTTCCAGGTCCTATTTCTATAAACGTGTCAACACCCATGTTCATCATGTTTTTTATAGTCTTTTCAAAATAAACTGTACTCATAACCTGTTTTTTTAGAAGTGTCCTTACATCACTTATATCTTCTATTATTTCACCTGTAACATTTGTAATTACAGGAACATCAATCCTTGAAATATTTATATTTTTAAGTTCTACTTCTAACTTTTGTGCTGCAGGTTTCATCATAGATGTATGAAATGGGCCACTTACATGAAGTTCTACAGCTTTTCTTGCTCCTCTTTCAATTGCCATCTTAGAAGCTTTTTTTACTGCTGCCTCTTCTCCTGAAATTGCAATCTGACCAGGACAATTTAAGTTGGCTATTTCAACTATTCCTGAATCAGAGCAATCATTACATATACTTTCAACCTGAGGAACTTTTAATCCTATTATAGCCGACATAGCTCCTACTCCTTGAGGAACTGCCTCCTGCATATACTTACCTCTCTTTTTAACCAGTACTACAGCATCCTTAAAATTAAATGCTCCACTTAAAACCAAAGCTGAATATTCTCCAAGACTTAACCCTGCTGCAATATCAGGTTTTATTCCATACTGTTCCAAAGCTCTAAGTGCTGCAATACTGGTTGTCAAAATTGCAGGTTGGGTATTTTCTGTTTTATCTAGTTGTTCTTTGGGACCTGAAAAACACATACTGCTTATAGAAAATCCTAATGCCTCATCTGCACTCTCAAATACTTCTCTTGAAGGCTTTACATTTTCATAAAGATCTTTTCCCATACCTGTGTATTGAGCTCCCTGTCCTGAAAATAAAAATGCTACTTTTCCCATATTATCCTCCCAAAACTTTTACTTAACAATATTCTCTAACCTATTTAAGCTATTAACTAATTCTGAAAATATATCATGAATTATCTCATCTGCACTTTGTTCCTTTTTTACAAGTCCAGCTATTTGCCCTGCCATAACTGATCCATTATCAACATCACCTTCTCGAGCAGCTTTAACAAGTGCTCCCTTGCCAAGTCTCTCATACTCACTAAGTGGAGCATTATCTTTTTCTAAAAGCTGAAATTTTCTAGTCAACTTATTCCTAAGTACTCTTACAGGGTGTCCTGTTACTCTTCCAGTAACTTGTGAATCAATATCTTTTGCACGTATAACCCTGTCTTTATACTCCTGGCGTACTGTACATTCCTTTGCCACCAAAAATCTAGTTCCAAGTTGGACACCAGAAGCACCAAGCATAAAGGCCGCTGCCACACCTCTTCCATCACCTATTCCACCTGCTGCAATAACAGGAATATTGACTGCATCTACAACTTGAGGTACCAATGCCATAGTAGTAAGTTCTCCTACATGACCTCCTGATTCGCAACCCTCTGCAATAACAGCGTCCACTCCATATCTTTCCATTCTCTTTGCAAGCGCTACTGATGCCACTACTGGTATAACCTTAATGTCATTTTGTTTCCATATATTTATGTATTTACCTGGATTTCCTGCTCCAGTAGTAACTACTTTTACACCTTCTTCACATACCATTTTAGCTACTTCTTCTGCTGTTTCAGAGAGAAGCATTATATTTACTCCAAAAGGTTTATCTGTAAGCTTTTTAGCCTTTCTTATCTCATGCCTAACCCAATCAAGAGGTGCATTTCCTGTGATTATTCCCAAACCTCCAGCATTTGATACGGCAGCTGCCAGCGAGCTATCAGCTATCCATGCCATACCTCCTTGTATAATGGGATATTTTATACCTACCATCTTAGAAAATTCGCAATTAACCATATGGTACCTCCTTATTTATATATTATAACTTTAATAAATCTAATTTTATATTTTAATTAATGATCCCCCATAAGTTAATCCGCCGCCAAATCCTACCAAAATAACAGTATCACCATGTTTAAATATTCCTTTTCTATAGGCTTCATCAAAAGCTATCCCTATACTGGCCGCAGAGGTATTGCCATATTTATCTAAATCTATATAAAATTTATCTGTAGATATATTTAATCTTTTAGCTGCAGCTTCTATTATTCTAAAATTCGCCTGATGCGGTATTATACAATCTATTTCATCTATTGAGCATCCAGAATCATGAAGCAATTTATTTATAGTTTTTTGCATTATCTTTACTGCAAATCTGAATATTTCTTTTCCATCCATTTTAACTACTGGATTGAACTTTTCTGCCTCTTTATCTACATAAGGATTATTGACAGAAACTGCACGGCAAGTAAGTGCATCTCCCAAACGTCCATCCGACCCCGTATAAGTTGAAATTATTCCATCTTCATCTCCAGATTTCAATACAGCTGCTGCCGCTCCATCTCCAAATAAAATACAGGTACTTCTATCTTTCCAATCAAGTATCTTCGAAAGAGTTTCTGCACCTATAATCAAAACCTTGTTGGCTCTCCCAGTTTTTATAAATTGAGTTGCAATGTCCATTGCATATATAAATCCAGAACAAGCAGCAGATACATCAAAACAAGTTGCGTTTATAGCTTCTATGTTATTTTGTATCATACAAGCCGTTGATGGTATAAAATTGTCAGGAGTAGCAGTGGCTACTATTATAAAATCAATATCACCAGGAAGTACTTTGGCCTTTTCCATAGCCTTTAATGCTGCTTTAGTAGCTATTTGTGATGTATCTTCACCTTGTGAAATTCTCCTAGTTATTATACCTGTTCTACTTTTTATCCACTCATCGTTAGTATCTACCAGTCTGCTCAGGTCATCATTTGTTACTATATTGTCTGGTACATAACTGCCAGTACCGGCAATTTTCACCTTATTCATCTCTTCCCCTTCTCTTAACATACTTATTTTTTAAATTTTCAACATTGTATTTTGATTTGAAAAAATGGGTTAATTTTTTAAGTGATTGGATTAAAATTTTCTTTTCACTTTCACTCAATTCCTTTACACATTCATTAATCATATCCTGATGGAACTTTTGATGAATTCTATAAGCAAGTTCACCCTTTTTAGTTAAACTTATATATACAATTCGTCTATCTATATCACTTCTTTTTCTAATTACATATTCTTTTTTTACTAGATGATTTATGGCGATAGTTAGTGTTCCCAATGTTATATCAAGTTTACCTGCTATTTCTGTCATCCTTTTAGGATCATACATTCCTATGGCATCTATAGTATGTACTTCTGAAATAGATAGATCCTTAAAATTCATATACTGAATAGATTTCTGTTCTATTTCCAATATATCATTAAAAGTATCTACTAATAACTCATTTATAATATTTATCCCTATGTTCACCAAATCACCCTTCTAAAATATGCGCTATATAATATATTAATTAATATATGCTTTTTCAGCTTCAGAAATCAGTTCTTCCATAAGTTCTTTTACCTTCATTATTCTATCTACTCTATATGCATTACTTCCCACAAAAATAAGAGCTTCATCTAAATTGCCCTTAACTGCATTAATTAAAGCCCTGGATATGCAATATGGGGTATCCTTGGGATTACATTTTTTTAAACACTTATAGCATTTAACTGGAGCAATTCTATGATCTTCTGCTTTCTTTATAAACTTATTTTTTATTGCTCTTCCTGGAAGTCCAACAGGACTTTTAATTATCTTTATATCTTTTTCCTGTGCATTTACATAAGCATTTTTATATGCTATATCTGCATCGCATTCTTCTGTAGCAGCAAAACGTGTTCCCATTTGAACCGCAGATGCACCCATCTTTAAAAAATGTGCTATATCAGTTCCTGTAAAGATGCCTCCAGCAGCAGCTACCGGAATCTTTTTATTGTATTTTTCTTCAAAAGATTTTACGACTTTAATAACATCAGGTATAATATTTTCCAATGTTTCTTTACCTGATGTTAATTGTTCTAGATGAAAGCCAAGATGTCCTCCTGCCTTAGGTCCCTCAACAACTACTAGATCAGGAAGTCTGGAATACTTTTTAAACCAGTGTCTGATCATAAGTGAGGCAGCCTTTCCCGAGGAAACTATAGGTGCTATTTTTATACTGCTGCCTTCAACTAGTTTTGGCAAAGTAAGTGGGAGTCCTGCCCCTGATATTATAATATCAGCCTTTTCCTCTATACAGGCCTTTACCATTTCATCATAATCACTTACAGCCACCATTATATTTACTCCCAATATTCCTTTTGGGCTCATTTCTCTAGCTTTTCTTAACTCTTTTCTTATTGCTCTAACATTTGCATCTTTAGTATTGGTTTCAAAATCTGGTTCTCTATATCCTATTTGGACTCCAGATATTACTCCAATTCCACCTTCGTTAGCTACAGCCTGAGCAAGTCTATATCCTGAAATTCCAACTCCCATACCACCTTGTATAATAGGTACGTCGGCTTTTAAATCTCCTATGATAAGAGGAGGTAATCTCATCTGATCGTCTCCTTTGAAATAATTTTTAATTGTCTAATAATTTGATAATCAAAGTATATATTAAAAATTTTTAACTGTCAATTCTATCAAAATACATATGAAGTGTCATTGTTATAGTTCTCATATTTTGATATAATTAATTATTAAGATCAATTATCAAAATATAATTTAATAAAAGGCAGGTATTAATGCATGAGTACTTTCGTATTTAAAGATAAAGATTCAAATTATACTCCTGTTAGCAACATCTTTATCGAGAGATTTATGCCAAAAGCCCGAGGAGAATTTGTAAAAGTTTATCTTCTAGGGCTAAAATATTGCAATTCTGGAGAAGTGGGAGTAAGTTCTGAAGTTATGGCAAGTGCACTGCATCTTTTAGAAACTGATGTTATAAATGCATGGAACTATTGGGATGATGAAAATGTAATAAAAATAGTCCCTATAGATAAAATGGGTAATTATAGCATAAAATTTCTGGACTTGTCTGAACCATTGGATGAACATAAAGCTAATATAAATATAGCAGAAGAATTAAATAAAAATTCTACTAAAGATATGCTGCAAGATATAGAAAAACTTCTTGGAAGATCTCTCTCATCTAAAGAAATAACCATATATATAAGTTGGATAAAGGATTATAATTTTTCTCCTGAAATTATACTGTTATTAATACAATACTGTGTATTAAAAAGAAAAACCGACAGTCGGTATATAGAAAAAATTGCCATATCATGGTTTGATGCTAAAATCAAAAATATAAATGATGCGCAAGTTTTCATCAAAAAACATGAAGATAAATGGATAAATATACGAAAAATATTAAATTATTTAGGTATAAAAGACGGTGAGGTCATGAAACCTCAAGAAGACCTTTTAAGCAAATGGCTTAATGTATATAATTTTTCTGTAGATATAATTTTTAAAGCATGTGATATATGTTTTAAAAGAATTAACAAGGCAGATTTCAAATATATAGATGGAATACTTGCAAGTTGGCATAAAGACAAAATAAAAACTCTGGATGATATTCAAAAAAAGGATAAAAGAAAAATCAAATATATAAATAACAAAACTAAAAATATTTCTAATTCAAATAGCACTTTTAATAATTTTAAACAGAGGGACTATGATTTTAAAGATTTAGAAAAGAAACTATTAGGATGGGATAATAATGATTAAAGGATATCACTCTGATATTATGAAAATATATGAAAGAATTCAATCCAAAGAAAAAGAATCTTTGCAAAAACGGAAAATAGAAATATCAAAAATTTTACCTGAAATTTCAAATATAGAAAAACAAATAGGACTTTATTCTGTTAAAATATCCATGGAACTACTAAAAAATAAAGAAAATACAGAAAAACATTTAAAACAATTAAAAGAAAAAATTACGGAATTAAGAATAAAAAAGTCAGAACTTCTTGTAGCCAATAATTATCCTATGGATTACTTGGAAATAAAGTACAAATGTCCTAAATGCAGAGATACTGGTTTTATAGGTACTAAAAAATGCAGTTGCTATAAACAAAAATTAGTAAAACTTTACTATAAAAATTCTGACTTAATAAATATATTGAATAAAAATAATTTTGAAAATTATAATCCTGAATTATTCTCTTCACAAAGAAGTGAAGAGGATCATAGAAGCCCTAGAAAAAATATAGAAATTATAGCATCTAAATCCTGGAATTTTATTGAGAATTTTGCAAATTCAACTGAAAATTTACTTTTTTACGGAACTGCAGGTACTGGTAAAACTTTTATGTCAAATTGTATAGCAAAAGAACTTTTAGACAAGGGATATTTAGTAATATATAGAACTTCAGAAATGTTAATTCAAAATTTAAGGACCATACGATTTGCGAATGATGAAAAACTTAAAGATCTTCTTTTAAATTGTGATCTGTTAATAATAGATGATCTTGGATCTGAACAGATAACTGATTTTTCCAAAACTGAATTATTTAATATATTAAATATGAGATTATTAAAGCAAAAAAAAATGCTTATATCTACAAATTGTGAGCTGGAAAATATACTTAAAATGTATTCAGAAAGAATTTCATCAAGACTCTTAGGAAATTTTACTTTATTTAAATTTTTTGGAGAAGACATAAGAATAAAACAAAATATAAAGAGCAAGAGATTTTAAAAAATCTCCTGCTCTTTTATATCTTATCAATATATCTTACTGCTTATGTGTAACAATTACTTGGAATTTATTTTTTTTCTTTTCTTGAATATCAAATTTTAAATTAAATCTATCGAATTCCTTTTTAAACCACATGGGAATATGACTGCAGTATATTATCAGCTTTGAAAATGCTGTGTTTTCAAGAAATGGCATTAATACCTGCTTGCTGGTAATATTTGGATTCCCATTCTGCATTTCAACTAAATCCAAAGAATAATTACAACTTTCATCATCTTTAATAATCCATTGTTTAATATGATCTTTAGGTTTAGTAGATTCTAATAATAGTCTTTTCTCCTCTGCTAATTCTCTTTTATATACATAATCCAAACAGTCATAAGGATCTCCATTTATCTCCCAAGAAGTAATACCGTTCCTTTCTAAAATATTATATAAAATTCCAGATACCTCTTTTGCTACAAAAACTTTACACTTGCCTAAGTTCTCTACTAATTTTATTATATTACTTCTAAGCAAGTTCATATCAAATATATTGTCTATATCGAATTCTACTTTATCTTTAATACTCCAACTTTGATTTTTATTTACATATATATTAACTACACCAGGTTCTAAAAAAGATCCTATTTCTCCACTATTATTCACTAATACTGCTATTTGATCTTTCATAATAGTCTTATTAAGTTTATAAACTTAATAAATTCACCACCATTTCATGATACTATATTAAAATATAGTATATATTTTTATTAAATTATAATATATGGATGGAAATTTTTCAATATTTAATTATTTACAATTTAATAACAAGTAATTTTTATATAAAAAAAGAAGTCTGCAGTAACACTGCAAACTTCTTTGGTGCTGACAGTAGGCATCGAACCCACGACCTACTGATTACAAGTCAGTTGCTCTACCAGCTGAGCTATGCCAGCAAATGGCGACTTAGATGGGGATCGAACCCACGACCTCCGGCGTGACAGGCCGGCACTCTAACCATCTGAGCTACTAAGCCATTATGTGGTGGGCACAACAGGGCTCGAACCTGTGACCCTCTGCTTGTAAGGCAGATGCTCTCCCAGCTGAGCTATGCGCCCATAATGGTGACCCCTAGCAGACTTGAACTGCTGTTACCACCGTGAAAGGGTGGTGTCTTAACCGCTTGACCAAGGGGCCTTATTTAATATATGTATTTATTATTATATTACTACATAATAATAAATGGCGACTTAGATGGGGATCGAACCCACGACCTCCGGCGTGACAGGCCGGCACTCTAACCATCTGAGCTACTAAGCCACTATATGGTGGGCACAACAGGGCTCGAACCTGTGACCCTCTGCTTGTAAGGCAGATGCTCTCCCAGCTGAGCTATGCGCCCATATATATGGTGACCCCTAGCAGACTTGAACTGCTGTTACCACCGTGAAAGGGTGGTGTCTTAACCACTTGACCAAGGGGCCTTGATGTCAAGTCTTATCTCGCGACCTGACATAGTCTATAATACAAAATATTTGCCCACGTGTCAACACTTTTTTTTATTTTTTATACAATTTAATTTATAAATTTCAGATTTCATGTTTTAAACTACATTATTCCTTGTTCATATATCCTGCATAATCCATTATAATCAAAGCAGTATCTTCAATTGCTCTTTTAGTAACATCAATGACTTTACAACTTAATCTTTTTATAATTCTATCAGCATAATCCAATTCCTGAAGAACTCTTTCTCCATCAGCATATTTAATATTATTATTAGTCGTATTATAACTATCCAATCTGCCTTTTCTTATTTCTATTAATCTTATAGGGTTTATAGTAAGTGCTATTATCTTATGTCTATTTACCTCAAACAATTCCTTGGGAACAGGTATCTCAGGCATAAGGGGTATATTAATGGCCTTTATCCCTTTATTTGCTAGATACATGCAAATAGGTGTTTTGGAAGTTCTCGACAGTCCAATTAGTATGATATCGGCGTATTTTATACCAGAATTATTTTTGCTATCATCATACTGCATTGCAAACTCCATAGCTTTTATTTTATCATAGTATTTAGAGTCCATCTCCCAAACTGCACCAGGTCTGTAATCTGGTATTTTATTAAGTATTCTAGCTGCCATGCTTATACATGGACCAAGTATATTATTTATAGCTATACCACTTTCTATACATCTTTGTGTCAAAAATTCTCTAACCTCAACTAAAATTATAGTAGATATAATCATTATATTTTTATGTTTTTCTAGTCCATCTATAAAATCGTTAACATTTTCATAACTTTTAATATATGGTACTTTTATTACCTGTACACCACCACAAAATTGACAAGCTACTGCTCTTGCCACCTGTTCTGCAGTTTCACCAATAGAATCAGATACAGCATATATCTTTAGCATACACATCACCTATCTTAAGATTTATATATCCATCAAATACTATTATAATATATTTAACTATATAATAGTTATTTAAATGCATTAAATTCAAATATACTGTATAATTAATTTTAATTTACACTAAGAGGTGATATTATTTTGTTTCACGATATTATTATAATTGGTGCTGGTGCATCCGGATTGATGGCAGCAATTACAGCTAAAAACATCGGAAAAGATGCTGCTGTATTGGAAGGGAATCATAGAATAGGCACAAAAATATTAACTACTGGAAATGGAAGATGTAATATAACAAATACAAATATTAGTTTAGATAGATATCACAGTACAAATAAATATTTTTTTAAAGATGTATTAAATAAATTTACATATAAAGATACCATTGACTTTTTTAGTGCACTAGGGCTTCCTCTTACAAAATTAGAAGATGGAAGAATGTATCCCTTGTCTCTTCAAGCTTCATCTGTATTGGATATACTAAAGATGTCTATAGATGATAGGCAAATTCCTGTGTATCTGGATTGTAAAGTAAAAGATATAATAAAAGAAAATCAGAATTTTAATATAATATGCAATAATAAAATATTTAAATGTAAAAAGATTATAATATGCACTGGTGGAAAATCCGCTGCTTATACTGGGTCTGACGGATCTGGATTTTTACTTTCCCAAAAACTTGGCCACAGCATAATATTACCTACTCCATCATTGGTTCAATTAAAATTAAAACATAATAGACTTAAAGCATTATCTGGAATAAAATTTAACGGTACTTGTGAAATATTCGTAGATAAAAAATCTATGAGAAAGGAATATGGTGAAATACTTTTCACTGACTATGGCATATCAGGACCTCCTATACTACAGATAAGCGGAATAGCATCACGAAATTTAATCAATAAAAAAGAAGTATCTTTAAATATAGATTTATTTCCTAATTTAAATGAAAAACAGCTTGTAGAATTTTTTGAAAATCATTGGGGTTTGCTTAATTACAGAAGTATTCATGATTCATTTATAGGTATTATAAATAAAAAATTAATACCTATTATTTTAAAAGAAGCTTCCATAGATAATATACATAAGCCTGTATTTCAACTTAACTGGAGAGAAAAAATAAAAATAATACATATTTTGAAATCATGGAAATTTTCTGTATATGACACTAATTCCTTTAGGAACTCACAAGTTACATCTGGTGGAGTAAATACCCTTGAAGTAGATTCAAAAACTCTTGAGTCAATAAAAATTAAAAACCTATATTTTGCAGGAGAAGTTTTAGATGTAGACGGTGACTGTGGAGGATTCAATTTACAATGGTGCTGGAGTTCTGGGTTTATATCTGCTAAAAGTGCTGCTGGTAATTAATACAGTCAGCACTTTTTCTTATTGTCCAAAAAAAAACCACCTGCTGTGCAGGTGAGTTCAGAAGAGCTTAAGCGATGAACAAAAAACCTCACTTT
>NZ_APMH01000035.1 GCF_000359585.1 Clostridium tyrobutyricum DSM 2637 = ATCC 25755 = JCM 11008 | reverse complement strand
GATCCCATTCCTGCATCACATGCAAATACTATGGAATTTATATCTGATTTTGCTCTTACTGTACTATTTGAATTACTATTTAAACTGCCCTTACTTTCCTGTTTTATAGCATTTACTTTTGATTGGGCTTTATCAAAATCATCTGAAACGGTTTCTTTTGAGCTGCCCTTTAAGATGATAGATGCTACTAAAAATGAAGCTACTGCTGCTGCTGCAACGCCAAGCAAGACTGCAGGTTGTCCACCCTTTGGTGACATTGCCATAAGTGAAAATATACTTCCTGGTGAAGGAACTGCTACCAATCCAGCATGGAAAAGTACGAAAACCAGGTCTCCACAGAGCCCACCACATATAGCTGCAATTATCAAAATCGGTTTCATAAGAATGTAAGGAAAATATATTTCATGTATTCCACCAAAGAACTGGATTATAATAGCTCCAGGTGCTGATTCCTTCGAAGTTCCCTTTCCATAAAGCCAATATGCAAGAAGTATTCCAAATCCTGGACCTGGGTTCGGTTCAAGCAAGAAAAATATTGATTTACCAAGTTTTTGAACCTGTTCAATTCCAAGAGGAGAAAATATTCCCTGATTTATAGCGTTATTCAAAAACAATACTTTTGCAGGTTCCAATATTATTGCAATAAGTGGAAGAAGTCCCTTGTTTGTAATGTAAAGTGCAATATCACCAAGTCCTGTAGATATTGTTGCAACTATAGGTCCAATGAATGTATATGCCAGTCCTGCAAGAATTGCTGCCAATATACCTGCTGAAAAATTATTTATCAGCATTTCAAAACCAGTAGGAATCTTATCCTGTATAAGCTTATCAATTTTCTTTATAAGGTATCCTCCAAGGGGACCCATTATCATGGCACCTATAAACATTGGAATTGGAGCCCCAATTACCACACCCATTGTAGCTATGGCTCCTACTACTCCGCCTCTGGTATCATATACCAATTTACCTCCCTGATATCCTATTAATAATGGAAGCATGTACTTGACCATCGGATCAACCATTTTTGCCATTTTTTCATTTGGTATCCAACCTGTTTTTATAAACAATGCTGTTATTAAACCCCATGCAATAAATGCTGCAATATTCGGCATTACCATACCACTTAAAAAAGCACCAAAGCTTTGCACTTTTTTCTTAATGGAAGATTTATTATTACTATTATTATTATTGCTAAACGTTTCCATATAATACCTCCTAATACTTAAATATTTTAAAATCATTTATTTCTGATGAATTATTCCTGACACTTATTATAATATAGTATGCTCAGCCAATTTTCAATTTCAACAAGTTCAATTTTGTGATACGTTTTCAATGACATTTTTAAAATTACATGCAATATTATGTATAAATTTGATATCAGGAATATAAGCATGAAAATTTAAGTCAGACTATAGATATTGCACAAATTTCTGTAAATATTCAAATTCATTCAGAAAAGGCTTCAAAATCCTTCAAAAAAAAGGCTTTAAACCACTTCATAAAATCTTTCGAATTCTTTCAAAATATAAAATGTAAATATTAAAATAATAATTATATAATGATATTGACAAAAATAAAACTTAAACTATATAATGTATTGACGGAATATTTAAGGCTTATAATTGTTAATTATTTATAATGAAAGGTGATGAGTTATTAATTTAGAAACAAAAAGCGCCAGGACTCAAGTGATTGATAAAAGATTGTCTTTTAGAAGGAAACTCAGACATGCGTCTGAGTAAGTTCGACTAACCAAATCAAAGATTTGGAGTCTCACTTAAGTTGACGAGGATGGGGAGTATCGAATCTTCGGCGGATGCCCCACGGTACCACACTACCGTTAACAACTGATAAATACAGAAAGTGATTTTTGTAACAACATCAGTTTGGTGTCAAAACCTCAATATTCATTGAGTAGGAATACAATACCTTAGTATTCTTAATTATCAATTTTTTATCCTGTTAAAAAATAAATAATATAGGGCTTATTTCTTATACTGTTTTTTAAGTCAGGAAAATTTTATTATAAGAGAGGAAGAATTAATTATGTGTGGAATAGTAGGATTTGTTGGAAAAAAGAACGCAACACCAATATTGATAGACGGACTAAGCAAATTGGAATACAGAGGATATGATTCAGCAGGTGTTGCTGTATTAGATAAAGAAAATAATATAAATGTTGTAAAAGCAAAGGGAAGACTTGTAAATTTGAAGGGCAAGTTAGATTCCAATCCTATAGAAGGATATATAGGTATCGGCCATACAAGATGGGCAACTCATGGAGAACCTTCTGATATAAATGCACATCCTCATTGTAATGCGGATGGAACAATAAGTGTAGTCCACAATGGAATAATAGAAAATTATATAGAATTAAGGGAATGGCTCATGTCTTTAGGATATAAATTCATATCTGACACAGATACGGAAGTTATTCCACAGATTATAGATCATTTCTACAATGGAGACCTGCTTGATGCAGTTATAAAAGCTACTACAAAGCTTGAAGGAAGTTATGCTCTTGGTGTAATCTCATCCAAGGAACCAAACAAACTTATTGCAGTTAGGAAGGACAGCCCTCTTGTAGTTGGAGTTGGAAAAGGAGAATACTTTGTAGCATCAGATGTTCCTGCAATGCTGAGTCATACAAGGGATATATATTATTTAAACGACAAGGAATTTGTAGAAATTACTGAAGATGGTGTTAAAATATTCAACCAGGAAAAACAGCAGATAAATAGAGAATTAGTTCATGTAACCTGGAATGCAGATGCTGCTGAAAAAGGTGGATATGCACACTTTATGATAAAGGAAATAAATGAACAGCCTAAGGCAATAAAGGATACCCTGAGCTCAAGAGTAGTACCTGGAAAGCCTATAAATCTTGACAATATTACAATTACACCAGAACAAATAAAGAATATAGACAGGATATATGTCATAGCTTGTGGAACTGCCTATCATGCTGGTGTTGTAGGCAAATATGTAATAGAAAAACTTGCAAGAATACCTGTAGAAGTTGATATTGCATCTGAATTCAGATACAGGGATCCTATGATAGACAAAAACACATTGATGATTGTATTAAGCCAGTCAGGTGAAACTGCCGATACCCTTGCAGCTTTAAGAGAAGCAAAATCCATGGGAGCAAGAGTTATAGCAATTACAAATGTAGTGGGAAGTTCAGTATCAAGAGAAGCCGATGATGTACTCTATACATGGGCAGGCCCTGAAATTGCAGTAGCTTCCACAAAGGCCTATACAACTCAGCTGATTACAATGTATATGCTGGCACTTTTCTTTGCAGAAAATAAAAAGACTTTAAGCAATGCAGAAATAGACAAGATAAAGGAAGATATGCTAACTATTCCTGAAAAAGCTCAGGAAGTATTGAAAAACAAGGATACAATCCAAAAATTTGCTTCAAACACCTATATGCACAAAGACATGTTCTTCCTTGGAAGAGGGCTTGATTATGCAGTTGCCATGGAAGGTGCATTGAAGGTAAAGGAAATATCCTATATTCACTCTGAAGCTTATGCAGGTGGAGAATTGAAACATGGAACCATGGCACTTATAGAAGAAGGTACTGTAGTAATTGCACTTGCAGCCCAAAATGACTTGTATGATAAAATGGTAAGCAATATAAAGGAAGTAACCACAAGAGGTGCAAAAGTACTTGGATTTACAGCCAAAGGTAAAACAGGTCTTGAAAAAGTTGTAGATTCCACTGTTTATATACCAGAAATAAGTGATGTACTTTCACCAGTGCTTGTAGTAATCTATCTACAGTTACTTGCATACTATATAGCAGTTGACAAGGGCTGTGATGTAGACAAGCCTAGAAACCTTGCAAAATCAGTTACAGTTGAATAATGTAGATTATTTTATGCCGGCATTTTACTTTGCCGGCATTTTATTTTTTGATTCTTTCTTTAATATAAGTTTTCCTTGTATAGCAAAATATTAAGGTAATAACAGGAATTATTACTTGAATAGGGAAATGTATGTATTTCATTACAAAATGATGACCAATATTTAACTGCTGAGGTATATTGCCTGATACTAAAAATGATACTACCAGCATTATAATACCCAAAACTACAGATACAATATCTGTAGTTTTTAATTTAAATAACTGAAATATGCCAAAAACTGCAACATACATAAAAATAGATATTTTAAAAAATCCATCAACTATAAATGAAAGAACGAATATTATATCCAGCCTGGTTAGAAAATCACCTAAATCTATAATCCTATATGTCTCAAGAAGAGGGAAATTACTGTTGATTGCAAAATTTACTCCAAGGGTACATATAAATAGAATATTATTAAATGCTAAAATTACTCCTTCCAGAATTACAGCTATTATAGCAAACTTCTTTATTTTTTCACTCTCGGCAACTAAAGGATACAGCATGGTAAAAACTATAGTTTCTCCATATGGAGCCATAATAATAAGCCATGAACTTTTTAAAGCTTTTATTATTCCATTATTTAATATAGGTTCAAGATTAGATAAATCAAAGGCATTTGGAGTTAATAATATCAACAAAAAACTAACTACTTTTATCAATATCAAGATTATAATATACATTTGAGCCATACTAACTATAGTTTCTATACCACATCGGGTAGCATAAATTATTATAAACGCAGCCAGGGAGGCATAAATTATTTTTGGTGTGTATCTAAGCGCTGTCACAGATGTCAAATCCATAAATTCTCTAAATATAATGCTGGCTATATAAATAAAATAACATATATAAATTAATCCTAAAACATTTCCTATAAATTTTCCATATATCTTAGGTAAATATGTAATAAGTGTATCATTTGGATATTTTTCATATAAAGTTATATACATAATTTGAATAAGTATTCCTACTAATGAATAAAATAAATAACTTATCCATATATTCTGTCTTGCATCCGAAGATAAAAAATATAATACAACGCTTCCGTATTGAAAAAGAATCATTATTACAAAAAATTGATATATAGACATTCTTTTTTTCATAAGATAATTTCTCCTTAGTAACTTATAGACTTCGACAATAGACCTGTATGCTTTATGGTGGATGATACATCTACATTAATTTGTAAATTGCCAAAATTCTTATTCCAATTTTCTTTTATTTTTTCCCACTCATCAGGATGTTTTTTGTATAATAAATCTCCAAATCCAAAAACATCTACTGAAAGTCTATTTTTAGATGCATTTATAGCTGAAACTGCTTCATTATATATAACTTTATCCTGTTTTTTAGCCAAGAAATCAAGTTTATGAGGACTGGTATTAAAATCTAAACTTTGTACTACATCTTGATTTATTTCGTTAATACTCGATTTTTCTTTTATATTCACATTGATATGTATTCCATTACGTCCAATTGATGCTGTCAATCTACTTTTAGAACTTAAAATATTTAAATTTATTTTTCCTGCATTATCATCCTGAATCAATATACTTCCATGTTTTATTCTTCCATTTATCCAGTTCATTCCTCTTGTTTCTTCTTCATTCATATATCCCACAAGTTTATATTTTTCTAATACTGCACTTCCAGATACAATCAAGTCATATTCGGATTTACCATCCCTTAGATCATTTTTACTTATTACACCGCATACATTTACATCTTCATTTTTATTTTTTTCAAAATCAAGATTTGTACACTCTCCTATTACTCCCATGTCTCTTTGCATCCTCACCATATCACCAATACCATATCCAGAAACTGAGTTTTCCTTAGTACGTGTCTTTATTATATCAACAGCTGTACCTTTAGTTATAAGTATTGGAACTACAGGCCTTACATCATTTACCCTTAAAGAAAAATCTATGACGGACTGTATACCATGTTCTGCAAGTTTTTCTCCTATAACTATACACTTTTCATTTGAAAATTTGATTTTCTTACTTAACTGTCTTGAAATATTACTTATTGCTTCATTGATGGTTTTACCACTGGAAACATAAACCAAAGTTCGTGAATCTTGATTTTGTTCCAATGATATACCTATTCTAATAATTTGCAAGCTTATCATGAAATTATTGTTGTCATCTAAATCAACACCTAATGCTGATACAAAACCGAGAGATTCAACTTCATTTTTATCCTGGCATCCAGTAATTATAAATGGACAAAAACTAAATATCATTATCAAAATAAATAAATTCAATTTTTTAAATTTATTCATAGAACCTCCTAAAATCATATTTAACGATTTTTCCTATTTAAATTGCGTTTAAGATCGAGTATTCTCCGAGTATTTTTTAAACCTTCCATAGGAGCCCTGATAACAACATCTTCCATGGAATTTATATTAAAAGGACAAATTGGGAACATATACGGCACTCCAAAAGATTTAATGGAAACAAGGCGCATGGTAAGTATTAAAATCCCGCAAATCAACCCAAACAACCCTAGGCATCCAGCTAGAGTTAAAAGAAAGAATCTCATATATATGATAGGATGCTCTAATTCAAATGCCGGAACTACAAATTTTGTAATAGCAGTCAAGGATACTATTACCACCGTAGGAGTTCCTACTATACCTGCCCTTACAGCTGAATCTCCAAGTATCAATGCACCAACCACACTTATAGTAGGACCTAAAGTTTTGGATACTCTAATTCCAGCTTCCCTCATAAGTTCAAAAGCAAGCAACATGAAAAAGACCTCCCAAAATTCAGGGAATGGTACATTTGCCCTGGCTTCAATTATACTCAATAAGAGTTTGCTGGGTATAAGCTCTTGATGAAACGTGGTCAAAGCAACATATAATGCCGGAAGTTCAACAGTTATCATTAGAGCTAAATATCTTATAAATCTGTTTAATGTAGCTGAAGAATACTTTATATAATAGTCCTCACTGGACTGTAAAAATTCCACGAATAACCCTGGGATGGAGAGAACAACTGGAGATCCATCTACAATAATTACAATTCTTCCTTCCAATATTTTTGCACATGCTACATCTGGCTTTTCTGTCTTGAACATTACAGGGTATATAGTTTTTGGCTGATCGTATATATACTCTGCTATGTAGTTGGATTCCAGCATCGATTCTATTTTTATTCTTTTTAATTTTTTCCTCAATGTATTTACTATAGTTTCATTTGCCTCGCCTGAAAGATATAACATTGAAACATCTGTATTTGTTTTTTCCCCTATTTTAAATTTTTCAACCTTCAAATTACAATTTCTTATCTTTTTTCTTATTAATGCTATATTGGTCATAATTGATTCGGTAAAGCCTTCTCTAGGTCCCCTGGTTGACACTTCTGTAGGAGGTTCACTTATGCTCCTATTGGGTAGATTTTTTAAATTTACTTCAAATGAACTTGCCAGATCCGGTAAAAAGACAATTGGATTTCCTGATAAAACAGCTTCTATTGAATCCTCAAAATTTTCATGGACTTTCAAGTCACTTATCCCCAGATTATATTTAAGCAAATCAGCATAATTCTTATTTGCCGCTTCTGAATTAATATTACAAGTTAATTTAGATATAAGATTATCTTCTATAAGTTTTTTTTCCACTAGATCCTCTATATAAACTACAATGGCCATTTTATCTCTATAATTAAACAATGAAATTTCTCTTATAATTAAATCAAAGCAATTAGAAAAACATTTCTTTATATAATCTATATTTTTTTGTATATCTGTAAATATCCTTGTTTTATTCTTTTTTGTATTATCAGCCAAACTCTAATCTCCTTATCTATAAGAATCAGACATGTTCATAAATACTCCTACTATATTACTTATTATCCTTTTAATTTACTGTAATTATTCACAAAATAACTAAAATTTTAATATTAAGCTTTGAAAAATATTTCCTATGATGCCATACTTTTTGTACTCATAATCAAACTGAAATATGGGGTATAATATAATATGTTAATAGATTTAAGTTTAAAGCTTATCATGGCATCTAATAGAGGTTATTTATATAATGAAGAAATGGATTTTTCAAATAAGTTAATCGACCAGTTACTTGATAGGAAAGTTTCAATTATTGGCATTGATTGTGCAGGGATAAAGACGTATTTTAGAATATACACCTAAGTATCAATATTGTACTGACGGAGGCGTATTTATTGTTGAAAATCTCTGTAATCTAGACAGGCTTTTAAATGAGAGGGATATACTGAAATTTACGTCAAATACATATCCAACTAATTTTGCAGATATGACGGGATTACCTTGTAGAGTAATAGCTGAGATTGAATAATCAATATGTTGAAAGCATGAAAACTCCAATGAGCATAGATTTGATTTTCACATAAATCCATGCTCGTTTTTTATTATAATGTTGTATATAATTTCGCATTTATATAATTTTCTATCTCATCTACAGCCCTTTTTTATCCTCCGGTACTTTTCATATCTTCACTCATATTTATCATATTTTCCTTATAAGTGTTGTCATAGAGTATTTCATGAGCTGTACTTCTTAAATTTTCAACTGTAATATTATTTCTATCAATTATCTTTTCAAGATAACTTCCAGCCAAAAATATCATTTCATATTGTATAATTGAAATTCTTCCCTAAATTTTACTTTACATGTGTAAGTTATCTTACATATTGTTAAATCTGTAAGATATGTATATCATAAAATTTTATATTAACACCAAATATAACATATTCCTATTGATATTTCTATCACTTTTAGCTATAATAAATACTTGTTATACTAATTATTATTATGACAAGTATTGGAGGTGTTTTCATGTATGAATCTTATGATCAGTCCGTTGGAATTTTAACTAATGTTACCAATAAAAAACTAGTACGATATTTAAATACAAATCTTGAAAGGTTTAATATTACAACTGAACAGTGGATAGTGCTTCTCAAATTATCCGGGAAAAATAAAATAAGTCAAAAATCATTGGCTGAAATCGTCAATAAAGATCAACCCACTTTAACCAGAATATTGGATATTTTAGAAAAAAAGTCTTTGATAGAAAGGCATCCCAATGAAAAGGACAGACGGTGTTTTGTTTTACATATAACAGAAAAAGGTACAGCCCTTAAAGAAAAAATAGAGCCATTTTTAGAAAATGTTTTTGAAGTTATTCTTCAAGGAATACCTTCTGAAAATTTAAACATGTATACAAAAGTTCTATTGCAGCTAAATGAAAACATTGATAATGCATATAGTAAAAATAAATAAAGGAGGAAATATGGTGGAAACGTCAAAAAATTTATGGACAAAAGATTACATATTTATGTTATTATCAAATTTATTTATATATCTAGCCTTTTATATGCTTACTCCCACACTTCCGGCCTATGCAAAATTGTCTGGTGGAAGTAATTTGGAAAGTAGTCTTGTAGTAAGTACTTTTTCAATAACCTCTCTATTGGTCAGGCTTTTTGCAGGAAGTATTATGGACAAGTTCAGTATCAAACCCCTGCTTGCAATTGGTGCAGTAATATTGGCATTAACTACATTATCTTATAACTGGCTTTCTATAGATGCAATTATATTTATGCGTATACTTCAGGGAATAGGTTGGGGGCTTGCCTCTATTGGAGCAGCTGCTCTATTCTCCAATATCATACCGGAAAATAAAAGAGGCGAAGGTATGGGATACTACTCTCTTTCGATGATAATTTCCATGGCATTGTCTCCTGTAATTTCAATTATTATTATGAATGCATATGGTTTTAAAAATATCGTTTTTATTTCAATATTTTTAGTTGCTTTGGGAATTTTATCTTTAAGAATGGTAAAAGTAGAGAGGCTGCAAACTACATCCAACTCAATTAAAAAAATCAATTTAAAAGATGCCTTTGAAAAGAAAGCAGCTCTTCCTTCCCTACTGTGTTTTCTTCTTACGGTTACTTTATGTGGAATCATGAGTTACATAATGCTCTATGGAAAAGAACTAAAGCTAACTAACATCTGGATATATTTTATGGGATTTGTAGCAATGGTTCTTGTAACCAGACCTGTTATAGGAAAAATATTTGATGAAAAAGGACATGTTGTATTGATTATGCCAGGAGCTGTTTCTCTAATCATAGGTCTTGTCATATTATCATATGGACACTCTATTGGTGTAATATTGGTATCTTCTTTGTTCTATGGTCTTGGATATGGTGCTGTACAACCTTCATTGCAAGCTTGGGCGGTAAATCGTTCTCCTTCCAACAGAAAAGGTGCTGCCAATGGAACCTTCCTTTCATCCATGGATCTGGCCTATACACTAGGTTCCATATTTTTAAGTTTCATTGCTGAAAAACAAAGCTATGGATTTATGTACAGATTTTCTGCTATATTTATAGTTTTATTGCTAGTAATATATTCATATAATGTGATTAAGCATAATAATGCTGCTGTATTAAAAGAAAAAGTTTCCTGAATTTAAAAATATACTAAAAAAGTATTGGTTAATTATTTTTAATTTTATAGCAGCCGGTTGGCTGCTTATTTTTTTATAATTGCATATATACTAAGTATAATGCCAAAGGGAAGGTGATATGAATGTATGACCAACTGGTTAATTTAATCAGTACCTTGGGGTTCCCTATAGCAGTTAGCGTATATCTTCTTATAAGTGTAGGTACAAAACTTGATTCATTGATCAATAATGTACAAAAACTTGAAGAAGATATATCTAACCTTATAAAATACCAAAGGGAGAAATAGATATTTTCTATTTCTCCCCTTATCTCTTAATTAAATTTATAAATTCAAAGCTTTTATGTTATACATAATGGATTCTACTATACTTGCTATAAAAGATAGTATAAATTTTTGAAGACATGCTATCTGTACAATAATTACAATTAAAACTGTAAATGAAACTACAAATACAGCATGGTTTTGAGAAATTTTCAATGATTCATTTACACTCATAGTAAAGCATACGAGTGAGATTATAAGTCCAAGCAATGCAAGTATAATTCCCAAATAAACTGATGCATATGAAAAAATAATTGATAAAAATTTAAAGTAGACAACAGGCATTGCAATTATAAGTGCTGTTTTATAAAATTTAAAAACTTCAGGTTTATTTTTGGATAATATTGCATTTGACACACAAAGTATTATAAAAATAACTACTATTGAAATTAAAATAAGTACACAATTTTGAACAAACACTTGTCCATAAGGTATTTTTATAATTGCTTTTATCTGTGCCAGTCCTGCAGTTATCTCATTCATGTCACTATTACTTAATGAATCACCTAAACTAGGATCAATAATTTTTGACATGGCAACTATTTTATTTATAAATTTTATTGCTACATCATTTATATTTGATACAATCTGATTTACTTTCCACATTCCAAGCAGCCCATTTACCACTACAGTAAACACCGTCAAAATAATGGTCGTATTTTTTCTACCACTATTTATAAAATTCTTTGCAGTTGTAACTGGCTTTACAAACATATTTATAAAAATTTTTGCTAGAACTTGCAAATCCATATTTATATTTGGTCTGTTTTTATGCTCAGCATTTGTGTCAATATTCTTCATCCTTGTTCCACAGTTTGGGCAATAAGCATCCCCTTCTTCAAGTTTTTGTCCACATTTAGAACAGTAAGCCATATTTATTACCTCCAGAATAAAATTTCTTATGATATACTTGTAAGTTGATACATTCCCATATCATCGTTGTATTTGAAACCATAAGTATATTTGAAACTCTTTATGGAACTATCCCCGTCTTTTGAGGTTATCCTATAAACTTCCGCTGTAGTTACAGTTCCTGATTTATTGTCGTCTGATAAATTATAGGAAATTACGCTGCACGACACTATCTCTTCATTTACTCCCTTATTGTAAGTATCTGAAACATATTTTACCTGTGCATTATACAAATTACTTCCAGGATAAAGATACGGTGCTGTATTTGAAAAATCTCCTGAATTTATAGCCTGGCAAAAATAAGTGGTATACATGCTCATGAGGTTACCTATCTGTGATTGTACATTACTTAAATTTTCCTCCGCGCCACTAAAATTAAGCTCTACATCACTATCTCCCGAGGCCACCATATACTCATCACTTTTTAATTTCTTGCCACCCTCATCAGCTATTGCATATATTTTCGTACCTGGATTTACAGGGCCAAAATTTCCTGCATCGCTTATTCTCACTTTTGAATTCTTGTTGTTTACAAAAATTTCAGCATTTGGATATTGCCCATTTATCTGAATATATTTCAGGTCTTTAAATACATCTACGTTTACCCTGTCATTTTCCGAATCTACAAGATCTATATCATAAGCTTTATTCAATGATGTATAATTGCCTTTATAATTTGCATATAATTTATATTTCCCAGGCATGAAAGGTCCAAATTCCTTTGTGAAATTATCTGTATCACTTTTTCCAATTTTATTTCCATCAAGGGACAGTTCAACATTTTTTATACCTGTATTTATCTGTATAAAAGTAGGTCTAACATTTACCTTGTATTTTGGGAAAAAGAGCATTGTCCTTCCGGCAATTACCAGACTGAAATTATTTTTTGAAGCAGCACTTGCCTTTTTTATCAAATTGGTATTGGAAATCTGAGTGTTCATATTGTCTACTACTTTGTTCAAATAGGATGGGTTGTCTTTAAAATATGATATCAAAGTTGAACTTCCACTTTCGTCTATTTTCAATCTATTGTCATTAGAGTAAAGTATCTTGCTCAGATCGGATTTGTTCCCGGAGGCAATATCAGCTTGAAACCGGTCTGCTATTTTAGACGGGCCTGCAAGCGATCTGCCCATGAAAATAAAACATACAACTACAATTATTGCTATTACAGCCGACAATATGCCAATCTTTTTTCTCTTTGACAACTTAGGTAAACCAGGTTCCTCATCCAGTTCTTCATCCTCTACCTCTTCATCCTTCAAATTTTCATATTGTTTTAAGGCAAAATTATATCCACAATTATGGCATGTGGTTTCACTTTCTTCCAATTTGCTGCCACATTTTGTGCAGTAATTCATATTATCACTCCAATCATTGTAATATTCTTAAAATATTTATATAAAATTCATACTTTATTTATAATATATTCTACAAAATACATCAAATTCCTTTATGTTCAATATGCTCAGGTTTATAATAGATTTAATGAAATCAAAAATTGGATAGAAATATACTAACCTAGATTCACCAAGGAGTGTTAAATAAAACGTTCCTGAAAGGAAACTAAAGCCTTGAAATTTCCTAAAATCACCTGTCCTATATCACCGGTAAATTTCTCTCGAAAGTAATATCATAAAATATAATCTCCTCTTTAAAATAATCATATTTAAACAGTAATATTGAATTATTTATTCATATCAAACAATTCAATATATGAATTTATATTATAACGTAGCTTGTTTAATATTTAAACAAATGGGTAATTCTTTGTTATATATATAACATCTCTTATCTAAAAATTATATTTCAAGAAGTTTTTATTAGAAAAAAGTCATTATCCATATTGAATTATAGATGAAAATTAGTCTGTTATATCTATAATTAATTTGTGTTATATAACACAAATGGTTATATAATTCATATTATAATATTGTACTATTGATAATATTGCTATTTTGTACTATTATATATATATACTTTACAGCAATCATTATTTTATATTTATATTAAAATTTGAACTTAATTTGATTATTTAAAAGGAGTATTTAAATGATTACAGTTGTTTTAGATGGTAAGCAAATAGAAGCTGAAGAAAACGCCACTATACTTCAGGTAGCAAGGGATAACGATGTATATATACCTACACTTTGTTATCTGAAAGATTGTTATAATTTTGGCAAGTGCGGTATATGTCTTGTAGAGGCAAATGGCAGAACAATAACGGCATGTACTGCCAAAGTCAAAGAAGGCATGATAATTAACACCAAATCAGATACTGTAAAAGAAAGAATTAAAAAGAGAATGTCAAAACTTCTTGATTCTCATGAATTCAAATGTGGGCCATGCCCAAGAAGAGAAAATTGTGAATTTTTGAAGCTTGTTATCCAAACCAAAGCAAGAGCTTCAAAACCATTTTTACCAAAAGACAAATCTGAATATATAGACACAAGAAGCACTGCAATAATGCTTGACAGAACCAAATGCGTATTATGCGGCAGATGTGTTGCAGCATGCAAAACTCATTCCGGTACCTCTGTAATGAAGTTTATAAAAAAAGATGGCAAAAGAGCAGTTGGAATTGAAAACGACCTGTGTTTTGACAAGTCAAATTGTCTGCTGTGCGGTCAATGCGTAATTGCTTGTCCCGTTGCAGCTTTAACTGAAAAACCTCATATAGACAGAGTAAAAAAAGCACTTGCAGACCCTAAAAAACACGTAATTGTAGCTATGGCACCTTCCATTAGAACTGCCATTGGTGAGCTATTCAAAATGGGATTTGGAAAAGATGTAACAGGTAAACTCTATACTGCCTTAAGAATGCTGAATTTCGATAAAATATTTGATATAAACTTCGGAGCAGACATGACTATAATGGAAGAAGCTACTGAACTTTTGGAGAGAATAAAAAATGGCGGTCCTTTTCCAATGTTTACATCCTGCTGTCCAGCCTGGGTAAGACAAGCTCAAAATTATTATCCTGAATTACTTAAAAATCTTTCATCTGCAAAATCACCACAGCAGATATTCGGTACTGCCACTAAAACCTATTATCCTGCTATATCGGGGATAGAAGCGAAAGACGTATACACTGTTACCGTAATGCCCTGCAATGATAAAAAATATGAGGCCGATCTTCCCGAAATGGAAGTCAACGGAATGCGCTGCATAGATGCCGTAATAACTACCCGGGAACTTGCTAAAATGATAAAGGATGCAAAAATCAAATTCACCTCTCTGGAAGATGGAAAAGCTGATCCTGCCATGGGTGAATACAGTGGTGCGGGAGCAATATTCGGTACAACCGGCGGTGTTATGGAAGCTGCTTTGAGAACTGCAAAGGATTTTTCAGAAAATAAGGAACTTAAAAATATAGACTATACTGAAGTAAGAGGATTCAATGGAATAAAAGAAGCCACAGTTGAACTTTCAGGAAAATCATATAATGTTGCGGTAATAAATGGTGCTGCAAATTTATTCAAATTCATGAAATCTGATAAAATGAAAGAGAAACAGTACCACTTTATAGAAGTCATGGCATGTCCCGGGGGATGTATAAATGGAGGAGGCCAGCCACATATAAATGCTATGGACAGGGAGCTTGTAGACTACAAAGTCCTGAGGGCTTCTGTTCTGTATAATCAGGATAAAAACCTTCCAAGAAGAAAGTCCCATGAAAACCCTGCAATATTAAACATGTATGGCAGTTACTTTGGAAACCCAGGTCAAGGTCTTGCCCATAAGCTGCTTCATCATAACTATGCAGCAAAAAAATCATTGGTTTAAGGTAATATGGGGTCAGATCCTATGTATAAATTTTCCATAGGGTCTGACCCCATTCATTCAAGCAAATCCCTGCTCCGTACGGTTGATAATTTCATCCTGCAGGGCTCTATCCAGATTATTAAAATAATCACTGTATCCGGCAACCCTTACTATCAAATTCTCATATTCCTCGGGATGCTTTTGAGCATCAAGCAAAGTTTTTCGATCAACAACATTGAATTGTATATGATGACCATCCATGGCAAAGTATGAACGGATCAAAACTGCCAAATTGGATACTCCGTCTTCACCTTGAACAACTGCCGGTGTAAACTTTTGATTCAACAATGCCCCTCCAGTCTTCAGCTGGTCAATTTTAGAAGCAGACTTAATTACGGCAGTAGGGCCATTTCTATCCGCACCCTTTTCAGGAGAAATACCATCTGGAAGTGGAACACTGGCATGGCGGCCGTTAGGGCTGGCTTCCATTACCTGACCAAAATATACATGACAAGTTGTTGGAAGGAATTCAACTACAGTCCTTGATCCCTTTGGTGTAGTTCTTCCTGCAATAGCATCCTGTAGAGAATTTGAAACATCTCTCAATATATCATCTGCATAATCATCGTCATTTCCATACTTTGGAGTATTGTTATAGACTGTTTCAAAGATTTCATCATAACCTTCAAAGTCAGCTTTACAAGCTTTTAATAACTCATCCATAGAAAATTTCTTATCTTCAAATACATTTTTATTTATAGAGACAAGTGAGTCAGTAATAGTTGCTATGCCTACACATTGAATATAGCTTGTATTATAGCGGGCCCCACCAGCATTGTAGTCAATACCGGATTTGATGCAATCATCAGTTATAACAGATAACAATGGGACTGGCATATACTCCATATACATACGTTCAATCAAATTGTTTCCTGCAATTTTCACGTTTACTACATATTCCAGTTGTTTGTAGAAGGCATTATAAACTTCTTCATAGGACTTGAATTCACGTGGATCTCCAAAATCCAATGCTGCCTGTTTTTTTGTATAACTGTCAAATCCACGATTCAACACTAGTTCAAAGATTTTCGGTATATTCAAATATCCAGTCAGTACATAAGCTTCCTTCCCAGCTGTACCAGTTTCCACACATCCGCTGGCAATTCCGCACTCTCTGGCGTCATCAATGGACTTACCAAGGAACAACAATTCCTGTATAATAGCCTCGGAATTGTAAAAGGCTGGCTGCCCCCATCCTTTACGTGAAATTTTCACTGCCTCACGCAGGAATTTTTCTGGAGTTTTGCGGGATATCTGTACATTTGAACTAGGCTGCAGCAATTTCATCTCATCCATTACTTCCAGAATCAAGTAGCTGACTTCATTTACACCTGTTGTTCCATCAGCACGCAGAGCCCCTGTATTAATGTTGCAGAAATCCGTATAAGTAGCACTTTCCTTTAAAGTTATCCCAACCTTTGGAGGTGCAGGTTGATTGTTAAACTGTATCCATAGATTTTCTAAAATTTCACGGGCTCCTTCACGAGTCAGACGACCTTCTTCGATATCTTTCTCATAGAAAGGTTCAAGATGCTGATCAAATTTACCTGGAGAATAAGCATCCCAGTTATTCATTTCAGTAGTAACTCCTATATGGGTAAACCAGTACATCTGCACTGCCTGACGGAAGGTTTCTGGTGCATGTTTTGGCACTGCATCGCAAACTTCAGCCAGATCCAATAATTCCTGTTTCCATTGTGAATCCTCTTCAATGGATGCCAGTGCACGTGCCTTGGCTGCATAACGCTGTCCAAAGATAATCATGCCTTCGCAAACCAGCTTCATACCTTCCAATTCTTCCTTTTTATTAAGTGCAAGTACATCATTATTGTAATCCAAATGGTCAATTTCATATTGAATATCATCAATAAAATCAGCATACCCTTTACGGTATATCTTGCCGTCAGCTACAGTATGCCCTGGACCACGCTGCATCAAAAATTCAGTATACAGCCCTGCATCAAACAGCTTGTGCCATTCATCCGGCAATAATCTGTTCATCCGTGTCATCAGCGCACGATCCTTCCAGTAAGGAATAATTACTTCTTTCTGAATTCTCATGTCCTCTTCAGAAACTTTAAAAAAGACCTTTTCCCTGTTGTTCATATTATTAAAATCTTCCATAGTATGACAGCATAATTCCGGGAAAGTTGGTGCAGCCCACGGCTTGTGTCCTTTTTCTCCTAATATGATAGCGCCTTTTTCAATGTAAAGTGTACGATTTTCCATAATGTACTTAAAAGCTAATCCACGAAGAACTGGAGTTGAAAATTTTCCTTCATACTTTTTGTAAGCTTCTGTTAATAAAACTGCCCTCTCCATGGAAATACTGGGCTTACTTTTTTTAGTACTAATTTCTCTTAATCTCCTTATACGTTCTGTTGAACCTCTTTTTACTTCTTTTAATACTGATTCTGCCATTTTATTACCCCCTTAAAAATAATTACAATGAGCAAACACTAACCGCCAATTTTTACAGTATACCCGACTTTTTCGAAGTATCCCTTGATTTCCTCTATACGTTCATCATCTGGTTTTTCAAAGTTTTGAGTACATTCCCTGTTCAAGCTACTATACTTGTCCCTGCCAAAATCGTGGTATGGCAGAAGATTAATACTTTCAATGGAAATATTCTGTTCTCTGAGCCAGGATGCAATTCCACAAATTGCTTCATCATCAACATTGACATCATTAATTAGAATAAGACGCAAATTGATTTTTCCTCCATGACTGCTTATCAACTTAAGATTTTCCAACACAAGATTATTGGATGTTCCCGTATATTTTTCATGCATTTCAGAATTGATTAACTTTAAGTCATATAGAAAAAGATCAGTATAAGGTAATATTCGTTCATAATTATGAGATGGAACTACACCACAGGTATCAATGACTACGGATACCCCTAATCTATTAAGTTCTTTTACCAACTCTTCAATATAATCCATATCCTGGGTCATAACTTCTCCTCCGGATAAAGTTACGCCGCCGCCGGATTGATCATAAAATATCTGATCTGCCTGAACTATCTTTACAAGCTCCTTTACAGTATATTGCCTGCCTATCACTTCTTCTTTTCCATCCTTGTTTTTCATCAATTCAGGCTGATACCTTTGGCTTTCTGGATTATGACACCACATGCACTTTAACGGGCAGCCCTTAAAAAAAATTGTAGTGCGTACACCCGGCCCGTCATGAACAGAAAATTTTTGAATGTTGAATATATAAGGCATGTTGATTGAAACCGCCCCCTCTTATTTTTACTTTTGATTATAATTCATAATAATGAAAATTTCAATATTATTTTTCATATTAATGAATTTATGTATTAATAGAAAAAGGCTTTATTACTTGAAAAGTTTTTGAGAATCCACTATACTTTTTGTATTTAAAAGATTATGTAAATTAGTTATTTCTTACTTGAAATTGTGAAAGGAATGGTTATATTCCATGAATATAGGAGAAAAAGTTAAAGAATTGCGCAATAAAAGAGGTTTAACACTGAAAGACATGTCTGAGAAAACCGGATTGTCTACTGGATTTCTTTCGCAATTTGAACGCGGTATAACAACAATTGCAGTAGAACATCTGTACAATATTTCCCGTGTACTTAATGTGAAGATCAATTATTTTTTTGACGATGAAGAAAAAGAACTGGTCATAAGAAGTTATGAACAGTCCTCCATCCACCAATTAAATAAAACCATATATAAAAGTCTAAGTCGTTATCCTGAGGATAAAATGATTTCCCCTGAACTAGTTGAACTTTTACCAAAAGAAGACCATCAATATCCAGAGGTCTATGCCCATAATGGAGAGGAGTTCGTCTATGTTTTAGAGGGAATACTAACATTGATAATTGATGATAAAATATTAAAGATGTATCCCGGTGATTCCGCCCATTATCTATCCACCCAAAAACACAACTGGGACAATAGAACTAATAAAGTGGTAAAATTTATTACTGTTCATTATCCCAAAAATATCTGATTTTTTGTATTGAAAAAGCAGATGAAATTTCTTCACTCTGCTTTTTTAATTTACTTTTTTACCACGGGGCCTGACCCCCTATAAGTTTTTGCCATGGGGTCTGACCCCACCCATAAGTTTTGAAATCTGTATCAATACAAATGTCATAAAAGAGAACAACACTATAGTTCCAACCTGCTTCAAATTCAGATTACTGATTTCAAATACAGCCTTCAGTGGAGGTAGGAACAATACCATACTTAAAAGTGCGACTCCCAATCCAAAAGCAAACCATACATATTTATTTGAGAACAATCCAATTTTAAATATGGACTCTCTGGATCTGCAGTTAAATCCATGAAACAATCTGGACAGGCACAGTGTTGAAAATGCCATGGTACTTGCCAGCATGTGATCTCCCGTTTTCAATCCAGTGTAAAAAGCGAGTATGGTAAATGCAGCGATTATAAGACCTTCAATCAGTATTCCCTTTCCAAAAGCCTTTGTCAAAATAGGTGTATTTATATTTCTAGGCTTTTCCTTCATTACATTGTCCTTGTAAGATTCCAATCCAAGTGCAATTGCTGGAAGACTATCTGTAACAAGGTTTATAAACAAGAGATGAGCTGGAGTAAATGGTATAGGCAATGCAGCCAGTGAAGTATAAAGTACCGCCATTATTCCTGCCGTATTCCCAGATAGTAGAAATTTAATGGAGTTCTTTATGTTGTTGTATATATTTCTTCCGCTGCAAATAGATTTTACTATAGTTGCAAAATTATCATCCATAAGCACCATTGAAGCTGCATCCTTGGAAACTTCCGTACCCGTTATTCCCATTGCTATTCCTATATCTGCCTGTTTTAGGGCAGGAGCATCATTTACACCGTCTCCGGTCATGGCAACTATATTGTCCTTTTCCTGCCATGCTTTTACTATTCTTATCTTGTGTTCCGGAGATACTCTTGCGTAGACAGATACTTTGTCCACTTTTTCCTTAAGCTCCTCATCGCTTAAATTATCAAGTTCATATCCTTCAACAGCTTCATCTTTGTCTTTTAAAATTCCTATTTCCCTTGCAATTGCAGAAGCTGTAATTTTATGGTCACCAGTTATCATCACTGTCCTTATTCCCGCTTTTATACAGCTTGAAATAGCCCTGGCAGATTCTTCTCTCGGAGGGTCCATCATAGCTGTCAGTGCCACAAATACCAGATCATTTTCCTGATTTAAATCCAACTCGGTTTTGTCAATATCTATTTCCTTATATGTTACAGCCAGTACCCTCAATCCAGTTTTTGAAAAATCTTCATTTGCCCTTTCTATTCTACTCTTGCCCTCTTCTGTTATATCCATGATTCCACTGGAAGTCTGTATCTTTGAAATTCTGTCTATGAGTACATCAGGTGCCCCTTTTGTTACCATCAACGTCCTGTCCTTTACTCTGTGGACAGTACTCATGATTTTTCTTTCTGAATCAAAAGGAATTTCACCTATTCTAGAATATTCTTTTCTAAGTGACAGTTCATCCATATTGTAAATTTCGCCAAGATCCACCAGGGCAATCTCAGTTGGATCCCCTATCTTTTCTCCATACGTAGTAGATGCATCATTACACAATATTCCCATAAGCACAGCTTGTTTTTCTACTTCATTTTCTAGATTCAACTCTGTGGAATTCAATACTTTATTGTCTGTATAGAGTTTTTTTACAGTCATCTTGTTCTGCGTAAGAGTCCCGGTTTTATCTGAACATATTACAGATACACTTCCAAGTCCCTCAACGGCTTTAAGCTTTTTCACAATTGCATTTTCCCTGGCCATCTTTTGAGTACCAAGTGCCAGTACTATTGTAACAATGGAACTTAGGGCCTCTGGAATAGCCGCTACCGCAAGTGCTATTGAGAACATTATGGAATCCATAACCGGATATCCTCTAAATACATCCAGAATGAAAATCAGAACACATATTATCAATATTAAAATTGAGAGTTTTTTGCTGAAGTTATCCAGATTCACTTGAAGAGGTGTTTTCTTCTCTTCAGTATTTTTTAAAAGTGAAGCTACCTTTCCAAGTTCTGTTTTCATGCCTGTACCGGTTACAACTATAACTGCCCTGCCGTATGTTACAAGACTTCCTGAGAAGAGCATGTTCTTTCTGTCCCCTATAGCTGCATTGTCACCTTCTATTATGTCCTGGGTTTTTGATACATTTTCCGACTCACCTGTAAGAGAACTTTCATTTACCTGAATGCTGTAATTTTCTATAATTCTGCCATCGGCACTTATATAGTCACCAGCTTCAAGATATAGAATATCACCTACAACAACTTCCCTTGATGGTATTTCCACCTGAATTCCATTTCGCAGTACTTTTGCAGTAGGTGCAGAAAGTGCCTTTAAACTCTTCAAGGATTTTTCAGCTTTCACCTGCTGAACCGTACCTAAAATTGAATTGAGGATTATAACTGCAAATATAACCATGGCACTTTCAAAATTACCTGTAAATATGGACACTGTAGCAGCTACTATCAGTATAACTATGAGTAGATCCTTGAACTGCTCCATGAAAATTTGGAATATACTCTTTTTATGTCCTTCACATAATTCGTTGTATCCATATTGCTGCTGCCTCTTTTCCACTTCAGAATCATTTAAGCCCTTTGAAGAAACTTTTAAAATATCCAGTACTTCCGGAATGGATTTTCCATAAAACTTTTTCAATACAACCACCACCTTATAAAAATAAATAAAGACCTTCAATATAATTCCAGACAGAATCTGAAATTATATTAAAAGTCTTATAACCAATCAATTGGTATACAATGCCAGATTAGAAAACTAATCGTAATGTTGACATTATATTTGCAATTACTCCCTTTTAATATATCACATGTTTTATATGACAATATAATATAGTATTTTATACTGTTTGTCAATATTTATTTATATAGAAATTAACTATCGGTTAATTTTTATGTATAATAATTAACTTCAGCTCCATTGGTACATTGCTAATAATACTATATAATAAAATCTATAGATTTCTATAAATTTTGTATAAAGTGGTGTATAGCAAATGGATAAATTAAAAATAGGTGAAGTAATATTTAAACTAAGAAAGAAAAAAGGCCTTACCCAGGATGAGTTAGGAAATTTTATCGGAGTATCCACTGCAGCTGTATCAAAATGGGAAAGTGGAAGTTCATATCCGGATATAACCCTTCTTCCTGTACTTGCATCATTTTTTAATATTTCAATAGATGAACTTTTATCCTATAATACTGAGCTGTCAGATGATAAAGTTATAGAAATATCCAAAGAATGTGAATCACTATTTACAGGTAAAGACATTTCAAGCGCAATAGAAAAAAGCAGGGAATATATAGAGCAATACAGATCAAGTTATTATTTGAAGTCTGAAATAGGAAGGTTGTTCTATCTATATTGTTGGAAAATAGATGATAATGGTAGAGTCAGGGAAATGATAGACTATTCTATAAAATTATTTGAAGATACAGTAAACAACTGCAGTAAGATTAACTTGGTTGAAAAATCACTGTATCAACTGAGCAGCCTGTATTCTTCAATTGGCCAATATGATAAAGCTATAGACGCTTTAAACAAAATTCACAATAATAAATTAAATATAAATCTCATGCTTTCAATTGTATATATAAAGAAAAATAATATAAAAAAGGCTAGAAAAATCCTACAAGGAGAACTATGGAAAAACATTTTTGAAAACAGTACTATTTGTATGGCACTGGCAAATTCCTATTTGCACTGTGAAAAAGATATTAATATAATAGAAAGATACTTAAATCTCTGTATAAGCAACAAAAAACTGTTCTCTCCCGAATGCGGCAACGTATTGGGACTTCACATAGAATACATGAATTTTGCACAGGTTTATCTGCAATTCGGCGAAAATGAAAAAGCACTGGATATGCTTCATAAGTGGAGGATAGACTTCAGTCAATAATATAAACAAACCAAAGGATTTCAAAAACATATGGTGCTTTAAAATTCATCATACCATATTTGTATTGACATAAAATCTAATTTATAATATTCTATTATATAGACCAGTTGTTATAATATTATTTTATTGAAAGGATACAAACTATGAATTCCAAAAATAACTCAAGGGAAAAAATACTTAATGCTGCCACTAAATTTTTTCAAGCCAACGGCTTCAATGGCACCGGGTTAAATGAAATCTTAAAAGAAAGCAAATCACCCAAAGGTTCACTCTATTATTACTTTCCCGAAGGGAAAGAACAGTTGGCTTTGGAGGCAATTCAGCTGGCTAGCACGTCCATAGTAAAAAAGGTAAAAAATACTCTAAGTAAACATACTGATCCCGTTAAAGCCATAAAATATTTGATAAACAATATAATAAACGACTTGAAACAAGAAAATAAGCTTCAGGATATTTCTATAAGCCTGATAGCTTTAGAAACCTATTCCTCAAATGAACGTTTAAGGAAAGCTTGTAAAGACGCATTTACAGCTTTAAGCAATGTATACACTGACAAATTAATTGAAAGTGGTTTTCCAGAACAAAGAGCTGAAGAATTAGGTATGACTATCGAAATAATGATTGAAGGAGCTATCACCATTTGTGTTACAAGAAACGATACTGCCCCACTTTCCACAATCAGCAATAGTATGGATATTTTGTTGTCCTAAATTAATATCCCTGCTATTGATTTTTAATTCTTATATACAGACTGGTCTAAATATTGAAAGGAGTACAATATATATCATGCAGCAAGGAAATTATATACAAACCAAAAAATACAATACAAAAATTATAATGTTTACACTTCTTCTTGGAAGTTTTATAGCACTTTTTAATGAAACCATATTAAACATAGCTTTTCCAAAATTGATGATGGAAATGAATGTAGGTGCTACAACAGTACAATGGCTTACTACCGGCTATGTACTTGTAATTGCAATTTTAATGCCTGTTACAGCATTCCTCATGAATACTTATACAACCAAAAAATTATTTATGGCAGCCATCACATTGTTCCTGATTGGAACTGTATGTGCATTTTTCTCTGCGTCATTCCCCCTACTGCTCATATCTAGAATTATACAAGCACTTGGTACAAGCATGTTGATACCAATTTTGATGAATACGGCCCTTATAATAAACCCTCCGGAAAAACGTGGTGCGGTAATGGGTGCATGTGTATGCGTAATATCATTGGGACCTGCATTCGGCCCTACTTTTTCAGGCATATTATTGCAATATTTTTCATGGCATATACTGTTTTTAATTTTAATCCCAGTTTTAGTGTTATGCCTGATTTTAGGTAATATATTCCTGGAAAATGTAAATACAATAACCAAACCAAAGATAGATTATCTGTCCGTTTTATTGTCAGCTATAGGCATTGGATGTATTATATACTCCATAAGTTCCATATCCAATACAAATATAGCTGTTATTTTAGCAATATTTATAATCGGTATAATATCGACGGCACTTTTCTGCAGAAGGCAATCATCATTGGAACAGCCTATGCTGCAAATAAAATCATTTAAGCACCCTGTATTTACAAGAAGTGTAATATTGATAGTAATTGTTCAAATGCTGCAGTTCTCAATGAATATAGTGTTACCTATGGTTTTTGAAAATGGATTTAAAGCATCAACTTTGATAACCGGAATTATTCTACTTCCTGCAACCCTTCTATATTCATTTTTATCGCCTGTATCCGGAAAATTATATGACAATATCGGCGGAAAAATAATAATTCCCTGTGGAGTTTTACTGGCATGTATTTCAATTTTTATACTATCCACTATCACAAAATCAAATTCTATTTTGGCAGCAATTATTTTATACTGCTTAATATGTGTAGGAACATCCATGGCTGCATCAAATACACAGACAACCGCGCTTAACCAACTGCCAGGCAAATTCAGGGCAGATGGAATTGCAATCATAAACACCCTTATGCAAATAGCCGGCTGTTTGGGTTCTGCCATATTTTTGGGAATCATGTCGTCTTATGAAAACAAATATTTGGCAGTCTCCCCTAATAAAATAGATGCAGCATTCCACGGGTTTAATTATTCCCTCAAATTTGCAGGCATTATATTCATAATTGGATTCATAATATCATTAACTCTGAAATACAATACTAAAAAAGATAGTTAGAGTTATGATTTTCTAATTTTAAGACGTCACATTTATTATCCATGACATATATATTAACTTTCTTTAGAGCATCGGCATTCAGCATTCCTCTGTGCAGAATGCCAAATTAGCCTCTGCACTGGTATCCCTTATCACTTATGTTTATTCCCCTTTCACCTTCAAGTTTCTTTGTATTGCCTGTCTTTACATAATATTTCACTGCTATTTTCCGGGAAATAATTGAAACTTTGAATCGAATATTGAAAAATATAGTAAAATCTGGCTATTAGGTACAGAACTGAATCATATGCACTACAAATTTGGAAGCATAATATAAATTTATGCTTCCAATTATTTTAGTAAGTTTATAAAATATTCTTAACTATACGTTCCATATTTTTATAAGATATTTTTTCCAGATCCTCTTTACTATATCCTCTTTTACTTAAAATGTTTAATAAGTTAGGTATTTTAGAAGCATATTCAATCCCTGGAGTCCCTATATATTTTTCATTTTGAAATGATGAGAGGGTTTTTGGATCTAGATAATCTCCAAAATCGAATCCAAAACCTACATGGTCTATTCCAATCAAGTTTGCTATATAATCTATGTGATTTGCCAACTTCTCGGCAGATGGACTTTCTTTATCAATAAAATCTCCCCATGAATTAACCCCTATAACACCATCTCTTTCCCCTACAGCCTTAATCTGATCATCTCTTAAATTTCTAGGTGAACTGCATAAATTATATACATTGGAATGTGACGCTATAAAAGGTTTAGTTGTATTTTCATATACATCCCAAAATGTTTTTTCATTTGCATGGGAAACATCAATTATCATTCCCAGCTTTTCCATTCTATTTACAACTTCTACTCCCAATTTTGTGAGGCCTCTATCTTTATGTGCACTCCCCACTCCTGTAGCAAATTCATTTTCCCTATTCCACGTAAGCATAGCATGTCTTGCTCCAAATCTATATAGAGTATCTATTAGGCTTACATCATTTTTAAAACCATCTATGCCTTCTAAACCAATTATTATCGCAAGCTTGTCTTTTTTATTTAATTCAATTAAATCATCATACTTATATACAACTCCGGCATAGTCAGACATATCCCCTATTTCTTCTGAAACGGCCCCCATAATTTCCATCATTCTCCATGTACAATCTTTGTCAAAATATAGAGGTTCAATCCATATACCCAGGATTGAAGCTGATACATGCCCTTCTTTCAGCTGATCCATATGATAATTTTTTATAATATTCTTTTCACCTTCTAATCTTCTTACAGTAACATCTGTGAATATATCAGAATGTGCATCAAAGGCTTTCATTCTATACCTACCTCCATATAAGTGATTATAATTAATCCAATATACTTGAAATTAATTTTTTTGTGTAATTGTGTTTAGGTGCATTAAATACTTCACTTGAATCTCCCATTTCAACGAATTCACCTTTATATAATACCCCGACTCTATTACTTATATATCTAACTACAGCCATATTATGTGAGATAAATAAATAAGTCATATTCCTTTCCTTTTGGATATCTTTTAAAAGGTTCAGGATTTGTGCTTGAACAGATACATCGAGAGCAGAAGTTGGTTCGTCCAAAATCAACACTTCAGGATCAGTAATTATTGCCCTTGCAACTGCTATTCTCTGTCTCTGGCCTCCTGAAAACTCATGGGGATACCTGTCCAAATGTTGTTCCTGCAGCCCAACACTTTTTATAAGTTTAACAAGATTTTCTTTTGAACCTTTTTCATCCCTGACTTTTTTGGGAAATGTTAAAAGAGGCTCCAATATAATCTTCCTTATTGTCATTCTAGGGTCTAAAGAAGAACGAGGATCCTGAAATACAATTTGTATGTTCCCAAATTTTCCACAATCATATTTATTTTTCTTCCACAATTCCCTGTCCTTAAAGGCTACATTTCCAGATGAAGGAGAATGTATTCCTACTATTATATTCGCAATTGTAGATTTACCTGACCCTGATTCTCCAACCAGTCCAAAAGTTTCACCTTTATAAAGATTAAAAGACACCCCTTTAAGTGCAGTAAATTTTCCAAACACTTTTTTCAATTGTTTGATTTCCAATATACTCTCCATTATTTTTCAACCTCCCAGCAATAAACAAAATGATCACTAGAAATTTTCTTTTTAGTTGGAACCTTCTGGCTGCATATCTTTCCTTTCTTCATACACCTTGAATAAAATATACAACCCTTAGGCCTAAATCTAAGATCCGGAACTTCTCCTTTTATCTCCTGAAGTCTCATATTCGAATCAACTTTATCTGGAAGTGCATTTAAAAGTGCAGCTGTGTAAGGATTCTTTGGATTCTTAAGTACTTCATCAGTATTTCCCTTCTCCAAAATTTTACCTCCATACATGACACAGACTTTATCACTTACAGATCTTACAACACTAAAATCATGTGTTATCAATAAAATTGCCGTATTACGCTTGCTGACAAGTTCCTTCATCAGATTTAATATTTCAGCTTGAATAGTAACGTCAAGAGCTGTCGTAGGTTCATCTGCAATAAGAAGTTTGGGCTCATTTGACATGGCAAGAGAAATAACTATTCTCTGCCTCATTCCTCCAGAAAGTTCATAAGGATATTTATTGGCTATTTCATCAGGATTATCAAAGTGAACATCTTTCAAATTATTTATCATTATTTCATGTGCTTTTTCTTTGGATACCCCTGAGTTTTGAATTATTACATTTAAAAGTTGTTTTCCAACCTTCATTGTAGGATGCAGTGCCGTCATAGGTTCTTGAAAAACCATTCCAATTTTTTTACCTCTATATTCACGTATTTCTTTTTTATTTAATTTCAAGAGATCAGTATCTTCAAACAGTATCTTTCCACTTTCCACATTTGAATTTTCATCAAGAATTCCAAGTATTGAATATGCTGATACAGATTTTCCTGATCCCGATTCCCCTACTATGGATAATATCTCACCATTGTCTATAGAAAAGGACACATTATCAAGTACATTAACTTTTCCCTCAAACGTATCAAAAGATATGGATAAATTTTCTACATTTAGCAACAAAACATTTCACTCCTATCTTGAAGATTTAGGATCAAGTATATCCCTCAAACCATCACCTATTAAATTGAATCCTGTGGAAGCCAAAAATACTGCAATTCCAGGAAATGTAGGATACCACCATTGCTCAAGCATATACTTGAATCCTGTACTTATCATTGTGCCCCACTCAGGAGTTGGCGGTTTTGCACCAAGTCCCAAAAACCCAAGAGTAGCAACAAGCAAAATAGTATCTCCTAGATCCAAAGTAAGCTGAATAATTATTGGAGTTATAACATTTGGGATAATATGCCTGAATATGACATATAAATTTGATAATCCAAAAGTCCTGGCAGCCTTTACGTATAGATTGTTCTTTACAACTAATGCTTCACCTCTGGACAGACGGACATATACTGGGATTTTTACAATAGCTATAGCCAACATAACATTAAATAAACTTGCACCTAATGTTGCAGCTAGAACCATTGCCAATATCAGTGTAGGGAATGCTAAAATCATATCCATTATCCTCATAACTACCTGGTCTACATATCCGCCAAAATATCCACAAACAGATCCAATAAACACTCCTATAACACCAGCCATTACAACCACACTTATTCCAGTTGTAAGTGATATCCGTGTTCCATAAATGACTCGTGTTAAAATATCCCTCCCAACTTCATCTGTTCCAAACAAATGTTTTAAACTCGGTTCTTGAAATCTGTCCAATACGTTCATTTCAGTGGGATTATATGAACTTATATATGGTGCAAAAATAGCTAAAAGTGCCATTATTACTATTATAGAAAGTCCTAATATAGTCATTGGGTTTTTTCTTATCTTATATAAGAGCAAACTTTTATTTTTCTTCATATGTTTTTCTTCTATTACATTACCTGATTCCAATTCTAATTTCATAAATTCATACACCTCCTAACCTCTAATTTGTGGATTTAGGATCATATAGAGAATATCTACTATTAGATTTATCACCATATATCCAATTACAATTACAACAGTAAATCCCATTATAGATGGAAAATCTAAAAATGAAATCGAATCAACCACATATTTTCCCATTCCAGGCCAGTTAAAAACAGTTTCCGTTACTACAGCTCCTCCTAAAAGCCCTCCAAGAGAAAGTCCAACAACTGTTATAGTAGGTACCAGGGCATTTCTAAGTGCATAAGATACAATTAGAAATTTTTCTTTAATTCCATTTGCTCTTGCTGTTTTTATATATTCCTGGTTTAATACCTCAATCATACTGGACCTTACCTGCCTGGTAATTGTTGCAAGCTGAGCATAGGATAACACTAAGGCCGGCAGTATAATATGCCTTAAACTATCCTTGAATACTCCTAAGTTTCCTGTAAGCAAACTATCTATGGTTATAAGTCCAGTAATTTTCGTATTAAATGTCATACCCAAAGCCAATCTTCCTGAAGAAGGTAATAAATTTAATTTTGAATAAAATATCAGTATGAGAATGATTCCCCCCCAAAATGCTGGTATAGAAACACCTCCTATGCAAAAAATCCTTCCTAAATAATCTGTTACTGTATTTTGTTTGAGGCTGGTTAATACTCCCAAAGGGATTCCAACTACAAGTGCTATTAGGAATGCATATAAAACCAATTCCAAAGTAGCTGGAAAATAAGCGGCCAAATCTGATACGACCGGCTGCTGCGTTCTTATAGATGTACCCAGATCACCGGATAAAAGATTTTTCATATATATTAAATACTGAACTAATACAGGTTTATCCAATCCAAGCTGTTTTCTCACATTTATAAGTGTTTCATTGGATGCTCTTTGCCCAACCATCATTCTAGCAGGATCCCCTGGAATTATGTGAGATAAAAGAAATACTATTAATGTAACTCCGAAAATAACTAATATCATCATTAAGAGTCTTCTTATTATAATTTTTTTCATATACTCTATTTCCTCCTATATGCCGAATGGAATCCATTCAAATATTTAACAACTTATCCTCCCAGAGGGAAGATAAGTCAATTAAGTTACTGTTTACTCATTTCATCTAAATTATATACACCTTCCAACATTGGATTATACACAAATCCTTTTATGTCCTTATTTATAGGAAGCATGAAATCCTTCTGATACAGATATATATATGGAGCATCCTCTATAACTATCTTTTGTGCCTGTTTGTATAAATTTTCACGTTGAGTCTGATCAGTTATTGAACCGGCTTTTCTGACTAAACTATCTACTTGAGGATTAACATAGAAAGCTCTATTTCCTGCAAGCCCCTGGTTATTTGAATCAAACCAGTAATTCATAAACATATATGGGTCTGCATAGTCAGGGCTCCATACTCCCATTGCCAGATCAAATTTTCCAGAATCAAGCATATCCCTCATAGTTGCATATGCTACTTTACTTAAATTTACTTTCACACCAATATCCTTTAAATTACCCTGTACAACTAAAGCTTCCTGTTCCCAATTAGGGAATCTATCAGAATACAATAAAGTTAGCTGTAGATTATTTACACCCGCTTCTTTTAAAAGCGCCTTTGCTTTCGCTACATTTCTCGTATACTTAAATGCGGATTCATTGTATCCCCATAGTCCCTTTGGTACAGGACTTGCAAGTGGGGTTGCATATCCATGCATTACTTTATCGATTATGGAATTATAATCAATTCCATAGTTTATTGCCTGTCTAACTTTTGGATTCTTAAGTGCAGGATTAGCTTTGGTGCAATTTATATAAACATAATCAACCAAAAGGCTAGGTTTTTTCACAATGGAGATATTGGAATTGCTCTTAAGCTTCTCTATTTGATCCAAGTCTATTCCCTCTGCTATATCTGAATCTCCCTTTTCAAGTTCAAGTCTTGCAGCTGACGGATCTGAAACCAATTTGAAATATACTTCCTTAAGAGACGGTTTTTTAGAATAATTAGGATTCAATGTTAGTTTCAAATAAGCACCTTTTTTCCATTCTGCAAGCTGATAAGGACCACTTCCATCAGTATGATTGGCTAAATAGTTCTGAGCTTTATCACCATCTTTTTCATGGCTCATAACTTTAGGATTTATTATACTTCCATAGTTTGTAGCAAGTGTAGATAAAAATTGTGGAAATTCCCCACTTAAAACAAATTGCACTGTATATTTATCCGGTGTATTAATACTCTTTATAATCTTATAAATATCATAGGGTCCCTTTTTAATATCCAGTATTCTTTGAAAAGAAAATCTAACAGCCTCAGAAGTAACTTCTGTACCATCTACAAATTTGTGACCCTTATCCAGATGAAAAGTCCATGTAAGTCCATCACCGCTTTTCTCCCATTTACTAGCAAGTGAAGGTTTTATATTTGTAGATCCGCCATCAAATTTTACCAATCTTTCATATGCAGGATAAGTAATTTTTACAGCCATATTATCCATTGTACCTCCTGGATCCAAAGTTCCCATATCACCATTGATAGCTACTGTCAATTTACTCTTGTCTGATGAACTGGAACTATTTCCATTACTTGCATTGCCACATCCAACTGCCATCATTGATAAACAAATTCCTAAAAAAATTGCACAAAATTTTTTATACATTTTATTATTGTCCCCCTCTTTATTTAATATTTTAATTCACAATATATTGAAATATCATAATATATGCATATCACTTATTGTTATTTTCTGAATATTTTTGAAATACATCATCATATATTTTTCCATAATGTGTTTTTTGAGTGTTATTTTAATACTTGTTATCTTAAATAGTTGTTTTTATTAATTTAATAATTATATTCGTATATTTTTTATATTTGTGTTATATGTATGCGTATTTTTTATTAATTTTTCAATATAACTAAATATTATATTATCAAATGATCTTTTTCAACATTTTTTTTAAGTTCTGTATAATTTATTTTTTATTATGATTTTTACAAAAATATTTAATTTATTTTATTATATATTCCGAATTTTTTTGCTTTAATAAATTTTTATAATATTACATAAAATACCTTAAGCTTACTATAAACGAATATACTAATCTATATATAATATATAATTCGGTAATTTTGTGATAATACTGAAGTAAAATCAAATCAGTATTTGCAATAGTCAAATGATAATTACATGGAATGTTTAATTTTATACAATTTAAAATTTGAGTGCACATGTTGATAATATTATTACTTATATCCATTATTTATTGATATATTATTAATTTTTACATTGATTATTGATAAAATCATGTTATAATAATAAATAATTATTATAACATTTTATTATTGATTTCCCATAAAATCGCTTTTATAAATAGATTTCAATTTTACAATATTAAATTTAATGTTCGTAATTTAACTTTATAAGGTAAAAATGAATATAAAACATATCAAATAATTAGGAGGTAAGGTTAATGGTAACTATCTGGATAATTTTAGTTGTGTACATGTTAATTAACTTAGCTATAGGTTTCTATAGTGGAAAGAAGATCAAGAACAGCTCGGATTACCTGCTTGCAGGTCGTAATATTGGAGTTCTTCTAACAGCTGGAACTCTAGCTGCCACTGAAGTAGGTGGGGGAAGTACAGTAGGAGTAGCTGCAAAAGCCTATGGAAGCTGGGGGCTTTCTGCAGGTTGGTATGTAACAGCTGCTGGTATCGGAGTTATTCTTGTTTCATTTATAGCCCCAATGTTAAGAAGATCAATGGCAACAACAATGCCTGAAATAATCGAAAGAAGATTTGGAAATTCAAGTCATATTATTACTTTAATACTATCCTTAAGTGCAAATATAGCCCTGGCAGGTGTACAGATTACTGCATCCGCTACAATAATAAGTGTGTTAACTGGTTTGTCTACAAATTGGGGAATACTTTTATCAGGAATAGTTCTTGTTTTTTATACTATGATAGGTGGTATGTGGAGTGTAACGTTGACTGATATTGTCCATGCTATAGTTCTACTGGCTGGATTTACTATTGCCGTTCCATTTGCCATTCATAACGCTGGAGGCTGGAACCATGTAGTTGGTGCATTACCTCAAGGACAGCTTGGTTTTACCAAAGTAGGGTGGAAGACAATTATTGGATTGATAATAATGTATTTCATGACTTTCTCAACAGGTCAGGAATGTGTACAACGTCTCTTTGCAGCAAAAGATGAAAAAACTGCAGTTAAAGGTTCTATGTTATGCGGAATTCTTATGGCATTATATTCTTTTATTCCCGCTATACTAGGACTTGTAGCACTGGCAGTTTTCCCACATATCAACCCAAATAACGCTATAGCAACTGTATCTACCAATCTTATACCTCATCTAATTGCAGGATTGGTAATGGCTGCAGTTATATCAGCTACATTATCTTCTGGTTCAGGAGATCTTTTGGGAGCATCAACTGTTTTTGTAAAAGATATATATCAGCACTACATAAATCCTAAAGTTAGTGATGAACATTTAATGCATTACAGCAAAACCGCCGTTCTTGTTTTTGGTATTATAGCTATCTGTATATCCCTCTTCAGCAAACAGATTATACCTATGCTTGTATTTGCCTTCACCATGAGGTCAGCTGGTCCTTTTGCAGCATTCATCTTTGGTTTGACATGGAAAAATGTTACAAAGCATGCTGGTATACTGTCTATAATTCTTGGAAGTATTGCTGGATTCTGGTGGCAATATCTCAATGAACCTTTTGGAATTATGGCTGTTATTGTGGGATCAGTTGTAAGTGTTATTACTTTTATTATTGTTTTTGAAATAGAAAAGGCCTTAGGCCATCCTTTAATACCATTGCATATTTCACAGAAATAGATATAGTTGAATTTTAATAATATAGATAAATAATTTTTCCAACCTCAATTACTTTTAAATATGCTATAAGACATTGATATAAGTATATTTGTAATCTTTCTTAATTCTAAAGTGAGATAATACAAAATGGTTGGAAAAATTTTATTAGATGGCTTTATTTTCAATGGTTTGGGAGTTATAATGAATTTAGAGAATGACTCTTTTACTGTGATTGAACCTTAACATGAGATGTATTTAAATCATTATGATTTATTGTATAACTATATCCTCTTTGGATTGAACCTTAACATGAGATGTATTTAAATTGGACTTCAGTTGTATACTAGTTATACCCAAGAAATATTGAACCTTAACATGAGATGTATTTAAATTTATTTATATCCATTGCTTAAATTGAGACCTAATCATTGAACCTTAACATGAGATGTATTTAAATGCATTTTTCTGTTTTATCAAGGAACCAGTCTGAGGAATTGAACCTTAACATGAGATGTATTTAAATGATTTAAAACTTAATAGTGATACTGCAAACATACCTATTGAACCTTAACATGAGATGTATTTAAATTATTTAAACGACGATTTAAAAGAAGAATTTAATAAAAATTGAACCTTAACATGAGATGTATTTAAATATTTGCTATTGATGTTTGTGACGGCAAATACAATAAATTGAACCTTAACATGAGATGTATTTAAATAAAGGAAACGCGACGAAAGGCGATATAGTATTTTATTGAACCTTAACATGAGATGTATTTAAATAAACTCCTAATGAATGCAGAGCACTTGAAGAAGAGCATTGAACCTTAACATGAGATGTATTTAAATAGTTCATCAGCTTTCTTCTGTAATTCTAAAAATCTTCCATTGAACCTTAACATGAGATGTATTTAAATGATACCATGATGTCTATTTTGACAATGTATGAGCAGATTGAACCTTAACATGAGATGTATTTAAATCTGTTTAACGGATTTTTGCTATTTATTTTTATTTAAATTGAACCTTAACATGAGATGTATTTAAATTAAGTTCCTCTGCTTCTTTACTATCTATATCATTAGCATTGAACCTTAACATGAGATGTATTTAAATAGTCTCTGTGCAGTATTCCATATAGCAGATGTAAATTGAACCTTAACATGAGATGTATTTAAATTTCATACAAAGATACTGATTGTCTTGATACTCCAATATTGAACCTTAACATGAGATGTATTTAAATTATATCAAATTGTGGTCATATTACAAGTAATGATGAATTGAACCTTAACATGAGATGTATTTAAATTGGTATCACCAACTTTTGTCCAGGATATATGAGGTTATTGAACCTTAACATGAGATGTATTTAAATAACTCTGTAATGCACTCCGTGCATTGCTATTGGCATTGAAACTAGACAAAAATCAATTGAATAAATATAGTCGTATATTTTTTTGAATTGTTTACATAAAATTTATATTTGTACGAAGTAAAGTATTTCAGATATCTTTTCATTTCAAAACACATTCCACCTGATACCTTTATATATCCTATAGATTGAAGTTCATGATCATCAATTATTTTTCGTAGTCTTTATATATATTTTTTTATATTAAAAGTACAAGAAATCTACTTTTCGGGAAATAATTGAAACTTTTAATCGAGTATTGAAAAAGATAGTAAAATTTGAGTATTTCTACCTCAAATCCATTATGCTATAAAAGCTTTTGGCTTCTCCAACTCTCCATGAGGAATAAAGAAAAAATTTATATTTTACAAGTTCTTCATAGCTATTTTCATCTATTATATAAATATCAACTCAATCCCCTCTACAATAATCTTTAATGTGGAATAATATACTATCAAAATTTATATATATGTATATATAATATTATTTCAATAAGAATGGAGAGCTGAGCTGTTATGAAAAAATCAAAATTGATTAACAGTATTACCCTATTAACTATTATCATCTTTTCTGCTGCTTCTATTTATTTCTGCATTAACTATGCCCATACACTTTGGGATAATACCAAATATTTGTTTTATAATCACATAATTTATATATTACTAAATAATAAAATTACTATATTCTTTGTAGAAATGCTATGGCTTTTTATATTATACATGATACTAAAAAAATCTATGAAAGCAAAATAGGCATGATTATCGGAATTATACTTATATCATCAGAATTGCTTGGATTCTTCCAATCCACCATATATGGCATATTGTTTTACAAACCATATAAACTCAAAAAAATGAAAATGGATGATTTAAACAAGCTTCCAACTATTGATGTACTCATAATGACCTACAATGAGCCTTCATATATTTTGAGGAAAACTATTGCAGGATGTTTAAATATTGAATATCCAAATAATCTATTGAATATCCAAATAATCTATTGAATATTTACATATGTGATGATGGACACAGGGAAGAGATTAAAAACCTGGCAGAGTTTTTCGGAATACACTATGTTACGAGAGAAAATAATGATTTTGCAAAGGCAGGCAACATAAATAATGCCCTGTCAAATTACTGCAAGGGAGAATTATTTTCCGTATTAGATGCAGATATGATTCCAAAACCTGTTTATTTGAAAAACATGGTAGGTTATTTCAAGGAAAGCAATGTGGGATTTGTCCAATCTCCTCAAGTATTCTACAATCCTGATCCATTTCAATATAATTTAAATCTAGACAATAAAATTCCAAACGAACAAGACTTTTTCATGAGAGAGGTACAGGCAGGAAGAGCAAGATACAATGCACTGTTTCACGTAGGTACAAATGCACTGTTTAATAGAAATGCAATAGATGAAATAGGAGGCATACCCACTGGCAGTATAACCGAAGATATGGCAACAGGAATGATACTTCAAGCCAGAGGTTATAAGTCAATATTTGTCAATGAAGTATTGGCAGTAGGATTATCCGCCGAATATTATAAAGATTTTGCAAAGCAGCGTAAAAGATGGTGCAGAGGAAATATACAGGTGTCAAAAAAGTGGAATCCACTTACTATGAAGGGATTGTCACCTATCCAGAGATTGTTGTATTTTAGTGGAATTCTATACTGGTATTCAGGCATTTCAAAAATGATTTACATTTTATGACCTATAATATACCTGATTTTCGGCACTCTTATAATAAAAGCCAGTACAATGCAGCTATTGCAGTTTTTCGTTCCTTCGTATATATCTTATATTTTAATGTTTAAATCACATTCTTCCAAATACAGATCCCTAATTTTTACTCATATATATGAATCAGCCACAGCCCCTTTCTGGCTCTTGCATCCCTGTCAGAACTTATATTTGCAAAAGAATTGAAATTTAATGTCACATTAAAAGAACATACAAAGAGAAATGTGTTTGTAAGCTGGGATTTACTCATGCCGCAGCTGGCAATGTTCATAATGACAATACTTGGATTTGGAGTAAGTTTAAATAAAATTGTTCATGCTAATTCAAGTGGACTCAAGGAATCTATAATTATCAATGTGATGTGGGCAAGTTATAATCTTATAGGTATAGTAATGGTAATGCTATTATCACTGGAAAAGCCGCGATATAGACAGGCCGAAAGGAAAATACTCCACTGTCACAGCACCTTTATTCTTTCTAACTCAAATGTACTTAATTGCAGTATTAACAATATAAGTGATTCAGGAGCCTGTATAAGCGTCAATTCCAATAAACTTGCCAATGTGGATGTAGGAGATATAATAAAATTAAAAATAGGTGATGGTGATGCATTTTGCAGAATAATAAGGTGTTACGGAAACAACTTTGGCTGCAGATTTATGAATTTATCCAGAGAACAATATTTAAATATTATAAAATATGAATTTCACAATGAAAATGGATATTACGATGTTGAAAACAAGGTTGCAGTTTACAAGGGTCTGGAACATGAAGGAAATTACAATTCATCACAATATAAAGATAATATATTTACAAGTAATACTGCCGTTAACAGTTTTTCCAAAACAGATATAAAGGAAATAAATTGTCTGGATCATGTTGATGTCAGGCAATGTAAACCTGATAAACCTATGGTAAATACAAAAACAGAACAAAAAACAAGTACTGACAATGATGGATATTATGGAAATCTATCTACAGATATAATCTTAAAAGACATAGCCAAATTAAGTGATACCCAGATTACAATCATAAAAATGCATAAAGAAATTATGGATTTAAAGAAAGAACTAGAAAATACCAAATAAATAGAAGGCACTTCAGGTCTAGAAGACCAGGTTCCCTTTTATTTTCCATATATGTAGTAATACATAGCTATAACTACCCCCTCATTGTCATATGACTTATAGTATAATAATACTAATTATACTATAATATTGTGGCAATATTTTGTTATTTCTAACAATTCATATTAATGATAATATAAAATTGTAGTTAGGTGGTAAGGAGGCGATATAGAATCATGTATAATATAGATATATAACTAACAAATAGGAATTTGCAAAGGAGTTATAATATGCTAGGACATTTAGGATTTTCATATGTAGGTATGATATATTTATTGATGCTATTCATTCCCAATATAATTTGGAGTAAGAATCAGCCTATAGATTATGACATTACTCATGAAAACAAAATATTATTATTGTTTGAACGTATAGGACATATAGGAATACATATCCAGCATTTAAAAGCACTAAAAAAGATATAGCAATTTTACATTTGCAATAGAAAATGAGAATTGTTGCAAATAGAGTAAAATTGCTATTTGTTAATTGTCAATTACATTTGAGCTGATTTTGGAAGAGTATTTGCTCCATTATACATAAGGTTAACTGTAAGGTTTTTATTTTTGGCATATGCAATTCCAACTGCCTCTTCCAGTGTCCTGGTCAAAATAATTTTAGTATTCTTAAGTAAATCAGAATCAATGTCAGAAACCAAAATCAATTTATATTTTTCAGCAGTTTCGCAGAAAAAGTATCCGACATATTTTGAAATAGTATACTTTTCCCTAAGATCTTTTTCCCTGTCAAGCATATTATCATAATTCTGTATCATGTCATTAATATCTTTAATATCTCCAATTCCTCCGCTGCACTGTGCGATAACTATGATTGTACCACCATCAACTACTGCTTCCTTTGCATTCATTAGAGTTTTTATTGATTGATAAAGATTTATATCCTTTGGATATCCACCTGCACTTGCAATAACTAAATCTGTCTTCTTCTTTATATTAACACCATCGATACTGTCTACTAATTTTCTTCCTGCTTCATGAGCTGTTATGTAATTTCCTGAAACTGCATTGGCTATGTTGCCATCTGGTCCCATTATTACATTGAACATGAATGAAGGCTTTACCATGGCAGCTGCCTGCAGCATGTCATCATGTACAGGATTCCCTATAATGTTTCCTGAACATATTTCGTCTCTTACCCCACTTCCAAGACCTTCATTTAAAGAAAGTGAATGGTTTTTCGATATAGTTTCAAAGGAGGCTATACCCGGAAGAATAGACTTTTTTCCACCAGCCCAGCCAACAAGAAAATGATAGATAATGGCTCCTGTAAGTACTATATGATCACATTCCATGGCTTTTTTATTTATTTTAACGGGCGTTCCATGACTTGTATCACCTAAATATACCATGCCTTTTTCATCAAAGCAATCATGGTCATAAACTTTAAATCTTTTTGACAGTTTTTCTCCAAGAATCATATCATGTTCTTCCTTGGTTTGTTCTCTATGAGAACCTACAGCAACAATGAATATAATGTCCTCATCTTTAACTCCACCTGCATTCAGTTCCTCTACAATTTTAGGTAAAAATTTATAAGGCTTCTGCCAATATCTTGTAATATCTGAAACTAATATACAAACCGTTTCACCTTCTTTAACTATATCCTTAAGTCTCTTGCTGTCAATGGGATTGCAAAGTGACTCCGATATAACTTCATCCTCTGTCTTATCCTGTTTTACAGGATTGCTTTTTATTACCTCAATCACATTTTTTTCGTCAATAAGGGCATTCATAGTACCCTGTCCATATTTCATTTTAATTTCTTTCATTAATATAAATCCTCCTGAATAATTTATTTTTTGAATAAGTTCGAGTATCATATCTATGTATTATTTTATTTATTATATCATAAACTCTCTGTATTTTTGACAAACTTAGACAATTGATAATTTTAAATCTACTTAAGCAGAAAAGGGGTCAGACCCTGCGGAATTTTTTTCCACGGGGTCTGACCCCTGATTATTTTACACATTGAAGCTACTTCTTCCATTGAAAATACATAAATTCCAATAAGTTCTAAGTAAATATTAACATAAGTGTACAGTAATTCCTAATATATTATCATGCAAATTCATCTATATTCTTTACCTGATTTTCTGTATTATCAATCTTTAAAGTTTCTTTCTTTTCATTTAAATCATTTAAATCATTTATATTTTTTTCAGATTTTTTTATATCATTATTGACTTTTCCAATTTTAGACTGCATGGCATTGGCTCTGCCTACATCTGACGCAGCTTCCGCTCTTTTTCTTTTAGCTCCATTGTAATTTCGAGTCATCTCATCAAAATCTGCATCTGAATTCAAAATATTTGCCTGGTTGTTGAATCCCTTCCTAATGGAATTCAAACTTCTTGTTTGCTTATAGATGCCAGACATACTTATAAACAACATATTCTTTGAAACTTCAATCTTATTTTCAAGTCCCTCACTGGAAGTGCTGGAAGAAATCTGTCTCTTATTACTTGAATCATAAATGTCATTTTTTACCCATAGCATCCATCTGCACCTGCTGGATTTGTGATTCAATGCTCTGAATTTGTGACTCAAGAGGTTTTATGAGCTCCTGTTTGGTCTTTATATCCATTTTGTCATTCTGCTTTATACTTTCTATCTGTTTTTGAACTGCCATTTCCTGATGCTGAAGAATTTTTACCTGATTATCACTGGATTTTTGATTTTTATTATCTATTATAATATTTGCACCACTAGAAGAAATTGAATTTATCACAATTATACATCTCCCTATAAAATATTCCCAATTATATTATCGTAAATTTCCTTAAAATGTTTAATCCATCAAATTTTATGTTATTTCTTATATTATAGTTATACATGGCTCTAACTTGCCAACATAAAAGTCATCTTTGAGGAAAAACTATATTTAGAAAGAAAGGAGAGATATTTAATGAAACATAAAATAAATCATAATAATATTAAAAAAGAAGATGGGAAATTCAAAAAAAAGCATATAAATCATGATCCTCAAGCTGAGAGTTCAAGAACAGAATCCAATTCTACAACAGATAGAAGTTATACTTCATATAAAAACTACAATATGGAATAAGCTAAAAATAGATATCTTCAAAAGGAGGAAAACACCATGGGAGAACATATGGATAAAGGCTGTCATGAAAAAGCTATGGAGAAGGCTAAAGATTTACTCAATAAAGGTATAGGCATGGGAGAAATAAAAGAAATTACAGGACTTGATGAACACAACATCAATAAAGCTAGAAAGAAAATGGAAGGAAAAATATAACAGGGAGGTCTGTATCCATGGAAGAAAATTTTATAAATCCACAACACAATAAAGATAAGGATGAAGAAGCATTAAATAAGGCCAGGGAAATGCTTATTGATGGTAAAACAGACAAGGAAATCAAGGAAGAAACTGGATTAAGACCTAAGGCAGTTGGGAGAATACAGAAAGAGATTACTAAGCATTTTTAATGTAGGATCAGACCCCGTGACATTTTTTGCCATGTGGTCTGACCCACTCACATCCTCTCAACAAATTTCTGATAAAGTTGTCTAGAACTGTTAAAATAATCAAGTATTCTTTGCGAACTTATAAATTTTTCTCTATGCATTCCTATAATCATATTATAGCTGCTCCATTCATAATCCTCAGGATTTTTTACCATATTGGCCTTTACTGGATTTAAGTGTATATATCTGCTTACTTCAAGCATGTGTTTATCTTCTTTTATCAACTGCGATTTATATCTGTCTTGAAACAAATGTCCTGTTAAATTGTACTTCTTGTTAAAGTAGATTGAATAACACATATTTATTCTTTTCATAATATTTCCTATCCTTATTTCCTCAGTTGCAATAACCATATGAATGTGATTTGTCATAAGACAATAACAATATATTTCGTATATCAACTTTTTCTTTGTCTCTTTTAATATGTTTAAATAGACTTTATAATCCTCATCATCCCTAAATAAGTCATCCCTGTGATTTCCTCTGCAAATTATATGATACTTGGCTCCCGGATACCATTCTCTAATTTTCCTTACCATAGGCTTTTACTCCTTTTGTTTTAGATTATAGCCACATGTGTTTATCTTTAATCACAAAAATAGAGAGAAGATTTCTTCTCTCTATCCATCAAGTTTTTCCTTTTTTTGTAATGGGGTCTGACCCCTATTTTACTATTTTACTGTTTTAACTGTATAATCTTTATATTTTATGATATACTATTAGTAATAAGAGGGTGGATTACGAATTTAGTCTGCTTAATTAAATTACATGATTTAAATAATAGATAGTCTGTCCCAAGGCCTATCTATTATTTTTTTTGGAATTATTTATGTTTACTTTAGTACCAGATGATATTTCATCAGGTCTTAAAGTAATTTTATTATCAATTTTTATATCTGACTTTTTGTTAGATAATGCTACTATAACTATAGCAGTTATTGAAAATAAACCAAAGAACAATAATAAATATTCTTCTGTCATAAATTCACCACCTCTTCTTCATACGCAGACATTATTAACCGTAATCCACCCACAAATAAAGAAGAGGTTCCTATACAATCATCTTATTACGTTTAAATTATATCATATACTTTTATTACTGAAAACGTAATGTGAATCGACCTTGTTAAATTACTGTTTCATTCAAAATCTAAGGGGTCAGACCCCCAGGCATTTTTTGCCATGGGGTCTGACCCTATTTAGCTGCAGTTTCATTAAATATTTTACTCTCATATAAACCTGATAGATAATTCATAAATGGATCTCTTAAATCATCCCTTTTTAATGCCATCCCAACTGTAGCCTGTAAATATCCAAATTTATCTCCTACATCATATCTTCTTCCCTTAAATTCGCAGGCATAAATAACCTGATGTTCAAGAAGATTCTTTAAAGCATCCGTCAACTGTATTTCATCACCTTTTCCAGGCTTGGTTTTTTCAAGTACATTGAATATATCAGGCATCAATATGTATCTTCCGAGAATTGCTATGTTGGAAGGTGCTTCCTGCACACTTGGTTTTTCAATTAAATCCTTAACCTTGTATACACATTTTTCTATGTTTAAATTTTTTATTACTCCGTATTTTGATACCTGACTTTTTTCTACCTGTTGAACACCTAAAATTGATGTATTATACTCTTCATAGCAATTCATAAGCTGTTTCAAACATGGTACTTCGGAATCTACTACATCATCACCGAGCATTACAGCAAAAGGTTCATCACCTATAAAGCTCTTTGCACAGTGTA
>NZ_APMH01000034.1 GCF_000359585.1 Clostridium tyrobutyricum DSM 2637 = ATCC 25755 = JCM 11008 | reverse complement strand
AGTATAATATATTACGTAACATTTGTCTATATATTATATAATTCTTAATACGAAAAATTTTCAATTTTATCAGTTAATAAATTGTTAAAAAATTATTAAAAAATTATTGCCTTATTTACTATTTTATGGTATGTTTGATATGTAACTCTACAAATAATGTAAAAAAAGGGGAGATTAAAGTGAATTTGATTAAATTGTCAACATGCTTTAGAAAGAACAACATGCAAAAAATTTATTTGTCGTTAATAATGGTATTAACTTTTGTAGCCATTACTGCTTTTTCTAGTCCTAAAACTGTACATGCAGATACTTGGTCTTTAACATTGCCAGCTATTGAAAATCCTACCATGGGAAGAAGCTATTATTGCACTAATTCCAACTCTGGGAAAATTTCATTAACTCGTATAGTAAATGGACCATCTTATTACATGGTTGCTCAAATGCTTAATTCAAATATTTCTCCAAGAACCGGTGAAACATTGGTTCGTCAAGGTACTGGCTATACAAATTTTGTAAATAGCACTATGAGTTATTCCTATTACTATACTTTAATGGGATCAAATGATTATTTTGAAACAACTTCTAGATCAGCATATGGATATATAGATATAAATTCAAAAAAATAGTTGATAATTTTTATAGTACATGTTAAGACAAGCTTTATAAGCTTAAAAATAATTATTATGTAAATATTGTATTAGAAACATATAAACTATAATATTATAAACATTTAAAAAATTGCCCAAATTTTGTAATCATAAATTCTAAATAAATATATGGTAAAAAGATACCTCAATAAGTGGTATTCTTTTTACCTTATGTTATTAGTAACCAAATAGTTAGAAATATATGAGGCAATCATTTATATAAAAACATATAAATTTTTATTAAGAAAAGGAGCAATTTATGTTAAAAATCGAATTAAAAAGAGCACTTTTAAGGAAAAAATTTTTAATCATTATTTTTATAGGACTATTGATAGAACTTCTAAGTGGATATAATGCAATCCATAAGTTTCTTTTTTTTGATTATAACGCTCCTGATATTCAATCACCAGCTCTTCAGGCTAGCGCTAGAAAAATAGTTCAAGACGGACTTAATATGTATTCAGTTTGGTTTAAGTCATTAACTTTATATACACCTTTAATGCCAATTATTGCTGCACTACCGTATTCATTATCATATTTAGAAGATATAAAAAATGGGATGGTTAAATATATTGATATAAGAACTAATCATAAAAAATATTTATTTACAAAATTACTTGCTAATGGATTAGCAGGTGGTGTAGCTGTTTCATTTCCACTGATTATTTTAACGATAATTGTGAGTATATTCTTTAGTGGAAGTATAAATGATTTCTTTGGAAAGGGTGCATATGGTGGTGTTTTTGCAAATTTGCTTATATATAATTTCTATCTATATGCATTAGTACATATAATTATTAACTTTATATTTGGCTTTGCATATTCCAGTATCGCATTAGCAATATCTTCAATTATAAAAAACACAATTGCAATAATGATTTCACCTTTCTTATTTTGGATTGGCGCAGATTTAATATTACAATTTTTTAATGTACAATCATATTTACCTACATCAATAAACCAATTTTATTTAACCCCTAATGTAACACTTAATGAAATTCTAGTAGAACTTATATTTATTACATTCTTTTCATCTGCCATATTTATTTTAAAATCACGAAAGAGGAATATTTATGAATAATACTTTTAAAAAATGTACTGTATTAAATTTGATTAAATTAAATTTAACAGTATGTAGAATAAAAAAAATAATACTTTTTAGTACAATGTTTTTTTTATTCATTTCTTATAAAATTATAGAGTCCTTAAATGAATTAAGTTTAAAATATAATTTAGATATTAATATTTGGGATGGCTTTTTTAAGGTTATAACTTATCCTATGATAGTATTATGTGTTTATTTGCCATTAGTAATAATTATAACTTCAATTATCAATGGTAAAACTGGGCACTATCAATATCTAATTGCAAGGAGCAAAAAAAAGATTATATTGATAATAAGTAAACTACTTTCAAGCTTACTTATAGGTCTATTACTTTTATTTATATTTTTTTTGTCAGCATTTCTAATGAGTTATACTTTTTTTGGTTTTGAAGGACATTGGAGCTCAACAATTATGAATATAAATCCTGTGAATCCATTATATTTAAGCAATTTTGTATTTTCACTAACACCCATGCAGTCCACTATAATTTCATTTTTAGAGATTTATATAGCTACAGCCATAATTATTAGTTTTAAAGATATGCTAACAAATTATATATATAATATTTACGTTTGCAATCTAATTATAATTATATATATCTTTATGAGTATAATTAATTATATGTATAACTTAACATTAGGAATATTTAAAATAATAAACTATATTACATTGAATACAATAGCTATTATAAGCTTTCACAAGTTTGACAACAATACTCCTTATAATATTACACTATCACGGTCATTTATAGTTAGTTTAATATTTTTAATTATGTTAATAGTAATTAATGTAATAATTAATAAAAGGTCAGTGATTAAATTTGATTAAAAGATTGATAAAAATAAATTTAAAAGGTACAATCAATAAGGAATATATGGTAGTTTTAGTAATTACATCAATAATGATAACTTATATAAAATTAAGTATTGTAGGACTTCAAAAACCAGGATATTTTTTAATGGGTGATGTATTAATATTAATATTTGGTGGCTTAAATTCAAATTTTGATATTGTTAAGGATTTTTCATTATTTGCCATATGGATATTACCAAACATATTACTTATTTATTTAATAAACAGTTCTATTATAGATAAGCTAAAAAAAACAACTATTTTAATATTACCTAGAATAAAAAAAAAGTCGGACTGGATTATATCTTGTAATATTACTATTTGGATTATTATTATAAAGTATTATTTAATATTATTTATATCTTCATTGATTGCACTTTTTATTAAGATGGGAGTTAATGCATTTATAAATACTAACATTTCAATAAATAATTACAATCAATTGACTATTGGTATAAATCAATACTTAATAATGACTTATATAATCATATTAAATGTTTTTACGATGATATGCCTAATAAGTTTTATAAATAATATATATAATGTTTTTTTTAATTCAAATCATGCAGCCATAATTGGTATATTAATTTGCATCATTACTGTAATTACACCACAATTTGAAAAAATAAACAAGCTCATGTTAATAAATCAAGAAATGCTGTTAAGACACGATTTATTTAAAGGTGGATTTGAAGGCTTTAGCTTATCATTTTCAATTTTATATCTATTCATTTTTCTAATTATAAACTTCATTTTAAATATATTAATAATAAAAAAAAGAGATATTGATTATATATAACAAAAAGGAGTGTTTTTATGAATTCTACTGACAATATAATAGAAATTGTAAATTTAACAAAGCAATATAAAAACAAAATTGTATTAAATAATATTAATCTAAATATAAAAAAAGGAAAGTCTTATGGATTTATTGGAATAAATGGCTCTGGTAAAAGTCTGCTTTTCAAAATTATATGTGGATTTGTAAGACCTACATCAGGATATATTAATGTTAATGGAAAAAAGATTGGAATAGATACTGATTTCCCTGAAAATATTGGTGTTTTAATTGAGCATCCTGGTTTTTTACCTGAATATACTGCCTTTGAAAATCTTAAATTTTTAGCTAGTATAAATAATAAAATAGGAAAGACAGAAATTGAAAATGCAATAAAATGCGTTAATTTAGATATAGATAATCATGAAAGTGTAAAAAAATATTCATTAGGAATGAAACAAAGATTAGGTATTGCTCAAGCAATTATGGAAGATCCTGAAATATTAATTCTTGATGAACCAATGAACGGTTTAGATAAAAATGGTGTAAAATTAATAAAACAAAAGCTACTTGAACTCAAAATGAAAGGAAAGACAATACTTTTAACAAGTCATATTTCACAAGATATAAATGAGTTAAGCGATTATATATATGAATTTGACAATGGTGGTTTGTCTCAAAAGCTATAAATAACTATGTCTAAATTTCAGGGTATATTTATGGGAAAAAATAAATTAGTAAAAATAATAACTATAACTATAATTATATCTTTACTATTTAAAATCTATATATTTTCAACAGTACATATTAGTGGCCAATCAATGATGCCTACACTTAATAATAACGATAGTGTCCTAATTGAAAAGATTTCATTATTCACAAAAAATTTTAAGAGAGGTCAAATTATCATCTTTAATTCTAATAATAAAAATCATGATATATATATAAAAAGAATTATAGGAGTTGAAGGTGATAAAATAGAACTTAGAGGTGGTAGTATTTATCTAAATGGTAACAAATTAAAGGAACCTTATATAAAAAAATATATTACTACAAATGGAGGTACTTTCTTACATGAAAATCAAATAATTAAAATAAAAAAAGGGTTTATTTTTGTACTTGGTGATAATAGACCATTGAGTAATGATAGTAGATATTTAGGTCCGATTAATATAAAATCAATTAAAGGACATATTATATTTAAATTTTTTCCATTTAATAGATTTAAATTTTTCTAAATATATATTGGATCTAAATCAATAAAACAGCCACAAAATATCGAATATTTAAGCAGATTTTTTGCAATTAGGGGTAATACCAGCAACTGTGTCATGTACTGAAGATTGCATACCATATAAAGGTAATTTTTAAATATAATAAATATATTAGAAAAGATCAGAGACAAAGTAAAAATAGTAAAACTAATGCAATTAATATAAATCAAAGGAGTATCAACAGTTGACACTCCTTTTTAAAATTAGGCAGATAGGCCGTTTAAGGTATATTCTTTTCAACATTGATACTACCAGTAACTTTATCTATCAAATGTAATATCAATTTATAAAGTGTTTTATAATCTTTAGTTAGTGCAAATTTGCAACATTCCTCACTTGTAATATAATATCCATCTACTACACTTTGTCCAATCATAGAATTATGCATAATTCTATGATTGCCATTAATTATGGTATGTCTAGTTGCTTTACTTCCCCGCATTATTATAATGGGATTTCTCTTCTTTTCTTCATAAAGAACGTCATTTTTCTCAATTCTAATCTTATTATCTATCTCATAAGTATCCTTATATTCTTCTGGTATAATACTAAATAGGTTATCTACATTGAAAGATACCTTATTTGAATTTTGGCTATCTATGTAACGTGACAATTTGCTTACATTTATTGTTAATGGAAATTGTAATTTCAAATCCCTTTTACCTATATGGATTAATAAAGACATAGTTGCATCAAATAATTCATTTTCTCTATTAATTTTCTCGTATTCATGTTCACCCGGTAATAATACCAAATGCCGTAATTTGTTTCTAAACCTCATTAAGTAATAGATCGACAAAAGCCTTAAGGGATACTCCTTTTTGTATTCATTCAAAAAATATAATTCATAATCTGAAATAGATTTTTCTATCATCTCCTTATTATTATGATGTCTTTCTTGAATTTTCTTAAGTATATACTCATCTATATAATTATCCATTATATCACTCCACTCTTTTTACCTGATTAATCCAGTGTTTAATTGATTTTCCATTATAGCACTTAATCTTTATTATACTTCATATTTATCAGTATTATATATAAACAACTTTTATAAATGAACTACTGGGTTAATGATCTTACTATGACACTTTCATCTTACTAATTTGTTCTATGACTTTGTAGAGAGTAGGTTTACTTATATTAAACATAGCACATAGATTTTTTACTGTTGTTTTTTTCTGTTGATACAATTCATATATTGCTTTCTTTTTATTATCATCAAGCTTTGGTTTTCTTCCACCTTTTCTACCACGTGCTCTTGCTGCAGCAAGTCCTTCTTTTGTTCTTTGGCTTATTAAATCCCTTTCAAACTGACTTATTCCAGCCATAAAGGTAAACATCAATTTTCCCTGGGGTGTTGTAGTATCTAACCAACTTTCCTTCAGACTTTTAATATTAGCACCTTTTTTCTCAATTTGCTCTACAAGATTAAAGAGATCTTTTGTACTCCTGCTCAATCTAGTGAGATCAGATACTAATATAATGTCTCCCTTTCGTAGTTTGTCCAGTAATCTATTTAATTCAGGTCTATCTGCTTTTGTGCCAGTAATTTTTTCTTGTATTATTTCTTCTGCTCCTGATATTTTTAAAGAATCTATCTGTCTATCTAAATTTTGCTCCTGAGTACTTACTCTAGCATATCCGAATACCATTATTTAACATCCTTCCGTATAATTTATACTAAATATAGTAAAACAAACGGTATGGCATGTCAATATATTTACTATAATTTATTTACTGAGTTTTTTAACTATATAAATGGCTTTTCTCTGTTTTATTATAAAAAAAGAAAACCAGTAAAATAAATGGTCGTTTATTTTACTGGTTTTTAAATTTTATTTATACAAAAATAGGCATCTTATTAGCTGCATTAAAATTATTAGCATGGTAATAATGCATGTAATTATAAACCTTTATTACTGTAGAGTATTTCTAATCCCTATTAATATAATTATATTATTATTGCTTAATCCATTGATTGCGTATTTCTGCAAATTCATTTTTATCAAAACAAATATTTTTCCAATCAATAATAATATGAGGTATATCTTCTTTTTTATTAGAAAAGTATTGAAATAGTGTAAAAGCAAGATGAGCGCTACTCTTTCTATATGATAATATATCTAGAATATCCACATCAACTTCTATATATACTGGATTGCTCTCGTCACAAAGATATTTCAAACCTATTAGCAAATCTGACAAAAGTTTTTCATCTAAATAATGTGAATACTCGGATATAATTATATCAATTGCATTTAATGTAGAAACTAGTGCCTCTCGTCTTCTCCATTTAACCTGTTGACTTAAAAGATAAAGAATATCATTGATATTTACTTTCAATATATCGGATATATTTGTAATTCCACATAGTTTTATAATAGCGTATGAGGCATCAACGATACGGGAATGATTTTTAGAAGTAATAGCATTTACTATATCAAAATATATATTTTTCTTGTTATCATCAATAAATTGTAAACATGCTGCTTTTGCTTGTAAACATGGTATTTCATATTCATTAAGTTCCTTAAACAACCTTTGAATATTTTTTTTGATTTCTTCATTAATATTAATAGATAACACTGGTGCTATTACATTTGAAAGAATATCTACCAAGTACATAAACCTATTATGGAATTCATCTGAAAGCGAAACAAGCATTCTTGGAGTATCATCTTTTAAGTAGTGTTTGTCAGAATCCCACCACTTAATTAATTTGTCCAAAATTATTAATACTTCATCTTCTGACCACTTGATATAATTATTATTTAATGATAGTTTTTTTGTTCCCTGTATAATTTCATCAAATAAAGGTATATTTCCATTTGTTATTGATATACCTTTATTTTTGCTTAAGTCCTGTATAGGAAAGGGCTCTTTTAATATATATTCTTTAAATAGTTTCTCTGGTTTAATTGTTTCAGAATGAGGTAAATCGAGGAATGCAAATTTATAGAAATCAGTATTCTTTGGAAAATGAGAGTTCTGATCTATTTGACTCCATAAAGTACACGAAAATGCTTCTATTTGTTCTTTATTAAGAAGATCAAGCTTATATAACTTTTCTATACGCATTGTTGCTATCTTTCTTTCTGAATTATTAGATTTAATCTTTTCAATTAATTCTCCAACAACACTATTATCAATTTTTATTTTCGCAAAATTACCTTTGAATTCATTATTAATTGATATAAAATAAAAAGGATCTGGAAAATCTTTTTCAATAAATTTATCACCATAGACTATGGGAAATTTAAGTAATCGTGGCAATAATTCATATTGTTTTTTATCCGATAATGAAGATATTAATCTTTTAGTAAGATTAAAAATTTTTTTAAATTTATGCTTATTTTCAGATAAATAAATTCTATTAAGAAAATCTAATAATTTAAATCTAGCATTATCTGAGCATTTAACACAAAGTCGAGACAAAATCTCTGGTATTACCGAAGCTAATACAATCGCAAAATTATCTTTCTTAAACCTATTACCTAATGCTATATCTGGAAAAGCATTTTCTATTGCTGATAAATAATTATCAATTAACAAGTCAATACCTGATATATCCATTTTATAGATATATTCACGATCTAATACATTACTAACAACTTTTACATCTCCTAATCTTATTAACGTTGCAAAAGCCCAGAAAGGTAACTTATTTACAATTCGCTTTAGTGTACCTTTAACTGCTTTTTTACTATAAAATGTATTTTGAATCCTAAATGGAGTACCTAATTCTTCACAATATCGTAAGAAAGAATATGCTGTTAAAGCTTCATCATCAATGTTATTAAAATTATAGATGGTCGTAACACGTCCAATATCAAAATCATTTTTTTTGTTATTATTTGAACTTGGAACTGGCTTATGTCCTAATTTAATTTCAAATAGATTTTGTTCGTTCCATGGATCACACTTGTATTGTTTAAGATTATTCCAACGTTCATTAAATCTTTTTCTATTCTCATTTTGTCCTTCAAAATTATAATTTCTTAACTCTATTGAACAATTTACATAATCCAGTAATTGCATCACATAAGATTCTTGAGATACTAATAAATAATTATTTGATACAGGTGACAGGTTTAACTGTTTTCGAATATTACTTAAAGATTGTTCAAGCAATTTTGCAGCAGCATTAATATCTCCAATTTCAGCTAATATACCAGCACGTTTTGCTTCCCATAACGGAAGTGAACTATTTACAGGCCACTCCTTAATTCTATCTTTAACCTCCGTTATCTTTAGCAAAAACAAAGCACAAAGACATCGCTCATAGCTAAGTTTTGCAACCAATTCTGTTGATAAAAATTTATAAAGTATTTTAAACTTTCCATCTATCGAATTCCACTTATCAATTAATCCTTCTTCTCTATAAGAGCGCATGAGTGAACTAAGGAGTTCAAGCCATTTTTGTTCAATTTCAGGCCATGGCAAAGTCTTGTATTCTGCATCTTGGGGAGTTATTGAATTGTCTATACTTAATACATTAGGAAAAGGATTATAGCGATCAATAACCTTTTCGTATATCCCCAAGAGATTATTAATTGGATATAAACATCTCTCCATACGCCAGTTGAATTCGAACAAAAATTTCAAATCATCAGGTGCATCTAACTTACTAAGACTATAAATTAAATAGCTACTACTGTTGGTATTTTCCCACAACACTCCTCTCCGATCTTCTGGTAGAATTACCCAATTAGGATAATTTTCTCGGGTTACTTCCCACTCTCGTATGACTAACTTAATTTCATTAATTGGATTATTTTCTATTGTTTTATGAGATAATTGCTCTTCTTTAGGCCATTCAAGATTATTTCCAATCTTCTTTTTAGAATATAAGAAGTCAAAAAAAAGCTCTAATGCTTTTTCATGGCTACTGTTTACTCCATGACAAACTGAAAAGTCAAGTAAAATAATATTTCGCTGCTCGAGAAGTTTCTTTTGAGCATCCGATAGTGAAAAATTACCAATCAAATATAACTTAGGAGAGTTCTCTTTTCCTAAGTTATCCTGTATCCAGCCTATCCATTGAAGAAAATTAGGATCATTACCTGAAAAACCTATTAAACATAATGTATTTTCTAAAAGAGATTGTTGGACAGTATTAACAAATGGTGCAAAGTCTTTTGGATATTTGCGATAATCTTCTTCAGTTATAATGAAAGGGCGTTTCGATGGAAAACTACCATGTAACTTTATTATCCTTGGTTTTTCTGAATAAACCAAATCCTCCTTACAAATAACAGTATCAAATTTTTGTGAAGTAACATTAACACAAGAACGTTCAAGTAATGTATCATAATTCGTTGTAAATACATCAGTCCAGGGTAATTCCATTAGTTTTATATGTAATTCTGATGGTTTATATTCTTTATCAGGAAGTTGTGAACGAAGGATTTGATCTAATACTGATCTACCAAAAGCAGCTTGTACCTCATTAGCTAATTTCAAAACATTCAGATAATGTTGTTCTCCATTTGGCCTTGTTCCATATATTTTTTCATAAAAAACGTTACCTAATTGAGTCCAATCTAAAAATTTTTTCTTTGTTATATCACCTTTTTTGGCATTCTTACTGAATCCAGCTCCAACCATTACTGCCGCATGACCAGACCAAAGCCGTTCAGCTATTTCATTTAAATAAAGCATTAACTCTGCTGGTATTTCTTTTATTACATCATCGTACATTATTTATCATCCTTTAATTAAAATATTATTAATTTATTTACATTATTCTACAAATAAACTTAATTTCCTTTAAAATATAGACATTTAAGGATTATAAAATATATTAAATTACGTGAGACACTTTTTTAATGATTTACATACGTTTTTCTATGATTTTTTATATTATTAATGTGTCTTATAAAATTATAGTTAATTGAGACAGCCCATTACTAGTATAGCTGTCACTAGATCACGGTAAAATTTAAAATAAATTAATAAAATTATTTTCGCATACTTTATTTATATATCCATATCCATGGTTTTTAGATTAGATCTAAAGCCATCAAAATAATTCTCATATATATATTCGGCCCAACTACCAATAATAATTACGTGTGAAAGCAACCCATTTCATAGTTGTTTTTAATGTTTTTTAAGTTGTCATACTCCTTCAATAACAGGTCATATTCATGTTTAGAAATTACATTTTTACCTTCCATTCTTTCTTTAGAAGTTCATTTTCTTCATGCTCTTGTTTATACATAAATTCAGCATTTTTGACTTGAAGTTCAAGCTGTCTGATTGTTTTTCGTGCCAACTTAATCACCTCGTCTATTAATTAATTACTATACTATTATTGAACCATATATGAAGGTTATACACTACTGTGAGTTTATCAAGATTAAAAAATATATCATATATGGTATATTTTTTATATCATATATGGTATATTTATATTAAGAAATAGACACAATAAAATACAAGAAAGGCTTACTAATGTGGAATGTAGATTTTTACAGAACAAATGACGGTATTGCTCCAGTTGAAGAATTTTTAGAAGGTTTAAATATTAAAATGCGAGCAAAAGCACTTCACGAATTAAATATACTACAACAATTTGGTATAACTTTAAGAGAACCTCATTCAAAACCTATTAAAGATGGAATATTTGAATTAAGAATTAAACTGGGAAGTGATATATCTAGAATATTTTACTTTTTTCGTGTTGGTAATAAAATAATTCTAACAAATGGTTTTATAAAAAAAGCCAATAAAACTCCTAAGAGTGAAATTCAGAAGGCTCTAAAATATAAAGCTGACTATGAGAGGAGATATGAAAATGAGTGATCTAAACAAATTTTTTGAAAAACAAATGCAAAATGAAGAATTTCGCAAAGAATATAATAGACTAACTCCTAAATATGAAATAATAAAAGAAATAATAAAGGAACGAAATGAACAAAATTTAACCCAAAAACAATTTGCAGCTAAAATTGGCATAAAACAAAGTAATATCTCTAGACTAGAAAATGGTAATTATAATCCAAGTATAGATTTTTTACAAAAAATTGCAAAAGCTCTAGGTAAAGAACTTCATATAGAATTTCGTAAAACTAAAGCTTAATAATTTATATTAATAAACAGAGAGCCATTTATAATCCTTTTATAAATGGCTCATAATTCAATGAGACGATAGACATCGTCTATATCATCTTGACTTATACCAAGATACAATTTGGTTATGGACTGATTGCTGTGGTTATAGAGTTCCATTAAAATTGGAATAGGTACTCCTTTTTTCCAGGAATGATATCCAAAGGTTTTTCTAAGACTATGGCAGCCAATATGTTCTTTAATTCCAACTGCTTCGCAGGATGATTTTATAATTTTAATGGCCATATATCTTGTTATTGGCTTATTTTGCCCTTCTCGGCTCTTAAAAATATAATCTAATATATTTATATGTCCAAGCTTTCTTTTTAACTTTAAAATAGCTCCTGTAGCGTTTTGATTAAGAAGGAATTTCTTATTTTTGCCTGTTTTTTTCTCTTTAACATAGACATGAGTTTTAAACCTATTTTCTTCAAAGTCAAATACATCCCCCCATTTTAGGTTAAGTATATCTGAAACTCTTAAAGCTGAATTTAGTCCTAAAACTACAAGAGTATAATTTCTCATGTTCCCTGATCCAAGTAAATACTTTTTCAAATCATTAATTTTTTTGACCGATCTTATAGGTTCTACTCTCTCCATTTTTACCTCCAAATAAATTACACTTATTATCTATATTTATTATATTATGTGTAACTAAAAAATACAATTTTGTATTTTGAAATATAAAAAGCAGACGTAAAGCCTTATATATCAAGACTTTACGTCTATTTTATGAGTTCCACACAATACATATTGTGTGGAACTAAAAATATTAAAATTATAATATTTAGTAGGATAATTATAGTTTAATTTCTTTATTTCTTATTTTATTTGCTAAACTCTTCACCTTTTCTTCAATTATTTTAGCTGTTTTAATAAATTCCTCGTCGCTTTTTCCTGTAGGATCTTCAAGCCCCCAGTCTTCTTCATATTTAGATGGTAAAAATGGACATACAACATTACAGCCCATTTTTACTACTATATCAATTTCAGGTAAATCATCAATCAGCTTAACATGTTGAATTTCACTTATATCAATGTTATATAATTTTTTAATTACTCTAACTGCATCTTTATTTATTTCAGATTTGATTTCAGTACCAGCTGAGTATGAATCAAATATCTCACTTCCATATAATCTTCCTATTGCCTCAGCCATTTGTGATCTACATGAGTTATGGACACATATAAAAGCCACTTTTGGTTTCATCTTTTTCCTCCTATGATAAATTTTTATATTATGAGTTATGTTCTAATTTTTTAAACACTATTAAATTACTATCTAACTTTAAATGGTTTCCCTAATGTTTTATAAGAATTTTGTAAAATTCCTACTAGCTCCCATCCATCTTTTCCATATTCATTTAATGATTCTTCTATACTTAAATTCTTCTGTCAACTTAAAAAATTATCAACCGTAAATACTTTATATTTCCACTCCATATTAACAATACCCCCTTAAAGCTTCTTACTTTTCTAATGCAAAATACTTTTTTCCCCAGTGCAATGCTACATTTACAAGTCCTATCATTACAGGCACTTCAATCAAAGGCCCTATTACTGCCGTAAAAGCTTCCTTGGACTCTATACCAAATACGGCAACTGCCACAGCTATGGCAAGCTCAAAATTATTACTTGCAGCAGTAAATGAAAGTGTAGCCGTTTTTTTATAATCTATGCGTAATTTATAACTTATAAAAAATGAAACTGAAAACATAACTGCAAAATAAACTACAAGTGGTATGGCAATTCTAACTACGTCTAAAGGCAATTCTATAATATACTTTCCTTTGAAAGTAAACATTACAACAATAGTAAACAATAATGCTATCAAGGCCAATGGACTTATTTTAGGAATAAATTTTTTTGTATACCATTCAGTACCCATCTTAGGTTCCAGCAGTAATCTCGTTAACATTCCAAGTGCAAAGGGAATACCAAGGTAAACTGCAACAGAAGAAGCTATTTTCCCCATTGAAATATCTACACTATAACCGGTAAGTCCAAACCAGGTTGGAAGTACAGTTATAAATATATAGGCATATATGGAATAAAATATAACCTGGAATATAGAGTTAAATGCTACAAGTGCAGCTGCATATTCCGTATCGCCATCTGCAAGGCTGTTCCATATGATGACCATTGCAATACATCTTGCAATTCCAATGAGGATAAGACCTGTCATATATGCAGGATAAGCATGTAAAAATATTACTGCAAGTGCAAACATAAGTATAGGTCCTATTATCCAGTTCTGAATAAGTGATAGAGATAATACCCTAGGATTTCTAAATACCTTTCCAAGTTCTTTATAGTTCACTTTGGCAAGGGGCGGATACATCATTACAATAAGTCCTATTGCAATTGGAATGGATGTAGTCCCAACGGACAAACTGGATAGTCCTCTTGATATACCCGGTACACCCCACCCAAGCAAAATTCCTGCAAACATAGCAAGAAATATCCAAAGCGTCAAATAACGATCAAGTAATGACAATCTAGATGATTTACTTTTCATATACATTCCTCCTGTTTTCTTTAATCTAATAACTCAAATAATTTTTCATCTTTAATTTCTTCTGCTTTCCATTCTATTAATGCAAAATTTCCATTGGAAATTTTATTAACTTTGTTTATCCATGGTATTTCATTGCTTGCTTTAGCCTTGAGTACACTATTTGTAGCGTCAGCCATATACATACTAGAATTTATAACCCACCACTTACTTGCAATTCCCGCACGTTCTAGATCCGCTTCGAGACGCATGGATTCGTAAACTGGAGTATCCTCAGCTAAAGTTACGATAATAACTTCTGTATCATTGGCATTTTTGAGTTCAGGTAAAAGATCTTTGACAGATTGAGGTATATTGCCTTCTGAACGCTGTATTTCTCTATTATAGCTTTCTGTGGAATCTAATAGTAATAATGTATGACCTGTAGGTGCTGTATCTATTACCACAACTTCATCCTTTGATTTCTCAACTATATCTGCAAAAGCTCTGAATACAGCTATTTCCTGTGTGCACGGAGATCTTAAATCCTCTTCAATATATGCTATATCGCTTTCATCCATAGTTTTTCTGGCATTATTTAATACTTCTGTTTTATATTTTTCAAGTTCTTTTTTTTCATCAATATGACTTAATGTAATGCCATAATTTTTGTCTAAGACAAATTTTAAATGTGCTGCAGGATCTGTAGTAGTTAGATGAACCTTTTTACCTTTTTTTGAAAGTCCGAGAGCAATAGCTGCTGCAACTGTTGTTTTACCTACTCCACCTTTTCCCATAGTAAATATCACCTTTTTATCATTATTGTATAGATCATCAACTATATCTTTCAGCTTATTTATTTTATTTACATTTAATTCTGCAACTTTATATTCAACGTTATCTTTTTTTAAAAATGCTCTTATATTTTTAATTCCTGTTACATTATATGGCCTAAGTGGTATTTCATAAATTTCAAGATCTTTTAAGCTTTTAGGCATATTTTCTAAAGCATTTTTCTGCTTTAAATAAATTGCGTTTGAAATATTGTCATCATGAATTTCAAGTACACCATTTATAATCATTGACTGATTATTTATACCTATATCTCTCAATTCTTTAGATGCTCTTTCTGCTTCTTTAAGAGGTGTAATTTCAGGCCTTGAAACAAGAACAAGGGTAGTCGTTGTTCCATCCGATAAAGTTTCAACTGCGTTTTTATATAATGATCTCTTATCTTCAAGTCCTGATAACTGTCCTAAACATGAAGCTCCATGAGTACTTTCTCCTATAAAATTACTCCAAGCCGAAGGAAGTTGAAGCATCCTCAAAGTATGCCCTGTAGGTGCTGTATCAAAAATTATGTGATCAAATTTTTCTTCAATTTTTTCATCAGTAATAAAAGTTGAAAATTCATTAAAAGCTGCTATTTCCACAGTACAAGAACCTGAAAGTTGTTCTTCCATATTCTTGACGGCTGCTTCTGGAAGCTTACCTCGATATGGAGCTATTACACTTTCCCTGTACTCTTCCGCAGCCTTTTCAGGATTGAGGTTTGCTACTGTCAAATTTGGTACCTCTTTAATTTCAACTCCCTTATTATCGAGATCTGTACCAAACACATCCTGTAAATTGGAAGCTGGATCTGTACTAATGAGCATGATTTTTTTACCCTGATCTGCAAGGGTAACAGCAGTGGCGCAAGCAGTAGAAGTCTTGCCTACGCCGCCTTTACCTGTAAAAAACAAATATTTAGTTAAGTTTATGCTGTCAGGATTAAATTTTTTAAACATTAACAACATCCTCCTCCACAATCACAACCTTTAGACTTTATCTTAAGTCCAGTTTTTAAATAATCTTCTGATATACCTAGTAATTCACAAAATTCCTTATTTGTCGGATACGTTTTTGTCTTTACTATTACACCATCTACCATAGTTACTGGAAGTATTTCTGTACCTTCTTTATTCAATATTTCATTAATGGTCTTATTGTCAACAAATATCTGGGGATTACTGGTCAAATTATACCTTTCAACCAATATTCCTTTCTTTTGAAATGTGTTAATAACAGTGGAAACCCTTAACAATTCTGGTTCTATAGAAGGTCCACATACACCTGTAGAACAGCACATTGCTGGATCAAAAATTATCATTTTTTTCATATAAATCTCTCCCTTTATAATTAATTTATTTTTTATTCTGTATTTCACATTTATTAATGCTACTATTGATTTTACAAATACAATCTTCTGTATCCGTTATAATATTCATTAAAAATAGTGCTATTTTATTCGTATTATTTTTATCCAATGAATAATAGCTCCATAATCCATCTTTTCTGCATTTAACAATTTTACAATCTATCAACACCTTCATATGGTGCGACAAAGTTGGTTGTGTAAAATTAAAATTTTCCAGTATATTACAGGCACATTTTTCGCCACAAGATAATATATCAATAATTTTTAATCTGTTCTGATCAGATAAAGCTTTAAATATTTTTGCATATAACTCATAATCTAATTTCAAAAAATCACCTCTTATATATAGATAGCTATCTATATATAAGATATATGATTGTCTATCTTATGTCAATATAATCATATAAATAAACACATTAATAGACTATTATATTTATAATAGTCTATGTATTATAATATTATTTGTTAATTAAAATTTATACATTTAATGAATTACGCAGAACTATACTTTTGTAGAATCCATTTTTAATAAAATATACCAAAATAGTATTGATTAATTGTATTTATATGTTATAATAAAAATAGTTACTAGATAATAATTATTAATTAAATTATAAATTTTATTTACATAAATTATTCGTTGAATTTAATGAATGGAGGAATTAATTATGAAAGATGAAAGAAATTTAAAAGAAAACGTATATGAAGATGTTATAGATAAGAAAGAAATATTTGCCTCTGAAGAAGATGAAGTAGTACTAAATTGTGAAGGTCAACCTTGCAACTTCTCTTATAATAAAGATTTATAATAGATGAAATTCTCCCCATATTAATATTTAAAGCAGCTTATTGGCTGCTTATTTTTTATTCTAAAGTATATATCTTTGTTCACATTTAGAACATCACATAACTGGACATAATAATTATTTTGTCTAGTTTTATAATACCGTATAACCATTGAAAATACTATATTAACAGCAAAATAACCTATCTAAAAATTAAAAATACGTATTATAATGTCCAGTTTTTTAGTTGATGCACAACATAAGAAGATTCCGCATTAACTGTGCATAACATTACATTATTTACCACAGCATTAATATAAACATATATTAGCACCACTATTAATTAATTTATTCTTTAGTGTCGTTTTTGATATGATTTCATCAAATTGCCACTCAATAAGTATTACGTCATTTTCCAAGCATAATTTTCTTTTTCTTTCATCTAATTGTAACCTATGTGTAAATGCTTTTTGCCATCCAAATACACTTACAGGTTGATAATGTTGAATACCTTGATACTCAAATGCTAAATTTAATTCTTCAATATAAATATCAAGATGCTGTGGTGATAACCATTTAGGTGAGCAATGAATCTCAGCATTTTTAAAATACTTTAATACTAGTTTATATAAATCTTGCTCACTTTTCCATTTAGATGGAATTTTATTGTTAAGTATTAAATCTTTTTCTACACCTTTATAAATATCTTTAAACTTTTGCTTTGTTTTTTTATCTGTTAAATATGTGCTACTTACAGCAAAGCAAATTTCTTTACTAAATAGTTCATCTTTATATTCATTTAAAAGAATATTTTTTAATTCATTTCTATATTTAACTTTATAAAATAACATTAATTTATCTCTTATATTTTCAACATAACTTATATACTTTAAATCTCCTGATATTGGTGGTAATGCTTCATAATATGTTCCATTTTGTCCTGTGTGAATATAATTACATGATTGTATTATATCTTCTATATCTATACCATAAATACTATATCCTAATAATTTCTTTTTCTGCAATATATAAAAACTACTATACAATCCTAGAGTATATAACATTAATAACATATCATCTTTTTTTTCTCTAGAATAGACAACTTCACAATTTTCACTATCATCATCTGGATATTTTGATTCAATTATTCTGTATGAATCAGCTTTCTGTGATAATTCACACGCAATATATGAATTTTTACTAGAATTTTTATTGAAATATACTTTAAATGTATCCTGTGAAGATATCTTATTAGCAAATGAGCTATATACAGGTGTAGCTTGAGGTTTTCTAGTATCATTATTACGTCTAGCTAAATCGAAAACTAATTTATTCACATTATAATCAATTAGTTTTTTAGCTTTAATATCATCAAAGCTAACACTATAATAATTATATAAATTATTAGGTTGTCTCTCTATGAATCTTACTTCATCCCCCGTATTCTTAACAAAATAATTGTATGAAGGAATGTCGCCTATTTTAATAGTATCTTTACCATATTCAAATGTAAATATATTACAAAATCCATCATCATAATCCTTACTGTAAACTATTCGCACACCATCATTTTTCACCCTAAAAATTTTATAATCATTAACTTCTTTATCAATTAAATGTATTTTATTTTTATAATAGACAAATAAATCTTTTTTTAAGTAATCATGTCTTTTTATATAAAGTATTTTATAAGTATTATTTAAGTCCTCTATAAAAGCTATTTCTGAATATACATCATAATCTATTATTTTTTCTTGTTTATAACTATCTATAAGACATAAATCTCCTAATAGAAACCTTTTACTTTTTTGATTATTATCATAATTTTTAAGATAAACAAATACGCTCATATCAGAATTCACATAAAAAATCCTTATATCTTTTGCTACTAATTTTTTGTCTTTATTAAATTCCTTTACATATAAATCGCCTCTATCATAAATAATACTATTATCTAGAAAATAAACTTTTTCTTTATTCTCCGATAAATAATACTTATTACTAACACGATCTCCTAATAAATATTCTTTATTTTCTTCATAATAAAATAATTTTCCTTTATCATATTTTATATTTAACATATTTATTCTCAACCTTTTTCAATTTTTTTACCTCCACTTAATTCGCTTTTATTTACATTTACGAACTACTTTATAGATAGATAATATCATTATCTAATTGCAATTACTCATTTTTTATCTTAGTGTGGTTTTTATCAGAAATATTAATGATAACTATATAATATCCAGTTTTTTAATCTATTTTTGAGATTCCTGAATTGTTTTTCTTTTCATATCTCTATACCAATCAGCTCTATCTTTATATCCTAATTTTTTAATAGCTTCGTCAAGTTTTTTCAATTCTTCTTCAGTATCTCTTACTTGAAATCTTGGATTTTTTATCATATAATCCCTCCTAACATATTATTATAATTACAATGTACCCCATATGTACGTTTTTATCAATATTTTTTTATAGCTCAAACATAAATTTTATTCTATATTTGAGCTATAACTTTAACTTTTAGTTTAATATTTAATTACTGAACTAAAATAATATTATAAGTCAACTAACTGCTTTAAAAATAGTCTTGCGTCATCAAAACCAGTATTATAAAACTCAACTGCTATTTTATAAATATAATCTACTATGGTATTTTCCATATCTAAAGCAAGGCTTTCATCTTCCTTTTGAACTATTTTTATTAAACTTCCAATTTTTAAGTTAGAATTATACAGCCCATCTTTATTATCAATATTTCTTTCCAATAAATTCTTTTTTAATTTTTCAATATCTATAATATTTTCTACCATTTTATTTCCTCCCCTAATCAAATCTATTAAATGAATACCATGATGGAATGTCTCTCAATTTCTCTACTGCTGACTTAAAATATTTTAAAGCTGTATTATACTGACCTACTATTTCAGCTATATTTTTAGAATTTAAAACATCTTTTTTATGTTTTTCTTGAAGTTTTTTTAAATTTTCCTTTAAATAATCAATTTTAAATCTAGTGTATTTACTTCCTTCTTCTCTAGGTGCTAGAGTTATCTCAAAGTGTTTATATGGATTCTGTTTTGATATATATAACTCATACCACCCATAATTTTTATAATAACTTACACCATAATCTTTAAATAGTTTCTGGACTATTTTTTCTATTTTCTTATTTATGACCTTATTTTCATAAGATTTTAGTCCATTTATCAAGGTTTTATATATACTCATTTTTTCTATATCTGATTTAAAAGTTTTTTCTACGTGTAAAATCAAACTGTTATACTCATTTATATTAATTTCATACTCACGCACTTTAAAACCTCCTATTTATTAGCATAGAGCTTATAAGCTCTATGCTAATTTAATTTTTATGCTATAACCTTCATTGTATTATTAACTGTCTTAGTGCCATATTTTTCTCTTATCTCCTGCATACTCATATTACTTCTTCTTTTCTTCCTGTCCTCTTTACTGTGCCAATACCACATCTTTTTTTTATTAGCCCACCAAAGACCTGCTGATTTTAATTCCTTCCTGTATGGTTTAGTATCACCCGATACCCATATCCAACTACCACATATTTCAATTTTTACATTTAAATTTATTATTTTATTTATTACTTCCTTAAAACCATCATCAACAGGGCTTTCCTGATTTCCTTCTTTTAATTTTTTAAATAAAACATCATATTGATTATTTATTTCTGACATTTCTTCATTAGTTCCGCCCATATCAGGGTGATATTTTAAAGCTAACTTTCTGTATTTTTCCTTTAATTCCTCAATTGTTTTTATGTTTTCAAAATATTTTTTCATTTTCAAATACCTCCTAATTTTCTTTTTTTGAAATTCTAAATTTAATAATTTTAAGTATCAGCCAAACCAAAAACACCATAAAAACTAAATATTTAAGTCTGTCATTTTTATTTAATGTTAAAATCCAAATTATAAAAGTTAGAAAAAATGTATCTTTTATTTTCATATGGATTGTGATAAAATTTATGTAGAAGGTACAAAGTACGTCAATACTTCGTACCCACTACAGTTTTAAGACTTTGATTTAAAATTAAAAACTATTTTTTGCGGTGGCTCCGAGATTTTTTCTTGGAGCTTTTTAGTTTTTTAATTTCTAACAAAATCTTATAGGAGCTTAATATCCCAACTGCAATTGTAATTATGTCTTTAATCACTCCTATGATTATCACTTTTGCACCTCCTTTCTTACTACACTTATATTGTACTCCGTTGTCAATAGTATTTACCTATTTTTATGAAAAATTTGTACAAAATTCAAACTCAATTTTGTAAAGCTCTTTTTTCGTATTGTCCTTACATTTTATAGGCAGTATGAGCCTATTACAGCAACTTTTAATATTAAAGGTGTAATTATATTTATTTGATTTTTAAATACCATTACAGCCTTGATTTAAGCCTTACCTTTCTTATGAAAATAAAAAAATCATATATCTATATATATTTATACCTTTTCCCCTTAAATACTAAAAATCAAAGTTAAAGGAAAATTGTCAAGAGCGAATAAAAAACTTTTTAAGTGTTCTTTCTTAAAAAATTTTTTATTCGGCGAAGCGTACCCTTGACTATTTTCCTGCTTTGATAAAATTTGTAATTAGGGAAAAAGTTATTTTGAAATGTGTGTATATTACTTATTGGATAAAAAAGAATAAGGGCAGGGGCGGTGTGCAGTTTGTAAAAAGATAGTAGAGCGTTAGATTTTTACAAGCTGCACGTCGCCCCTGCCCGAAACTTTTATAAGGAGGAATTTATTGGGATAGCGAAGGTACGAAGTTATCCCAATAAATTCCTCCTTGGTATTAGCTTATTTTTTAAGTTTTTCATCAAAAATATATAAATGCTATTGACAATGGAGTACAAATGGAGTATAATATAAGTATAGTTAAGATATAAAAAGAATTTTAGGAGGTCTTTAGAAAATGGAAAAACTTAGTGCTAATATAAACAAAATTGAAGATTTATTAAAGGAAGGAATTACAACTAATTTCTTTGGATTAAAAGCTTATACAATATTAGAAAATACTTTAAATGAAATTAAAAAGCTTAATAATGAAGATGTATTTGGAACAAAATACACTATTGTAGAAGATAAAACATTTGAAGAAATATTGAAACTTACTTTTGAAAACAAAGAAGATGATATAATTTTTAATGAAGAAAATGAAGCATATTATCCTGAGAGAGAGCAAAGTGAAAAAAAGGAAGTATTTTATATTTTAAAAATATTATATACAAATAGGATTGTATTTTTAAAGAAAACTTCCTGGTATTAAAAGAAGAATAAGTTGTGTCTTTGATACAACTTATTCCAAAGTAACACTTTTATCCTAATGACATTTTCTTAAAGACTTCTATCAATATAAAATATTTTAGTTATTATTAAACCTAGAATAGAAACGAACTAGAGGGGCTTTTTTGTAGACACCAACTGAAATAACTACTTTTTAATGTAGGTACGGAATTAAAAAGTAGTTATTGAAGGCGGTAGACTAGGGGTTTGGGGAGTGTAGCTCCCCATTATATTTTATTTTGGGAAGATTAGATAGTGGCGTGTAGTCTGTAAAAAGATAGTAGAGCGTTAGATTTTTACAGGCGGAGTGCCACTATCTAATCTTCTAAAAATATAAATCTCATTTCTTTTTTCTATCGTTCAGCAACTTTACTGTAATATTGTAAGTATCTTCATCTATAAATTCATTTTCAACATTTTTATAATTTAATAAAATAAATCTTACAGAACTTTTTGACCAAGTACCCCCACGTTTAGTTTTAATTTCTGAACCATTTAATGTATTTGCAATTTCTTTAAGACTATTGCCCTGTATATATAACTCATATATCCTTTTTATTACATCTGAACTATCAAATGCTTTTCTCCCTGCACCACGTGAATTTTTAATAGTTTGGTTATTAATTACTGTACTATCTTTAAGTCCATCATATCTAATTCTTAAATTATCATAAAGTATTTTATAGTTATCCCTCATATCCTTCATATGTTCATAATCTTTTAGTAATAAATCATATTCAGATTGTGCTATAACGTTTTTACCTTCTAACAAATTTCTTAATCTTTTATTTTCTTCAAGTTCCTGTTTATATAGAAATTCCATGTTTTTTAAGTCAGTTTCAAGCCTTTTAATTGTCTTTCGTGCCAACTTAATCACCCCGTATATTAATTAATTACTATACCAATATTATAACATATTTATTTATATTTTAATAATTAATTTATATATTATATGTATAGAAAAATAGAAAGGGTTTTTATATGGGCACCAACTGGAATGATAGAAGGTATCAACATAGGTATGAAGTTGACACCTTCTATCATGTAAGGCGGTAGACTAGGGTTTTAGGGAGTGTAGCTCCCTATTATATTTATTCTTAATTTTATACTTTTATAATATCATCTAGTATATATACTACATTTATATTTATAATATCTATATATACATATAATTCTACATACTATATAATAATATTTATTTCATATTTTAATTTGTAATATATAAATCCCATACTACAGTTATATATAAGTATAAATATATATACTTAACTATAGTATGGGATTAAATTTACTTATAATTTCAAGTTTAATTTTCAAAAAATATGTTATAATATATATAAAAGAAGCCATTGTGGTTTCAGGTTTATATGTTTGGATTAACTAAAATGCACTTATTAGCGTGGGTGCATTTTTAGTTTTTTGAGCTTTTATCTTTATCATTATCAACAGTAATTGAAATTTCATTACTCTTATCTTTTGAACTATTCTTATATCTAAAAATAGCATTATCTTTAAAGTATGCAAGTATAGCAAAAATACATACTATACCAACTATCGTAACACACACTATAGATGTAATAACAATATCAGAACTCATTTTGTCACCCCCAATGCTGTCAAATTAACCACAATGACCTCTTTGCAAGAGATAAAAAACTAGGGAGTGACTAATCCAAAATACTTTATTCTCTCGTATATATTATATCATATAAAATACTTATTATATAGAAATTTGAGTGCCTATAAGCCATGTATTTACAAGCTCTGTACGTCTTTTCCCTATTATTTTTGTTACTGTAGAATTAAGCTTGTCCCCTTTAAATAGTTTAATGCTTTCATATTTTGACCAGTATCTAATATACTCTTTAGCTTCATCTTCCTTTATTCTTCTTGACCAATATCCGTCACATACATTTATTATCTCTCTAGCTAAACCCTTTATCGTTTTAGGATTCCTTATAATATTAATATCTAACATATTTTATGCCTCTTTTACACTTTTAATACTTTTATTATACCATATTTACACTATAATGAATATTTTTCCATCATAATATATAAAAAATAGGGATTATAAATTCAATCCCTATTGAAATTATTTTTTCATTATAAACCTTTCTGCTAATAAACGCATGAACCCTCTGCTTGTACCTGTACCATACCACATTCTTTTAAGAAGGTCAGGTCCTTTTATAATCAGATAACAAAATCCAATTAAAAGCATAAAATTGTACCATGTTGCAGTATGTGTGAAAATTTCTGTTACGCCTACTATTAAAGCTGTCTGCATTAAAATAGATATTATCATCATAAGTAGACCTTTCCACCATTCCATCATAATATCCATATTATTTGAGACCATAGAAATAGCAGCCCATATTGAAGATACTTGATATACTATTAATTCAGCATGATAAATACACATCTTTACAAAGAATACAACTACTGCAATCGCTACAAAAGCAAGTACAGCCAAAAGTACAACTCCCTTACCAAGTATTCCGCCTAGAGTACCAGTTGATAAAAAATTAATTGCCGAGCTAGAAGCATTTTTAGCAACTTGACTAAACATCCAATTTCCCAATGGATAAGCTATTTCTCCAACTAGAATTTTCAATAAAACTGGTGCTATGACAATCATTGCAGAAGCTTTTACCGTTTTTAAAAGTATTTCTGAAAGTGGAGTATCATTTGTGCCAGTTGAAGTTTGAAGCATGTATTCAACTATTCTATAAAGTACAATTATAGTTATAACTGTAGCACCCATTCCTATAAATATACTATAAAGTGTATTAAAGAAATCCGGCATAGCACCTTGCTTAAAAAGTATTTTTGAAATAGCTTGAAATGTACTATTTAAAAAATCTTTTATACTATCACTTAAATATTTGTTTACACTATCACCTATATCAAACATTTATCTTCTCCCCCCTAATTTGCTTTATCTATTTTCCATTTTCCATCTTCTTGTTTCATAATTACATCTACAGCATATTCTGCAAATCCATCATTACCTTTTAACTTATATTCAACCGTTTTATTATCTTTATTAACTTTTGGACTATCAATTGAATATTTATTTGTAAATAACACATTTGCAATAGGTGAATCTTCAAAAATATAAAAAGTTTTTCCATTTGTTAAACTTCCTGTTTCAATCTGATTGTTAGTATCATTTATAAAATCATTAGTAAAGTAGTCTTTAAACTTTTTATTTACAAATTCTTTTACTTTTTCTTTATTCATATCTCCTGTATCGGTGGCTTTTACAATAACTTGTTGATTTTTATATAACTTTAAAAAACTTTCTAACTGCTGCTTACTATCTGTTTTAGCTTTATCTTCATTAAATCCACAACCTGTAAAAGCAATAATTAAAGTTAAAATTAATCCCATACATATAAATTTACTTTTTACTTTCACTTTTAATCTCCTCCAATAAATTAAATAGTTTTTCTTCTCCAAAAACACCTCTATACAGCTTAATTAAGTCTATGGTTGATTGAAAAGGTAGTTTTAGAAAATACATAAAATATATCATTTTATCTTTCTTAAACTCCTGTCTTATCCTTTTCTTTATGCTTTTTTTATATTTACGGTCATACAAGCCTTCTTCCTTTAGCTCATCAATAAGACCCAGTCTATCAATTCTCATGTTAAAGGTAATCCAGAAGCCTATAGTGCCTATAACAAGCAAAATGCCTCCTATATTTTTTAACATTTATTTAAGCTCCTTTTCTCTATCCTCCAATTCATCAAAATCACCTATATCCTCAAAATCTTCATCTTTATCCTCTTGCTCCATACTTTTTTCTTTAATGATATCCTTTAAAACATCAATATCTTGATTTTCACTCTTATCTAACTTCTTAGTTTTTGCTTCATGCAATTTTTCCTCATTCTCTTTTTGTTCCTTTTGCTTTTCATCAGAATGTATATATTCCTCATATTCAGCCTTTTTTTCTTCTCTAAACTCTAAGACCTCTCTTGCTATCTCTCTTTCATAACAAGATTGATTACACCTATAGGTATCTGTTATATCAGGGAACAATTCAAACTGCTTCGCCTTTTTTAATCTTATAGGATATTTACCTGTAATTATTAAAATGGATTCATTTTCGTCCATAGTTAAAATTTCATCTGCATTTATAAGGTTCCTGCCTGTATAACTGAAATTTTGAGAACTTGAAGAACTGTCATTTTTACTACTCTTTGAAGTAGACTTTGAAGAGGTTTGAACTTTTACCGTTGTCTTTCCTGCCAGTTCTGAAAAATATTTTGCTGTAGTATCGTTGACATTGCCTAAACACAGCTTTACACCACAGTTACCTAGAATACTTTCCGCCTGTTCTCTGCCATACTTCTCCTGTAATTGAGTGATATTCTGAATTATAGTGCAACAAGCTATTCCATAGCCCCTGCAAGTTGCTAAAAATTTCTCATAATTATCAAAACGTCCTAGATTTGGAAACTCATCAAGCAAAAAAATTACTGGCTGTGGAAGTTTTGAATTATTTTCAGCTCCTAAACTGTATAATTCCTGAAACATCTGACTAAAGAATAGATTTATAAGTCCCTCCCATGTATCGTCCATAACTGGAATGATTACATATAAGGCTATCTTTCTTCTTCCAACATCATTTAAGAAAAAATCTGAATTAGATGTAAAGTCTGCTACCTCTTGGTCTACATAGTCACCTATAGTAGTTAAAAGTGAGATTATAATACTTGCTCTTGTTGCTTCTTGGGATTTTTTAAATCCTAACTCGTAGGCTCTCCTTGCAGGGTGGCTCTTGCTTAACTTTAAGAACTGTTCATCAAGTCCTGAAACTCCACTTTCGTCTTGTTCAGGGTCAAACTCTTGAAGAAAATCAAGTATTCCACTCATATTCCTTTTAACTATTGGCATTTCATATATTGAATACAATATCAAGGCTTTCAATAATGAAAGTTGAGCATTGTACCATATGTCCTTATGTTTAGGGTCATTTTTGGCTGCAACCATTGTATTTGCAACTGTTGTTGCTTCTCTATCCTTTCTTACATAATCAAAAGGGTTGTAGTGGTCACTATTAACCATATCCATAAAATTTATCACGTGTACCTCATATCCCTGTGCTTCCTTAACTTTTGCTGTCATTTCGTAAAGTTCACCTTTAGGGTCTGTAGCCACAATAGAACATTCTCTTTCATTTAGAACATTAGTTACAACAAAACTTTGTGTCTTAAAACTACCTGGCCCACCTACAACAAAGCAATTTCTGTTAGGTAATTTCGACTTTGTAGGCTGAATTAAAGCTAAACCATCTTTTATCCCTAGAACTATACCATTAGAATTTACCTTATTACTCATTTTCCTCATTCCCTTCATTCTTTTTACTATTTTGCTGAACACTTTCAATTAAATCCTTAATTAACTGTTTTGTAGGTATTCCAACAGTTTGACCTTCAACAAAAATTTCGTCATTGTCAGAATATCTACTTGAACCATGTATTGCATAATTAGATTCAATTTCATATTTTGACTTTCTTCCATTAGAACCTAATAGAATCCTTAAAAATATAATTAAAACTACTAAACTTCCTAAAATAAATATAGGATTTTTACTCTTCGCTAAAGTTGAAATTACACTAATAGGGTGATGTCCCAAAGCTTTAAGACTTGAAACAATCATACCTTTATTTACATTGGGGATTTTATATCTCTGTGCTAAAGAAGCTATATCACTTAAACATACAACTCCAACTTCCAAAACTCCTGATATTACAACACTTCCAATTACTTTACCTTTAGATATTCCTTTAGGCATTTTTATTTTCCCCCTTTACTGCTGCCACTGTTATATGGAGCAAAACTACCCATTAAAGTTATTTTATTTACAAGGTACTTACTGCCCTGTTTTATTACCTCTGCTTCGTAAATTTGGCTTACTGGTGAAGCATTAGAACCATTTACACTATAAGTTGTACTAATACTTACAAGTGCCTTTGCTGTATCTGTATTTGTATCAGTTAAATAAATATTTAAGCTGTTAACCTTGTTTTGTATTTGGGTTTTAGGGGCTTCCGCCCCTCCTGCTCCCTGCAAAGATTGATACACCCCATCAGTTGCATATTTTTTAATTTCGTTAAGTCTTGATACATAAGTTTGATTATTATAGTTAAATTGAGCATAAAATAAATTGTGTACTACATTTTTTATGTCATAGTTATCTTGGTTACTCCCCTCACTGGATAGCCAAGATAACTTTTGATTTAACTGTTGATTTTCGGTAGTTAAACTCTGTACTTGACTTTTTTGTCTGCTTGATATTACTCCCTGACCTACAATACCTATAATTAAAATAATGTTCAGTACAATAGATACTGCAAAACCTATAAAAATCTTTTTCATGTCCCTACCTCTTTTCTATTTTCTAACTCTTCCATACCCTGCTAGATGTGCTTTCCAAAAGCTATTATCTAAACTTGTATATCCAATTCCATGACCACCACTTTGATACATTTTATTTCCACCAACATATATACCAACATGAGTTATATAATCACCACATTGATATGTGCCTTGAAAAAACACTAAATCACCTGGCTTTACATCACTTGGAGCAACTTTGCTTGTTGCGTCATACTGTGCTTGTGCTGTACGTGGAAGATTTATTCCTGCCTGACCATATACATACTGTGTAAGTCCTGAACAATCAAAACCAGTAGAAGGATTAGAACCTCCGAATACATAAGCTTCTCCCTGAAACTTTCCTGCTGTACCCATTATTTTTTTATATAAATCACTTCCTAGAGCCGATTGAGAAGCTCCCTCTTCCCCTTCTGTATCTGTCATACTCACATATCTCATAACATGGTCATAGTAACTGGGGTCACCATATCCGCCCCCATGTGAAGCTGAAAAAGATTCTGCAAGTTCTTTTGTGCTTTTACCACCATTTGAAGCTACATAATCTACATATCCCTGACCAAAGTTATAACTTTGAATAATTGTAGCCAAATCACATTTTTTCTTATCTGCATACTGAACTATTGAGCTAAAATACTTTATTCCAACATTTAAAGATGTTTCAGGGTCTACAATTGAGTTAGGTGGAAGCCCTTCGCTCTCCGAGCTTTGCATTATATCATTTGTCCCTGTATCTCCTGATTCCTGATAAACAATAGCAAGTAATACCTCTGTATAATTTCCAACTTTGTATTTATTAGCAACTTCTGATACTAAAGGTCGCCATTTCTGAACAGCAGCAGGTATATTTGCTTTACCGAAATTATTGTTGTCCTCCTGTTGCTGTTTATATCCGAAAACAGCAACGATAATTATAAAAAATATTGCAACAACAGCAATTATTATTTTTTTCATTTCTTACTATCCTTTTGTAAATATTGTTGGGTTAAATCATCTATTTGTTTTTTTATGGCAGCTTTCTTTTTACTGTCTGTTTCTTTAGACATACTGCCCTTTAAAGAATTTATTTTATTTGTAGCATTTTTTTCATTTATTGCTGCTGTAATATTTTTATCTTGTAATTTAGAATTTACATCTTCGGCGTCAACTATATTTCCATGTGCTATAAACGCCAGTGCTAATCTTTCTAACTGGTCATTATCTGAAATAAGCTGTTTTCCTGCCAATAAATAGTTGTAATTATATGAAACTATCTGTTTTTCAGTATTTATATAACTATTATTAGTTTTAAGGTCTAATATTTTTTTCTGATTACCTGTTTCATACATTCTCTTAATCACTTTACTTGTTGAGTTTGAGTCTGCTTTTATTGCACTATCATATTGTCCAAATTCCATGTAAGTATCAGCTATCTGTGATTTTGTGTACCCACTCTTTTTCAATAAATTAGTTCCTCTTTTATATTCTCCTAAGCTTAAATACTTATAAGCATTTGCCTTATTATCTGCCATTTCAATTTTGTTTAAGTAAACATCTTTTACTTTATTGTTAGAAACCTTACTTACGCCAATAACCACAATCAAAATAATTAATATAACAGCACCAGTTAATATCCTTGACATGGTCTTTTTTTGTGTGTTCAACTTTTTAGTAGTTTCAATATCTTTAAAATGCTGTGTTTCATCAGTATTTAATTTTTCATTTACTATTGAATGAAGTTCTTCTATAGATTGAGCCTTATCAACTTTAAATAAGAAATTGTCCTTTATCTTATTTAGAAGTGAATTTTTATTTATCTTAAATTTTTCAAGTGAATACTGTGAAATCATTGACATTACAAGTAATTTATATTGTTCTAAGTCCGTATAATTATGAATATATGGAATAAGTTTATTACTTCTATACATGAACTTTATACTCTTTAAATCCTTAAAAAATATATTCTGTGGGTGCAGTATGACCTTATCTTCAAAGGCTTCAAGTGGATTTATAGCAAGTATTCTTTCAAGGATTGATAACCTTAATACATTTGAATAAGTTTTAGCCCTTATTATAAGTTTATATCCTTCTTCTATGCTGTATTTTAAAATATATTTTTGTCCTTCATGCTTTACAGATACAAGAGGAAAACAGTATTTATTTTCTTTTTTTAACACTTCAAGCTCACTTACATTTTCAGCTAAAACCTTACTATCATTTATGTGTACGGTGTATTCATTCTTTTTTGTATATACTGTTAAATCATCTATCAATAGTATTTTCAAGCTCTCCACCCTCCTAAACTATTCTTTATTTCTTCCATTTCCATAGGACTTATATAAAGCTCATTTTCATAATCTGGCTGTTCCTGTGGGTCTTTCTCATATTTTTCCTTATACCTTCCTTTGTTTTCTAACCTTAATTCTTCCTTACTAAGCTGTATTTTCATAAAAACCCTTTTTGTTCCATATAAAAGTAAAGCTTCACCCTGTCTTTTTGCCCTAAGTAGGGATATTTCAGGTTTAGAGAAATTCAATTGTAATTTCTCTATAACTTCATCAACTCCCCTGTTATCAAGCCCGAAGAATAGCTTTGTAAAACTATTTTCAATTACTGCTGTTCCAAGACCGCCTTCGGCTTTCAATACATCTTGTATCTGCTGTGTTACTGCTATAGCCCCTGCATGATACTTTCTGAACCTCTTATATGCCTGAACAAAGAAGTCTGCACTCTCCTTGTTTTTTATTAAAAAATGAAATTCATCTATAAATAAATAAGTGTATTTATCATCTTTATTTGACTTTGTTATAATATCCCAAAGATAACTAAAAGTATTTAAATAACAAGCTCCTTGAATATCAGCTTCACTCTGTAGAGCCTTTAAATCAAAAGAAATAATGTTGTTGTTCAGGGCTATATTTGTATAGCCATTAAACAACGAATTTGAGCCATATACATAACTTTTAAGTATAAAGTAGAAGTCTTTAATCTTATTAAATTCTTCTTCACTTTCCTTTTTTAAATCTCCGATTTTTTTATATAAATCCTCGAATATAGGAAAATCCTCATGTGTCATTTTGTTTATATCTTTAATTTCCCTGAACCTGTCATAAAGGCTCATTACAAGACTTTCTATTATAGACATTTCAACCTGTGTCATATTACTTTTTATTGCTTTAAATAGTCCCCTTAACCTCTGACATTTCTGCTTTATAAGATTTTCAACTCTAGCACTTTCACTCATATTTTTAATTGATTCATTTTCTGTAATTTCTTCTGAAAATATTTCAAGTGGGTTTATTTTAGTATCAGATATACTTGATAGATGTACTACAGTACCCCCAAAATATTCAATAATATCTGTATATTCATTTTCAGGGTCTATAATATAGACATTAAAACCTCTTGCTATAAGATTGAGTATCTTTCTTTTCAGGTAAGTAGTTTTTCCAACTCCTGACGTTCCGACAACAACCATATTTTGATTAAGTGTCTTTCTATCATTTAAATAATTGATTGATACTATGGAATTTGTAATCTTATTTGTTCCTTCAATAATTGAATTTGGGGAAAGGTCACATATTTCACTATCATCAAATAAGAAAAATGAACTTGCTGCTGTTGTATTTGACATCTGATATGTGTAAGCTTTAAGTTTATTCTGTTGAAGTGGTAAGGCTGACCAGTAGGCGTCACCCATACGATAGTATGGAATTATACCCCTCATATGAACTTTCATTAAAATTCTATTGACATTTTCTTCTAACCTATTGATTAATTCAAGACTTTCTGCTTGAATTAATATATAAGTATAAATATACAAGAACCCGAATTTATTATTAAGAGATTCCCTTAATTGGTTTTTTGCACTCTTAATTTGTTCCTCAAGGTTCATAGTAAGCCTTGGGTCTTTGGTTTTGAGCAATTCGGCTTGTTTATTCTTTATACTTTTATTGTAATAGTCCAACATTGTGCTATCATTAGCCTTTTCAGCATATTGTGTAATGGTGATATTACCCTTTAATCTTTTAAGGTCTGATAGCCAGTTCCCTCTTGCTTGGGTGGGATATTGGGCTATTGCAATAACCCTTACATAGTTCCCACCTAATTCTACATTGTCTTTATTTTCTTTATATACAAAAGGATAAATGGCTTCTATTGGAGTATTATCAATAATTCCTTTTAATTCATCTTTTTTAACTTCTTCTACCTTCTCAATTTCTTTAAGTTCCAGCTTTTCATTACTTACTTTTTTACTATCACTCTTTTTGCTGTTAATTTTTAACTTAAACATTCAACCACTCCTATACATAAATCGAATTTTTAAAATCTATAAACCTGTGAAGTGCAATTATAATATCTTTTGCATTTAATATAGTAGTTTCTGCGTCATAGGATTCTAAAAGCGTATTTAAAGAGTTCTGTACATTTTTAACCTTTTGATTAAGAGTTTTTTCAGCAAGTTTTAATTCCTCAATAGTCCTTTTTTTAAGCTTTTCACTTAAAATTATTAAGTGCTGTTTAGTAGTTAAGTCACTTGAAAGCTCCATATCCTGATATTCCAAACAATATGAAGCGATAAGCTGTAATAAATGCTTGTTAGCATTGTTTGCTTTAGCTTCTAAATACCTCTTTTTCCAGTAGAGATTATAGTTCTTCATATCAAGTGGTATTGTCATAGAAACTATTTCAGGATTATCTTCTTTGTTTTGTCCTAAAAAAGAAGCATAATCTTCAAAGAGTACATTTTGTTCATACTGTGCAAGTAGGTCTAAGTTAATTCCTTCAACTTTAATCATAGAAATAAGGCTATTATCCTTTAGATACACAAAATCCTCGTATACGCCCTCTATCGGGCTTATATCCTGTATGAATTTCTCTGCTGTTTGAGTTTGTTTTTTATTTTTCTGCATTATTTAACCTCACCTCTTTTTTTAGGCTTTAAGAAAAACATCTTTTGTCTGCTGTAGAAGCTTAAAATATTCTTCAAATATTCAACGCACCTTATGTTATTTCTATACTTTACTGGTCTTGCAATAGCTAAAATAAATCCTCCTGCCAAAAGTGCAACTGCTAATAATGCCTTTACAATCCAAAGTCCTAGTATACTGTAAGGAGGTATTGCAAGTATAACAACTGAAATAAGTAAAGGTATAGAAACATACTTAATTGCGTCTATACCTGTAAGCCCTGGTATTAAGTTGTAACTACTCTCTACATTTCTAGGAAAAATAAATTTCTTTCCTTCTCTCTTTTCTCCATCATCATCAAGCATTTCTAAAAGAGCCTTTTTTATATCATCTTTACTGATGTTCATAATTGCTCACTTCCTTATTGAAATAATGCGTATATCCAAGGTATAAGCCATGTCAAAGCTCCTCCTGCTGCTACTGCTGCCCCTACCATTCCAACACCTCTCCACATTTCATTTTTCATGTTAGGGTCATCTAAACTAGGTAATTTAGATATTACTATCTTTGCGGCTGCTATAACTCCAACTATTGCAATTATAGATGTTATAACTACTTTTATAGTTGTAAGTCCTTGATTTAACTTACTTTGTACCTCCCCTGCGTCTGATGCAGCACTTACTATTCCTGTACTGTCCAATACTAAAATTGCTGTGTAGGCTGAAACTAAGCATTTTGTTATTTTATTTTTAATTTTCATCTTTTTTCCTCCCAAATTTATACTATATATTTATACTACCATCAATTAATTTTAATTACAAGTAGTTTAAATCAATTCAAAATGATGTAATTGCAATTAGTTGCCATCAATGATACAATTTTTTTGAGGTGATTTTATTATGACTAATGCTAAAAAATATGGTCTTGTAAATAGGACAAGAATTTCCAATGCTGTAGATACAAAATTGTATGAAAAACTAACTGAATTATCAAAAGAAACAATGATACCTATTTCAAAACTTTTAGATAAAGCTATAACTTTATTACTAGATGAATATGATAAAAAATAATTTAGCTTATACTTCTATTCTTTAAGCTCAAACTTTTATCAACTTTTCTTTTCTTTTCTAATTTTAAGTAGTTATTTAATTCATCTAAATTTTTTATAGCTTCATCTTTTTTAAAATAAGGTGAAACCCTTGATAATTCACCTTTTCTATTGCATTTATTAATAGAATAGCCTTTTCTATTATTTACAATTTCAAAAGGCTGTTTAGTTTCATCAAGCTTTTTATTAAGCTCGATTCCATAAAATCCTAAAAATCCCTCTAAAAAGGCATGACTGTCATTTTTTATCTCTGTCTTAATATTATTTATTTTCTTATTATTCTGTAAATTATTGGTAATAGTTTCCTTTGCTTTATTTAAATTATCTGTAATTTTAAAATCAATTCCTTTAGATTCTATATTGAAATGTTTTAATGTCTTATCTATTAACTGTTTTCTTACAGAAGGTTTATCTTCAAGGCTCTCTAATAAAATCTTTTTTCTAGCATTGTTTAATGTTGTAGTGTCAAGCTTTAAGCTATTAATATTGAATGAATTTAATCTAATTTTATCTTTGTTATCTTTCAAATAGATACAAGTATCTTTATCTAATTTAAAAATTGTTCTGTCCCTAATAATCTCATATTGTCCAGATTGAAATAAACTTTTAAGTGCTTCATCTTTAGTTTTAAAATCTTTGGTAATTGTGTAAGGTTCTTTACCTTCCTCTTGGTACTCTAAAAAATATTTATTTTCATCTTCTTTTTTTAAACTAACTGATGATTTATCATCAATATTAAATTTTTTTAGCACCTTACCTCTTTTATTAAATAACTCTTTCTTTTCAAACTTCATTAATTCATAAATCACTTCATACTCAATCAACTTTAACTTAATACTTTTCTTTTCTCGTTGTTCTATTTTTTTACTTTCTCTTAAATCTCTCTCCAAATTATCTAATCTTCTTTTTTCATCTTCATAACTTTTTAGATATTTTTGTCTTTCCTGATATAGTCTTATTTTTTTAAGATTTTTTTCCATAACAAGATAAAAATTATCCTCATCATTTTTATCTTTATCATCTTTATCTTTCAATTTAAATCCCCCTTTATAAAATTTGATATTTTTCTGTATAGTTGATATGATATAAGTGTTAGTTATCTTATAATATATATTATACTGCATATTCATTGAATATTCAATGAATACTAATTAAATACTTTTTATATTTCAAAATAGATAAAGGAGCTACTATTATGGATAATGAAATAAATAGTAATGATGAACTTTCAAAAGATAAAACACAAATTCAAATTAAATTTGAAAATCAATTATTGGAAGCCATAAAGCAATATCAAATAGATAGTTTAGAACCTGAACGTGTCGGAGCTATAAAAACCTTAATCAGATTTGCTCTACATGAAAAAGGATATTTGAAAAATTTTTAAGTCAGGAACCTTATTATAATAAGGTTTCTTTGTTTTTATAAGCCTATATTCCTTCTTCTCTTCCTTTTTCGCTTTAGCTTCAATTCTTTTTCCCTCTCTAATTCATCTTTATTTCTGATTGCAACTTGATTTATTAGAGTTCTTAAACTATCAAATAATAAATTACCATGTTTAGGTCTATTGGTATTTTCCTCATATTCTTGTATAGATTTATCAAATTTATCAAATTCATCACTATAATTATTTTTATCATTAGTTCTATAAACTTTGAAATCTCTCAAATAATTATCCTTGCTAAAATATTCATCTATCATCTTTTTACTGTTACTATCCAGTTCATCAGTATGAGAGGCACATTCAGCATAGAACATATATACAAATCCCTTATTACTTAATTTAAAATCAGTATATTTTTGTCTTAAAATATTTTTATCATTTTTAAGTAAATAGAGTATTTCAATCTGTTGTTCTTGGCTATATTTTCTTGGTGGACTTTGAAAATCTTCTGGTCTTAATGTTTTACAATAATAGTCTTTAGCCATTATAAAAATTTCTTTTTCTTCAATAGTCATTCCAGTTCTACCTTCCCATGTAGGGTACATTTCTTTTAATTGATTATCATAAATTTTATTCATAATTTCTAATGACTTTTTTAATTTTTCTCTTGCTATAGTAATTTTATTCAATGACTTTATTGCACCATCAGGAGCATTTTTTACACTTTCTATATCTTTAAAAGAAATATTATATTTTTGTTCTACTTCATTAAATAAATTTTCTAAATGATTTATATTATTTTTTATAGAAATAGAAAATCTAATCTTATTATTCAAAATATCCTTCAAATTATTTTCAAGCATATCATTTTCAGCATATCTTCTAACTTGTTGGATTTCCTTTTCATCAAGTATTTTATTTTCTCTTAAACTTGTATCAACTAAATATATCTTTTCATGCTTATTTAATTTATCTATTTCTAAATCTTTGTAATACTTATTTATAAATTTATCTGCTCTATTTTCAAGAATATTTTCAGCAGTAGAAAGAATGGCTTCTTCCTTTTCTATCCTATTTAAAGCCTTAATTTTATCTACAGTATCATCTTTAAATTTCAAAGATTTATTCCAATTTTTAAGTTGTTCTTTCCTTTTATTGATAGTATCAATATTTACATATGTCTTTAAATATTTTGCTATTTTACTTAGATTTCTAACTTCATCTTTAGTCAGGCAAGAATAGACTTTTTTATTATTTAAATTTCTTTCTCTTTCCTGCTTATACTTATTCAACTCTATTATGGTTCTGTTATACTCTCTCACTCTTTTATTGCTATTTACCCTATCTGATATTTTACCTCTTTTAACCATATTTCTTGCTGCATATCCTTCATGTATTGTAGGTCTAGTTTCTTTTCCTAACTCTTTATTACTCTTACAGCTTATAGAAATACCTTTGTCCTGCAAGGCACGATTTGAAAAATCTTCCCATGACTTACGCCATTGTTTCATTTTATTTTTATCGTTCCAATCTACAGTATTTATTCTCATAGATTTTTTTCTACCTGTCTTTTTATCTGTAACTATTTTCTTTCTACATTTAGCTCCCCATTTTCCATTTTCGTCAAATGGTCTTACTGTAAGCATGACATGAAAATGTGGATTATCTTTGTTATCTCTATGAATAGCAATATCAGCAACCATTCCTTCATCTGAAAAATTCTTCTTACAGAAATCATAAGTAAGCTTTTCCTGTTCTTCATTACTTAATTCTTTAGGAAGTGCAATATTAAACTCTCTTGCTAATTGTGAATTATATTGTTTTTCTTTTTTCTCAACTTCATTCCATAATCTTTCCCTACTACTAGCCCATGAAGGAGCGTCTTTAGGTACTAATATCATTGTTACAGGTTGAACTTTTCTTCTATAAAATTTATCACTTTGACTTCTTTCATCGTGTAATTTTTCTCCACTTCTATAGGCAGCACAGGCAACAGCTGAACGTTGTCTACCTTGTTTATTTGACCTACTTATTATTTGACCTGAAAAATGATATATCGCCATAACGCCCCTCCTTTCATCACATTAATTTATTAATGCTCAAAACGCAAAAGCGTTTTGCTTTTATTTTAATAAATTTTTTCTTAAAAAATTTCGCACACACCATTTATGGTGTATAAGTGCGCCCTTCATAAACTCGGGATAACTAAAACCTTACAAATTAATTATATCACTACCATATTTACCATTCAATATGAATGTTTGATTTTTTTGTCATAAATGCTATAATTAATTACAATAGATATAATATTGGAGGTTTTATTATGGCTAAAAATAAGATAGATGATATAGAAGCACAAATTGAAAAATTGAAAAAGAAAAAGGCTGACTTAATTGCAAAAATTGAAAAGGAAGTAGGAGCATATCTCATAAAATCTTGGGGGCTATCTGATTATTCTACTAAGGATATTTTAGGATTAATAGATGAGTATAATCCTAATAAAGATAATAAATCTAATAATGTAAATTCTAATTCATCAGTTTAATATGAATAACATTGAAAAATTAGATTTAAAAATTAGATATTTAGAGGATAAAAAGAAAGCCCTAAGTAAATCAGTAAGCTATGAAGAACGTAAAAAAAGGACAAGACGTCTAATACAGACTGGTGCATTAGCAGAAAAGTATTTTAATATAGAACACCTATCTATAGAAGATAGAGAAGCTATATTTTCTATGTTTGCGGAATATATAAAAACTAATGCTCCTAAAAAGTATGCTCTAAAAAAATAGACGAACAAGATTTAATAATCCTGTTCGTCTAGATCTTCATCATTTATTTCACCTTTCACATCTGTTATATTACTTATAATAGAACCTTCCTCAAGATCAGATTTTTGACTTAATGATATTTCAATTTCACTATCATTACTACTTTTCTTAATTACAACATTATCTAATTTATTTAAAATTTGATCTAATTTTTCAAGAATTAATTTATTACTTAGATCTTTTTTAACCAATTCTACAATATATGGTGTTAGATTTCTTCTTAAAGCTTTTTTGTTCAATATATTATAAACATCTTCTGGAATTTCTCTAACATTTAAAACCATTCTATTCTTTTTCTTATCACCACTCAATGTTACTCTCCTTTTGTATTATCTTTGATTTTTTTCATTTCATTTATAGATAATATTTCAAGTGCTGTTAAGTTAATAGTTCTTGAAGTTGGTTTAAAGATCTCTTTTTTATCATCTTCTAATATTTCATCAAGGAAAAAATGATTATTTTCTGATGCTTGATCTGTCATATTTTTAAGTAATGAAACTTTCATATAAGGCTCTAATACCGGCGTTTCTCCGCCAAGATATATGAATTTAATTACTTTATCTTTAGTTTTAAATGTATTAAAAATCTGAAATATTAATAAATCTGAATACTCTTGTAACATCTCTTTTATTATATTTGTAAAATCAAAATTTTCTCCTGTATTTTCATCTTTAAGCACATATTTTTGATCTTTATAATTAGCAACAATGAATTTTTCCAATGCACCTAAATCATGAAAATATTCAAGTAATTTTTCCTTTCTTAATGTTTCAAGTCTACCTAAAAATGGTTCTATATCTATAACTTTAAAACTATCTCTTCCTTTTGGTGCTGTTAGTCCTTTTCCTAATAGAACTGCATCAGTAGATCCACCGCCTATATCACTTAATACAACTTCATAATCACTAAATTTATTTACTAATTCTTGTCTTTTATCTATTGTGATTACATTATCATCATTAGATGTCATTTTGTATTTTATAGCATATCTAGCAACTTCACTTTCTATTCTGCAGCTTGATTTTTCAACATTGATTTTAATATCTCTTTCCATACCTAATGTAATAATTTTTACTTGATGTTCACCTAAAAATCTCTTTTCCATTTGATTCTCTGCTATACTAAATTTTTCTGCCCTTTTTAATAACCATATAGGTAACATCATACTCATATAATCTATATTTACTATATTATCATCTCTAGAAGATTTTAAGTTATTATAATAGGCAACTGCTGCTAAAAAAGAAGCATACGGTATTACACTTTTTATCTTATCATGCATAGTATTTACATGAATATTAGACAGTTTACTCTTTTCAGCAAACTCACCTACTAAATAAAACCTTTCCTTTCCTTCATAATTAGTTGAAATAACAAGCCTGTCCAATAACTCTTTTGATTCTGTTATAGGTGAAACAAATGTTTCAGAAGCTTCTTTTTCTGAGATTTCAACTACATTAGTTGGTATTTCAAAATAATATCCATCAATCATAAAATTATTTGTACTATTTCCAAAATCAGCATTAAATCTTTTTATATCCATCTTGCATTACTCCCTTTAAAATATAGTTAAAGTATACTGTAATACACTTTAACTATATTTTACCATATAATTTTAAAAAATCAATAGATCTCATGAAATAAAGTGTATTTAAAAGCACTTTATTTCATATTTTAAACATTGTAAGTGTACTTAAAAGCACTTTGTGATTTAACTGTACTTTTCCATAAATTCCAGTAAGGCTATTGCTACTAAATCTCTTTGTTTTTCTATTCTATTAGAACAAAACTCTACAAAATCATCTAAAACTTTTTTATACGTTTTAAAAGACTTACTGAATAGTTCCCCCTGCAATTCTGGTCTATGTATATCTATTTTTTTATTTGATTTTTCAATAAAATTTATTTCATTTTTTTTATATAAACTAATAATTTTTAATATTTCAGGATATTCATTTTCAATAATTTTTTTAACTCTTTGTGTAGTAAATTCTGATAAATTATCATGATTACTTTGATTACCTTTGTTAAAATTTTTTTTATAATTATTAATAGATGATGATAATTTATTTTGATTTACTATAGAGCTATTATTGTCTACTTTTTTAGGAATATCATACATATGTGTTCTTGGATTATAGCTAATAAAAGTACCTTTTATTAGCCTTGAAAATTTTTTTCTACTAATCTTAAATTTTGTCATTATAAAAGTATCTGTATTTATTTTTTCTTCTTTGTTTCTTTTTTTATTTTCAATGGTATTATGATTTATACTCTCTGCTATATTAACAAGATCATTAATATTTATATCACCCTCCATACACTATCACTCCTATAAATTATAATAATTTACTATAGTTTATATTCTATAGAATCCATAAATTCCCTCTAAATAAGATAAAAAATAATTAATTATGTATGCTAACTCATATTAGTAATTATCATAATTTACAATAATTTATGTATATTCAATTTGAATCTAAGTCAATAAATTAGACACAAAACATCAAATATTTAAGTGGATTTTTTGCAATTATCCTCACATGTTGAAGGGTAATATATCCTCAGGATTCTATATATTCGAATATATAGAATCCTGCAAAGTTATAATCATAGTTTTAACAAGAATATCATTATTTCCTTTAGCTTTTCTTAGCCTAAAAATATAGCCTGAAAACGTAAATTCTATATTATCTCATTCATTTAGTTCCTCCCATTATTTTTTAATATGGTTGACTAAAATATAAGACAGAATAATACAGCTTCTTTGCTCCATTTCCATTGCAGAAGTTTCTTCACTACTACAAGCTGTTCCGCCCCTATATTTTGCATTAGTACTTTCATCCTCACAAAGTCTTTGCTCGTAATTTTTCCCTTGACATCAAAATCGTAGGTTCTCCAGTTCCATATAAAAGCCTGTATTATGTTCATGCCATCTTTATTACGGCTGCCGTTTATCAGTAAGTAGGTTTCTTTCAAACTCATCCCAAAATAACCATACATTTGTTTTGGTTTTTGACAGCATCTGAGCTTTTCCAAACGCCATCAGTGGTTCACTTTCGTTCATCTCCATAACACACATCTAACGAAATTGTCTGTTTTGCCTTTTCCCCAACGTTCAATACCACTGCTTTTGACAACAACACCTTGGTTTCAATGATTTGAAACTTCTACCTACACAGCAGTTTCGAGTAACCTGTCCTCATCTTTTATACAGCTCGAAACAATTTGTTTTTTCTGGATACACTATGGCCATAGCTTTCTTTAATATCTCATTCTCCTCTTCTAACTTTGTCATTTTCTTGATTAAGGTTTGATACTCAGTTGTTGTAACAATTTTATTCTTATCTAAAGGTAGTACTTCGATTTAACTTTTTACAAATCAATATATACAATCCCATAATCTTATCTATTTTTTATTAATTTAACAGTTGTTCTAAGTTTATATTTAGTATTTTATGTTAAAGAATCAACTAAATGTAATAATTATGTGAATATAGGTTACATATACAGCTAATTTACCCTTTTTATAGGTTAATAGGTAAAAAGGGGGATATAGTTTTGGGCGAATTAAAAATTATAGTAGAAAGAGCACAAGACGGTAATAAAAACTGTACGCTAATTATTATTGAAAAATTTAGACCTTTAATTAATAAATACAGTAAAAAGTTAAATTATTCTGGTGCTAATAGTGACTTAATAATATGTCTGATAGAGGTTATAAGGGATATGCCTATAGCTAAAAATCCGAAATTTAAAGAAGATAAATATATAGTTGGATATATTTACACATCTATTAAGCGTAAATATGTTCAATTATATAAAGAACATCTAAATATAATTAGCAGAGAGACAGAATTAAATTTAAATGTTATTTCTGACTATTATTTAGATGAAAGCTGGAACTTAATAGATAGTCGTATATTTATCTTAAGTTTAATGAACAAGCTGTCTCAATATCAAAAATATATTATTAAAAAAATTTTTTTATATGATTTTTCAGTATCTGATTTAGCTAATGAACTAAATATTTCTAAACAATCTGTAAATAGAGCTAAGAACAGGGCATTAAATAATTTGAGAAAATATGCAGTTGAATAATTAGAAATTTAAATATTATTTCTAATTATATTTGTAATTTTTTGATATGAGGAGATGTTTATGACAAATAAAAACTGTAAGGATTGTATATATGTATTAGATTTAAAAGACGATTTAGAAGAGCTCAAAATTGATGTAAAAGAATTTGAAAAAAAAGTTAATAAAATTGAAATAATTTCTGCTGAAAGAAAACAACAGATGGTAACAATATTCGAATCATTAAAGAAAATAGAACATACTACAGAATTTATTGAGAAAAGTGCAGACAATTATCAATTCAAATTAACTGTCAGGCAAACTACTTTAATATTAATAATATTATTAATTTTAATAATGTTATTATCAATGTCGCAAGGACTGGATTTAAATACTATAAAAGCGATTTTTAGAATATAGAATGGAGGACACTTATTTTGATAATGAAAGGAATAGATATTTATTCAGAAACTGTTATTACAGATTGGACTTCTGTTAAAAATTCAGGTTATGAGGCTGTTATGATTAAAGCTACTGAAGGTATTAATTATGTAAATCCCTTAATAAATAAACAATATAAAAATGCGAAAAATTTAAAACTAAAAATCGGTTTCTATCATTTCGCAAGAAAAAATAATCCATTGGAGGAATACACGCATTTTATAGATATTATTAACAATTATACACAGGAACTGCGTCCTGCTTTGGATTACGAAATTGGAAATAATCCAGATTTTAATTTTATTAATCAATTTATGTCTATAAATTCCAATCTGATACTATATACAACACATAATATAGGAGATAATTCAGGAATAGCAGCTAGCAGGATATGGATGGCAGAACCTAATACCAATCCAAAGGATACTAAAAATTATGCAGGAATACAATATAACTGGAATGGAAATGTAAGTGGAATACAAGGAAATGTCGATATGGATTTATTCTCAGATAGTTTTTTACTAAAAGATAATACTCCAGTTTCTACAATCAAAGTAATTCAGCAAGAGTTGAACTTAGTTTTAAAATCTAATTTACTGATTGATGGAATCAAAGGAAATCTAACTATTAAAGCAATAAATAAATTTAAAAGTATTATGGGGCTGGTACAAGATGGTATATGGGATAATAAATCAATACAAGCTATTACAGAAATATATTTACAACCTCTCGATTGTATAAAAGCTCCTCACCACGAATTTGCAACTAGATATATACAGTTTAGAGTTGGCCGTGGTAAAGATAATTTAGGAATATTTAGTACTGGTACAGCAAAATGTTTATCAATCTGGCAAAGTAAATATTCACTATCTGCAGATGGTAAATGTGGGCCTCTGACATGGGATAAGCTTCTAAATAAAAATTGTTAGAAACAAGCAATATAAACATTACCAATATAATTTTATAAAATAACTTTTTTAGGAGAGTGTATTTATTATGAAACAACTATTAATAATCGGATTGCCTTATATCATTGGAATAGTATTTTTAGTTATTATATATATATTAAAGCCGTATATACAAAGTACCTTACAATCTATAGAATGTAAATCGAAACAAGTTTTGGGACAAACTATATATAATCGAGCCAAAACTTATGCATTAGATAATATCAAATATTTATTATCTAAATATCCAGAATCTACTATAGAAGATATAATTGCCAAAGGTATTACTGCTATAGAAAATAAATTTGGCACTACATATCTTACGGAAGGTGAAATAAAAGCAATCATATCATCATCTATAATTTATATACAACATAGTTTATATGATTTATTAAATAATACTGTTGCTGCAGGAGTAACAAAAACACAACAAAAATACCTAACTGGTGAAATACAAAGTAATGACAGAAAAAAAGATGCATTTGAAAATATACTAACAGCCTTAAAGTACCTTAGTTTTCCTGTAACATCTAAATTAAAAAATACTATAGATGATAAAATAGAAGAAGCTGTATTTAATCTTAAGACAAAAGGAAAACTGGATATTCAAGATCAGAATATTTTACAACAACAAGTCACCAATTTACAGACTAAACTTTCTCAATTCAATAAAGTTAATACTCAACTAATTCAAGAGAACAATCAACTTAGACAAAAATTAAGTAGTACTCAATCTGACCCCTTATGATATATAGTATTCAAATAAGCTGTACAA
>NZ_APMH01000033.1 GCF_000359585.1 Clostridium tyrobutyricum DSM 2637 = ATCC 25755 = JCM 11008 | reverse complement strand
GTTCAAATCCTGCCTCCGCAACCATTAATTTTATAGTGTATTTAGAAGCTGTTGTTTAACAGCTTTTTTTATATTTTTTAGGACTTTACTTAATTATAGTAAAGTCTTTTTAGTTATTAACAATTTTAAAATAAAATAAGTCACATTGTGGATAATATTATAAGGCATGTGTGGATATTTTAGAACTCTCTGTAATTAAACTCTATAAACGACATATAAAAATAATTAAATTCACTTTTATAAAAATAATTGTCTAAAATAAAAATCAACAAAAAACATAGGAATAAATGTCCTAAAAAAAATATGACCTTCTATCAGTTTGTGACATTTATTTCCAGAAGGTATTGTTATAATAGAAACAGTTATTTTATGAGGTGGGTGATTTGTAATGCAATATGGAGTAGAAGTATCTCCTTTTGAAAGAACGGGGAAACTTAAAAGTACAGAAAAGAAAAATAGATCTGAAAAATTATCGGATATAGTAAAACTTGCATCTTATTTCTTAGCAGCATTTTTAGTTGGCAGAGTAATGATGATAAATTTGATGGCTCCTTTTGGAATAGCTTTTCTTACTGCTATTATAGTATCTGAGAAGAGGAAAATTATTGTTTTGTCAGCATTAGGAACATTATTTGGTTATATTTCTATGTATGGAAACATAAAATATTTGGCTATGTACTGTACAGTGAGTGCTACAATAGCTATTATAGGATATATTCTCAGTGAAGTAAGTAAGATGAAAAAATCTATTTTGATATTTTCTTCAATTTTTGCTGAAATACTATTTTATAAATTTCTGATTGTGAAGTTTTCATTTACAGTATCCCTTTTTAACTCCTTCTTTGAAGTTTTATGTATCTTTCCATTATATTTTATTATTAACTATTCAATAATATGCTTTAGAGAATTAAAAACTAGACATCTTTATAGTAATGAAGAAATAATAAGTATGGCTGTTACTGCATCTTTTATAATATCTGGAACATGGGGCATAGCTATATATGGAGTATCTTTTAGAAATATAGCAGCTTTAACTCTTGTACTTATACTAGGATATGTAAAGGGAAGTGCTCAAGGAGCAGCGTCTGGGGTAGCTATGGGTGCAATAATAGGAATAACTTCCAATCAAATGCTTGTTTATGTTGCCGTATATGGAGTGTGTGGTCTTATTTCAGGAATTTTTAGAGAAACAGGAAAATATATGAGTGCATCTTCATATATTTTAGCCTTTATAATATTAAAGTTATATTCCAATATAGGGCCTCAATTTAAAATACCTGAGATATTAATAGGTTGTGCTATATTTATAGCCATACCTAAAAAGGTATACCAGCAAATGGCAGTGGAATTGGATTGGCAAAAAAAGAGGGAATATCAAAGAGAAAATTATGCAGAAAAAATTAAAGGTATTTTAGTTGAAAAGCTTAACAATTTTGCAGATGTACTATCTAACATGTCCCTTACTTTGGGAAAACTAGCTGATAATGATAAACTGGCTATGAAAAATAAAAGTAGTGCCCTAGTTGAAAATTTAGCAGATAGAGTTTGTTCTAATTGCTCTATGAAAACATTGTGTTGGAGAAGGGAAAGTTATAATACTTACAATATGTTTTCAGAGATTATACAGAATTATCAAGCAAATAAAAAGGTTATTCCTAAAAGTTTAGATAAAAAGTGTATAAAGAGAACAATGCTTATGGATAATACCCAAGATATTGTAAATAACTATATAATAAGTGAAATGTGGAGGAATAGATTAAGTGAGTGTAGGGAACTTCTTGCAGGGCAAATAGGAAATATGAGTACATCAGTATCAGAAATAGTTGACGAATTTAATATGAATATAAAATTTAATCCTGAAATAGAAAATGGAATACGAAGGATACTCACTAAAGATAAAATACATTATAAAGACATATTTTGTTTCAATGATAAAAACAATCATTTAATTGTAAAAATGTCTATGGAAGCATGTGGAGGCCAACAAAAATGTATAAAGGAAGTACTGCCTCTTATAAATAGTATTACTGGAAAGCTTATGTGTGTAAGTGATGATGGATGCAATATAGATTCAGAAATGAAAAATTGTGGTATAGTTTTTGAGGAGACACCAAAGTATCATATTTCAGCCTATGTAAGTAGGATATGTAAAAATGGTGAAAAGCTGAGTGGAGATAGTTATACTTATGGAAAACTTCCTGATGGAAGCTATATGACTATTATAAGTGATGGAATGGGTTCAGGGCCTCAAGCCAATAAAGAAAGTGATGCTTCAGTAAAGCTTATAGAGAAATTCACTAAGTCAGGGTTTAATAAACTTACAGCTATAAATACAGTAAATTCTATCATGAGTATTAAATTTACAGAAGACGAAAAATTTTCAACACTGGATTTAAGTAGTATAGATTTATATAAGGGTGAAGTAGACTTCATAAAGGTTGGAGCAGTAGCAAGTTTTATAAAAAGAGGAGACTCTGTAGAGGTAATAAGATCAAAGACACTTCCAATAGGTGTGCTTGATAAACCAGATATAGAAATAATAAATAAAAGAGTTATGAATGGAGATTTTATAATAATGGTCAGCGATGGAATATTGGATTATAATAGTGAAGTTGCCGGTACTTCGGAATGGCTGGAAAATTTCATTAGAGATTTAAATTGTAATGATCCTAAGGAGATGAGTAAAAATATCATCAAGAAGTCAAAAGAGCTTTCTGGTGGCAAGATAAAAGACGATATGACAGTAATAGTTGAGAAAGTGTATAGTCTTTATTAAGTAAGAGTATAGAGCATTTCATCACAAATGCCAACATAATTATGCTATAATATAAGATATTATTTCTAAAATAAACTATTTTCAGGAAGTGTTTATCTTGATAAAAACTGTACTTAATACTATAAAAGAAAATAATATGTTGTGCAAAAAAGATAAAGTGGTAGTAGCTGTATCTGGAGGACCTGATTCACTCTGCCTTTTGCATATTTTATATAAACTTAAGGAAGAACTTGATATAAACTTGTATGTAGCACATCTAAATCATTGTCTTAGAGGAAAAGAATCAGATGAGGATGAAAAGTTTGTTAAGAACTTTTGCCAAAGTTTAGATATTGAGTTTAGGAGTAAAAGAGTTGATATAAATAAAATTTCACAGCAGCGAAATATGTCCTGTGAAACTGCAGGAAGAAAAGTAAGATATGAATTTTTTAATGAAGTTAAAAAGGAAGTTGGAGCCCAAAAGGTAGCTATAGCACATAATGCAAATGATCAGGCCGAGACTGTTCTGATGAGAATTATGAGAGGCACTGGATTAGAGGGGCTAACTGGAATAAAGGCTGTACGTGATCATGAATTTATAAGGCCCCTTATAAATACCACTAGGTGTGAAATTGAAAATTATTGCAAGGAAGAAAATTTAAATCCACAAATAGATAAGACGAATCTTGAAACTATATATTCGAGAAATAAGATAAGATTGGAACTCATTCCTTATATAGAAAAAAACTTCAATAAAGATATAATAAATACTATAAATAGATTATCTGATACTATAAAAGTTGATAATAACTATTTAGATAGTATAGCTAAAGAAAAATTTAAAAAATATTGTGATACTTGCCCAGAAAAGGTTATAATATCTAAAGAGGCATTTTTAGAAGATGAAGCAATAGTTTCTAGAATTTTAAGATTATCATTAAGAGACGTATGTGGTAATCTATATGATTTTGAAAAAATACACATTTATGACATAATGCGTATTCAAAAGCATTCTACAGGAAAACAGATTATGCTTCCCAATCGGATAATAGTTTCAAATGATTATGGCGATATGATTATAAGTAAGAATATTAAAAAAGCTAAAATGTCAAATGACATATATGTACTTCATGAGGGCATAAATAATATTTCTAATAATTGTGCAGTTTATATAGAATCTTATTGTAATGAAGGTATTAAAAATATAAGTAAAAATAAATTTATACAATACTTTGATTATGATAAGATAAAAGGAAATATAATATTGCGCAATAGGAAAGAAGGAGATAAATTTATACCAATAGGAATGAAAGGAAGTAAAAAACTTAAAAATATGTTTATAGATCTAAAAATATCAAAGGAAAGAAGAAATGATATTCCACTCATATGTTTTGGAAAAAGTATAGCATGGGTAGTTGGATACAGGATGGGAGAACTTTTTAAAATAGATAAACATACTAAAAAAATTTTAGCTATAGAGTTTGAAGGAGAGGAAATATAATTATGTATGATATGAGTGATGATATCAAAGAAATTCTTATCAGTAATGATGAAATTAAGAAGAAAGTTCAAGAATTAGGAAAGAAGATTAGTGAAGATTATAGAGGAAAAGATCTAATGCTTGTAGGTATATTAAAAGGATCAGTTCCTTTTATGGCAGACTTATTAAGGGAAATAACTATTCCATGTACAATGGATTTTATGGCAGTTTCCAGTTATGGAAATTCTACTAAAAGTTCTGGCGTTGTACGAATATTAAAGGATTTAGACTTCGAGATACATAATAAGCATATACTTATTGTAGAAGATATAATAGATTCAGGTATTACTCTTTCATATCTTTTAGATTACTTGAAAGGTAGAAAACCAAACAGCATAGAAATAGCTTGTCTCCTAAATAAGGAAGAGAGAAGAAAAGTTAATGTTAATTCAAAATACATAGGTTTTCAGGTTCCGGACTACTTTCTAGTAGGTTTTGGTTTGGACTATGCAGAAAAATATAGAAATCTTCCTTATGTGGGAGTATTAAAGGATGATGTTTATAAATAATAATTATATCCGTTGTAAACAAATTTAGCATATGATACAATTTTACAGAGTAAAACCATAAAGAGAGGGGGGCCTTTAATGAAGAAAATTTCAAGTGCAACGGCCTGGATGGTAATTTTTGTATTAGTAATTCTAGTAGCATTATTGCTTGTAAGAACTAATCAGAGTTCAACTGCTATTAGCTTTAATCAATTCCAAAAAAGTTGGTTAAGTAACAACATAAAGAGTTTCCAACTTGGAGAAGACAAAATGACAGTACGAGGAAGTTTGAAAAATGGTACCCAATATGAAACAATAGTTCCATCTGAAAGATTATTTCAGTTTATAGGACAGCATCCTAAAGATGGTCAGGTACAGGAGATGTATGCAAAACCAGCTACAATTCCTATGTGGGTTCAGTATTTACCTACAATTTTATTAGTACTTGTGTTAGTCGCGGTATGGTTTATGTTTATGCAGCAATCTCAAGGTGGTGGAGGAAATCGTGGTGTTATGAATTTTGGCAAAAGCAGAGCTAAAATGGCAACACCTGATAAGCAAAAAGTTACCTTTGATGATGTAGCGGGAGCAGAAGAAGAAAAACAAGAACTTGCAGAGATAGTTGATTTTTTAAAGCAGCCTAAAAGATATATTGAAATGGGTGCAAGGATACCTAAAGGAGTTCTTCTTGTAGGACCTCCAGGTACAGGTAAGACATTGCTGGCAAAAGCTATATCTGGTGAAGCTGGTGTACCTTTCTTTAGTATTTCAGGATCTGACTTTGTGGAGATGTTTGTTGGTGTTGGTGCTTCAAGAGTGAGGGATTTATTTGACCAGGCAAAGAAAAATTCTCCTTGTATAGTATTTATTGATGAAATAGATGCTGTTGGAAGGCAAAGGGGAGCGGGTCTTGGCGGAGGTCATGATGAAAGAGAACAAACTTTGAATCAGCTTTTAGTTGAAATGGATGGTTTTGGTCAAAATGAAGGTATAATCATGATAGCTGCTACAAATAGACCAGACATATTGGATCCAGCACTTCTCAGACCAGGAAGATTCGATAGGCAAATATTAGTAGGAGCACCAGATGTAAAGGGAAGGGAAGAAATACTTAATGTTCATTCCAAGAATAAACATCTCTCAGATGAGGTGAAATTAGATGTTCTTGCCAAGAGAACACCTGGATTTACAGGAGCAGATTTGGAAAATCTTATGAATGAGGCAGCACTGCTTGCAGTTAGAAAGAACAAAAGTGTAGTTGAAATGGAAGAGCTAGAAGAAGCAGTAACTAGAGTTGTTGCAGGACCAGAGAAAAAGAGTCGAGTAATAGATGAGGAAGATAGAAAGCTTACGGCTTATCATGAAGCTGGTCATGCGGTAGTTATGCAGCTTTTACCTACATCAGATCCAGTACATGAGATAAGTATAATACCAAGAGGAATGGCTGGAGGATATACTATGCACCTGCCTGAAAAAGATACCTCTTATATGTCAAAAACTAAATTAGAAGAAGAAATAATAGGTCTTCTCGGAGGAAGAGTAGCTGAGAAGATTATAATAGGTGATATAAGTACTGGAGCTAAAAATGATATTGAAAGAGCTACAACTATTGCTAGAAAAATGGTTATGGATTATGGTATGAGTGGTCTTGGACCTATAGCATTTGGTTCAGGGCATGACGAAGTATTTTTAGGAAGAGATTTGGGCAAAGGACGAAACTTTAGTGAAGAAGTAGCTTTTGAAATAGATAAAGAAATAAGAAAATTAATTGATAATGGATATAAAAGAGCTGAGAAATTATTAACAGACAATATAAATAAACTTCATGCTGTAGCTAAGAGATTGCTTGAAAAAGAAAAGGTAGAGGCTGATGAATTTTTGGAAATATTTAATCAAGCTTAAAAATACACTCTATAGATTAATCTATAGAGTGTATTTTTAAATTTATATAGTACTTGAAATATAAAATAATTTCTAGTACTATAAAAGTATGTTAAAAAATAAATAATCTTTAAGTGTTTAAAATAATTATGGGAAATGAGATGATTAAATGGAATTTAATTTAAAAGAGGGAACTGTATTTACTAGGAAGGTAAAGGTTACTGAAAATGATACTGCTTTAAAAATGGGATCTGGAGATTTAGAAGTTTATGCAACACCATCCATGATAGCTCTTATGGAAAATGCAGCTAAAAGTTCTGTTGCAAAGGATATACCTGAAGATTGTACAACAGTAGGAATTGAAATGAATGTACAACATGTCAAGTCATCACCCGTAGGTGCAAACATAGAGTGCAAAGCTGTACTTACTAAAATTGATAGAAAAAAATTATTTTTTGAAGTAGAAGCTAGAGATGATAAAGGAGTAATAGGAAAAGGATCTCACATAAGATTCATAGTAAATAGTCATGACTTCATGGAAAAAACTAAAAAATAATTAAATAAAAATTGATTTGTATTATGCATGATAATATTTTAGTAAAGTTTAGATTTCTATAGTATATAAAGCTCTTGACAAATCATATTTTATTGATAAAATTAAAGGTATTAATTGACAATGTAATGTAAATTAGGGCAGCCTTATATAGCTGCTCTTTAATTATGTAATATTAATTTAAGAGTGTTTTGATTAGTTTTCTAAGGGCGGTGTTACATAGTGATTTTAGTTGTAGATGTTGGAAATACTAATATTGTAATTGGAATTTATGATGATAATGACCTTGTCTCCGTATGGAGATTATCTACTGATTCTAAGAGAACAGCTGATGAATATGGTATACAGGTAATTCAGCTTTTTGCAAAAAATAATTTAGAAATTGCGGATATAAAAGGAGCTATAATATCTTCTGTAGTTCCCAACATAATGTATTCGCTTGAGCATATGATAGTAAAATATTTTAAAGTTAAACCAGTTGTAGTTGGTCCTGGAGTAAAGACAGGTATAAATGTAAAATATGATAATCCAAGAGAAGTAGGAGCTGACAGAATAGTAAATGCAGTAGCAGCTCATGAAATTTATAATAGAGCAGCTATTATAATAGATTTTGGTACAGCCACTACTTTTTGTGCACTTACGGCTAATGGAGATTATTTGGGTGGAACTATTTGTCCGGGAGTACAAATATCTTCAGATGCATTATTTGAAAGAGCTGCTAAGCTTCCACGTGTAGAATTAGTAAAACCACGGAGTGTCATATGTAAGAATACTGTTACAAGTATGCAGGCAGGAATAATATATGGATATGTTGGGCAGATTGAGTATATAATAAAAAAAATGAGACAGGAAATGATTGCCATGGGAGAAGATCAACCTTTTGTAGTAGCTACAGGGGGACTTGCAAAGCTTATAAATGAAGAATCTGGTTCTATAGATATGATAGATCCAATATTAACTCTTACAGGACTTAGGATTATTTACTATAAAAACAAGGAATATATACTCAAATGCAAATAGGAAATCTTAGGTTAAAAAATAATGTGTTTCTCGCACCTATGGCAGGTGTTACAGATATTGCTTTTAGAGAATTGTGCATAGAACAGGGATGTGGATTAGTTTATACAGAAATGATAAGTTCAAAGGCTCTTTTTTATGGAAATAGTAAAACTGAGCATATGTTTGATATATCAGAAAAAGAAAAACCATGTGCTGTGCAAATTTTTGGAAGTGAGCCTGATATAATGGCAAAGACCTGCGAAATTTTTAATTTTAGAGATGATATATGCTTAGTAGATATAAATATGGGTTGTCCGGCTCCTAAAATAGTAAAAAATGGTGACGGTTCTGCCCTTATGAAGACTCCAGATATAGCAGAGAAAATAGTAAAGGCAGTAAAGAAAGAGTCCTTAAAGCCTGTTACAGTAAAAATGAGAATAGGATTTGACTCTGAACACATAAATGTATTGGATTTTGCTAAAAGAATTGAACAAGCAGGAGCAGATGCAATAACAGTTCATGGAAGAACTAGCAAACAGATGTATACAGGAACGGCAGATTGGAACATTATAAGTAAAGTTAAAAATATGATAAGTATACCGGTTGTAGGAAATGGAGATATAAAAACAGCTGATGAAGCTCAATATAGACTTGATATGTCTAAATGTGATGGTATTATGATTGGCAGGGGAGCTATGGGAAATCCGTGGATATTTAAACAGATAAGACAAAAAAGATTAGGCAAAAAAGTTAAGTATCCAACTGATATAGAAAAAATAGATTTATGTATTGACCATTATAGAAGATCTATAAAATATAAAGGTCAAAGAAGAGCTTTGTTAGAGATGCGCAAACATATGAGCTGGTATTTAAAAGGGCTTGAGGCAAGTAAGGAAATAAAAGATAAAATAAATTGTGAAGACAGCATTGAAAAAGTTATAGAAATTTTAGAAACATATAAAAATTTTTTATATTAGCAGTAATCTTAATTTAATTTTCCTAATAGTATATTATGTAAGCAATTTATAGGAAGAGTACGATGCAACCAGTTTTATATGCAAATTCTCGCTCAAATAAAGTATATAAAGATAATGGCTTCTTTGTGAGAATAAAAGACCGACTTAAAATAAGAGTTAAGGGGAAGTATTTTATAAAGGATCTCAATATTAAAATTACTGACATAGAATTACCACCTAATATAAATAAAAAGGCCTATTATAACAATTTATTGAGAGCTAAAAGATTGTGTAGAAATAATGATATAAAATTGGCACCTAAAATATATAGGTATTTAGACTATAGTATATATAATAATTTTCAAAAGGATCTTATGGCTTTTAGTATTTATAAAAGCACTCAGATGATACTTAGAAATATACAAAAAAGTGTAAAAAATAGTTGCATAGTGGTTTATGATGCATCAGATTCTATATTGTTTAGAACGATATGCTTTTTTGCAAAAGAAGCAAAATTTATAGTTTTACTTTCAGAAAATATTAGAAAAGCTAACCAGATTAGAGAATATATTATAGCAAACTATGGCGTAACACCTGTAATAACTTTGGATAAACAGTTTTCTTTTGATAATGCTGACTTTATAATAGCATCCAGAAATTTAGTTATTAATAGAGATATATGTATATGGCATGTTTGTAATAACTTTGTTGAAGGCATAAAAAACAATTTAAATATTAATGATGTAACTTATAAGGTGCCCTGGAATTTTAAAGATGGAAATATGTATTTTGAAGTTCTAGGTTCCATATTAAATCAGATGGATGAAAAGGATATAGATAAATCATTAGAATATAATGGGGTATTTTTAAATAATATAAAATTTAACGACAATGTAATAAATTTTAATTGACATTAAAATAATGCTATTTTATAATTACTTAAAATATTATTTATAAGAATTATTGGGATATTATTTATAAAAGGGGAGATTAAGATGAGTGAATTAAAAGGACAATTAATAACTTATGAAGGAGTAAAAAAGCTTGAGGATGAACTTGAAAATTTAAGGACAGTAAAAAGAAGGGAGATAACTGAAAAAATTAAATCAGCCCTTTCTTTCGGAGATTTAAGTGAAAATTCTGAATATGATGATGCTAAAAATGAACAGGCATTTGTTGAAGGAAGAATAGTACAACTTGAAAATATGTTGAAAAATGTTACTATAGTAGATGAGAGTGAAATTCCGTCAGACATAGTAAGTGTAGGTTCAATTGTTAAAATTAAAGATTATGATTTTGATGAAGAAGTAGAATATCATATTGTAGGTTCTGCAGAAGCGGATCCTATTAATAATAAAATATCTAATGAATCACCAGTTGGAAAGAGTTTATTAAATAAAAGGATTGATGATATAATTGAAGTACGAATTCCAGATGGAGTAAGTAGATATAAAATACTCAGTATAAGAAAATAATTGGAGGATAAACTTAATGACAAAGCAAGAAAACTTTAATAAGTTAGAGAAAAAGTTTAATGCCCTTATAGAAGAAAGAAGACAAAAGTTTTTTCAACTACAAAATGAAGGCAAAGATCCATTTGATGTATATAAGGTTGACAGAACTCATACTTCAGAACAGATAAGGGATAATTATGAGTCTCTTGAAGGAAAAACTGTTACTGTTGCAGGAAGACTTATGTCCAAAAGGGTACATGGAAAAGCTGGGTTCTCTGATCTATATGACAGATATGGCAAAATTCAAATGTATATTAAAATAGATGATGTTGGAGAAGAAAAACTAAAGGAATATAAAACTTATGATATAGGTGATATATTAACAGTTACAGGTAGAGTTTTTAAAACAAAAACTGGTGAAATAACAATTCATATTGAGGATTTTAAACTTGTATGTAAATCTTTAAAACCATTACCTGAAAAGTGGCATGGATTAAAAGATCCGGATTTAAAATATAGACAGCGATATGTAGATTTAATAATAAATCAGGATGTAAGAGATACATTTTTAAAGAGAACAGCTATTATTAGAACTATGAGAGAATATCTAGATAAAAGGGATTTCATAGAGGTGGAAACACCTATATTATCTACAATAGCTGGAGGAGCAGCAGCAAAACCATTTATAACTCATCACAATACTCTTGATATGGATATGTATCTTAGAATTGCTACTGAATTATATTTAAAGAGACTTATTGTAGGTGGGTTTGAAAAAGTTTATGAAATAGGCAAAAACTTTAGAAATGAAGGTATGGATGTAAGACATAATCCAGAATATACCTGTATAGAACTATATGAAGCATTTGCAGATTACAATGATATGATGGAATTAACAGAAAATATGATAGCTTATATATGCGAAAAAGTTCTTGGTACTACAAAAGTAGTTTATGAAGATACTGAAATAGATTTTAAGCCACCATGGAATAGAATTACTATGGTTGATGCGGTAAATAAATTTACTGGTGTTGATTTTAATGAAATAAAAGATGATAGTGAAGCACAAAAAATAGCTAAAGAAAAAAATATTGAATTGAAAAAAGAATTAAAAGATTGTACAAAAGGTGATATATTAGATGCTATGTTTGAAGAATTTTGTGAGGAAAAATTTATTCAGCCAACTTTTGTATTAGACTATCCTGTAGAAATATCACCTCTTACTAAGAAGAAAAGAGGAAATGACAAGTTTACTGAAAGATTTGAAGGATTTATATATGGCAGAGAAATATGTAATGCCTATTCAGAATTAAATGATCCTATAGTTCAGAAAGAAAGATTTATTCAGCAGTTAAATGAAAGAGAACTTGGTGACGATGAAGCATATATGATGGATGAAGATTTTATCAATGCTCTTGAAATTGGAATGCCACCAACTGGAGGATTGGGAATAGGAGTAGATAGGCTTATAATGTTCTTGACAAATGCATCTTCAATAAGAGATGTTATATTATTTCCTACTATGAAACCATTAAAATAATGTAATATTATTTTATAGTATTTAAGTTGCTCTATGGTAAGTAACTTAGAACAAATTTTGAGTTTGGTTATTTTCATGGAGCTATTTATTTTATAACAATTTAATATAATAGGTTATGACAAGGTATAGTAGTAATATTTATTTCAACAGAGAGGCTGTAAATGGTGTAAACAGCTGAGATTTTATTACGAATGGAGCTTTTGAGCTGTTATTATTTAAAGATGAGCATCTGCTAAAAAGGGTGGAACCGCGGATATATAATTCGTCCCTTTAAACATGCTCTTTTTTTATGTGAAAAATAAATTTATTATATGAGGAGAATAGTTTAATATGTATAAAAATATGGATAAGATAGTTGCTTTAGCCAAGAATAGAGGGTTTGTATATCCAGGCTCAGATATATATGGAGGACTTGCAAACACTTGGGATTATGGTCCAATTGGGGTAGAATTAAAAAACAATGTAAAAAAATGCTGGTGGCAAAAATTTATTCATGATAATAAACATAATGTTGGAATAGATTGTGCAATACTTATGAATAATGAAGTTTGGGTAGCTTCAGGACATGTAGGAAATTTTTCCGACCCACTTATGGATTGTAAAGATTGTAAATCAAGATTTAGAGCCGATAAATTAGTTGAAGAACATATGACATCTCAAGGTATTGAAAAGGCCAGTGCAGATGGTTGGAGCAATGAAAAACTAAAAAAATATATAGATGATAATAATATAGCATGTCCTAACTGTGGAAAAAGCAATTTTACTGATATAAGACAATTTAATCTTATGTTTAAGACCTATCAAGGAGTAACTGAAGATTCGAAATCTGAAATATACTTAAGACCAGAGACAGCTCAAGGGATATTTGTAAACTTTAAAAATGTTCAGAGAACTAGTAGGAAAAAAATACCTTTTGGGATAGGACAGATAGGAAAATCTTTTAGAAATGAAATAACTCCAGGTAATTTTACGTTTAGAACTAGAGAGTTTGAACAAATGGAACTAGAATTTTTTTGTAAACCAGGTACAGATTTAGAATGGCATAGCTATTGGAAAGACTATTGTTGGAATTTTTTAATTTCATTAGGATTAAAAAAGGAAAATATAAGATTTAGAGATCATGATAAAGAAGAACTTTCTCATTATAGTAATGCGACTTCTGATATTGAATATTTATTTCCTTTTGGTTGGGGAGAACTTTGGGGCATTGCAGATAGAACTGATTATGATTTAAAACAGCATCAAGGTCATTCAGGTAAAGATATGAGTTATCTTGATCCTACAACTCACGAAAAATATGTTCCTTATTGTATAGAACCATCTGTAGGAGCAGATAGAGCTGTACTTGCTTTTTTAGTTGATGCTTATGATGAAGAAAAGCTTGATGGAGGAGATACAAGGTTAGTTATGCACTTACATCCAGCTATAGCTCCATTTAAAGCAGCAGTGCTTCCACTAAGTAAGAAATTATCAGAAAAGTCTTCTCAGGTATATGATGTTTTAAGAAAAGAATTTAATGTAGATTATGATGAAGCGGGTAGTATTGGAAAAAGGTATAGAAGAGAAGATGAAATAGGAACACCATATTGTATAACGGTTGATTTTGATACACTTGAAGATAATACTGTTACTATAAGAGATAGAGATACTATGGAACAATTTAGAATAAGTATAGATAAGCTTAATGACTTCCTTAAAGAAAAAGTTGAATTTTAAATACAACATAAAGCATATGGTTATTACTAAAATAGCTGTATGCTATTTTAGTTGATACAAATACTGTTTTTATAAATTAATATAATAATATCATTTACATGATTATAAAAAAGCCAGGAAAAAATACATAATATAGTTTTGCTGTAATAATTATGGATAAAAAATTTACCGGATGCTAGCATCCGGTAAATTAGGGTTTAATCATGGGGATATGTTATATGTTTAATTAAAACTTGGGGAATTATATTAATGCTTCCTTACGGCACAATCTTAGTATAGCATACAATAATAATAAACTTCAATATACAAGTGCAAAGTTGTTAAATTAAATATTTTCTCACAATTTCGACTTTATTCGCTAATAATAACAATAAAACTTCAAATAATGCACACAAAAAAATATAACAATATGGAATTATAAGTGATATAATTAATAAAGATCATTGATAGATAGTTTATTTTTGGAGGGTTTTTAGATGGAGAATAACTTTAATGACTTTAAAGTCTTTATAAAAGGTAAAAAAACAGCCGTAGTAGGTATAGGAATTAGTAATAGACCGTTAATTGATTTTTTACTAAAATTAGGTGCTGGGGTAAGTGCATTTGATAAAAAAAGTGAAAGCCAATTAGGGAAAATATCAAAAGAATTAAGGAGTAAAGGAGTAGAGCTTATACTTGGAGAAAATTATTTGGACAATTTAAATAATTTTGATGTTATATTTAAAACTCCATCTATGAGAATAGATAGCCCAGCTCTTTTAAAAGCAAAATCCCAAGGGTCATATATAACTTCTGAGATTGAGGAGTTTGTAAAATACTGCCCTTCAAAAATATATGGAGTTACAGGAAGTGATGGTAAGACTACAACTACAACACTTATATATAATATGCTTATGAATGAAGGATATAAGTGCTGGGTTGGGGGAAATATAGGGATGCCTCTATTTTCAAAGATAGAGGAAATAAATAAAGATGATAGAGTTGTGCTTGAATTGTCTAGCTTTCAACTTATGACTATGAATGTTTCACCTGATGTAGCAGTGGTAACCAATATAAGCCCCAATCATCTGGATATACACAAGGGCATGGAAGAGTATGTTAATGCCAAAAAGAATATATTTAGATATCAAAAGAATGGTGATTTAGTAGTATTAAACAAAGATAATAGTTACACTAATTCCATGGTAAATGAAGCTCAAGGAAAAGTGAAACAGTTTAGTATAAATAAAGAATTAAATTATGGTGGATATCTAAAAAATAATACCTTATATATTGATGAAGATATGATATGCAAAATAAAAGATGTTAAATTGAAGGGTATGCATAATGTTGCTAATTTATTAGCTGCTTTTTGTGCTGTACAAGGAGATGCAAGTACTAATAGTATGAGAAAAGTTGCTAGTACTTTTCAAGGTGTGGAGCATAGATGTGAGTTTGTGAGAGAACTAAATGGAGTTAAATATTATAATGATTCAATAGCATCAAGTCCAACTAGAACTTTAGCTGGCCTTAAGGCTTTTGAAAAGCCCGTCATACTTATAGCAGGCGGATATGATAAAAAAATTCCTTTTGGTGTATTGGCGGAAGAAGGATATTCTAAAATAAAGACTCTTATCTTAATGGGTAATACAAAGGATAAAATAAAGGCGGCATTTGAAAAATTGAAAATTACCAAAGATATTGATGTGCCAATAGTTTCAGTTAACTCGCTTGAAGAAGCAGTTTCAAAGGCTAAAGAGATTGCTGTTAAAGGTGATATTGTAACTCTTTCACCTGCTTGTGCAAGCTTTGATATGTTTCCTAATTTTGAGGTGAGGGGTAATAAGTTTAAGGATATAATAAATTCTCTATAAAATTTTAATAATTGATATATTAATAGTTAATCAGGGCAAACACATGAGTAAATAAACTGTAAAGATGGCTTGAATTATGGATTTAAGACTTCCTTTAAATTATATGGAGTATGGTGATATGATAAGAAATAAAATGATAGATTATTTTGGAAGTATAGCAGATTAGAGACAGAAAGCAAAAATTAGGCATAAACTATCAGATATATTATTTATATCTGTAGTTGGTATGTTGGCAAACTTCAATAGTTGGGTTGCCATAGAAGATTTTGCAAATGACAGATATAAGTTCACTGCCAGCTGATGCTGTAAAGTTTTCAAATGCCGTGCGCAATTACTGGAGTATTGAAAGTATGCATTGGGTACTTGATGTAGTTTTTGATGAGGATTCTAATAGAACCAGGAAGGAACATAGTCCCGAGAACCTATCACTACTTAGAAAATTTGCACTTAATATACTTAGGAATATAGAAACTGAAAAAACAATGAGTGGCCCAAGAAAAAGAGCCAAGGCGATGACAGATGAAACTTTTCTAGACCTAGTTGTAAAACACACATTTCTAGCTTAATAAAATTGAGCTTATTTTTGATATTACGGGATACATCCTACAATAAGGACTATCTGGTTATTTGAAAATATTTTCTTTTGAGTCATGTTAAAAATTGTGAAAATTTAATATTATTATTTCTTAAATTTTAAATATATATTTTTTAAACAACAAAATATCATCTTTCATACGTTTGCCCTGAATAGTTCGTGAAAAAGTGTTGACAGTAAAAGAAAAAGAAAGTATAATATAAAACTGTAACAGAGATGTTTTGTCAATAAATGATATCTGGTGGCAATGACGTGAAGGTAACACTCCTTACCATTTCGAACAGGCAGGTTAAGCTTCATTGTGCCGAGAGTACTGCAGAGGTAGCTTTGTGGCAGGGTAGGTAGTTGCCAGGTAAATGGATCTTTAGCTCAGTTGGTTAGAGCAACCGGCTCATAACCGGTTGGTCCGGGGTTCGAGTCCCTGAAGGTCCACCATATGGGGGTATAGCTCAGTTGGGAGAGCATCTGCCTTGCACGCAGAGGGTCAAGAGTTCGAATCTCTTTATCTCCACCATCAAGCAATTAACTTTAAAAGTTAATTGCTTTTTTGTATTTGGAATACCACAGGTAAAACCTGTGGTATTCCAAATACAAAAAAGCTTATAGCTATGAGTAGAAAAAGATAAAATCTACAATATAAAATAAAAGAAGCTTTGCTAACTACAACTAAAATGCATTTGAGATATGTTCGAAATGTACAATGATAGTTTATCACATAGCAGATACAATTATAAATATAATATAGCTTTTACAATAAAATACAGGAGACAAATAATATAAGCAAATGCATGTAAAGATCACATAGATATACTATTGAAGAAATATATAATATCGGTATTAATTATAAGTAGATATTAGTGTGGATATG
>NZ_APMH01000032.1 GCF_000359585.1 Clostridium tyrobutyricum DSM 2637 = ATCC 25755 = JCM 11008 | reverse complement strand
AAAAAGCAATTAACTTTTAAAGTTAATTGCTTTTTTGATATATGTAAAATTATATGCATTAAACTATATTTTAAGAGGTGCTTAAATGAAGCTTTATAGAATAAAACAGTTTTATTGGAGTTTACTTTCAAAAATAGATAAAGATGATAGGAAATTTGTAAAGTATATATTAAATGAAAGTGAATTAAAACTATTCTATAAATTATCAATTTCAGAACAAAAGCACTCAATAAGGGTAGCATATGATGTAAATAAGATGTGCAGTATGAAAAACATAGATTCAACAGTTCTTTTAAAGGCAGCTCTTTTACACGATATAGGTAAGATCTATAAAAGAATGAGTATTATTGATAAATCTATATTGGTTTTATTAGACAAAATAACAAATGGGAATATTAAAAATATGTGTAATTTTTCAAAAGTTAATGTATATTACAATCATGCAAAATTGGGAAGTAAATTGTTAAATCAAATTAATACTAATAAAAATGTGATTTATTTAGTTGCTAATCATGATAATAGTAAAGTATGTGCTAATAGAGAACTTAATATACTTAAAGAATGTGATAATAAAAATTAGATTGAGATTATAATTAATACCATTACTTAAATGGAAATTGTATACATTAAATATTAATTTTTATGATATAATTATATAGAAAGCTATAATTCAATGGAGGTATTTATGAATTCACAAGAAAGAAGAATGAACATAGAGAATATATTGAAAAATAGTGATAAACCTCAAAAAGGGCATGTTTTAGCAGAAAGTCTTGGTGTGACCAGACAGATAATAGTTAAAGATATAGCTATTTTAAGGGCAGCTGGTAAAAATATAATGGCAACTCCAGAAGGGTATCTAATTCCTCAAGTTGAAAAGAATGTAGTTAGAAATGTTATAGCAGTTTCTCATAAACCGCAAGATATGGAAAATGAACTTAAAATAATAGTTAAGTTTGGTGGAATTGTTGAAGACGTTATAATAGAACATCCTATATATGGTGAAATTAAAGGAATGCTTATGCTGAAATCTTTATATGATATAGAGAACTTTATTTTAAAAGTTAAGCAGACTAAATCCGAACCTCTTTCCGTATTGACTGATGGGGTACATTTACACACTATTTCAGCTGAGAATACTTCTATAATAGAAAATATAAAGCAGGAATTAAAAAATCAAAATTATTTAATATATAACTAAAATTAAGGGGTTAAAGTATTTAATCCAAATTAAAAGAGGTGAATATAAATGAAGAGGAAGGGCGTTCTAGGTTTAGGCGTTATTATCATGATTCTAGCAATAATTTTTCTGTTTTTAAACAGAATAGTAAATTTTGCAGTTAATGTTGAGTGGTTTAAAGAAATAGGCTATTCATCTGTTTATTTTACTAAAATTATAGCTGTTTTAAAACTTATGGTACCAACTTTTATAATATGTTTTTTATGCATATGGTTTTATTATAAAAGTATTAGATTGAGTGTTATGAAGTATAGGAAAGTTATTGAAGTAGATAGTAAAAAAGAAAGTTTCTACAAGAAAATAACAATTTTTTTAGATATTATAGTATCATTTTTAATATCATATGGATTTTCAACTGTATATTGGTATAGAATCTTACAATTTAATAACTCTGTTCCATTTAACATAAAAGATCCAATTTTACATTTAGATATATCTTTTTATGTATTTAAACTTCCACTCATACAATCCATATACAATGTTATTTTGAGTTTAGTTGTATTTCTAACAATCCTAACGTTTATTGTTTATATTATATTAAATTTGAATGATAATTTTGTTTCAACAAAAGGTTTTAGAAACCAATTTAATAAGATAAACTTTAAAAGTGGAATAACACGATTTGCAGGAAGACAATTAGCTGTTTTATCGGCACTTATAATGTTAAGTATTTCATTTGGATTTTTCCTTAAATCTGTAAATCTTGTATATAGTAATAGAGGAGTAACTTTTGGTGCGGGATATACAGATATTCATGTAAGTTTTTTCTTATATAGAATTATTTGTGTTGTATCTGTAGTTGCAGCAGTTGTTATATTTACAAGTATAATTAAATCAAAGATGAAGCCTATTATAATATCAATAGTAGTAATTGCATGTTTAATTATTACAAATAATATTGCAGGTACTATTGTCCAAAATTTTGTAGTTAAATCAAATCAAAAGACATTGGAACAGCCATATATAAAAAATAACATTGATTATACAAGAAAGGCATTTAATATTCAAAACATAGATGTAAAATCATTTGAAGTTAAAGACAATTTAACAATAAATGATGTTAAAGATAATATGGATACTATTAACAATATAAGAGTAAACTCATATGAGCCAACACTTGAATTTTATAATCAAGTTCAGATTATAAGGTATTATTATAATTTTAATGATGCTGACATAGATAGATATAATATAGATGGAAGATTAACTCAAGTTTTTTTAGGTGCCAGAGAGATAAATAGTAATTCTATAGATCCTGATACTTGGCAAAATAGACATCTTATTTATACTCATGGTTATGGATTAGTTATGAATAAAGTTAATTCTGTAACATCTGATGGTCAGCCTAATTTTGTAATAAAAGATATGCCTCCTCAAAATTCAACTAACATAAAGATAGATAATCCAAGAATATATTTTGGGGAGAGTACTAATGACTATGCTATTGTAAATACTAAATTAAATGAATTTGATTATCCTAAAGGAAGTGATAATGCTACTAATAAATATAAAGAAAATTCAGGAATAAACATGAATTTTTTTAATAAGATATTATTTTCACTATATCAAAAAAATGCCAATTTTATATTGTCAAGGGATATAGATAGCAACAGTAAAATATTAATAAATAGAAATATAAAAGATAGGGTAAAAAAAATAGCACCATTTTTAAATTATGATTCAGATCCATATGTTGTTATAAGTGGAGGTCAGCTATATTGGATATTGGATGGATATACTGCATCAGATAAATATCCTTATTCACAGCCTCAAAGTAACGGTATGAATTATATAAGAAATTCATTTAAAGTAGTAGTAAATGCATTAAATGGAGATACAAATTTTTATATAGTTGATAAAAATGATCCAATAGCAAAAAGTTATTCAAAAATATTTCCTGGGCTATTTAAAAACTTAGATACTCTTTCTCCAGATATTAGACAGCATTTTAAATATCCAGAGGACTTATTTACAATTCAGAGCAATGTTATTGGAAAATACCATGTTACTGATCCTGGTGTTTTCTACAATGGTGAAGATGTTTGGGAAGTTGCTAAAAATCAAAAGCAGGTTAACGGAGATAAAAGTTCTATGGAATCTCCTTATGTGGTAATGAAACTTCCTGGTGAGAAGAAGGAAGAAATGATGTTGATTCAATATTTGAATATGAGAAATAAGGATAATATGTCTGGCCTATTTGGAGCAAGAATGGATGGAAATAATTATGGAAAAATGGTATTATATAAATTTCCACCTGAGAAAACAGTATATAGTCCATATTTATTTAAGCAAAGATTAAACCAAGATCCAAATATATCTCAGGAGTTATCACTGTGGAATAAAGATGGATCAAAAGTTCAATATGGAGATACAATAATACTTCCAATAGACAATTCACTTCTCTATATTGAACCAGTTTATCTGCGGGCTAGTGGCAAGGATAGTATTCCCGAAATGAAGAGGGTAATAGTATCATATGGAGATAAAATGATATTGTCTCAAAATATAGATACTGCAATGCAAGAATTATTTAACTATAATCAAAATGACAATTCTCAACCAGATTCTAATCAAAAAAATAATGATGATTTAGATGATAGTAAATCTAAAATGCTGCAGAACATAAAGAATTTATATAACAAGGCTATAGATGCACAAAAAAATGGTGATTGGTCAAAATATGGTGATTATATAAAACAGCTTGGAGAAAATATAGATAAACTTAATAAATAATTTAAAAGTGAAAACTGCTGATAATTTTCAGCAGTTTTTAAATTTTTACAAGTTATGAATAGGGTATATACTCTAATAGTAAAAAGGTAATATAATATAAGTGTTACAGGAATAAAAATAATATGTTTATTTCCTTGAAAGGAAGGTAAAGTATGGATTATGATGTACTTATATTAGGTGGTGGCATAGTAGGGTGTGCAGTTGCATATGAGCTTTCAAAATATAGTTTGAATATAGCTTTAATCGAGAAAGAATATGATATAGCAAATGATGTTGCACTTATAAATTCTTCAGTAGTGTATGATGGAGTTGAGTGCGAAACAACTTTATTGTCACGATTGGAGTCCATGGGAAATAGTATTATAAGAAATATTGCTTCTAAGTTTAATATAAATTTTAGTAAGAAAGGTTACCTTGTACTTTCAGATAATGAAAGTAGTGAAGAAGAACTTAATAAATTATATAATAGAGCATTGGATAGAGGAATTAAAAATATATATCTTTTAAATCAAAAAGAGACTTTGAAAATTGAACCAAATCTTAATACTAAAGTTAGAAAGTCTATATATTCTAAAAATGTTGGTATTATATCACCTTATGATCTAGCAATTTCCTATGGTGAAATTGCATTTGACAATGGTGTGAATTTTAAGTTGGAAGAAGAGGTTTTAGATATACAATCTATGTCTAAAGGCTTTAAAGTCGTTACAAATAAAAATAAATTTACTTGCAGTGTAGTCTTAAATACTACCCCTAAAGAGAATTATAGTATTGATAATATAAATATGGCAAGTATTAAAAAAGGATATATAAATTATTTTCTCATAGAAAATATAGGCAATAGATATAATAATAACAGTGTAATATCTGCATTAGAAAAAAATAATGGTAGAATATATATAATTCCAACTGATAATAATGGATTGATGGTTGAAATAACTACAAATAGTAAGATAAGTTATGAAGATGGGCTTCAAATAATAAAAAAATATATTGGCGAAATAGATGAAAATAATATAAATATTTTTTATGAGTCTAGATATTATAATGATGATAATATTATAGATGATAGCTTGATTGATAAAGGATATATAAAAGTAATAGAAAAGCATAGAGGTCAAATTACTATGACACCAGCTATTTCAAAAATTGTATGTGAGACTATAGTAAATAATTTAAAATGTATACCAAAAAAAGATTTTATAGATAAAAGAAGAGAATTTTATAGATTTAGGGATATGACAAATGATAAAAGAAAAGAGATAATAAAATTAAATAAAAAGTATGGAAAAATAGTATGTTACTGTGAAAAGGTAACCGAAGGTGAGATTATAGATGCTATAAGGAGGCCACTCGGTGCACGTACTATAGAGGGTATAAAGAGAAGGACTGGAGCTACTTTCGGAAATTGTAGAGGAGCCCAGTGTCTTTATAAAGTATCATCTATCTTATCTAGAGAGACAAATAAGAATATGACTGATATAGTTAAAAATTCTAAAAATTCAAAAATAATATTAGGTAGAATAAAGGAATTTGATGAGATTTAATACTGGAGGAATAAGAATTATCTATGAATAATATTATTGATAAAAAGTCAAAAAATTGGATAAAATATAATAATAGATATGATATATTTACTAGCATTGTAAGAATAGAAGGGGCTAATTGCAATGTTATTCCTGTAAAAGGCAGTAAACCAATTGATAAAAAATTGTGGATAGAGTGCTCAAAAGCGCTAAGCAGGTTGCATGTAAGAGCACCTATATTTATAGGTGATACAATTTGCACTAATATACTTAATACAAAGGTGGACATAATTGCTACCAAGACTATAGATAGGTGTAATGAATAATTTTTGGTTGACATAAAAATACGTTTAATATATAATAAAGGCAAAAATTAAAAGTAACTTATGATGAGTTTAGTAGTAATATAGCAATTTTAAGAGAATCGATGTTTTGGTGAAAATCGATATTGTTTTATTATGAATCCAACTCTGAAGTAGCTATTAAATTAGTTCGGTATAACCGTTATATTTTTAAGAGAATCAATTTTTAGTTGGTTAATTAGGGTGGCAACGCGGAGTTTTTCGTCCCTTTACAGGGAGATAAACTCTTTTTTTGTGGCATAAAACTAAGGAGGTCTATATATGTTAGATTTAAAGAAAATAAGAAATAATCCAGAAGAAATTAAAAAACTTTTATCAAATAGAGGAGAAGATTTTGACTTATCTAGTATAGATGAGGTTGTATCTTTAGATGAAGAAAGAAGAAATATTTTAGTTAAAGTTGAGGAGTTAAAGAAAAATAGAAATGAATCTTCAGCTAAAATAGCTAAAATGAAAAAGTCAGGGGAAAGTGTCGATGAAGTATTGGCTGAAATGAAAAAGTTATCTAGTGAGATAAAGGAATATGATGTTAAACTTTCAAATATTGATGATAAAATCCAATATATAATGCTTAGAATACCTAATATCCCCAATCCACAAGTTCCAGATGGTAAAAGTGACGCAGATAATGTAGAGATAAGAAGATGGTCTGAGCCTACTAAATTTGATTTTGAACCAAAGGCTCATTGGGACATAGGTACAGATTTAAATATATTGGATTTTGAAAGAGCTGGAAAAGTATCTGGTTCGAGATTTACTTTTTATAAGGGTTTAGGATCTAGACTTGAAAGATCTATTATAAGTTATTTTTTAGATGTCCATACTGAAAAGCATGGATATACAGAGATGATGCCGCCTTACATGGTTAATAGAGATAGTATGACAGGAACAGGTCAGCTTCCAAAGTTTGAAGAGGATGCTTTTAGAATTTCAAACAACGACTTTTTTTTGATACCTACTGCGGAAGTACCAGTAACTAATTTTTATAGAAATGAGACTTTAAAGGGAGAAGATCTGCCTATAAAATATGCTGCATATAGTGCATGTTTTAGATCAGAAGCAGGGTCTGCAGGAAGAGATACTAGAGGTCTTGTAAGACAGCATCAGTTTAACAAGGTTGAGCTTGTTAAATTTGTTAAACCGGAACAATCTTATGATGAACTAGAAAAACTTACAAGAGATGCAGAAGATGTTTTAAAGGGGTTGAAGTTGCCATATAGAGTAGTTAGAATATGTAAAGGTGACTTAGGTTTTACTGCAGCTCTTAAATATGATATAGAAGTTTGGATGCCAAGTTATAATAGATATGTAGAAATATCAAGCTGTAGTAATTTTGAGGATTTCCAGGCAAGACGTGCTAATATAAAATATAAAGAAACTCCAAAAGATAAACCAAGATATATTCATACTTTGAATGGATCTGGTGTTGCTATAGGAAGAACTGTAGCTGCCATACTTGAAAATTATCAAAGAGAAGATGGGACTGTTGAAATACCAGAAATACTTAGACCTTATATGGGTAATAGGGAAACAATAAAATAGTTATATTAAAAGTTTAAAGGGTAGATTTGCTTTTTAAACTTTTTTTATTATTGCATAAAAAAATGTGTCAACTAATTTTGAAAATGTCCCAAAAAGTTTTAATTATTAGCACCAGCACCAGCAGCAGCTGGTGTTTTGTTATGCTTATAACATTATTTTTCGGTATAGAAAATACATTTCTCAACTTAAATTTTTTAAGTAAAATGATTTTTTATTTCTTTAAGCTGTATTTTCTTTTTGCCTATGAGCTGTTTATTGCAGTAATGTTCAGATGAAGCCTGTTTCCATGGATGACTTATCGGTGGTATATAGTGTTTCTTTGGAACTTTTGAAGTATTTGCAAGATCAAAATTTTTTGGTGAAGAAACATGATCCGGAAGCAATTCAAGTGCATAAACTTTTTCGTTTACACAAAAATATATATCATTGTTAAATGCCTTTATTACTGTACCGCAGGTATCCTTATGATAATATACTGGGTGGCCATTAGCATCTACTGGAAGATGATATCTTTTATTGTATTTTACACAACTCTCATTGTCTACTTTCCTGCTGGCAAGTACACCAAGAATTAAATTGATTTTTTCGATAGAAAGTCGTGATTGCAGTGTTTGAAAAATTCGTTCCACATGCCATTTGGCTTGTTGAATACTGCTGGTTTTAATCTCAATTTCTAACTGCTTACAGGCATAACCGAATTGAGTAAAAGTGTCCTCTTCGATAGAAGGGGATTTTTTCTGCTTATACTCAAAAAACTGTACGCCTATCGGTGTAAAACATATAAGGAATACCATAGGTTTTCAGTATTTTCTCAAGTACATGGTAATAGCCATCCAGCATTTCTTGAGCATCAAAATAAGCACCTGCAATAGCACCTGTGGCATCATCTACAGCTATATGGAGTTGACTTTTTTCCACTAAATGAAGGGTGAAGAGAAGCATCCATCTGAAGCATTTCTCCAAAATAGGCACATCTCGGACGCTTGGGATGAGTATCTTCTACAACAAGAATAGAATTTTGAATAATACCAGCCTGCTTTTTTGACTTTGTAGATTTTGGCATATCTTTAAGTTTAGCTTGTAGGGTCTTCTTAGAAGCGTGTTTTGCCTTAGGGGACAGGATGAATTCTTGTAAAAGGATGGAACGTATAGTGTTTGATGAAACTTTGATCCCTTCAAATCCTTCTAAGAGTTCTGAAAAATGAGTTAAATTTGTGCCTTCATATTTTGTTCGATATAAGTTAACAATAGTCTGTTTTATAGAATTATCTAAAGCATGAACAGGATTTCTACCGTGATTTCCATGTATAAAAAAGTCTTTTCCTTTCTCCTTATACCCTTTAATCATTCTGTTAATGTGTCTAACAGTACAATTAATCTGTATGGCAGCTCTTTGATTGTTACCATTACTCTCTACTAATTTCTTTATTATGTTATACTTTACATTCTCATTCATTGTTAAAACTACCCTTCTGATTTTGTCCACCCCATTTCTTAGTCATGAGGTTTTATTATAATATAAACTTATTTATTTGGGACATAATCAAATGCGGTATACTAAGACAGTATCACAATTCAATCATACTTTTTTTATTATTGCATAAAAAAATGTTGACTTTTATAATTGATGATGATACAATAATATCTGTTAGCGGTCTTGGAAAGATGGTCGAGTTGGTTTAAGGCACCGGTCTTGAAAACCGGCGTACGGGTGACCGTACCAAGGGTTCGAATCCCTTTCTTTCCGCCATTTTTTAATTTTAAATTATAAATCGTAGGGCATGGAGAAATACTCAAGTGGCCGAAGAGGCGCCCCTGCTAAGGGCGTAGGTCGGGTAACCGGCGCGAGGGTTCAAATCCCTCTTTCTCCGCCAAGTTTTATTGAAGATCATTATATTATTTTATATAATGATTTTTTTATGCGAAATCTAAATTAAAGTTATCTAATTTATTTGACTACATAATTTAAATATAATATAATATTAAATAGGGTATTTATTAAATACTTTAAAATTTATTATGCGCTAGTAGCTCAGTTGGATAGAGCAGTTGGCTACGAACCAGCGTGCCGGGGGTTCGAATCCTCTCTGGCGCACCAATAGCAAGGCTTTCACTTGTATATGTGAGAGCTTTTTATTTTATTCTTATGTAAGGTCAAGTTTAAAATTGGAGGTATACTAATTGAAAATAGAAAATGTAAAGGTATATGATTTAGAAGAAAGTGTAAAAGCAAGTAAGTACCCTATGGCAATAAGTACTGATAAATGTAATTTCGATATTACAGATACAGTTAAAAGATTAGCCCAATCTCCTAAAGGAGAGGCACATGATCAATTTTTATCAGGTATAAGAGTAGCTTTTGATTTAACTTTTTCAAATAAGGCATGGATCGAATTGGAGAGATATAGGTTCATTACTTTTGTTAGCAGTCAATCTACTATGCATAGAATAGCCAAATTTGATTTATCACAACAATATAACGAATATGTAGATAAAAGGATTATTTCTATTATGAATGAACTTAAGGAGCAATACAATAATACTCACGATATGGAAGATTATCTGAAGTTACTATATTCTAATCCATCAGGATTTGAATTAACGGCAAGGTTAACCACTAATTATAGATGTTTAAAAGGTGTATATAGTCAGAGAAAGAACCATAGATTGCCTGAATGGAGAAAATTTTGCAATTGGATAGAAACGCTACCATATGCAAGTGAATTGATAATTTAGAAAGAAGAGATATTAATTTTTTATCTCTTCTTTTATTTTAAAGGATTTTTTAAATATTTGTAGAATTATTTATTTAAGAATATTAAAATTTAGTGGTAGATAATTTTGATATACATATATTATCTATATAAAGATTTTTATTATTTTGTGTGAAAAGGATTTCAAAAATAAAAGGGGTGTGGTTTTATGAAGGGAGAAAGATATAATTTTGATGATATTAAAGAACTTAAGAATGGTACTAAAGTTTGGGTAGAACAGGAACATAAAAATTCTGATCTATTCATTATAAAAAAAGTTCAGTATGGAATCAGTATTAGTATTTATAAAGAGCCAGCCGATTTGATTAGCTTTTTCTTACACTATAAGAAATTAGAAGTAAAAATGAATAACGATGATATAAAAATATATGAGTGGTTATCTTACGAAGAATATATGGCTAATAAAATAAGAAATTTAAGAAACAGTATAGAAGTTTCATTAATGTTAGGAAATAGAAAAGAATTTCTTACGTTAACTACAAAATATAATAAATTATTAAACAAGATTGAAGAGAAAAAATTAGGCAGCTATTAAAAAGTACAGTAGAGAATATAAAAGTATATCCTCTACTGTGTACATATATAATTATGATCTAACTTCATAATAAGCTGATTTGTGTGTAAGAACTTTGTCAGTCGTCTTATTATTATTAAATTGAACAATGTCAATTCTATGTTTACCTTGTTTAAGGGCACTATCTTTAATATCTATATTGGATTTACTATTTGATAGCTGTTGTTTAGTATTTAAAATACCGTCTACAAATATATAACTTGAGTTTTTAGCACTAAAATCAGTTGTATTTAATTGAATACGTTCAACTGTATCATTACTTTTTTTATTCACAATAGGTGTAGCTCCATTTTTAGATGTACCAGATGCAGTGGATATGTAAAAGGTTCCAGTACCCATATCAGCATTTAAGTCCTTTGGTATTGTTATAACATCATTTTTTGCTTGCTGAGGTGCATTTTGTACTTTATTTTTCACTTTAGTAGCATTTTGATTAGTTCCACAACCAACTAAATTTAGGGTAACTAATAACGCTGTTATAATTATCGAAAATTTCTTTTTCATTTATATCTCTCCTTTAAATTAAAATACTTAATATATTTTTATTATGCTTATTTTTAAGAATAATATTAATTTATTTTAAATATTTTAATATTAAAGTTTGTATTTAGTTCCTATTTTTTCTCCCATTATGACTTTAGTTTCATAGCCTATATTTGTCTGATAAATTATATCTTTATCAATTGCAATCTTATCTTTTTCAAAGAATAATATTATAGTAGAACCTCCAAATTTAAAATATCCTTTTTCATATCCTTTATATATTTTATGTTGAGGAGTATATGTTTGAACTATAGAACCTACGCATGTTGCACCTATTTCTACATAGAGGACATCTCCAAAATTTTCAGAATTAAGTATGCTCCACTGTCTTTCATTTTTACAAAATACTTCTGGGATTTTTTTTAATGATATTGGATTTACTGAATAATAATCTCCTTTAATTCTATGTGAAATACTACAAGTTCCATTATCTATAAAATGAAATCTATGATAATCTACGGGAGCTAATCTAAGTATAATCAAATTTCCAGATTTAAATTTTTCTGCAATGTTTTTATTTTCAATTAAATCATATAGTTTGTATGTATATCCTTTTACTTGAATAAGTTTATTTAAATCTATATTTGAATAAGCTAGAACTCTTCCATCTCCAGGTGAAATTAATATATTACTGTTTTTGTCAGTTGGTCTTGCAGATTTTTTTAGTTTTCTTGTGAAGAAATCATTAAAACTTTTAAAATCATATATATTATCTATTGATTCTTCCATATCAATATTAAAATCTTTAATAAAAGTATATATTTTTCTCCTGCTTAAACCAGTATTACAAAAATATCCGTACAATTTAGAGAAAACTTTTTTTTTCACTATTAATTCTAAGAGCTTCATACCTATGGGTGAAGAATAAATCCATTTCAGGTATTTATCTCCTGCGATATGTTCTATTTCATATTTTTTTGATCTTCTGTTATAGTATTTGATCATCTTATTTAGCTCCTTAACATATATTTTCCTGTATACTCATTATAATTATCATATTGATCATGGTCAATTTATTTATAGTAGTAGATTTTAAGTATTATTTATACTAAAATTATATATAACATAATTATTATAAATTAATATGATATATATTAAAAACCTGGAGTGGTATATATGAACAATACTAAAATGGCTATTTTTGAATCTGCTATAAAGATTTTTTCAAATTATGGATATGATGGTGCTACTATGGATGCAATAGCAGCTGATACTGGAGTTGCAAAAGGAACATTATATTATCATTTTAAAAGTAAAGAAGAAATATTTAAATATATAATATCACAAGGAATGAGTATTATAAAAGAAGAAATAGAAGACATTGCAAATACTAAACAAGATGCATTATCCAAGTTGAAAGTATTATGTAAAATACAATTAGGATTGGTATATGAAAAAAAAGATTTTTTTAAGGTAATAATGAGTCAGCTTTGGGGTCAAGAAAGTAGACAATTAGAATTAAGAGAGTCTATAAATAAATATATTATGTATATACAGAAGTATTTGGAGGATGCTGTAGATGAAGGAAGCATAAAAAAAGACAATACTTATTATATGGCATATACTTTATTTGGTTCTATATGTTCAGCTGCTGTATATGAGCTAATAAATCAGGATAATGAAAACGTAAATAAAGACAAGAAAAATTATAATCATATGATAGATAATATTATAGAATATATTTTAGGTGGAATAGAAATTAAAATATAAGTGTGAGAAAATGCTGATAAGATATTATCAGCATTTTAGTATCAAATTTTGTCAGATTTTATTATTGATATTATAAGTATTAAACTTATAAATAATGAGATAAACATTCCTATAGATCCTAACAATGATATATTATAAATTTTAGGTCCTATATTTGAATTTAAAATTAGTGAAGAACTTATTAGCATAGAACATGATATTAAGGCTATAGAAAGTCTATTTGTCATTTTATTTAATTGTTTTATAGAATTCTCAATTTTATTAAATTTCAACTGAATTTTAGCTCTTCCATTCAGTATTCCATCAATTAATTCAATAAATTTTGTAGGTAATTTTATTGAGTTTTTTGTAAAGTTATAGGAGTTCATTAAAATATCATCTAAATTTATACTATCCAGTAGATAAGTTTTGCTGCTATTTTTTACAAAGGGAACGGCAATATCTAAAATTTGAATTTGAGGTGATATTTCTGTTACTAGACCTTCTACTATAATTAAACTTTTTACGAGGAGAATAAAATCTTTAGGTAATGTTATATTGTTATTTTTGGCACAATTAAAAACTTCTCCTATTAAAACAGAAATTTTTATATTTTCTAAAGATGTCCCAAGATAGTTTGAAAGCAAATTATCTATATCTTCATATAATTGATTTTTGTCCACAAGACCTTTTTTAATTCCTATTGACATAATTACTGATACAAGCTTATCCAAATCTTTATAAACTATAGATATGATTATTTCATTTAATGATAATTTCAATGAACTGGATATATTGCCCACCATTCCAAAATCTATAAAGCATATTTTATTTTTTTGTATAAGTAAGTTTCCAGGATGAGGATCTGCATGAAAAAAACCATCTGTAAAAACCTGTTTAAAAAATGATATTGCAAGTTTTTTTCCTAAATCATCTAAGTCATAATTGTATAATTTTAATTTTCCTAAATCATTTATTTTGAATCCATCAATTTTTTCCATAGTTATTACTTTGTTTTTAGATAAATCTTTTATTATATAAGGTACATGGCAGAAAGCCACGTTTTTATTTAGAGTCTTAAATTTTATCATGTTTTTTGCTTCTAAATTAAAATTAAGTTCCTGAGTTGTAGAAAATTTTAATTCGTCTAATGCTTCTTCTGGATCCACTATTGAGTTTTTAAATTTATTTTTTGCCAGTTTTATTATTTTATATAATATAGATATATCGGTATCCATTTTTTGCTTGATATAGGGTCTTTGAATTTTTACAACTACATCTCTTCCATCTTTTAAGGTAGCACTGTAAACTTGAGCAACAGATGCAGATGCAAAAGGTATTTTCTCAAAATGTAAAAAACAGTCTTCTATATTTTTGTTGAAATCACTAAAAAATACTTTGTTTATATCATCAAATTTTTCAGGTGGTACATCATCTTGAAGTTTTGAGAGTTCCTTAACGTATTGTACAGGTAATATATCTGGTCTTGAACTTAGAATCTGTCCTATTTTAATAAAAGTAGGACCTAATTCTTCAAAAGCCTTTCTTAAATTTTCAGGGGAGTGTTTTCCTCTGCTTCGTATAAATTTAAAACCATATTTACCCAATACTTTTACAATTTCCCTAAAGCGTGCGGATGAATTCTTTGGCATTTTATAATAGAATAACTAAAGTCCTTTTGGACTTTAGTTATTCTTTATCTTTTCTTCTAGTTTGGTTAATCTCTCATTTATAGATGATATATCTTCTTTTGAAGCAAAATTTGAATTATTTAATATGGAAATAAGCTCATCCTTAGTTAAAGGTTTTATTTGATTTTTTTTATTTATTACATTTCTCTTTAACTCTTCAGATAATTGTTTACCTTCATCTACTGTGATTTTACCTTTTTGAACCATTTCGTCGATTAATTTTGAAGCCTTTTCGTAGGTATAGGCAGCTGATCCTACACTTGCTAGAAATAGTTTTTTTAATTCACTAATCATAGTATATACCTCCCCAAATTTTTATTTAGTTATATTTTAATTTTGTCCAATTAGTTATGATTTTACACAACATTTAATTATATTATTATGCATGTATATAAATTATGTATATGTTAATGGAATAAAAAAATTGACAATACTAATAATCTGTAATAAAATATTAAGGTAAAGCAATGTGTACTCGTAGCTCAGTAGGATAGAGCAGTGGTTTCCTAAACCACGTGCCGGAGGTTCGACTCCTCTCGGGTACACCATAAATAGTATTTTAAGAAGTATGACATTAAGTGTTTTAATTCCTGTAAGTATATTTGCAGGATTTTTTATATAGAAATAAAATTTATTTTGTACTCTAATTTTAAGTGAAAACCTTACGAGTTTCAATACAATAATTAAATTATACCACAGATGGAGATAAAAATGGATTTTATGCAGGAAGCTATAAAAGAGGCAAATCGCGCATTAGAGTTAAATGAGGTTCCTGTAGGAGTAGTAATTGTAAAAGATAATAAAATATTGGCAAGAGCACATAATTTGAAAGAGAGTGAAAAGGATGTCACCTGCCACGCTGAGTTGTTGGCAATAAGACAGGCTTCAAAGATGATTGATAATTGGAGACTTTCAGGATGCAGTATGTATGTTACCCTTGAGCCATGTCCAATGTGTGCAGGAGCTATAATTCAGAGCAGGATAAGTAGCCTTTATATAGGAACATTTAATACATCTTGTGGTGCATGCGGTTCTGTTTTAAATTTAATTCATAATCCAAATTTAAATAGTTTTGTAAATGTAAAATGGCTTTATAACGATATATGCAGCAATATTTTGGAAGAATTTTTTAAGCTAAAAAGACCAAATTAAATAATTAGTTTGATTTATTTAATTTGGTTCTGTATAATATTAATGTGAATCTTGGAGATGTATCGAAGTGGTCGTAACGAGCTTGACTCGAAATCAAGTTGTCCGCAAGGGCACGTGGGTTCGAATCCCACCATCTCCGCCAGTATGGGAGCTATCAGCTTAATGGTTGATAGCTCCTACATTTTTATTGTTTAAATAAGCAAGGTATCAAAGCTTGTTATTAATAAGAGAAAGTTATAAAATATGATTTATGAGTGAAATTTAGAAAGTCAAGTTCGGAGTGGTTTTATGAATTACATAAAGAAAGGTACAAAGGAATTCCGCAATGTTAATATGGCATTATTTGCAGGTGGATTTGATACATTTGCGATTTTGTATAGTACTCAGCCTATAATGCCTAATTTATCTAAAGAATTTCATATTTCACCTACAGTTGCAAGTTTATCTCTTTCATGTACTACTATTGCTCTAGCATTTAGTATGCTTGTTTTTGGATCTTTGTCTGAAGTTTTTGGAAGAAAGAAAGTTATGAGCTTTTCACTTATGTCAGCATCTATACTTGTAATATTAACTGCATTTGTGCCTGGGTTTCATTATCTTTTAATTTTCAGAATACTTCAAGGTCTTGTGTTAGCAGGCCTACCAGCAGTTGCAATGGCATATATAGGAGAAGAAATTGATCCGAAAAGCCTGGGTGTAGCCATGGGGTTGTATATTAGTGGAAACTCCATAGGTGGAATGAGTGGTCGTATTATTATAGGAACTCTTACTGATTTTTTTGGATGGAGGGTTGCCTTATGTGCAATAGGTGTACTTAGTGCAGCAGCAAGTGTTTTATTTTGGAACAAGCTTCCAAAGTCGCAGCATTTTGTTGCACGCAAGATGGAAATAGGAAAGTTATTAAAGTCAATGTTGAATCATCTTAAAAATCCTAGATTACTTTGTCTGTATGTTATTGGATTTTTAATTATGGGAAGTTTTGTTTCATTATATAATTTTATTGGATATCAATTAATTGCACCACCTTACTTACTTAGTCCAACTTTAGTTAGTTTTATATTTATAATTTATACTATAGGTACTTTTAGTTCTACCTGGTCAGGTAGATTGGCAGATAGAAGGGGAAACTCTAAAGTACTCTGGATTATAGTTCTAGTAATGGCTGCAGGAGCAGTTGTTACATTGAATGTAAATTTAGCCCTAAAAATAATCGGAATTTGTATATTTACATTCGGATTTTTTGGAAGTCATTCAATTGTGAGCAGTTGGATAGGAAAAATTGCAAATCATGATAAGGCACAGGCATCATCACTTTATCTATTCTTTTATTACGTAGGTTCAAGTATAGGAGGCACTACAGGAGGTACTTTCTGGTCTAAATATGGGTGGCCGGGGGTAATAGGTATGATTTCATGTTTTCTTATAGTAGGAATACTTTTTTCACTTCGTGTTGCCTCAATTACTAAAGCAAAGGATAAAGTTCTAGATAGGTTTTGATGATTAAATATATTAAACTTAGTGTTGGAGGAGATAATTATGCCATATATTCAGACAAAGGTTAATGTAGAAATTACCAGGGAGAAAGAAAAAAATATAAAGCAAAAACTTGGAAAGGCTATCGAACTTATTCCAGGAAAATCTGAAAAATGGCTTATGCTTTCTTTTCAGGATAATTCAAATCTTTATTTTAAAGGAAGTAATGAGGAATCAATTGCATTTATTGAAGTAAAAATATTTGGGAAAGCAGATAATAAGGAATACGATAGTTTGACAAAGGAAATTACCAATATCTTTAGTCAGGAGTTGAATATAAAACCTTCACAAATATATATAAAATATGAAGAGGTGGAACATTGGGGATGGAATGGCAGTAATTTTTAAAAATATTTTTTATAAACTCTTGAAATATTATTATGTCTCTAGTATAATATTGATTGTTCGTGTTATGTGTATAGATAAATTAAATATATTATTTCATGAGTAAATGCCTTGGAGAGATGTCCGAGTGGTTTAAGGAGCACGCCTGGAAAGCGTGTGTAGGGGAAACTCTACCGGGGGTTCGAATCCCCCTCTCTCCGCCATTTTAACTTTGTCGTGCTAGATGGGGAGTTAGCGGTGCCCTGTACCTGCAATCCGCTATAGCAGGATTGAATTCCTTGCTTAGGCTGTAAGCTGTTGGGTCTGGCCCATACAAGTGACGTTGATAGCCGGGTCCCACGCAACGGAAACTCATGAACCCCGTCAGGTCCGGAAGGAAGCAGCGGTAAGTGATACTTTTCGTGTGCCGTGGAAAAACCTAGTTTGAGTTAACTATATGGGTAACGCTTATAGTTTATTAGACGAGGCAAGGTGCACGACTTTAATGATAAAGATTTTAAGATACCTTCGGGTATCTTTTTTATTATAATTAAAAGCCTATATTAACTCTTTTAATTATATAGGTTATAATATATAAAAGAAGGTGATATTATGGCTTACAAGGCACTTTATAGAGAATGGAGACCTAAAACATTTAAAGATGTAGTTGGTCAGGAACATATAACTGTAACGTTGAGGAATCAAATCCTCAGTAATAGAATAGCACATGCATATTTGTTTTCAGGTACTAGGGGAACGGGAAAAACATCCACTGCAAAAATTTTGGCAAAAGCAGTAAATTGTACGGATTTAAAAGATGGTGAACCTTGTAATGAATGTGAAATGTGCAGGAAAATAAATTCCGGTACTGCTATTGATGTCATTGAAATGGATGCAGCATCAAAAAGGAGACTGGAAGATATAAAAGATGTAATAGAAAATGTCAAATACCCACCTCAAGAGGGAAAATATAAGGTATATATAATGGATGAGGTTCACATGTTGACTCAGGAAGCAGTCAATGCATTCTTGAAAACACTTGAAGAGCCACCTAAAAATGTCCTATTTATACTTGCAACTACAGATCCTCAAAAATTACCTTCTACTATATTATCAAGATGTCAAAAGTTTGATTTCAGAAGAATAAAGAGCATGGATATATTTAAAAGACTTAGATATATCGTAGATAATAAGGGTATATTTTCAGATGATAAAAGTATTAATTTAATATCCAGAATGTGTGATGGAGCTATGAGAGATGCTCTTAGTATACTGGATCAGGCAATATCCATGGGAGATGGGAAAGTCGAATATAAAAATGTAGTTGATATGCTTGGTTTAGTTACAAATGAAAATTTATTGAAACTTACAGATAGTATAATAGAAAAAGATATAGAAAATTCCATGAAAGTAATTGATGATATAGTTTTAAGTGGAAAGGATATCTATAATTTTATAAAAGATATGATAATTCATTTTAGAAATCTTTTAATGGTAAAGGTATCTCAGAATCCTGAAGAAGTTTTGGATATGTCAGATGAAAATATAAAGCTTATAAAGGAACAATCTCAGCGTATAAGAGTAGAAGAAATAATGAGGCATATAAGAATACTCCAAGATGCAGAAGAACAGTCCAAGTGGACTAAACAGAGTAGAATATATCTTGAGCTTTCAGTTATAAAAATGTGCAAAGTAGAGTATGATACGTCAAAAGAAATTATATTATCACGATTAAATAAACTTGAGGAAAGTATAAAGCAAGGCAAGATTAAAATAACTAAACAAATTGACAATACTAAAGCCAAAGACTTGAATAATATAAATCATGATACTAAAAAGACAATACAAAAAAAAGACAATGCAAAAGTTCAAGAAATAGCACAAGAAAATACTTATTCAAACATGACACTTGATATAGTAAAGAAAAATTGGAAAGACATACTAGAATCTTTTAAAAGCAAACATCAAATGGTTCTATTTGCTGCACTTACTACAGGTGAAGTTGAAAATTGTAAAAACGGCATTATTACTATAGCCTATAATAAGAATTATGCATTTCATAAGCAGAGGCTTGAAAAACCTGAAAATCAAAAAATAGTTGAATCAATATTTTCAGATGTATTAAAGGAAAGAGTTAGTGTTAGGTATATAATAGATACTGGAGAAGATGAGATTTCAGAGTCCAAAGAACAAATATTAAAAGATACTTTTGGAGAAGATATGGTAGAAATACTTGATGAATGATAAACTATAAAAATACTTAAAAAATATGATATAATTATAATCAACAATAGTTAATTGAGGAGGAAATTGTATGGCAAGAGGCGGAATCCCTAACTTTGGTGGAGGGGGAAATATGAATAACTTAATGAAACAGGCTCAAAAGATGCAAAAGCAAATGCAGGATATGCAGGAAGAGCTGACAAACAAGGAATTTTCAGCTACAGTTGGTGGTGGTGCAGTAACTGCAACTGTAACTGGTAAAAAGGAAATAAAAAGTATAAAGATAAAGCCTGAAGTAGTTGATCCAGAGGATATTGAAATGTTAGAAGATCTTATTCTTACTGCATGTAATCAAGCATTGAAAAATGCAGATGAACAATCTGCAGAAGATATGAAAAAATTAACAGGTGGACTTAATATTCCAGGAATGTTTTAAAATTAACCCCGTCTTATTAAGATGGGGTTTTAAATTGAGGTGATATAAATGGATTTTTATCCAGTTGCTATAGAAAAGCTGATAGAGGAATTTGCAAAGCTCCCTGGCATAGGGTATAAAACTGCACAGAGGCTTACAATTTATACGTTGAATTTACCTTCAGATGAAGTAAGAGAATTTGCAGAAGCTCTTATTAAGGCAAGAGGTACTATAAGATATTGTTCAGTGTGTGGAAATTTTACTGATTCAGATCCTTGTGCCATATGTTCAAATCCCAATAGGGACAAAAGTACGATTTGTGTAGTTGAACAGCCAAAAGATATAATGGCAATGGAAAAGATAAGAGAGTACAATGGTGTCTATCACGTACTTCATGGGAATATCTCACCTATGGCTGGAAGAGGACCTGAAGATATAAAACTTAAAGAACTTATAAAGAGAATGAATGGAGATATAAAGGAAGTTATAGTTGCAACCAATCCTAATGTTGAAGGTGAGGCTACGGCAATGTATATCTCTAAAATATTAAAACCTCTTGGTGTAAAGGTAACAAGAATAGCTCATGGAATACCAGTAGGAGGAGATTTGGAATATGCAGATGAAGTAACTCTTTCAAAGGCATTGGAAGGTAGAACAGAGCTATAACTGTTTTTGTATATTTTTCCTAATTTATGTCAAAAATTTATATAAGGACTATAATTAGGAGGAATTTTATGAATAAGAAAAGTATAGTGAGAGTTTTACTTATGAGAAATTCTAAGTATACAAAACAGCAGAAAAAGTTATTAAGAGATATAGAAGATGCAAGGCAGGAAATAGAGAGATGCGGAATTTATTTTAATACTGTAAAAGATTCGCATCTTATAGATTATGCTATACACATGGAAGAAGCAGCGAAGGCAAAATACATATACTTGTTAAGTGAAGCTAAAAAGAATGGAATTAAAATTAAAGTTGAAAATATGTTTGAAAATTTTGGCACAATTAAAAGGTATTCTTAAAAAAAAGTTAACATACTCATTTTGTATTAATAGTTTTTTATTGATAGAATATAAATTAATATAGAGGAATTATTTAGATTTACGATATTGATACTGGGAGATGAGTATATGTTTGAATATATAGGATATTTTTTAATTGCTATCTTGGGATTATATATATTGGTTAAGGTATTCTCCTGGCCTATAAAAATGCTGATTAAATTAATTGGAAATGCCATTTTGGGAGCTGTTCTATTAATAATTGTAAATTTTGTAGGCCAATATTTTGGACTACATATAGGAATAAATGCTATTACGTCTTTTATTGCAGGTTTTTTTGGAATACCAGGAGTTATTTTTCTTGTAATATTCAAATTATTTTTTTAAAAAGTAAATTTTTGATATTAAAAATATGTAAACAATTATATTTTTAAGGAATGTTATGGGGATGATAAAATGATTTTTGATAAAAGGATAATAAAAGCTATATTTTTAACAAGACCTAATAGATTTGAAGCATATGTGTATATGGATGGACAAGAAATTTTAGTTCATGTTCCAAACACAGGAAGATGCAGTGAGATTTTAATTCCAACGGTTCAAGTATTATTAAGGGAGGAAAATAATCCTAGGCGAAAGACAAAATATGATTTAATAGCAGCTTATAAGAATGGCAAACTTATAAATATAGATTCTCAGATACCTAATAAAGTTGTATATGAAGCTTTAAACAAAGGTAAGATAGAATATTTTAAAAAATATAATAAAATTGAAAAAGAAAAAACTTTTGGAAACAGCAGATTTGATTTTAAACTTTCAAATTTTGAAAATCAAGAATGTTATCTTGAAGTAAAAGGGGTTACCCTTGAACATGATGAAGTAACTAGTTTCCCGGATGCTCCTACAGAAAGGGGTAAAAAACACCTAATGGAACTTGTAGAAGTAAAGAAATCTGGAAGAGAGGCTGGCATTTTATTTTTAATTCAAATGCAGGACGTTAGATATTTTACCCCTTATGATGAAATGGATGAAGAATTTGGGCAAGCACTTAGATATGCTCAAAGAGAAGGTGTATGTGTAAGTGCATATAATTGTAATGTAGGAGAAAGTTTTATTGAATTAGACAGAGAAATACAGATTAAACTTTAGGAATTTATATAAAATATAAACTTTATGTTTGAAAAATATTACATATAAACTTATAATATAATTAAAGCCTATATTTAAAAAATTAGAAGTATAAACCATATAAAAATAGATTATTGAAAAATTAATATAAGGGGGGTGTAATCTGCTTTATTAAAGCGGGTATGATTATGAAATTTAATTATTGTCCTATGTGTGGAGGAAAATTAGAAGAAAGATATAGTTGGGATGAAGGAGGAGTACCATATTGTCCTAAAGATGATATATTCTTTTTTGATACCCCTAAACCTTGTATTATTGTGGCGGTAATAAAAGGTGATGATATTTTATTACTTAAACAAAGCTATATATATAAAAATTCAAAGGTACTACTATCGGGATATGTAACCAATGGTGAGACTGTAGAGGAAACTGTTCATAGAGAGGTACTTGAAGAATCTGGACTTAAGGTAAAAGATCTTAAGTATTTGGGAAGTCAATATGTAAGCAATAAAGAGATAATTATGCTTACTTTTATGGCTAAATATGATGGTGGTAAGATAACAAAATCTTCAGAAGTAGAATTTGTAAATTGGTCTAAACTAGAAAATGCTATCTGTGAAATGAGCGAAGATGTGGTTGGAAAAAAAATAGTTAAAAGGGTTTTAAAAGAGTTGGGATATGAACAACAAAGTTGTAAAAGGAAGTAGTTAAGATAAATTTAAGGGGGTATATTATGAGCAAATATATGCCAGAGATAAAGGGGATTTTAAAGAGACATAGTATTCAACTACCAGAAGCAATAAGAGAGGCCAGTGGAATTAGAATATTTGGCAAGAGACTAAAATCGTTTGTATTTAGTACAGATGTTGCTGTAATAAAGAATACCAACGCAGATGCTGTTATAGCAGTATATCCTTTTACCCCTCAACCTCTTATAACACATGCTATAGTTTTAGCAGCTGATATTCCTGTGTTTTGTGGTGTAGGTGGAGGGTTCGCACCAGGAAGAAGAGTTGTCAATTTAGCATTAGATGCAGAATTTAAAGGTGTTATGGGTGTGGTTGTAAATAGTAATACGTCTAATGGAGTTATAAAAGAAATAAGAGATACTATAGATATACCTATAATAGTCACCATAATTTCTGAATATGAGAATGTAAAGGAAAGAATAGAAGCTGGTGCTACCATAATAAATGTATCTGGTGCAGAAAACACAAATAAGATAATACAAAACATAAGAAATGATTATCCTGATTTTCCTATAATAGCTACAGGAGGATTTTCAAATGATAGTATAAGTAAAACTATAAAAGCTGGGGCAAATGCTATAACTTTTACTCCACCTACAGCCAGTGAGATTTTAAGTACTATTATGAGTCAGTATAGGGATAAGTATGAAAAAGAAAGATTCAAAGGATAAATTTACTAAAAATAGATTAACGATAAGATACAGGGGAGTTAATATGAGAGGTGTTTTATACTACTTTAGTGGTACGGGAAATACCAAGTGGGTGGCAGATAAATTTAAAAGTAATTTTTCAAATTATAATATAGATTTAAAATTAATAAATATAGAAGATAAAGAGCAGGTTAAAAATGAGTGTTTTAAAAAAAATGATTTTATAATTGTTGGATCACCTGTATATGCAGAATTTCCACCTAAAATTGTATGTAATTTTTTAGAGAAAATTAAATGTGAAAATAGACGTATAAAAGCAATAGTTTATTCTACACAAGCAGCAAAATCTTCTCCTGCTGCTCATTTTATGGCTCAGTGTCTTAAGAAAAAAGGATTTAAGATTGTAATACAATCTAATATAAGAATGCCAAACAATTATTATTTTTCTATAGGGAAAAAACCTACCAAAGACAATATTGAATTATTACTTGCAAATTCTGAAAATAAAATCAAGCTTATTGTCAAAAAATTTATTGATGATTCGGTTATAGTTGAATCAAATTCTGAATTAAGACTTCACTTTAGCAAGTTTTTTTGTAAAATTTTTATAAAAAAACTCCCTAAATTGTCTAAAAATTTGACTTCTACTGATGAATGCGGTAAATGTGGAATATGTCTTATGAATTGTCCACAAAATAATATAACTTTTGAAAATGGACATGCAATATTTCACAGTAAATGCATGCTTTGCATGAGATGTATACATATCTGTCCTATAAATGCAATAAGGTATAAAAATAAAAAAATAGATCAAACTCAAAACAAGATTATAAATTCATTGAATTTAAATAAATAAAATAGTCACTCTTAACCATTGAATTACATACTTATGTATTAAGATTAAAATTAAAATTTTATATAAAAAATAAAAAAAGTTTTAATTTAGGTATTGACATACAAAAATTGAAATTCTATAATAAATTACAATCTCATAAATAAATTTTTGAGATCAAATTTATAAAAGTTTATATTTTCCTGTGAAGAGAATAGTAACTTAAGTTAGGTTTTAGAGAGTCAGTGTATGGTGTAAACTGATACTTATACTTTAGTGAATCCATCTTGGAGGTTTATTACGATGAGTAATACGGTATTAGCCGTTAATTATACGAGAGGATTATATTAAAGTCAATAATGTAATCAAGAAGGGTGGCAACGCGAGTCAATCGTCCCTAAGTGGGGGTGATTGGCTCGCGTTCTTTTTTTAATATTAACTTTAGCAAATTATAACTTTAAATAAAGTAATACAATTTTGGAGGGAAAGAAATGCATAAAAAATTATTTATTCCAGGACCAGTAGAAGTAAGAAAAGACGTGTTAGAAAAAATGGCTACACCTATGATAGGTCATAGAAGTAAAGAAGCTTCACAACTTCAAAGGGGAATTAGTGACAAATTAAGAAAATTATTTTATACAAATGAAGAAATACTTCTATCCACATCTTCAGGTACAGGACTTTTAGAGGGTGCAATAAGATGTAGTACAGTTAAACGAGCAGCTATTTTCTCAGTAGGAGCTTTTGGAAAGAGATGGTATCAGATTGCTGAAGCTAATAATGTACCTGCAGATTTATTTGAAGAGGATTTTGGAAAAGCTGTAGATGTAGATAGAATAGATAAAGCATTAGCCACTGGTAAATACGATGTACTTTGTATAACTCATAACGAGACTTCAACAGGAGTCATGAATCCTGTTGAAGAAATATCAAAGGTTATAAAAAAATATCCAGAAGTAGTATGGTGTGTTGATACTGTTAGTTCCATGGCAGGTACAAAAATTGAAGTTGATAAGTTGGGAATAGATATATGTCTCACTTCCACTCAAAAAGCTATAGGACTTCCACCAGGAATGTCAATATGTTCTTTTTCAAAAAAAGCGGTTGAAAGAGCAAAAAAGGTTAAATTTAGAGGATATTATTTAGACCTTCTGTCACTTTATAATTATATTCATAAAAAAGATTATCAGTATCCTTCAACACCATCATTATCCCATATGTTTGCTCTTGATTATCAGTTAGATAGAATTCTTGAAGAAGGACTTGAAAACAGATATAAAAGACATTTGGATATGGCCGAATATGTTAGAGCTTGGGCAAGAAAGTATTTTGAATTATATTCGGATGAAAGATATTTATCAAATACAGTTACAAATATAAAGAATACTAGAAATATTGATATTGGAGAACTAAATAAAGAGTTGGGAAAACGAGGATTTCAAATATCAAATGGTTATGGAACATTAAAAGGCAAGGCTTTCAGGATAGCTCATATGGCTGATTTTACTCTTGATGATATAAAGGAACTTATAAATAATATAAATGATATATTGAAATTATAGTACTAAATATAGAATAAGATTAGTAACTAATAGAATTTATACATTAATAAGTTTGAATATTCTTATTTTTTAAAATTATAAAAATTTGGAGGTATATTAAAATGACAAAGATATTAGTCAGTGATGGAATGGAAAAAGCAGCTATAGATAAATTGAAGAAAGATGGATTTGAAATTGTAGATAAACATTATGACGAAGAAGAATTAAAAGATCAGATAAAAAATTTTGATGTAATAGTAGTAAGATCTGCCACTAAAATAAGAAAACCTCTCATAGACATTGCCAAAAATGGAAAATTAAAACTTATAATAAGAGGCGGTGTAGGGCTTGATAATATAGACGTTGATTATGCAAAAGAAAATGGTATACAAGTTAATAATACACCAAATGCCAGCACTATATCAGTAGCGGAGATGACTTTAGCTCATATGCTTACTATATCAAGATATATAAATAATTCCAACATTACTATGAGAGAGGGAAAATGGGAAAAGAAAAAGTACAAGGGAGTTGAATTATTTGGAAAAACACTTGGCCTTATAGGTTTTGGAAGAATAGCAAAAGAAGTTGCCAAAAGGGCAGATGCAATGGGAATGCAAGTAATATATTATGATAAACTAGGTGCTGCAAGGGGATATAATAATTATAAATTTTATGAATTAAATGATTTATTGCAGAAAGCGGATTATGTATCAGTTCATATACCATTTGGAAAAGACAATAAAGCAGTTATTGGAAAAGAAGAACTTGCAATAATTAAAGATGGAGTTTATATAATAAACTGTGCAAGAGGTGGAGTAATAGATGAAAATGCACTTTTAGAAGCTCTTAACTCTGGAAAAGTAGCTGGTGCGGCACTGGATGTATTTTGTGGGGAGCCAAAACCAAATCAAGACCTTATAAATAATGCAAGAGTATCAGTAACACCACACATAGCCGGTTCTACAAAAGAAGCACAGGAAAGAATAGGAATGGAAATATCAAATATAGTTGAGAATTATTTTGATCATGCAAATAAAGAACTTGCAAATGCATATAAGTAATATATTAAATTAGATGGAGGACAAAATGGCTGTTTTAAGAGCATTTAAAGCTATAAGACCAAGGATAGATTTAGCTGATAAGGTAGCTGCACTTCCTTACGATGTTATGAATAGTGACGAAGCAAGAGAGGAAGTAAAAGGTAATAAATATTCTTTTCTTCATGTAGACAAAGCTGAAATTGATTTGGATAAAAATATAGATCAATATGATGTCAAAGTATATGAAAAAGCAAAAGAAAATTTACAAAGAATGATTTCCGAAAATATATTAATTCAAGATAAAAAACCCTACCTATATATATATAGATTGACCATGAATGGAAAAAGCCAAACGGGTATAGTAGGATGTACTTCTATTGACGATTATATTAATGATGTTATAAAGAAACATGAACACACTAGAGCTGATAAAGAAGCAGACAGGATAAATCATGTTGATTATTGTGATGCTAATACAGGACCTATTTTTATGACTTATAAATATAATGACAGTATTAATAATATAATAAAAAACTGGGTAGAGAAAAAACCTATATATAATTTTAAAGCTGAGGATAATGTTATTCATACAGTATGGATTATAGATAGTGAAGATACTATATCACGCATATGCAATATATTTAAACAAGTAGATAATTTATATATAGCTGATGGCCATCACAGGGCTGCATCAGCTGTAAAAGTAGGCATTAAGCGGAGAAGAGAGAAAGAAAATTATTCTGTAGATGAAGAGTTTAACTTTTTTCTATCTGTAATTTTCCCAGATTGTGATTTAAGGATTATAGATTATAATAGGATAGTCAAGGACCTAAATGGTTTAACTGTACAAGAGTATATGGAAAGAGTAAATCAACATTTTAAAATTACATTGTGTGAAAATGATGAAGCATATAAGCCATCTAGCAAACATACCTATGGAATGTATTTAGATGGAAAATGGTATAAACTTAACTCTAACTGTGATGACTATAAATTAGAAGATGTAGTTTCAAATTTAGATGTATCTATTCTTCAAAATAATTTATTAGATCCTGTTTTAGGTATAAAGGATCCAAGGAATGATAGTAGAATTGATTTTGTTGGAGGAATAAGGGGACTTGAAGAATTAGAGAAAAACGTAGATAATGGAGGATATAAAGTAGCATTTTCCATGTATCCAGTTACATTAAACGAATTAATGAAAATTGCAGATGAAGGAAAAGTAATGCCTCCAAAATCTACATGGTTTGAACCAAAATTAAGGAGCGGTTTATTTATTCACAAATTAAAATAGTTGTATAACAATTGGCAAGGAAGTTAACTTCCTTGCCAATTGTTATAGGAATATTATGTAAAAAAAGAAAAAGATTATCTAATTTATTTATGTTATACTATTAATGTAGTTAAATTTATATTTATGTATTTTTGAAGTTATAGTTTAGGAGAGATATGCATGCTAAAACACCAGCTTGTAAACATTAATTTAGCCAGAGGCACTAATAGTGAATATATAATAAGGGATAATTTAGGGATAACCATAGGTAGAGTATTTATAACCGAATTTTCTAAAGAAAATAAATTTTGTACATTGAGAATAAAATTTTATAAGCATGGAGATTTAAGTTATAAACTTCTTGAAGATTCACTTCATATATTAATGAAACAACTTTTTAAAAATATGAATTTGAATAAGATAAATATAATAGCAGATGAAGATATAAATATTTCTGCATTTACTGATTTGGGATTTGTACTTGAAGGTATAATATCAGATAGTATAAAAGTGGATTCCAAATATAAAAATGAAATATTATTTGGACTTCAAATAGATAGATTTAAAAATATAAGTATAAATAAAGGACTTCATATAAAAGGTGATAAAATAGACCTCTCAATATTAACTCCTAAAAATGCAGAAGAAGTACTTGACTATTATATAAGAAATAAGGAATATTTACGTGAATTCGAGCCTGATCGTAAAAATAAGTTCTATACACTGGAAATGCAGAAAAAAAATTTAATGGATAGTTATAGAGATTTCTTAGGTGGTAAAAGTGTTAATTTTGGTATATATAAAAATAAAAAGTTTATAGGTAAAATACAGATATCAAATATAGTTATAGGTGTTTTTAAAAGTGCTTTTGTAGGATACTCTATAGATGAAAGTCATCAGGGAAATGGATATATGAAAGAAGCTTTGAAATTAACAGTTGAATATTCTTTTAATGAAATAAAGTTACATAGATTAGAAGCTTCAACATTAGTAGATAATATAAGATCTCAGAGTGTACTTAGAAGCTGTGGGTTTGAAAAAATTGGTACAAACAAAGATTATCTATTTATAAATGGAAAATGGAGGGATCATATAACTTTTTATAAAGTTAAACCTGTAAAATAATAAGAGCACATGGCCTAAATTATAGACAATCATTACAAACATAACCTAGTGTGTCAGT
>NZ_APMH01000031.1 GCF_000359585.1 Clostridium tyrobutyricum DSM 2637 = ATCC 25755 = JCM 11008 | reverse complement strand
TTGCAAATAATTTTGAAGCATAAGTATGTCTTAAACAATGAAATTTTTTATGTTTTATACCTGCTTTTATTAATAAGTTTTTATAGCTTCTAAATAAGTTTTTGGCATCTATAGGTTTTCCAAGTGCGGTAGGAAAAACAAGATTTTTATCTTCATATTCTTCACCAGCTTTAATTTTTTCTAATTTCTGTTTCAAATGATGTTGTTTTAAAATTGGGATTAATTCTGATGGAATAGGAACAACTCTATTACTATTTATAGTTTTTGGTGGTTGAATCAATATTTTGTTTTCTTTTGAATCATCAGATTTTATGATGTTTACTCTTTTTATAGATTTATTAACACTTATTTCACCTTTATCCAAATCTATATCATCCCATGTAAGAGCTAGAAGCTCACCTTGTCTTAACCCTGTAGTTAATGCTGTTAATATCAAGCCTTTTAATCGACTAGTTCTTAGAACTTTTTCTAATTGAGAAATTTCTCCATCTGTAAATATTTTTATTTCATCTTTTTTAGCAATATTTTGTTCTGGTATAACTATCTTATTACCCCAGCAAGGATTTTTTATAATGTAACCTTCATCTACGGCATAGTTTAAAAATTGTTTTAACAATTTATTTAAGTTTTTTATTACATTACTGCTTTTATTATTTTCATGTAATTTGTTGTAATATTTTTGAATTTGTATACTCTTTAAATCACATATTTTTAATATTCCAATGGCAGTATCTTTAATATAATTTCTATATATGCCTTCATATTTTTCAAATGAAGAAGCTTTTATTTTTAATTTAATTACTTCAAATAACCACAAGTGCATTAATTCACCTAAGGTTATATTTTGAGAATCTAACTTTAGACCACTTTTTACACCATTTAAGTATTCATTTTTCTTATCTTCAGCTTCTTTTTTGGTTTTCCCATAAAATTGTTTTCTTATTAATGAGCCTTTACTGTTGCGACCAATTACAGCTGTAATTCTATAATACTGAGAACCGTTAACTTCAAAGTTAGTTTTTCTTGCCATTTTAATACCTCCTAAATACAAACTTATGTTCGCTATAAAATCAAAAAATATAGGAGATATACTCCTAATTAATTTTTATTATAAATGTTTTTTAAACTGGTTTACGTCTTAAAGTTCTTATTTCTGCTTCATGAGTACCATACATTTCAAGCAGGGATTTATTTGTCTCATTTAAGTCAGAGAAATTTTTATCCATTTTATCAGACATATTTTTAACTGTACCTTGAGTCTCTGCGATTTGGTGAGTTAAATTGTCAACGTCAGCTTTATGGAATTCAGAGGCAGATTTTAGTGCGGATAATATTTCACCATGTTCTTTCTGCTGAGTTTTGATTAATCCTATATCTTCTTGTATTTTCTCTTGAGATTTTTGGAATTGTTCCTGACTTTTTAAAATTTGTTTTAATATCTTATCTGTATCAGACATTACATTCATTCCTTCCTATAATTTAGTATAATCTGTATTTGGTAAATTTATACTGATACACTATTTATATTTATTTCTTATATAAGAAATAAAATTTTCAATTTCATTTTGAGCTTCCTTTGGAAGATCTTCATAATTTTGTTTTAAAGAAGTTCCACTATGTTGATTACTTGTTTTATTTATAAAGTACGTTGATATAGTACCAGTAAGTAAACTTATGAATCCTATACCCATTATCATAAGAACACCTGCAGTTATTCTTCCAGCTGTAGTTTTTGGAGATATATCACCATACCCGACAGTAGTTGCTGTGACAAAACTCCACCAAAAAGCATCTCCTAGAGATTTTACAGTTATTCCTTTTTCAAAGAAGTATATAGAGAACGCTCCAGCTGTTATGGTTACTAAATTAGTATATATTAAATATATTAATCCATTTGTATATAGAAAATTTTTAGCATGATTTTTAAACTTTTCCATAAAAGCCAAAAGCCTTAGCAGTCTAAAAAATTTAGTTAATCTAATTAGTTTTATAAATCTAAGAAGCCTAGTAGCTCTAAACACTGAACTAAAAGGAATTATAGCAATTAAATCAAATATATTATTTATAAAGAATTTCTTTTTATTCTTAGAAATTATAAATCTTGTGAAGTAATCAATTGTAAAAACAATTAAGATTACATTGTCTATATAATTATATGGTTTTATAGATATATTTATTTTGTTTACTAAGTCTAAGAAACATAAAATAACTGCTAAAAGTGAAAGAAATACAATAAAAAAATTGTATATTTTATTCAATATCTTGTGGTTAAAAAAACGCATTAAATTTACCGTCTTTCTATTAATAATTAAATTTGTATTTAATTAATTGCTTTGGCACTCCATAATAACAAGCTAATTGCTTTATAGATATACCTTCTATATAACATTTTTCAATATTTTTTTCATCAATCAATAATTCAGCTGCAAATTTATTAGCTTCATTTTCAATTCTACCTCTCGGGAATAATGTGTATTCTCTTAGATAACATGTGGATTTATGGTAATGTAGCAAAGCATGTCCTAATTCATGTGCCAATACAATGTTTTTCTCATGTTCATCTAATTTATTATTAATAACTATATATTTATTTGTTACTAGACTAATGTAAAACCCCTTAGCTTTTTCTCCTATATCTTCATACCGTAAGTCTATACCCAAATAGTTAATTATTCTTTCAGGATCTCTTGTATCATATTTTTGGATAAGGTGTTTTACTCGTGCATGAATATTTATCATATATAAAACACCTCGTTTATTTTTCCTTTTTTCTCCCAAACTTTTCTTTGTTTTTAGCTTTTGAATCCCAATAAAGTTTATTGATTACTGCAACAAGCTTTTCTTTATCTTCCTCTCCAACTTCATCATCCATCATAAAAGCTTGTGCATGTTTTATAACTTCGTCATGCTGTTCAATATCTTTTTTGGTAACTTTATATTTATCTGTATACTCCTGAGGAATATCACTCTCAAGACTTGGCTTTTTAATATCTGAATTACCAAGAAGGTAGTCAGCAGACACATTAAAATATTTAGCTAACTGATTTATAAAATCAGCATTTGGAGTTCTTAAGTTATTTTCATATCTTGACAAAGTAGATTTTGTTGTATTTAAAACTTTTGCCAACTCTTCTAAAGTTATATTTTTTTCAGCTCTCAGTTCCTTCATTCTTTTATTAAAAGTTGCCATAATAACACCTCTTTAAAATTATAATACCATCTAGTTGCCAAAAACGACAACCAAGTTGCCAAAAATAAAAGATTTTTATTAAAAATCGTTGACAAGTTGCCAAACGTATAATATAATAAAGTTACCAAATAGATAACAAAAGGAATGAGGTGAAAGTATTGGAAAAGAAAAAGGCTAATTTTAAATTAAAAGGACTAAGAGTAGAACATAATTTAAAACAATCTGATATAGCTAAAAAGATTGGAATATCAGAATCTACCTATAATAGAAAAGAAAATGGTTATGCTGATTTTTCAGAGACTGAAATGTATAAAATCAGCAAAATTTTTAAAAAAGATCCCGCTTTTATCTTCTTCAATAATATTTTTTTTGATGATAAAGTTGCCAAATAGATAACAAACAGAAATAATAATTCCACAATTTAATTTTACTGGTAAAAGGAAGTGAAATAAATGGCAAGAAAAGCTACGAAAGCAGCAGACAATATATATTATAAGGCACGAATAGAAGCTGCAGCTACAAATGATAAGTTAAATAGTAGAGAAGGTGCTGCTGAAATAATTGGAATAGACAGGACAAGGCTTGCACGTATAGAACTTGATAGTATTTGTGCATATCCAGAAGAAGTATTGATGATGGCTGATATATATAATTCTCCTGAATTAGAAAATTATTTTTGCTGTGAGCAGTGTCCTATAGGAAAGTATACAGTACCTCAACTTAAAGTATTGGGAATTGATAGAGCAACTATCCAAGTATTGGCTTCATTAAAAAATATTGATGATGTTAGGAGAGATTTACTAGACATAACATCTGATGGAGTTATTACCGAAGATGAAAAGCCTAAATTGAAGTCCATAATAAAAACTTTGGATGAAATATCTATAAACTCTCAGGAATTAAAACTTTGTATTCAGAAAAATCTTAAATAGATAGGAGGTATTTATTTATGGAAGTAAAGGCGAATGAGAGCTTTAAAACTATAATTAGGGATGCAATACAAGAAGCTTTAAAAGAAATTAATAAACCAACAATGACAATAGATGAATGCAAAGAGTATTCAGGTATAGGAAGAGATAAACTTATGGAACTTGTGCATGCTGAAAATTCTGATTTCCCTTGCTTTAGAAATGGTAATAAATTTTTGATAAATAAAAAGAAACTAGATCTATGGTTGGAAAAAGTTTCAGAAGAAAAGAGAATTTTATAGGAGGAGTGAGGATGGGCAAAAGATTCAGAAAGGGACTTAAATATGTATTTACCTCTAAGAGATATAAAAAATTAACTGGTACATTGCCAGATCAAGCTAAGAAGATGAATGGACACATGGTTGTACCTGAAAATGATTTTGTAGCAGATTGCCATGACTCTTGGGTAATACCTGAGTGGTGCAAGTGCATAGGGAGGGTGAGCGAATGAGATGGAGTAAAGAAGCATTGAACAGTAAAGAATTTAAAACTGGCTTAAAGAAAGCATCCGAATTTGATTTAACTATGGCCAAAGTTTGCCTTGGAATAGAACTCAAAAGAGGAGAAAAGGTAAAAAGCAAAATTGCTGCAGTAGAAAAAGAAATTGAGAGGAGGAAGAAAAGTGAGTAAACAAATTGAAGAGATTAATTCATTAAAAGAATTGTGCAATCCAATAGTAGATTATCTTAAAAATAATTATAATCCGCATTGTACTGTGATTATTACAGATGTTGAAATCAAATTGGTAGAGGATAAAATAGGAATACCAATAGGAAGTGATGACTAAATACGATAGCCACCACTAAAAAATTAAACTCTGTGGTATGGATGAATTTTGTCAAATGTAGATAAAGCTGAACCTAAAGATGAAGAATTTATAAAGTTTTGATATTCAGATTCAGATACATTTTCATAAGCGTAAATAGATCCATCTTTGAACTGAATGTACATTACGCCATTTTCATAACCAACGCCATTCATTCGCCTTGATGATACAGGAAGTAAATTCATAGTAATCACCACCTTTCATAAGGGTGATAATTCTACAAAAATATGTAAAAACCTTTAAAATAAAGCAAAAAGGAGGAAGAAAAGTGTTAGAGGTAATAATTCCAGAGGACAACGCAGAATTGGATATGCAGATTAAAGCATTGGAATATGCTATAGAGCATGACACCAGAGAAAAGGACAGATGCATTCATCTAGTTGCACATGACAAATTAGTCAAAGAAAAAATAAGGAGGGAAGCTAATGAATAAGGGGATTAATATAGAGGACCATATGGGGTTGGTTTATAGTATAGCTCTCAAACAACACAAAGGAGTTGGCTATAGGCACAGCTTAGAAGATTTAGTTCAGATTGGTTCTATAGGACTCATAAAGGCTTCTAAAGTTTTTGATGAAAGCAAAGGATATAGATTTTCAACTATTGCATCAAAGTATATAAGAACTGAAATATACAATGCTATGAGGAAAGATTCATGGAACTTAACTAGTGCAAGGGGAAAATTTAAGAAAGATAACACTCCTATTTCCTTAAATGTTGAGTTAAAAGAGGGTGAAACTGTATCTTATATGGATTTATTGAAAAGTGAGGAGTATGGATTTTTTGCTACAGAGGTTAATTTGTTACTGGATAAACTTCCAGCTCATTTAAAGAGAACTATAAAACTTTACTATTATTATGGATTTGACCAAGGAGAGATAAGTAAAAAAGAAAAGATAACTAGACAGGCAATTTCGAATCGCATTAATAGGGCACTGGAGTTACTCAGAAGGGAGCTTATGGCATGATAAAACAACTACTTAAAGAACTTGGAATCAAGGTATCTGAACAAGATTTTAAAGAAATACTACAGATTACCACTGATGATATAAGAGAAAACAGAGTTAAGTTTGGTAAAAGGACAAGTTTAAAACAAATGCTTACTATAGCAATAATGAGCTCAAAGGTTTTAATGAGTATTTGAAAGAAGGTGAGTAATATGGACCTTAACTTAAGAAATGCAGAAATAATAGTGAAAGCTTATTTTGCCGGATATCCTTTTTGGAAAGCAGTAGGCAAAGTTAAGCGTAATGCGATAGAACTTGATGGAGATGAATTATATGATACTGAAACGGGTAAGACGATTGGAGAGATTGACACTGCTACAGATGAACAGGTTAAGAATTTACTTAGATAGGAATTGGGGGATGTAAATGAATAGATTAAGAGAAGGATTGAAATATAAGGATTGGAACTGTTATTTGGATGTTGGTTTATATACACAATCAGACAATAAAAATATAGCGTTAACATTGATTGATACTGAAGATGGTTCGGTAGTAGCAAGAATAACTGTAAATCCTGAAGAAAGTTTTCCACAAACTCACGCTTGCATAAAAGATTATTCAGAAAATGATGGAATGTTGGACTTTGTTGAAAAAAATAACATTGTAGTAATTGATGATACTGCAAAAATATTTTTAACGCGTTCCGGTCAAGTAGCACCATGTTTAAGGATTGCAGATGATATATATCAAGAATATTTAAAGATTTTAGATAGATATAAAAAAGAAAGCCTTTAATTAAAAAGGCAAAAATAAAAATACATTATTCTCATTCTACACGAGGATGAGAGAAAAATCAAATATGGGAGGAAAATTATGAGTAAATCAATATTTTTAGAGAAATTAAGTCTTAGAAATTTCAAGGGTATAAAAGAGTTGGACATAGATTTTTCAAACATAACCAATATCTACGGAGACAATGCCACAGGAAAGACAAGCATATTTGATGCATTTACATGGCTGCTCTTTGACAAGGATAGTCAGGACAGAAGCAAATTTGATGTTCAGCCACTTGATGAAAATAATAATGTAATTCACATGCTTGAAACGGAAGTTGAAGCAGTAATTCAAATAGATGGAGTAAATGTTGTTTTGAAAAAGCTTCTAAAGGAAAAATGGGTTAATCCTAAAGGAAAGCCTGATGCAGAACTTAAAGGAGTAACCACTACGTACTACATTGATGATGTTCCAAAGAAGCAAAAAGAGTATAAGCAGAAAATCAATAATATTATTCCGGAGGATATATTCAAACTTATAACAAATCCTCTATATTTCTCAACCAATATGAAATGGCAGGATAGAAAAAAAGTACTTATGGATATCATAGGAGAGATTACAGATGAGAGCGTAATTAACTCAAGGAAAGAATTAAGTCCACTAAATGATTTAATTCAGAATAAAACTATAGAAGAAATCAAGAAAAGTATAAGTGCTTCAAAGAAAAAATTAGTTAAGGATAAAGATTCAATTCCACCAAGAGTTGATGAAAAGAGAAGAGAACTGAGAGAGGATATTGACTTTGATGCCTTAGATTTTAGAAAGCGAGGAATTGTTTCAGGTATAAAAAGTATAGATGCACAACTCATGGACACTTCAAAGATAAATGATGAATTGTTTGACAAGAAGGATAAATTGTATGGACTTAAATCGAAGCTGAAGGATATTGAACGTAAAGAGATATCAAAGGCTGAAAGTGGGAAAGATGACATATCACAGGAGTTAACAAGCTTAAATGGAGAAATTGCTGAACTCAAATTTGATATAAGATCTCTTGAATCTGAGAAAAACAATAATCTTAAAATGGTCAAGAGTTTAGAGACAGATGTTAAAAATTTAAGAGCCAAGTGGTTTGATGAAAATAAAAAGGTATTTGAGCTTCCGGAGAATGCTAAAGTTTGCCCTTTATGCAAAAGACCTTTTGATGAAGAGGATATTGAAAGTCACAGACAGGAGCTTGAAGCAAATTTCAATCAAAATAAAGCTAAAATCTTAACGGATATAAGTCAGAAAGGAACGGATAAATCTGATGATCTTAAGAAGTATCAGGAGAGAGCATCTAAAAATCAATCTTTCATTGAAAATGCAAATGAAAAACTTGAAACTCTTAATAATAAAAAAGCTGAACTTCAAAGTAAATTGGATAATTTCAAAATAACTATAAATCTTGATGAAAATAAAGAATATCAGGAAACGCTTAAGCAGATTGAACAGCTAGAATCTGAACTGTCTAAACCAGTTGAGGTAAATTCACAGACACAGGATCTCAGAGAGAGAAAGGTAAAACTTCAAAATGAACTTGAAGAAGTTAATAAGGATTTATCCTATAAGGAAATCAATCTTAAGACAAAAGCTAGAATCAAGGAACTCATGGATAAAGAAAAAAATTTAGCACAGCAGATTGCAGATTTAGAAAATCAGGATTTCATGTGTGATGAATTTATAAAAACTAAGGTAAAACTTATGGAATCAAGTATTAACTCTAAATTTAAGTATGTTAAGTTCAGATTTTTTAAAACACAGGTTAATGGAGGAATTGATGAAGATTGTGAAGCACTCGTTGATGGTGTTCCATTCTCAACAAATCTTAATTCAGGAGCAAAGATCAATGCCGGTATAGATATTATAAATACTCTGGCAAATTATTATGGAATCAAAGCACCAATATTCATAGATAACCGTGAGAGTACAACAAAACTTATAGACACTGAAAGCCAGATAGTGAATTTAGTTGTAAGCAGCAGTGATAAAAAATTAAGGATAAAGAATGATACAGAAACATTCCAAGCAGAAATGGCAAGCTAATAAAACTGAAAGAGAGGATTTGATGTAAATGAGTAATGAAAATACAGCTCTGACACTGGCAAAAGAAGAAGCTTTAAATCAAGTAACGTTAAAGATAAATGAACTTAGGAAGAATAATGACATAGCTTTTCCGAAGAACTATTCTGTAGCAAATGCACTTAACAGTGCATGGCTGCAGCTTCAGGAAGTTAAAGATAGAAGTGGAAAACTGGCACTGGATGTATGCACAAAGAATTCAATAATAGGGTCACTTTATGATATGTGCCTTCAGGGATTAAGCCCGGCCAAGAAACAGTGTTACTTTGTAGCTTATGGAAACCAGCTCCAGTTAATGAGAAGTTATATGGGAACTGTGGCAGTTACAAAGAGATTAAAGGGTGTTAAGGATGTCAAAGCCTACTGCATATATGAAGGTGATGAATTTGAACAGACCTATGATTTGAATACAGCAACGCTTAAAATCAGCAAGTTCAATCCCAAGTTTGAAAATATTGATATTACAAAAATCAAAGGTGCCTTTGCAGTAGTACTTGGAGAGAGTGGTCCAATTCATGCTGAGGTTATGAATATGGAACAGATTAAAAAAGCATGGGGACAAGGAGTAGCCTACAAAAGTGGAAAATCTACAGCCCATAATAATTTCACAGATGAAATGGCAAAGAAAACAGTAATCAATAGAGCTTGTAAGATGTATGCCAATACATCGGATGACAGTGATATTTTAATTGAAGCCTTTAACAATACAGACAAGACCTATGATGAAAAAGATATAGTTGACAATGTTAAATATGAAGTTAAAGAAGAAATAAAGGATAAGGCTAATAAAGAACCATTGGATATAGAACGTTCTAATAAAAAGAATCAGGATAAAGAAAAAATAAAATCTCAAGAGAGCAACAAAGTAATTGATGTTGAACCTAAGGATACAGCTAAAGACCAGGATAAAAATGAACAGCAGCAGACTATACTGGAAGGTCCGGGATTCTAATGAAACTTAAAGTACTAGGGAGTGGATCAGCAGGTAACTGCTATCTGCTCCAGGATGAAAAAGAGACATTGATGCTTGAATGTGGATTACCATATAAAACAATCCTGAGAGGGCTCAAATTCAATTTAAGTAATATAGTAGGGTGTTTGGTCAGCCATGAACATAAAGACCACAGTAAGGCTGTTAAGGAGTTAATCAGCAGTGGAATAGATGTATACACCAGTGTTGGTACCTCACAAAAATTAGACATTGATGATTGTGCAGTTAATTCCTACAGATTAGGATTTTTGAAAAGTGAGGAACAGTGCAATATAGGTAATTTTACAGTATTGCCATTTGAAACTAAACATGATGCTGTAGAACCTTTGGGATTTTTAATACAGCATGAAGATATGGGAAAGTTGTTGTTTATAACAGACAGTTATTACTGCAGATATAAATTCTCAGGACTGAATCACATTATGATTGAATGTAACTACAGTTCAGATATACTTCAACAAAATATTGAAAAGGGATTAATACATCCTGTATTGGCAGGAAGATTGTTAAAATCTCATTTTAGTTTGGAAAACGTAAAGGAATTTTTAAAAGAAACAGACTTAAGCAGTGTTAGAGAAATTACACTATTACATTTAAGTGATGGAAATAGTAATACAGAAAGATTTAAGGAAGAGATTGAAAGGCTAACAGGAGTACCAACTCGTGTAGCCGATAGAGACTTATATATAGAATTATTTTAATAAAACAAGAAATTTAGAAGTTTTAAATTAGATATGTTGGTACCGACCTAGCAGTCTGATTTAAAATTCCTGAGAGGTGCTCACATGAAATATATAAGTGAAATTAATGCTTTCTATGATTGGCTCGAACTAAACGAACTATCGACATCAGCAGTTGCTCTATGGTACGCATTAATGCACATAAACAACAAAGCTGCATGGGTAGAAACATTTACGGTAGCCGAATCGGTGTTAAGTATTAAGACAGGCTTATCAGGCAGGGGAGTAAGAAATGCAAGAAATGAGTTAAAACAAAAAGGGAGAATTGATTTCAGAAGTAGAGTTGGAGGAAGAGCTCCCATATATACAATTATATCTTTTGAAACAGGCATAAACTGTTTTAATAAAAATTCATCAGCAAAACGGGTACCGTTCTCGAATACTGATGGTAATTCCCCGGAACAACCTAAGGAAATGAATTCCGAGGAAAAAACTTCCACGGAAATGAGTTCCGCAGTTACTTCCGCAGGTACTTCCGCAGGTCGTGCCGGAGATACTTCCGTAGATCGTGCCACATTAATAGACACAGATACAGATAATACTATTACTAAAAAAGAAAATAAAGAAAAGGAGCCTTGGGTTACAGTACTGGATTATTTCTGCCAAAAATCAGGTAAGCTTGATCCGCAATTAAAATCCCGTGAAAGAGAAGCAGCTCAGGAAGTCTGCAAAGAGGTACCGATCCTCGAAACAGTTCTCAAGGGCATAGACTATGCTTTTGACAACTTCAAGTCAGATATACCTGAGGATAAAATAAATTCTTTTTGCTACTGTGTAGGACCCATAAAAAAGCTCTGGAAGTATGAAAAATCTAAGATTGAAGGAGGTAAAGGCAATGTTAGAAACTCAAAACAACCTGCAGAGTATGGAGTCGACAGCTCCGGCATTGGTTTCCACTTCTAAGTCAAAACTTGAGAACTGTCCTGTTTGTGGAGAGCCTACAGGTAAGATAATCAGGATGCTTGGAAGAAATTATATAGTGCCAAGAATGTGTAAATGCAGGAGAAAAGCTCTTGAAGAAAACAAGAGAATATCTGATGCCAGGAATAAGCAAATAAGACTCAAGCAGATGTTCAATAACAGCCTTATGACAAAGGAATTCCAGGAGTTTACCTTTGAAAACTGGGACCACACTTTGGGTAATGAGAAAATGTATGACCTAGGGATAAAGTACGTGAAATCCTTCAAGGAAAAAGCCTTGAAAAAGAATGTAGGACTGCTTATCTATGGAAATCCAGGCAACGGAAAAACATTTCTGTCCGGTTGCATTGCAAATGCACTTATGGAGCAGTATATACCAGTTGTATGTGTTTCAGCTATTGGATTATTGGACAGGATAAAAAGCAGTTTCGGAAAGTATGGAGATGAAGGAATCCAAAGTATATTAAACTGCCTGGACAATGCAGATTTAGTAATCATTGATGATATGGGAGTAGAGAACAATACCGAATGGTCCAGGGCTACCATGTATCAAATATTGGATTCGAGATGCAGGAAAAAGAAACCCCTTGTGATTACATCAAATCTGACAATGAGTCAATTAAAAAAGAGATATGACAGGGATTGCAATACGGAAATAGGCAGAACCGCAGATAGATTAATGCATGAGATGTGCCAGCCTATTGAGAATACATTTTCAAGTATACGAGTGAAAAAAGGTCTGGAGAAAACCAAGATACTGTCAGAGATATTAAATAGCTAAGGTTAGGAGTGAGGAAAAGTGGGTAAAGGATTAACCAATAAAGAAAAATGCTTTGTGTATTTTAGTGAAAATGATGATAAAGACAGGGATGAATTAATAGCAGATGCAGCAAGAGAATTTAAGATAACCAAGATGTCAGTAAAGACCTATTACTATGCATGGAAAAAAGAATACATGGATGGAGATATTAAAATAATTAATCATAATCCTGAAAGTGGGCGCAAGGTTAAAAGTAAAAAGCCACTAACTGATGAAATGATAATTGATGAATTGACTGAACACGGATTTAGTTATCTCTCTGAAACACCTGAAATGATTAAATGCATTGCAGATAAATTTAGACTAGAAGAACATACTGCAAAATTTAGAATAGACGAATTATTAAAAAATATAGATAAATCATTAGAAAATAGAGAACATGTAGAGGTAAAACCAAAGGAGGAGACAAAAGTGTCTGAGGTTAAAAAGGATGAAAGATTGACAGAAGAAGAGATAGATCAATTATGTGAAAACACTGAATATGAAAAACCAAAACCTAAGAAATTATTAAAAATAGCACTGCTTCAAGGTAAGGTAATGAACTATGAGATTCAAGATGAAGGATTCCTTTTAAGGCAGGGTAGTTCCAGTAATACAATACCTATAGGCAAAAAGGATATTGATGATTTTATAGAAGAACTCAAAGAGTTGAAAGAAGTGATTGTATGAGGAGTAAATATAATGCCAAGAAAATAACTGTGGATGGCATAACATTCGACAGTAAGGATGAAGCCAGGTATTATGAGTATCTTAAAAAACTCAAAGCTAAAGGTAAGATAGTAAATTTTGAATTACAGCCTAAGTTCGTATTGATTCCAGCTTTTGAGTATAAGGGTAAGAAGGAAAGACCAGCGACATATACGCTTGATTTTTTAATATATAACCTTGATGGTACTGAAACATATGTTGACGTTAAAGGAGACAGCACACCACAAGGAGAACTCAAATTTAAGATACTTAAACATCTTCACCAAGACATGGACTTTAGGTGGATTTCCAGAAGTTTAAAGTACAGTGAAAGTGGTTGGATAGACTTCAAGGAGCTTCAGAAAAAAAGAAGGGAGAGTAAGAGAAATGCCCAAAATAAAAATAATTAATGACAAGAATGAAACAGTAAGAGAGATAGATTGTATTGGATATAATCTTCAGTATGTAGAATCTACTGGAAATGGTCAGATAAGAAAAATACTTAGATTAAACAATGGCAAATATGATTTAAGGCACTGGATTAAGAATCAATTCTACCAACCTATAGCTCAGAAAATCAAGAATAGATTTAAAGAAAAGGTACCTAGCTTTAGTAATATAAACATAGATAAAATATTGTTCATTGAGGATACGGATTATGTCGGAGATGAAGTCAAGAGAACTGATGATGTTATGTGGATTAAGAAAACTCCTAAACAATTAAAAGATATTACTGGTTACAAGTTCATTATAGAGAGTAGAGAGTTCTGGATGGAGAGAATATCCAATGAGCAGGTAATTGCACTTATATACAGTTGCTTGAAAAGAATTGAGGGTGACAATTTAATAGATCCTGACGTAAGAGGATGGAAAGAGGTAATAGGTACTTTAGGCTATGGATGGGAGACAACGATGAGTCCAGTTCCAAATTTACTTGAAGGATTTGATGAAGATGATTTTAGTATGCTTAAGAAAGCAGACAAGCAGATGAATATGTTCGATAGGGCTAATTGATTGGAGGTATAAAAATGTTAATGGATGGGTTTTGGAATTTAACAATATAAAGCATATAAACTGTATGGAAGATGAAGTTGTGAAAGATTATTCAAAACCTAAAATTCATTCTGAAATCACTTCAAAAATAAAAGTAAAAGTAGGAGATTTGGTACAGGCTTTGAATGGTGAACAAACTATAGAAGGAAGAATAACACGTGAATATGGCATGGATAATGACATACTCAATATAGAATTCAAGAAAAACAATGGTTATGCACGTACTGCCATAGGCAGAATGCACATTTTGAAAGTACTGCAATCTGTTTAAAATAAAAATACACAAAATGACAGTTAAAAATGCTACAGGATATAAATGTGCCAATGAGCCTGATTTGTTGTCTGCCTGCAGGATTATGGAGAACATAAAGAAAAGGGAAGGATGTTAAACTTATGAATAAAAAGGATATAGAATTTTTAAAAGAACTACAACATGAAATGTTAACTCAAGATACTGTTTGTCAAGCAGATCCGAGATTTTGGGTAGTAATGCAAACTGTAAGAGATTATTGGGTGGATGATAACATAGATGGTATTTGTATCTATGACAAAGATAGTACAGAAAGTGTATTTGAGGATGAATTAGAAGAATTACCTGATTGGTTAAAAGAAAATTTTGATGGAATAGTTAAATATGAATACGATGGTATTTCCGTTGAGATAATTTGTGAAGATGAAAATGAATACTTAATTGATGACATAGCAGAAATAGAGGACTTTTTAGAAGAATATGCTCCTGGCCGATATTCAATTTGTAATTATAGAGATAGGGAAGAAATAGCTGAAAACACAATGTTTCTTACTCTTAGAGAATGTAAAGAGCACATAGAAAGAAATGGCTATCACTACAATAAACCGCACTCATACGCTATGACAGCAGGGAGAAGTCCTCAAGTAGAAAAGCTTTATAAAATATTGCAAGATACAGATTGGGATAAATGTTAAGCTATAAAATGAAATTTATACGAACTTATGGGAGGCGATAAAATTGAAACTTTTAGCAGAGGAAAAAGAAAACGGATCTTATATAATAACTGTACTAGTAGGTCGGAAAGGATATAACAGTCTTTGGACATCTCCACCTAAAGACAAACAATGTTTTGATTTAGATTATATAAAAAACAGATATCCTATTATAAATACTAAAGAAAGAGCAAAACGGTTTTCATCTTTATATAGAAATTTATGGATTAAGGTATCAGAAATACAACTGGATTTAATGAGACACTGTATAGGATTAAATTATAAGAAAAAACCGTACAGAAATTATTTTTGCACTTCTCCAGATGATAAAGATTGGAATGAACTTGTGGACAAAGGATTGGCTACGAAAAGCGAGGAAGAACCCAATAATGGCTGTATATATTTTTGGTTAAGTAGGCAAGGCGTTGAATATACATTAGGAAAATCTATAAGTGTTAAAGTTTATAGTGAACTTTAGTTCATAAATCAAAGATATTGTAAATAAAAAAAGCCAGGGGTGAAATCCTGGCGTAGCAATGGTTATAGGAGAACTACAATTATTGAAATACTGAGGATTCATCATCCCCAGTATAAAGGTAACTATCAATATACTTCAGCATAATATTTTAGTTTATGTAAACATTAATATTAATAGATTTAATATATTAATAACCTTATGTGAAATAGGATGCACAAAAACCAGATATATTATACTGGAAATTTTATGTATTATACAAAATAAAAAAAGACCAGGAGGAAAAATCCTGGTAATGCATAAAAACAAAATGGGAGAAACATTTATAGTATGTTCGGAAAATCAATTTATTATACATGACAGGAAGTGAAATCATGGAAGAATTAACTGAACTAGAGAGATTAAAACTTTCTTTGGAATATAGTACTTCGGAGAAACATAAAGAGATACTCAAAGAGAAAATAGATAAGATTGAGAATAAAGTCGATATTAAAGTCAGGAAAGAGAACATGCAGCAGAGTTTTTTATAGACATAAGTAATAAATAGGTGGGAGGGACCGTTGTGTTAGACAAGGAGATATTTAAAAAGACAGAAGGACAGTTATATGGTTATTTTAGAGATCTTAAGGAGATAGAACTTTTGGAAATAGACTGCAGGGATCTTCAGGAACAGGAGAAAAATATTCAATGGTCAATGGAAAGCATGATAGAAAATGAAGGTGAAAAGGAAATTAAGCAGCTTAAAGATGAATTGAAGTTCGTAAATAAAAAGCTCTGTAAAAATATGGCCAGGATAAGGCAGTTAAAGAGGAATATAGCCATATTAAAAAAAGTTCTAACAGTCCCTCCACTATCAAAAGAAATTATGGAATTTATTACCTACAAGTATAAGTTAAACAAGAGTGTTGGATGGATAGCCAATGAAATGTATGGAGGTGTGCGGAGTACTGCTTATAGATGGAGAGAAGATATAGTTAAGGATATAGTCAAATGGAAAAGAGTGTATGGTGATAGCTGAAAAAGAATGCTGTTGCCTTTTTTAATACTGAAAATCGTGGGACAAAAATGAGACAAATTTGGGACATAAGTGGGACAAATTCGGGAAAAAACTTATATAGAAAAGATATATAATATAAATGAAATTTGAGAAATTTAATTCAGTAAAAATAAAACATGTCCCCTTTTATGGTTTGGGTAAACTATATACTTTTTTAGGAGGAGATAGCCTTGAAGGCTGTTATAGATAAAAAACAGGTTGAGAAATTGTACAATGAAGGATTTACAGATTCTGAAATTGCAAGGAAATTAAATTGTAAGAAAGATACTATCAAGAAGTGTATCCAGAGAAATTTTGGATGTCTAAAGAGTGCTCACAGAGTTGCATTAACTCGCAGGCGTGAAATAGTAAAGGCAGTAAATTATCAGGCTAATAGGTATATGGGTGACAGCACTTTCGTGAAAAAGAACAGATCCATATATAAAACAAAATTAAACGGTGATATAATCTTAAATAGGGAAGTTGCTCCTATGGTTACATGGGATACTCCAAGAAGATTGACCAATGAAAATAAGGATAGATTTTAATACCTTTATATAGTTGTTAAGGGGAGTTTGTATGAAAAAGATTAGAGCAATTTACATTGGAGATGCTAGATATGAAGAATGTCCAATCTTTGAACTAAATGAAAAGAACAATTATTTTGAGATGATAAAGGATAAAACATTCAGATATGAAAAAGAATGTGTTGAGGAAGATAATGATTTTTTAATAGTTGAAGTAGATGGTGAAGATTTTAGGTTAATAAATCATTGAAAACCTATGGCTCCAGGGTTAAATGGAGCTCCAATGCGGGAAACCGTAAAATTTAATACTATATCTTGTGCGGACACCTGGTTATCTGGGTGTCTTTTTATACATAGAATTTATACAAAACGTTAACATCCATTTTATATTTTTTCTTTATACTATCAAAATAGGAAGGAGAAAAAATGAGTAATATTTTATTGGAGATAAAAAACTTGCAGAAACATCTTAATGAATTAATTAAAGAGAAAGACAATTTAGTAGATACTGAAATAATTGAGATAAGTCAGATGTTAGATTTACTACTTAATAAATATTATAAAATAATTAAAAATAAAATGGACAAGGAATAACATATAGTATTAACATACATTTAATATAAAATTAATAGCATAAGAGTATATTTAAAATACACCTTAATATATATTGTTCACCAAAATATTAAATTTTGGTTGTAGCTCTCAGATAATTATTTCTGGGGCTTATTTTTTATGCATGAAAGAAGGGAGAGAGGTGTGAAAGTGAAAGAGATCCTTAAGGATAAGATTGAAAAACAAAACAAAAATAAATCCAGGAGAGGTGAGCACCTCTCTTTTTATGATTATCAAAGACTTATGATGCATGACTGCTTTAGAAGAGTCAGAGGTGCTATTAAGAGGGTGAGGTGAAAATAAATGAATTTAAATGATATATCTACAAAGAGATTAGTTGAAGAGTTAAAATCAAGAGAAGGTGTGGAAAATACTATAGTTGAACCTTATGAACAAAAAATAATTAAAGCAAATGGTCCGGCTATAGTATTTGTTGTTATTGACTAAAAGTTATATTTTGTTGCACGAGTAATCATTCCTTATATAAGCATGAAAATACTTGCCGTGTGAAGATGCAGACATAAGTCCTTCATAAACATTAGAAGGTACACCAGAATACTGGTATATGCCACCAGAATTAAATTGTATTTCTAATGTTTGAGATATAGAATTATAGCCCACAGAACTTAAATCAGATGATGTTACAGGAATACGTTGCATAGTAATCACCTCCTTTTAATCCAATATTCAACATTTTATGTTAAATTCCTCTAAAATTTAGAAGGGATTTTGAAAACTATGGAGAATATATGTGATATTAAAGGAGATGATATATTATGGCAATAACGCTAAAAAAAGACGTAGGATATACACAAGGAGCTATTGAATTTTACAAAAGATATAAAGATGCTTTTGGCGAAGTTGTAAAGGCAAAAATGATTGGAGATACAGAAAATGTTAATTACAAGCTAACACTTACAAACTCAAACGAAGAAGAATTAGTATTTAATGGAGAATTAACATCTGGATATGGAGGAGAAGGTTGCAGAGGAACCAAGACAGTACTGGAATTAGCAGGATTTCCAATATCAGATGAATTTATTTCAACGCATGAATCATTTGAATTAAATAAATAAAATATAGTTAAAAAGAGTCCCCCAAGGGCTTTTTTTCAGTCCAAAACAAAACGAATAGGCAGGTGGTGACAGTGTAGACATGCCAAGACAGAGAAGTCCGAATAGGGACAAAGCGTTTGAGATTTACAAAGAGAATGACGGAAATATTGATTTAGTAAAGATTGCAGAGATGCTGAATCTTTCGCCTGGCACCATAAGAGGGTGGAAGAATAAAGATAAATGGGATAGTAAATTGAATGGAACGCTCCAAAAGAATACGGAACGTTCCAAAAGAAAAAAGGGCGGTCAGCCTAAGAATAAGAACTCCAAAGGTCATGTGAGCAGCGTACCGAAAGGTAATAAAAACGCTGAAACGCATGGCTTTTTTTCTAAGATTTTTCCGCCTGAAACAATAGAAATAGTGGAGGATATTATGGTTAAAGATCCGTTAGATATGCTGTGGGAAAATATAATAATTCAGTATACGGCCATAGCAAGGTCTCAAAGAATTATGAGTGTGAAGAATCAGAAGGATTTGACTAAAGTACTCAAAAGAGAAAAGGAGTCCACTGGAGAAACTTCCGACAGTTGGGAAAAAGAATATGAATTGCAGTTTGCCTGGGATAAGCAGGCTACATTCCTTCAGGCTCAATCAAGGGCAATGAAAACTCTTGAGAGTATGATTAAGCAGTATGATGAATTGCTGAAGAGTAATCTTGCTACTGAAGAACAAAAACTTAGAATTGAGAAGTTGAGAGCTGAGGTGGTTAAGGTTAAAAATAAAGATGATAATAAACCTATAGAAATAATGATAAAGAGAAAAAGTGATAAATAATGCTTATAGAAAAAGAAGTAAATCCAAGTTTTGAAGATTTTATTTTCAACTGGGATTATAAATTCTATTTTTTAGTCGGTGGCTATGGAAGCTCTAAGAGTTACCATGTAGCTCTAAAATTAATACTTAAATTGCTCCAGGAGAAAAGGACCGCTCTAGTAGTGAGAGAAGTATTTGATACTATAAGAGACAGCTGCTATTCTCTTTTAGAAGAAATAGTAACTGATATGGGACTTGATGATAGAATTAAGTTTACAGCTTCACCAATGCAGGTTAAATTCCCTAATGGCTCAAAGATAATATTCAAAGGAATGGATAAGCCTTCAAAGCTGAAATCTATAAACAATGTTTCTATAGTATGGATAGAAGAATGTTCAGAGGTAAAATATGCAGGATTTAAAGAACTATTAGGGCGTTTAAGACATCCAAGCCTATCATTGCATATGATACTTTCTACTAATCCTGTCAGCAAAGACAATTGGACATACAAGCACTTCTTCAGAAATGACAAGAAGAAAATATTTATACTTGATGATGAAGAACTTTATAAAAAGAGAATAGTCATAACAAATAAGACGTATTATCATCATTCATTAGCAGATGATAATTTATTTTTGCCTAAAAGTTATATAGAACAGCTTGATGAATTGAAGACATATGATCCTGATTTATACAGAATAGCCAGAAAAGGCAGATTTGGAGTAAATGGCAAAAGAGTACTTCCTCAGTTTGAAATTGCTCCACATTATGAAGTACTTCAAGCCATAGGAAATATAAGAAATCCAATTAGGAGAGTTGGTTTTGATTTTGGATTTGAGAAATCATATAACGCTCTTATAAGGATGTGTATTGATGATGATAAAAAGATACTTTATATCTACTGGGAATATTATAAGAATCAAATGACAGACGATAGAACCGCTGTTGAAATATCAGAATTTAAGGACACACAGGAACAAATTAATGCGGATTCAGCTGAACCTAAGACAATTAAATATTATAGACAGCAGGGTTTTAATATTAGAGGAGCTAAAAAGTTTCAAGGCTCCAGATTGCAGAACACCAAGAAGGTAAAGAGGTTTAAGAAAATAATATGTTCCTCCAATTGTACCAATACCATAGCAGAGCTCAAGGATCTAACCTATGCAGTAGATAAGAATGGAGAAATCATAGAGGATGAATTTAATATCGATCCTCATACATTTAGCTCCATCTGGTATGGACTTGATGGTTATGAGGTTGCCGATATTAAAGAACAAAAATATGATGATTCTGTCTATAACAAAGGCAGAGGTCTTAAAAATAATGTTTACCATGGAAGGAAAGGAGGTACCGTATTCTAATGAATACTAAACAACAATTATTAGGTTTAACATCCATTCAACTAAAGGAAAGAAAACAATGTAAGAATGATTATTTCTATTACAAGGGAAAATGCCAGGATGAACAGATGGCAATAAGCGATCCAGATACTATTGGACAGTCATGGACAGTTAGTGATGATTTGGATTACGTACCAGCACAGGACATAAGAAACAAGGTGGGCCCGCTTCTCCGTAAGCAGGCAAGATTTATGTTTAGTGTTCCTCCGGACATTTTATTTAAGCCATATGATGTTGATGATAAATATAAGTGTGAAGAACTAAGACAATTTATAGATAAAATCCTTGCAGATAACAGCTTTTGGAGTGATACTCTAAAGGCTTTTTTAGATTGTACTATACGGAGAAGAGTACTTTTAAGGGTTGAAGCTAATCCAGAACAGCCGATAAATATTTTTTACAATTCTATTAATGATTTTACTTATAGAACTACTGTACAAAATTATAAGAAGCTTAAAGAGATTATTTTGGTGGTTCAAGAACCTGATACAGCAGATATGGAACAGGATAATCAAATATGGTACAGGCATACTTATAGTTTAGAAAATAGTTCATGTAAGCATAAAATAGAGACATTTGTGAATGGAAACTTTGGTATTCCTGAATCTGTAGTTGAAGCTGATACTAAACTTGACAGGCTTCCGGCTTGGGTAATTCTGAATGACTCAATGCTTGGAGATATACATGGCCAAAGTGATGTAACAGGTCTCAAAGATGCACAAAATAGCTACAATAGAAAAGTTTCTGATTATGCTGATGCACTGAGATTTAATATGTTTGGTGAGCGTGTAATTATAGATGCTGATGAAAATAGTGTTAACAGTTGTAAAGTAGCTCCAGGAGCAATAATACCATTGAAAAGTATAGATGAACATACTGCAGATGCCAAAAGGCTTGAAAGTTCATTTACATCAGCAGATCCAGCAGAGAAGTTTCTTGATAGGGCTGAAAAAGATATATATGAAATGCTGGATATGCCAAGGCAGGAGGAACTTAAAAATGTTCCTTCAGCTAAGGCGTTGAAGTATCTTTATAATGATCTGATAGCTAGATGTAATGAGAAATGGAATACGTGGGAGCCGGTAATTAAGGATTTAATTAAGTTGATTATTGAGTGTTGCACTAAATTTAATTGCTACAAGGACTGGAACCATGAATGGGATGACTTGGAATTTAACATTGTATTCAATCATAAATTCCCTATTCCGGAGGACATAGATGATAAAAAGACATTGGCCATACAGGAGGTTCAGAGTAATGTAAGAAGCCACAAGTCCTATATTAAAGATTTCTCCAATACAGAGGATGTAGATGGAGAGATGGATGAAATAATCAAAGACATAGCCGATATAACTGCAGCTGAAAATGATGAAATGCAGTCAATACAGGGTGGTAACTTAGATGAATGAATACCAAAAAATGATTAAAGAGTCTATGCAAAACAGAGCTAACCTTACAAGAAAACAGTATAAGCAGATCAAGAATTTATATAAAGAAGCAGCTAAGGATTTAAAGATTAAATCAGATAAGGCTAGGAAAGGAAGTTTAACAGAAAGATGGGCTAAAGATTACAGAAAAGCCGTAAAATCTGAAATAAGGCAGGTAAATAAAATATTATTCAAACAGATTTTAGATAATATTGTAAAAAGTGCGAATCTGGCTGCAGGCATTCAGCTTAACTTCTTTAATTTAGTAGATAAAAAATACAAACTCAATATGAGTAAATCATTTACAAATATGTTTTCCAAGGTTCCAAATGATGCAGTGGAAGAACTTATCAAAGGTAATATATATAAAGATGGAAGAGGATTATCTAAGAGAATATGGTGGACTGGTAATAAAGTAAATGGAGACATAGATAAAATAATTCAAAAGGGAATAGTTGAAAAGAAAAGCGCTATTGAATTAGCACAAGATCTTCAGACATATGTTAATCCTGATATGCAAAAGGAGTGGAACTGGAAGAATGTTTATCCAGGTACTTCAAAAACAGTTGATTATAATGCACAAAGATTGGCAAGGACTTCTATAAGCCATGCTTATATATTATCAATGATAAAAAGTTGTGAGAAAAATCCTTTTATTGAGAAAGTAAGATGGCACAGTGTCTTTGCACCTGGTAGAACTTGTCCATTATGCAAAGAGAGAGATGGTCAGGAATATCTTCTTGCTGACTGTCCATTGGATCATCCCAATGGTTTATGCTATCAAGAGCCTTTACTAGATGATAGTTTGGAGAATATAGGTTCCAGACTTAATAGCTGGGCAAAAGGTGGTAACGATCCAGCATTGGATGATTGGTATGATAAATACGGTGATTATTTTAGTGGTAATTGAGGAGTTGACCCAGAATATGAGGAAATCTTTTGGAAATATAACGTTGAACTGTGATACTTGTGGAAAGCAATTTAAAATCAAGAAGCTTAAAACTAAGTGGATTGATGAAAATGTCCAGAGAACTTATTTTGTTTGTCCATACTGCAAGCAGGAGTATACTTCATTTTATACAGATAAAAGGGTAAGAAAAAACATTAAAAAAATTGAAAAGCTACAGTCTGAAATGGAGAGTATAACAAAGCAGAATAAATCGATAATGGAGGAACTCAGAGAAGAATATGAGGGGGAGTAGAGAATGAAAGATTATTTAATATGGCTTAAAAGTGGTGAAAGCATAAGTGGTACTGCTAAAAAAGATATTTTGGAAATGCTAAAGGATAGATTTAAGGATCATAAAGAAGAAAGAGAAATAATTTCATTTCCTGACGAAGAAGGTGGAGTGATTCTTGATATGGATAGAGTTGAAGCTATAGCCATTAATAAATGTATTGAAAATAATAAAGCAGGGTTTAAGTAGATACGAAAGGAGGTAAAGAAATGTGGTTTTAATAAGTCTTAGAGATAGGGCTTTTTATTTTATAAAAATTTGAGAAGGGAAGATGATATAATGCCAAAATTAAGTGAAATATTAGGAGATTCATTCACAAAAATACCTGAAAATATCCAGAAGAAATATAAGGATATAGATTTGGTAGACAGTAAAAATTATGTTGAAAAAACTGAACTTAATACTGTAAATAACTCTATTAAAGATTATAAAAAACAGCTGAAAGACAGAGATAAACAGCTTGAAGATTTGAAGGAAAAAGCAAAAGGTAATGAGGAACTTACAGCTGAAATTGAAAGGCTCAAAGATGAAAATAAAAATGTTGCCAAGGATTATGAAGCCAAGATTGAAAAATTGAACTTTGATACCAGGCTTGATAAGGCTCTCACAGGTGCCAAAGCTAAAAATCCTAAGACAGTAAAAGCACTTTTAAACCTAGAAAACTTGAAACTAGATGGAGAAGATATTATTGGGTTAAAAGAGCAGCTTGAAGCTTTGAAAGAATCTGATGGTTATTTGTTTGATGAAAATAGCACTGAAACAAATACCAATGCAGGTGCAGGAGGAACTGGTAATATAAGCAATCCTGGTTCTTCAGCAACAGATAAAGTTATGAATATAGGTGAAAGACTTGCAAAACAAAGATCAGAACAGCAGAAAGCAGCCAAAGGAATAGACGATTTCTTATTAAAATAGAGGAGGAATGAAAAATGAGTATTCAATCATCAAGAACAATATTTGGAGAAAACAAAAATATACTTAGAGATGCACAGCATTTTATCAGCTTACCTGTTAAAGTTAGTGCTACATTAATTACAGCTAATTCAAATGGTAAAAAGATATTATCTGCCGGAAGTATTGTAGATAATACTGGAAAAATAGTTAATGATGGTACTGCTTATGGCTTTGTATATGAAGATGTTGATTTTACTAATTCTACTGGAATAGAAACAGTACCTGTAGTTGTTCATGGAATTATAGATAGTAAGCAAATACCTATTCAACCTACAGCTGAAGCACTTGCAGCAATGAAACTTATATCAATAGTCTAGAAAGGAAGATGATAATCAATGCCTATTAATTTTATGAATGTTTTAAATCCTGAGAACATAACAACATATATAACTAATTTACCACCACAGAATTTACTGGGATCAGCATTATTCCCAGCATCAAAACAGATGGGAATAGATATAACTCTTATAAAGGGAGCTAAAAACAAGGCGGTGGCTTTAAAACCAAGTGCTTTTGATGTAGCAGTAAAGGTCAGAGCATTAAGAGCTAGTGTTGATGAAAAGACTAAGGAAATGCCTTTCTTCAAAGAATCTGTTGTAATAAAAGAAAGAGATAGACAAAACTTACTTTTAGCAATGCAGGCAAATAATCAGCAAATGAGAGATTTAATCCTAAACAATATTTATGGTGATATTTCTACTCTTGTTGATGGTGCAGATGTCCAAGCTGAAAGAATGAGAATGCAGTTACTATCAGATGGCAAAATATATATTTCCACAGATGATGCTGACATATCTTTGGATTTTGAAATACCAACAGGACATCAAGAAATACTTGCTGGAACTGCTAAATGGAATGATTTTGATAATGCTGACATTGTAGGAGATATAGAAAGATGGGTAAATACAATAGAATCAGATCAGGGTGTTACTCCTTCTATACTTGTTATGACTAAAGCTACATTTAATTTAATCAAGCAGAATAAGGCTATAAAGCTTGATATAAACAAAGATGGTACAACAATAATGACGGATGCTATTATAACTGCATATCTCCAAAATAAGTTGGGTGTAAGTGTAGCTATTGAGAATGGAAAATATTTTGCTGAAGATGGAACTACTCAATTACCATACTATCCTGATAACAAGATAACCTTAATTCCAAAAGGAACTCTTGGTAGTACACATTATGGTACAACTCCAGAGGAAGCTGATTTAATGAGTGGTGCATCTGCTAATGTTTCTATAGTTAGAAATGGCATAGCTGTAACTACTGTAAAGCAAACAGATCCAGTGCAGATACAGACAAAAGTATCTCAAATTTGTATGCCTTCATTTGAACATTCAGATGAGGTATTTATAGCAACAGTAGCATAGAGAAAATTTTAGTCTCTATGCTCAATTTATTTAAAGGAAGGATGATATAAAAATGGCAGCAACCAAGGAAACTATGATCGAAGTAACTCTTAAATTGAATGTAAAGTATGACAATGAAATTAAGAAAGCAGGAGAGAAACTTAAAATAAGAGAATCTGATTTGGAGGAGTTTAAGAAAAAAGGATATATAAAATATATTAATCAAGATAGTATACAAGATTCTACTCCACCACAAAATCCACCTGCAGATGGTAAGTAGGTGAAAATATGACTAGTGATTTAGATATATTAAAATTCAATCTACAAGAGAAAGAGTATCCTTATTTTGATGATGAGGACCTGCAGTTATTGCTGGATAAAAATAATGGAGATATACAAGCTGCAAGTTATGAAGGATGCATGAAAAAAGCTGTAGCAGATGATTCGCTTACATTGTCTGATATAAAACTTTCTAGTAATAGAGAATACTGGCTTGCACTTGCAAAACAGTTTAAGCCAGCACCTCAATATATTACTATCATGAAGAGAGCTGACGGCCAATGAGATGGGATGAAACTAAAAAACAGAGAATAAGGAGACAACTCGTAAGAAAAGTTGCTCCATTTATGAAGGATATAATAATTCTAAGAAAAGGCGAGAATATATTTGGAGAATATGAAGAAGATCAATATGTTTGTACTGTCAAAGGATATTATCATAAAGGTGGTACTTATATAACCAATTTTATAAATGATGGAGCAAATTTAAACAGAAACTATGAAGATAGGCTTTTATTTATATTAGATGATGAAGTTAAAAAAATAAAAGAGCATGATTATTTTAAACTTGATGATGTTATATATGAAATAATTGATAAGGGTAACATTGAAGATATTGTCTGGGATACTTACTTGAAAAGGAAGGAATGAGAATTATGGATGGTTTTAAGTTTGATGCATCTGACTTCTTGAAGAAAATTGCTAGTGGAAGTGGTGGAGTAAATGGAAAAGTGAAAGCTGCAGTGGGGATTTATTGTGACAGTTCCGGTAAAAAGATGGAAGGTTATGCTAAGAATAATGCTAAATGGAAAGATAGAACAGGGAATGCAAGACAGACTATAAAAGGTGGATTCAAATGGGAAGATAAAAATAAATGTAGTGCCTTTGTAGCTGGAAATATGAATTACTCTCCATATCTTGAACTAGCTCATGCAAAAGGTACAAGTTCAGACGATGAAGTTGGTATGGAGGTAGCTCCTTCTTTTTCTCAATTGGAACTTGCTAATGAGGGCAAGTATGCAATATTAAGGCCTACAGTTAGGAAGCTTACTCCTGAATTTATTAGTGGCATGGCTAATCTTTTAAAATAAGGTGATGTTATGGCAGAAATTAGTTTTAAATATGCAGTTCCAGGAGATACATTGCAAAATTATATAAATGGAACATACACGCCGCGTACCGTATGGGAACGTGTTTTTTTATTACTCAAAAGTAAAGGGGTGGATGTGTATTCTCCAGCACAACACGAAGGGAAATGTACATCTTCTTATATTGTAGTAAAAAATACTGGAACTATGGGATTTCAGGGCAGTAATAAAATAGGATCTCAGACATTAGATATAATTATTTACTGTCCTAAAACAAATTATTCAAGCATGGAACCATATACTACACAGATTCAAGATTTTTTAAGTGAATTAAAAGATTATATAAGACCTACAGGGAATATTACACCCGTTGTTTTAGACGATACAGTAAATGGATATACGCAAACAGTTGAATATCAAACATTTCAAAGATTGAGGAGGTAAAATATAATGTCAGAGACTGAAACTTCATCTTTGCCAATTGCTAATATAGCGTTGGCAGAGATAATAAACGAAATAACAGGTGAAGCATTTATTTTTGATACTGCTGAAAAAGCAGATGCAAAACCTGATCTAAGTAAGGGTAAAGAAGACATACTTAGGGTAAAAAATAGAGTACTTGCTATGAATAGAACTGAAGATATCTGTATTGGATATAATATAAAACTTACAGATAATACATTCTCTCCTGAAACTATGGCATTAGTGGATGGAGGTACTTCAACTCCAATGGGATATGAGGGTGCAGAAGTAGGAAAAGCAGTAAATAAAACTCCATATACATTGAATTTATACAGCGAAGAAAAAGATTATGATTCATCAACGCTTAGATATGTACAATTCTCTTTTAAGCATAATAAGGGAACACCAGTTGAATTTCAATTTGAGGATGGAAAGTTCTATGTACCTGAATTTGAATCAACTAGCAGGCCAAAGAAAGGCGAAAAGCCTGTATATATTACTTTTGTAGATACATTACCTGATGGAGAAACAAGCACCGGAGGAGATACTAGTGCAACAGTACCTAGTCCGCCAGCACCTACTACTCCAGATGAATCTACGGGAACTCCGGGAGTTACTATAGGAACAGATTGTAAGGTAACATGGACATTTGCTGATGCTGTAAATGATGCAGACGTAATAGGTATCAATTTTAAAGTTACTAAAAAATCAGATGGATCAGTTGTTCCAGGTGATGTAACTATGGATATAACTAAAAAGATTATTACTTTTGTGCCTACAAGTATAAGCGCTGGTGTAACTTATCAAGCTACTGCGGCATCCATAAGAAAAGCTGATGGAAGTGGCAATACAACATCAGTAACAGTTGAGTTTACTACAGCATAGGAGGGTTTTAAATGGATGAATTAAAAGTAACAAGTATGGAAGAATTAAAAAATCAGTCTACAGAAGTGATAGAATTGCAGCCTTTTGCTGGCGATAAACTTATTCGGGTAAGAGTAAAAAGACTTTCAATTTTGGGACTATGCCAAAGTGGAGAAATACCTAATCAGCTTTTAGGAGTAGCAAGAAAGTTATTTTATCAGGAAGATATTCAAAAAATAGACTTAAAAGAATATGGGAAAATAATAGATATAATTTGCGAAAATACTCTGGTTGAGCCGAGTATAGAGCAATTAAAAGAAGCAGGTTTAAAGCTCACGGATGTGCAGAAATTTGAACTTTGGGCCTACAGCCAGCAGGGGGTGGAAGGGTTAAAATCCTTTCGTAAGATCACAAAGGGTGCTATCAGTAATAGTGATGTCAAAGGCCTACAAAATAAGGCCAAGTCAAATTTTAAGCATAAAAAATGATTATGATGCCTTCTGTTTTGATGAAGCGTGTGATTATATATTGAGTGAACTTTCTAAAGAAAAACCAAGAACACCTAAATGGGATGACAAGAAACATATCACTACAAATAGCAATGAAGATACAATTAAATGGATGATGAAGCATAATAAATTACTATAGCAATTATTGGACAAGATATGAATATTTTGTTACAATATAGTAAAATTTATCTAATTGAGGAATGTTATTATGTGGATATTATATTTAATTGGAATTGTACTTTTAATAATGTTTGCAAAATCTATGATACTTAATCCAATATTATTCAAAAAAAAGTGGCAGGCTGTATTAGGATATGGTGTACCTGGTATTATTTGCTTGTTATTGTTTTTCGGATCTATACTTTTAGACTATAATGCTCAACAGGCTTATTTCAAAGACCAAAGTGAAAGGATTGCTAGTTCAAATTGGCAGCCACCAACAGTAAGTGGAAATGTTACACCGGTTAAGGCCACAACGGCTAATTCCAATTATGTAAGTATACCTATTACAAATAATAGTGATTTACAAAAGGGACTTAGCGATCTACAAAAAGACCTTGATAATTTACAAAACAGTATTGATTCAGGAAAAATAGTTCCCGTTGTTGCAAATACTAAGAATACTACTCCAGCTAATAATAACATAAATGTTTCTTTGGATAATCACAGTCCTAGGAAAAATTCTATTATACATTTAACTGTTACTGGACTTCCAGGAAGTAAAGTAACTGCTATATGTAATTATAAAACAACTACCACACCCTATACTGGAGTAATAGGAAACAATGGAAAAGCAATAATCCCAATTAAGATAGGAACATCTACCTCTGGTTTTCCAGTAAATATAGATGTAACTGCTGGAAATGCTAAGGCACAAACTTCGTTTACCGCACAATAAAAATATAATAATTTGGAGGGTCATGGATATGAAAAGATTATTAGGAATAATTTTAACTGGGATATTGCTCATAGGTGTAACTGCTTGTGGTGACACCACAGAAAAGAAACAGGCTTTAATAGCGCCTACTCAACAAGCTATTGATTTAACAGTTAAAACGTTGAAACAGAATGAGCTTGTCAGAGATGCAGGGGTAGGAGTGCATAAAGACAAAAGCACTATTAAGATAGCAATACAAACAAAAGTGCCATTAAATGAACAAAATGCTAAAAGTTTAATAGATAGTGGGATAAGACAACTTAGTGGATTTAATGATGGCGAGGGCGGACAACCTACTAAAGATTATTATGGCAAGCTGTGGGATACCTGGAATGCTGAAGTAGTAATATTTGTAAATGAAAGCGAATTAACATTAAGAGGAGATAAGATACCTGGTAAAGATGTTCCAATAACTTATACCAATAAAGGTAATCCTGCTGATTAATAAGTTAAGTTATTTTGGAGGGACATTATGATTAAATGGATACTTTTTTGTGTTACGATTTTCTTTTTTATATTGTTTATAATGTCTATGATTAAACCCATACTTTTTAGAAAGAGATGGCAAGCTGGCATGTTATATGGTTTAGCGACGTCATTCTATTTTCTATTAACTGGATTAATGTTTTATTATAGCTATTACGGATAACTAAAAAGAATCACTTAAGTGGTTCTTTTTTAGATGCAAAATATTTAGCCTCTTGACATTTGCAGTATTGCAGTATATACTAAATGCAGGAGGTGAAAATATGGCAGAAAAAACTATTACCATACGAATTGACGATAATTTGCATAAAGATATAAAAATAAATATTGCTAAAAAGGGGATTTCACTTAAAGATTATATAGTAGGACTCATTAAAAAGGATTTGTATGGCGAACTAGGTAAAAAATAGATGAGATAGTCTCTCTTGTAATTTGGCGATTACAGACTATCTCATTTAGAGATTACTCCCTATGAAATATTATATCATAGTTAATAATCTCACTCAATGAAATAAAAATTGAAAGAGAGGGTATAATATGGAAAATAATTTAATGATATTTGAAGAACAACATGTAGAAGTTTTTGAATTGAATGGTGTTATTTATTTTAATCCATATCATGTAGGTAATTGTTTAGAAATGGCAGAAAGTACAGTTAGAAATTATTTATCTAAAATGAATATTAATCAAGTTAAATAACGCAGGTGAGAAATTTCTTACAGAGAGTGGAGTTTATAAATTAGCTTTTAAAAGCAATAAACCTAATGCTGAAAAATTTTCAGATTGGGTAGCCGATGAAGTGCTTCCATCAATAAGAAAAACAGGAGTGTATTCAACGGAGAAATCTGAGCAGTCAAAAATTCAAGAGTCATACAAGATGATTAAGAAGTTTTACAACGGTAGCCTAGTAATGGTGTTTAAGGATTTAGAATTTCTTACAGAAACCTCAGTTCATAATATCAGTTATATAGTTAGGAGCAATAAACATTTTACTATTGGTATTGACTATTTTTTATTGGAAGCCAACGAACTTAAAAAGTTTAAAAAAGAAAACAATTTTTCTCCATGGATAGGTTCCTTGATTGTTATTTCAAAACAGGGAGTATACAAGCTAATAGATTTATTGAATTTATCAGAAGATGTTGTAAGAAAGATTGAAGAATATTTTAAGATAGAAAGTCCAGTATCACAAAGTAAAGCACCAGTTTTAGAGCAACTTCAAGCTTGCAAATTTATTGCTGATGATCTCAAGATGGGGGAGGCAATAAAGATGTCCATATATAGAATAGTTTGTGAAAAGAATGGAATTGATACTGCTGTTGTAGACAAGATAGAACATAATAAAAAGCTAAATATGGAGCTTAAAGATATTACAATGAAATATGGAGTATATTTATTAGAACATTTTACAACTAATGAAATAATGGATATGAAAAATCAATGGATTTCCCATAATAATGTTAAATCAGAAAAGGTTAAAAGTTATATGATAAGATTATTTGATGGCATTATTAAAATATCAACAAAAATAAAGAAAACAGCTTAAAATGGAGCACTTACTTTTATAGTAGGTGCTTTTCTTATGCACTAAAAGGAGGTAATGAGCTTGTACAAAGATGTGAAACAACAGGTTAAAAAAATAGAGCACAGGGTAGTTAATCCTGAAGGATCAGTTCAGGAGCAACTGAAATGTGCTCTAAATAGTGTGAATAAATTTAAAATAAAAGCTGCTCTAGCAAAGACAAAAAAAGAAAAACAAGTTCTTTTATATGAAAGCCGGCTTTTAGAAGTAACCATAAATAGAGCTATGGATTTACTGTGTCTTTGATAATATCATTGTTTTTTAGAGATAAGAAAATAGCTTTATTATTTTCTTCAATCATCTTGGCAATAGCCTGCAATATAGCTTCTCTTTCAGCAATAATTGATTTTAAATTTTGAGGAATATTTTTATTATTATTAACTGATTCGAGTTTTTTATCTAAACAACAAGAATGTTCGGCTATAGCAATTTCAAGAAGTCGTTTTGAATTCAAACCTATGGATCTCATGTAGTACCACCTCCTTTAAGGTGATAATTCTACAAAAATTTGGTAAATACATTTAGAAAATAATGTAAGGAGGTAATAGAATGGCAATAAATGCAGGCTCAGTAGTTGCTTTTATGGAGCTGGACACTTCAAGGTTTGCAAATGGACTTAGCAGTGCAGGCCAACAAATGAAACAGTTTATGAATTCAAATAATTCTGCTGAAACAAGGATTAAAAGTTTAAGTGGTGCAATGAATACTGTTGGTTCCAATGCTACTAAAGCAGTGACATTACCTCTTGTTGGAGTTGGTGCAGCAGCTGTAAAAACTTCAATGGATTTTGAAGCACAAATGTCAAAGGTTCAAGCTATAAGTGGTGCAACAGGAAATGGATTTAATAAATTAAGAGAACAGGCTATAAAACTTGGAGCAGATACTTCATTTAGTGCTACTGAAGCAGCTGAAGGTCAAGAAAATTTAGCATCAGCTGGGTTTAAAACAAATGAGATATTGGAAGCCATGCCGGGTATGCTAAGCTTGGCAGCTGCAGGAGATGTTGATATAGCAACTGCATCTGATATAGCAGGAAGTTCTCTTAGAGGTTTTGGAATGGAAGCTGGCCAGGCTACTCATGTTGCAGACGTATTGGCTAAAACCGCAGCAGATACTAACGCAGGAATAACAGACACTGGAGAAGCTATGAAGTACATTGCTCCAGTAGCTCATTCTCTTGGAATTTCTTTTGAAGATACTACAGCTGCAATAGGACTTCTTAGTAATGCAGGAATTAAGGGTTCTCAAGCAGGTACAACTTTAAGGAGTGCATTGACTAATCTTGCAAGTCCTACTAAACGTGCATCTAAAACTATGGAAGAATTGGGAATGAATTTCTTTGATGCACATGGGAAAATGCTTCCATTAGGAGATGTAATACAGCAATTAAAAGATAAAACTTCTGGATTAACACAACAGCAGAAAGCTAGTACGATGGAAACTCTTTTTGGAAAAGAAGCTATGAGTGGAATGTTAGCATTGGTGGATCAGGGACCAGATAAGTTTAGAAGCCTTGAAAAAGGACTTAAAAACTGTGATGGTGAAGGAAAAAAGATGGCTGATACCATGCAAAACAACCTTAAAGGCGCTATTGAAGGAATGAAAGGTTCAATAGAAACTATGGGTATAAGAATTGGAGATGTCCTTGCACCAGGTATAAGAAAAGCTGCAGATTTTATAGGCAAGCTTGCTAATGGATTTTCTAATTTACCAAGGCCTATTCAAACTGCAATTGTTTATCTAGGAATTATAGCAGCTGCTTTTGGACCTACAATGATTATATTCAGCAAGTTCATAACATCAACAATGGCAGTAGTTGGAGCTATGAGAAAAATTGGTAACGCAGTGAGAACAGTAGGGACTATATTTAGAGGATTAAGATCAGCCGCAAGTGTTTTTTCAGCTCTCCCTGCACTTATCAATCCTCCAGTACTTATAACAATAGGTATAATAGCTGGAATTGGATTAATAGTATATGAGGTCATAAAGCATTGGAATGGATTTAAAAAATATGCATCTGCTTTTGGGAATGCTATAAAAAATATATTTAAATCTATTGGAAGTTTTTTCTCCAAGTCAATTAAAGGATGGAAATTAATTTTTACAGACTTTAGTGGAGTGTTAGGTAAGCTTGTTGCAGGATGGAAGAATATATTTACTGGTTTTGGAAAGTTTTTAGGAATGGTTGTAAAAGGGTGGAAGGCAATATTTTCAGGACTTGGTGGAGCTTTTAAATCGATAGGAAAATTTATTTTTGAAGGCTTATTTAATGGTATAAGTAGCATGGGAAGTAAAATAAAAAATAAAGTAACATCAATAGCTAATTCTATAAAAAATACTTTTAAGGCTGTACTGGGCATACATTCTCCTTCAACTGTTTTTGACGAATTTGGTGTAAATACAGGACAAGGGTATATAAATGGAGTAGATAAGATGCAGAACCCTATAAAGCAGAGATTTATGGCCTTGGCAAACGGTATCAAAAAATTGGGTAATACAAAACCTGATTTTCATGGAATTGATAACATTGCATTAAATGGTGCTTATGGAAGTAGTAATACTGGAAAATTAAGCAACAATATGGGAGCTAAATTACTTAATTTTGATCCAAAGATAAATTTATATGTAACTGTATCAGACACTGGAGAAAAAGGCACTGCAAAACTTACAGATGAAGTAAAATCAATGACTAAGACTTCACTTAAAAATGGATTAGTAGATTTCTTTATGAATGATGTAATAAGAGATTAGAAATAAGGAGGCATCTTCCTATGCGTGAAAGATTAAAAGAGTTTAACATACAGCTTTTATATGATGATGGAACTGACACAGGTGCAATTATAACCAATTACAAGCCTCCTTATCCTGCATATTACAGAAAAGGTGTTAGAACTATTTCAGGGTACACCCAATTTCAGCAGAATTTTAAAAGTGATTGTATAATTGAATGCACTTTAGCATTTCAAGTTAAAGGTGAGACTGATGAAGAGACACAAAAGAATGTAGAAACCTATCTGATGTTCTTGAATAGATATTTTGAAAGGCTTACATTGATTAATGAATTTGATGTTACCTATAAAGGCTATATACAAGAACAATTTGAACCATCAACTCCTGTGGAGGGAGATATATATTATATAGCCATACATCTTTTATGTAATCATGATGTTTCCGGTTGGGTGAGTGATGATAATGGATTTTAGAGTAGAGATATACAAGAAGAAAGGTTATATAAGTTATGGTACTGCAGATGCAGATAAAATAATACTTAGAAATAGCCTTGTAAGTATAAGAATAAATAGGGCCAAAGATACACAGGTATCAGAAGCTACAATAATAGCAGAATATGAAAAACTTCCAATTGCAGCATTTCAAGGAGGTAATTCTGGAATAATAGATAACTTCGCCAGGATTGAAATATGGTTTGATGTTGTATGTCAGTTTTCAGGAATTATTAAAAAGTATGAATACAATGAGCAGGATAAGACTATAACCTTGACCTGCCATGATATGTTTTATAGACTTTTGAATGTATGTGATGGACAGATAAAATATGGTGCTACTACAGCTGCAGATGTTATTTCAGATTTAGTTAGAAGAGTTGGACTAAGTTTTTATCGCTCAGGTGGTACTAATTATAGTATTTCAAATTTAACCATAGCTGATGGTACTGTTTTTATGGATGTTATACAAAATTTCATAGAAACAATGCATGCATCTGTAAGATGTGGGAAGAATGGAACTATATATTTAGAAGAACAGTATCCACCTTACATTGAAGGTGGTGGAGATGCAAATCATTTTGATTGGGTGTACAGGGATTCTGTCAATAATTCTTCTGATACTGCTGGAAGAGATGCATCTTTAATGAAAAATATCCTCAAGATAACGTGTAGTGTAAAAATTAAGAATCAAGATTATATTGCTTTTGATAAATTTGAAGATACATCTATGACAGAATATCTTAATGATGAGAAATGGTATGACATAATAGATAATCCATTGGCCAATACACAAGAAAAAAGAAAAGCTGTAGCAGGATGGCAGTTCCTAGATTATTGGAGAAACAGTACTCCTTTGACAATACTTCCTACTTTAGGTAATAAGGATATTGATATAGGACAAGTAGTAAAATTATTAAGAGATAATACAGTCCCAGGATATTATTTGGTAGTTGGAATAGATACGGAAGTGGATGCTGACAATGGATATACAAATACTTTGCAGCTTCAAGGTATGAAAGATAAAAATAAAATATATACACTCCCTAAACTTCTTGACTCTGGTCTTATAAAGGAGGCAAGTTAAAATGTCTGGTATGGGATTTAACAATTTTAGAAATCCTGTTGTTTATATATTAAATCAGGAGCTTAGAAAGAGAAATGTAGGTAATAAGATTTCTGTTGATACAGGGGAGCAGCCGTATACCGGTAAACTTGTTGAATATCCAATACAACTAATAAGAGATTCTGATACAAAAAAGGTAGTTAAATGTATATATGGCACTGATTCAGATCAATGGTCAGAAGAACTTATAAGAGATGGCAGTGGAAAAGTATATCAAATAAAAACAACTTATCCTGATGGCAGCACTGATACAATACAGATTAATAAGGGATCAGATAATTTAGTTGATACTATAACCGAGGTGTAAGGGAGTGATTTAATTGAGTTTACCAAGTTATGTAATAAACTTTGATGAGCTGGCGGATGCAATAAAAGCTTATCTTGAAAATGGAGTTAATGTTGATATTGGAACTATAACAGTACCTACAGATAAAATGGAGGATTTGCTTACTCAAATAAGAGATAAGATACAAGGTGTTAATTATACAGATCTGATTAATGCATTAAATGCTCTAGGAGTTAAGCTTGATGGATTATCAGGAAATTTAGGTATAAGTGGAACACAGAAAATATATGGAGAAATGCTTCAGGTTCCAGCTGTTGAAGGAGCACATACTATGGAATTTGCCATACCTGCTAGTGGAAGAATAACTGGAATAACTACATCTCAATCAGCATGGAATTTTCAGGATACATGGGATTTAAAAGTAGAAGATATAGAGTTATTTATTGGTGTCAGGACTAAAGAGTATGGAGAAAATAAGTTCTTCAATGTTTTTTATCCAGTAACTACAGGTCAAAAAATATACTTTGTATTTAATAATGTAAGTGGCTCTTCTAAGATACTATGGGTAGATTTTAACATATTGGAGGATTCATAAAATGAGTTTGCCAAAGTATATTATAAATTTTGATGAATTGACGGATCAATTAAAGAAAGATTTGCTGAAGCTTATAGATGATGCAATGAAAGGAGAATATCCTCAATTAAACACTGGAAATTTGGAATCTTTATTAAGTGAAATAGAAGCTTTGCTGCCAGATGAAAAGTACAAAGGACTTAAAAATAAGATAGAACAATTTATATTAGGAAAATATACAGGTACTCAAAAAATTCAGGGAGCGTTGCTTGATGTTCCTGCCATAGTTGGAGATTACAAGAATGAATTTATTTTTGATAAAGATGTGTATTTATCAGGAATACATTTAAATCAGACAGGCTGGAAAAAAGAAGATAGATACAGCGTTGAAATAAATAAGAACAGAATAATAGACAGTGCCACAACCAAAGAAATAGGAGAGCATAAATACTTTAATACTTATTATAAAGTAAATGCTAACACTCCTATTTATTTTATTTTGCACAATTTAAGTGGCAACAGCAGGCAATGCACAATTGATTTGGAATATATAGAAGGAGGTAATTAGATGGCAGTAACGGAGGATTTTTACTGTATTGAAGGTAATACTAGCGTGAAAAACTTAATGAGATCAATTATAACTGAAATAACTCAAAATGCAGGAATTTATAAATGGGATTTAGTAATTCCAGATAGTATAGATAAAGTTGGTGCAGCAATTGATGGATCTACAATAAACTTAATTGCAGATGGTAGCAGTACAGATAAAGTTCAAACTGTTTTTTCAACTTCCAATCAAGATGATACATGCATAATAAAAGCTACTACATCATATGGAAAGACCTTTTACGTGAAATTTAGTAGAGAACCTATGGATTTAAGCTTGAAAGATAAACAAATTATAAAGAAATTTCAAGATTTACATTCTTATAGTACTCCAAATGGAAGTGGAGGATATTATAATAAGACAAGAACTGATGCAGAGGTTTTAGAGATAATGGCAGGAGAAAATCCTGACGTATCGGGAAGTGGATACAGTGATTATGTAAATGCTATGACAAAAGGGCTTGCAATAAATAATATAAGAATTCAGATATCAGATAAATTAAATGCTGCAGGTGATGATATATCTATTCCTAATGATATCCAAAAAAGTTACAATTATAGATTAGCATGGTATAGAAATCTACAATCAGAAATAAAAGATTTTCTACCTGTTGAATACTGGATTACTGTTACAAAAGATAGTATAAATTTAGTGCTCAGAGGTGATCCGTCTGCTGATGTGTCCCCATACAATAATTATTTAACTGGATATTGTTATATTGGAGCTTTAAAACCTATAGAAGATTCAGCTTATACAGATGATGAATATAATTTTGGTATAACAGTATCCTCAGATGTTGAACCTGGCTATAGTAATCCATATGGCCAAAGAACTGCAACTGGTATAACTGATGTATGTATGATTGCCAATAAAATAGGAATGCCATATCAACCACATTATCCTGGCTTTTACTCAACTAATATGTTCATGGACAAGTGTAATGTAGAAGGTTCAAGATGGGACCACAAGAAGCATCAATTTTCTCCGATTACATTAGTTCATCCAATTGATATGGAAAGAGGAAATATGATAAATGTATTAGCTGGAGATGGATCTAATATAAATGATGAAGATATGTTAACTTATATGAGGGACACTGATTCAGAGGAAAACTATAAGAAATTTAGAATTACAGCACCTTTTAATTTTTTAAATAATAGTGTTAATCCCAATAGTTCTATCGCTATAAGGTGGAAAAAAGTTGCTGAATAGGAGTGATTATGAATGTCCCTGCATACAATTCCCTTGTGCAATTTTAAATATGCAGGGGATAATATCTGTTCTGGAGCTACATTTAAATATGATACTAGAGCAGAAATAATAAATTATACTCCTAAGTTACTGTCTCTAAATAATCAAAATAATGTTAATAAAGTTGAATCTCAATTATTTAGTGGTAGTTCAATGGGAAATATGTTTAAAAGCAATATTAGCATTTTAAATAAAAATTCAGTTGATATTATTGATAAATCTGAGCTTAAATCATTATATGTACCTAAGAAAGCAATAATTAAAGATAATAGGAAGCAGCTTAAAAAGCATAAGAGTGAGATATTTAAACATTCAAGTAAAATGTTTAAGTTTGGAAAGAAAGATATTTTTATAGGGGATAGCATTATTTTACAGAATTTAAAGGCTGTAAATTTAATTAAGTATAGTAATTTACAACTAAAAAACAGTGAAAATATTAGTATATCCATAGAAAATGTTAATGTTTTGCAGGACATTAAAGACTTTATAATTAATATTCCACTTGGTAAAAATCTATGCGATAAAAAGGTCAATGACCTTTTAAAGAGTACTTATGAATCTCTGAATGCAAAAAATGGTCTGGAACTCAATAGGTATACTAAAAAATACTTAAGTGATTTAATAAATAAAGAAATACTTAAAAATAACTATTGTATATTTAATACTTTGAATAGGTATAGAGATATAAATAAGTTGGTTGGAGAACTTTTAAGAAGAAATGTTTTTAAAGAAATAATTTTAGATAAAGATAGAAATTTTTATGAACGAGATACTGTGGTTACCATAAATAAAATTAAAAATATGTTTTTACGAAGATTCATAAGAATAGATACAAGTAAAGTTGTTCTGAATTTTATGCTTTCAAAGAGTATATTAAGGAAAATAACACAAATAGACAGTATAACATCTTTAGATAGATCGTTTTATAAACATATATACAAGGCATTAGCTAATAAGACTCTTAAAAAGAATATAAAAAAAGATATGTTTAAAATCATGGAAAGCACTTATTTTGATAGAGGCAGTATTAAAAATATAGTTAAAATTTCAGGTAAATCATTTAGAAGATTTTCACAAAAATCTATGTATGAGAATACTTGTAGATATCTTGGAAGAGAAAAATTAATAGAAATATTTACTCAGAATGAAAAACAATTAAGTGAGTTTCCTATTATAGATATATTAAAATTAAATGAATTGTATATAAAAAATTATACTGAAAAAGAAGTATTTAAGCCAGGTAAAAATAAATTTATAGATATTATTAAAAGATTGTGGTGGTTAAATCCTACAGATCCAGGAGATACTTTAATCATTCCAAATAAAGATTTTTGCTATAATCAGGAATTTTTAAATAATGAGGGTTATGAGTATCTTAGATTCAAAAATCACCCAATAGATTGGGGAAATACCTGGGGTATAGATTGTAATATTCCTACTTATTCAGTAAGTATTGAAATTATGTTAGATTTAGTAAATATCCTGATTATGATATGGCACGATAATGTTCAAGGATGGCTATGTTGCTCAGGAAAAGAATCAATGCAATTTATTATGGAACTATTGTATGATTGGTATACTTTAGAAACTTCTAAACCTAATTCAGATTACTATAGAGCTTATAGATGGATTAGATGGGAGGCTGAAAAAGTGTATTTTTTAAATTATTATACTGGATTACAAGCTATAGGAGTACTTATAGCAAATTTAATAGCTTATTTAAAAAATCATCATTTTAATACAGTCCCACTTTGGAGGAATTCAAAGGCTATGGACATAGAGAGAAATTTTAATAGGATTGCCCAAAATGGTGATATCATAAAGTCTTTAAATAAGACAAAAGGTAGAAGATATTATTATATTGATACTCAAAATATAGAAAAGAAAAATATTTTAGGAGATGATACTAATGGCCAATTTAATAGATTTTAAATCACCACGTCAAAGAGAATGGGGAGTGCTGAGTGGAACGTATCGAAGCTTAACTTCTTTAAATTACGGAGGGATAACAGATGAATATGGCAACCCTATAAATTCCTATTCAACAAATTGTTATAAGGATGCCATGGAAGAAGCAAAAAAGTTAATAGCTGCTGATGGTATAAGCAATGTATATGTAGTTGAATTTGTACCATATGATTACATGATGCAACCTAATGTATAATAGGATGTGAGTATATGAAACTTATAAAAGTTAAAGATGGACTGCTGGAGGTTGAGAATTTCTTCTTGACTTCTTCTTTTAGTGATTTTGCGGGGAGTGCAAATGTTTCAAGAGATATTGGTACAGGAAAAGTAAAACTGATTTCAAATAGCAAGATTGAGAGAAACTTTAATTTCTCTGAGTTTGTTTTAGAATTTGAAAAACAGAATTTTAGTTCTATGGGTGAAGATGATTATGCAGCTATATATTTTGATAATGAAAAATATGCATTTGGTATTAAAGATAAAAAGCAAGATGAACAGCATAAGTTCTGGAAAATACTTAAGCAGGATAATTACATCCAAGCCTATGTATCAGATGATGGAATTAACTATACCAATATAGGTGGAATGAATTTTCCAGATGAAATACTTCATCAAGGTTTTGAAAAATACAGTAATGAAGATTTTATATTGGATAATTACAGAGTTTATGCAAGTCCCTATGTAACATTGCAAAACTTTCCTGAAAATACTACTTGTGAATTATATGATGTGAATGACAATTTACTTAAAACCAGAGTTTTTGATAGTAATATGGAATGCAAGGTATTTTTAGATTCCAATATTAAAGGATATTTTGTTTTCAAAGATACTGATGGCAATGAATTGTACAGATCTGACTTGATGGACTTAAAATATGGTGATGTATATGTATTCAGTAAATATGAGCTTGAAATAATCTATAATGGTTTGGTTGTCACAAATACAAGTCCAGGAATATTGAAAGATCTAGAAGAAAGTATAAGCATCAAAAATGTAGATACTATTGATTATACAGGACTAAATATTGGAATACAGACTTCAAGTAATGATTTGATTCAGTTAAGTCTAGATGGTGAAGTCTATTCTGATACAGTAACTTTGAATTTAGTACAAGGTAAGAGTAAAGATATATTTGTAAAAATAATTAAAAATGCAGAAAATCATGATTTCTCGGTGAGAGATTTCCAACTTGTAATAAGTGAGTAGGTGAATATATGAGTGAATTTTTCAGTGTGACTTTAGATAGCAACATTATTATGGATGATGGTAGAGTATCTAGATCAACTACATGGAGTAGTGAACAAATACTTGAAGAGATACTTAGTCATGTGCAAAATTCTTCAGGAGGATTGAATTTGAAGTACAGGGAGATAAATGATTTAATACAACTAAATCCTAATCAAGAACTGAAAAAGAACTATGATTTAGGAGATACATCTATTATGATAACTACCTTATATTTGGATATTCAAGACGGTAGCAACTTCAGATTTCAAATTCTTGATAAGGTTGATGATGGCTTTGCCCTTTATGACTCGTATAAGGTAAATCATTACACGGATAGTGTTTTTATACCATATAAGGATAAGGATGTGGATACAAATAGCTTGCATATAAAAATAAAGAATTTTAATATGAACTCTTCGGTGCAATTAAATATTAAAATACTAGGTTTGGAGGTTCAAAAATAATGGACAAGGATAAATTTATAGTATCGTATAATAATATAATGAATGATATTATTATACCCGATGAAGATTTTATTGAAGTAATTAATCTTCTCAAATTAAAGAGGTCAGTAAACCTTGATTTTACTATTAGCACAGATAAATCACAGCAGCAGAATATATTAAAGGCTATATATGAAGATGTATTAAATTTTTATAAAATTTATTTAGGACAATAAAAGGGAAGTGATTTTAAAATGATGGTTAAAGGTTCTTGTCAAAAACAAGATTTAATGCAAACAATACATGATGCTATATTATCTCCTGGTTCTAACTGGACTGAAATTTCCAGTAATAAAACAAATGACCACTTATATTCAGGAGCTATGTCAGATGGCTGGGTTTTTAAAAGTATACCCATAGGAGCAAAACAACAAAGTATATTTATGACTTTAAAAAGTTTAGATTTAAGTCTTTCGACTGGAGTTAGCGGTGCTTTGTTTGCATGGCTTTCAGATAATTATGTACCAAATGCTACAGATGGTCAGAATGGAACTCATACAAATAGAAGTTATTATTGTAATATATGGTGCTTTGATCTTTATAACAAAATTCCAACAACTATGTTTGATTATTTCATAGATATTGAAGATCATAGGATATTAATTGTTATTCAGCAGACAAATACAGGCACAGTAACATATCCACATTTCCTATATGTAGGTTATCCTGAACCTAGTACAAATTTAGAAGGGCTATATTACACAAATCAACTTATTTTAGGGGATATTTTGGGAAGACCATCATCTTGGGGGACTAGTTCCTCATGTTGTTATTGGCATAAAAATTCTTTAGGTCACTATAATGCCCATGCTTTAAGTGAATGCAATCTGAATAATTTAAATCCAACGCCTATAGGAGCATATTTACTGTCACCTGTTTACGTAACTGGAGATGGCTGTGGTGCCGGTGACCCCGGGCCTCTAGGTGTGTTATCAGGATTATATTGTATGCCAAATACCAGTATAGTAAACGGGGATATAGTGACAGTAGGTTCTGATACTTATCAAGTTTTTATTATGGGTGGTTATTCTGTCAATGGTACAACTTTAATCGGTATTTATGGCTATTATCGTGATAGTATTGCACCCGCGGCAGTAGCCATAAAAATAAATAATTAGAGGTGGCATAAAATGGCGACTTATATTGGAATAATAGCTCCATATCTAAGTATGCCTGTAGTTGGTATACTTACAAACCTAAGGCCAAGCAAATATCATATTGGTATAATCACAAATAGTGGCGAAGGTATGACATTAATTTCTAATATGACAGATCTAAGAGCAACCAAATATAGAATGGGCATTAATTTATATAATTACAACTACGAACCATTTAGGAGAATACCAAAGGAACATATTTTAAATAAATTATCAAGAGATAATATGACATATTAATGGAAATATGAATAAATTAATTGATAGTTTGGATAGCAAATTTGAGATTAGGATGATGAAAGCTAAAAATTAAATACGCTTACTTAAAGCATAAACTTTTTGGAGAAGATAAGCTTAAAGGGTTAATTTAAAGCTATATTTTTGGTAAAAGCTAGCAAAAATATTACGGTATTTACTATATAACATTAAAGAAAGGGATTCTTAGTATGAATAAATTAAAGGACATCAAAGCAACGACCTTTGATAATATGTTTGAAGAAATAACAGAGGGCTAGAGATAGTCTTTTTATTTTGTCCAAAATAGGAGGCTGGAAATGAGTGAGTGCTATGATGCAAAATTATGTGAGGAAAGACATAGGCAGATAACGGAGACATTTGACCAACATGAAAGAAGGTTAAATGACCATTCTGACAGGCTTAAAAAGATAGAGAATCAGAATGTAGGTACCGCAAAAGATGTGCAGAATTTTAAAGATACACTTGAAGATATAAAACAATTAATAGAAAAAATGACAACACAATTAGAAAATTTAAAAGAAAAGCCAGCTAGGAAATGGGATGGTCTTATAGATAAGATTATTACTGTAATAGTTGGCATTATTATTGGTAAATTTTTAAGTTAAAAATATATTGAAAAAGTAAAGGAGGTAAAATTTTATGATTAAAGGTGTAGATATAAGTAACCTTAATGGCAATGTAAATATGAATATCTTGAAAAATGCTGGATATCAATTTGTATTTTGTAGGGCTACAGAAGGTACTTCTGGAACAGGATCGCGAGATGAAAAATATCATACTAATATAGAAAACGCCAAGAAAGCAGGGTTACTTACTGGAGCATATCACTTTTCACATTTTGCAGACAAAGCCAAAGAACTTACTGAAATAGCTAATTTCCTTGATTTTATAAAAAACACGAATCCAGACATAGTTATATTGGATGCAGAAAACAACTGCACTGGTGATATTACAGACTTATGTATAGATTTTTTAGACAAAGCATCTGTAGTGGGACAGCCTTTGTTCTATGCAAATCCAAGTTGGATACAGGCACATTTAAATTCCAAGATAACAAAATTCCCGTTGTGGGTTGCAAATTACGGTGTTATTAAACCAAGTTTTACGTTATGGAAATACTTTACGGTGTGGCAGTATGCAGATAAAGGGCAGATATCTGGTATAAGTGGATATGTTGATCTTAACTACATGGATGATAATTTCTTCAAGGTTATAAAAAACAAGACAGTCAATGTAGCCGAAAAAGTTTCAGTTCCTATAAAGAAATATGATACAAGTATTCCACCTGAAAGTGATACGATAGAGCATTTTCTAGGTGATTTCTATATTGAAAAGAGATCTGATGGAGGATTAGGAATACACCTTGATAGAGGAAATTATATTACTCTATTTAAAGGCAAACCACCAGTAGCATATTGGAATGATAACAAAGGTAATAGTGGATCTAAACAACTATAGGTATTTCTTAATTGAACTACCTTTTTTAAATTATCAAAATAATGGAGGTAATAAAAAATGATAAATGTAAATGATATTGTAGCAGTAGGTGGAGTTTTAGTAGGGGTAATTGGTGGTATCTATGGATTGGTACCTTATCTTAAGAAAAAAGGTGTTAACACTGAAAAAGTACTTGATACAACTGGAGATGTATTAAAAGCAACAGAGCCACTTATCCAGGTAGCAAAGACAATTCCAAGTCTAAAACCTGCAGCAACACTTGTAGATTGGATTGAACAAAAGGCAGTGGCCGGAGTAAAAGCAGCTGAACAACTAGCGCATACCGGAAGTCTTCAAACAAATGAAGAAAAATTCAAGTCCGCACAAGAAACGGTGTATGCAGCACTGAAAGAAATTAATGTTACTCCAACAGATAATCAGAAAAAGCTTATTGATGATTTTATCCAGGAAGCAGTGAATGACCTTGGACATGCTCCTGTAAGTGAAGCTGAAAAGAATGCACAGATTGTTAAAATAAATCAGGACTTGGCAGCAGTACAGGCTGAGAATACTCAGTTGAAGCAGACTATTGCTAGTATTCAGAGTACTGCTGGAACTGCAACAGTTTAATGTAAATAATTTAGAGATTAGGCAAACACCGCCTTAAGTTTCTAAACTATTTATAAAATACAAGCAAGGATATGGAAATGTAATAATATGTAGAATTATGATGGATAAAAAAAGAAGGAATTTAATTAACTGTATAGAATAGTAATAAATATAAACAAAGTATTAAAAATTTAGGGGGAAAATCAATGGAAAAAAAGTTAACAAATGAAAAAAACTCAAAAAAAAAGACAACTATATTAAGTGTCGTTTTAGCACTATTTATGGTATTGGCAGTAAATTTAAGTCCTGTTAAAGCTCAAACTACTGGACAAGAAATAGTAAATTATGCACAAAATTTTTTAGGAGTTCCTTATGTTTGGGGTGGAACTAACCCATCTGGATTTGATTGTTCAGGATTAGTTCAATACGTATATGCTCACTTTGGCATTTCACTTCCAAGAACTTCACAGGATCAACAAAAAGTCGGTACTCCAGTATCTAGAGCAAATCTTCAACCAGGAGATTTGGTATTCTTTGGATCACCTGCATATCATGTAGGAATATATATAGGAAATGGCTCATATATAAATGCTCCTCAGACTGGTGATGTAGTCAAAATAGCATCAGTAGATAGATCTGATTTTAGTGGTGGAAGAAGAATAATAATTTCAAATTCTTATGTTAATATAGATGGTGGAGGAACAAATGTTAATGGAAATCCAGGTATAAATCTAATAATTAGAAGTTATAGTAGTGATATAGAACGTGTATATGCATGGGTAGATTCAGATACAGGAGCTTCATGGTCATTTGCAAAACAAGTACCTAATTCCAATTATATTCAATTAAGTCAAAATGCATCTAAAGTTATATATATAAGAAATGGAGGAAGCAGTTTTACTGCTAATGCTAATTATAAAATAACTGTAAAAGGATATGATAAAAATGGAAAAATTGTTGCACAAAACCAAATAGTATTAAAAGCTGGTAGATAAAAATAAATTTGTTAATACAAATGAACCACAAAAACTATAACAATTTAAAGCCTAGAAAGTTAAATAATTTCTAGGCTTTAAATAATTCTATGTTTATCAGTAATAAAAAGTTAACGAGATACAAGTTTTAATCCAACTATTCCTATTACTATAAAGTAAATACAAACTAGTCTAGTTATAGTAACAGGCTCTTTAAATAATAGTACACCTAAGATTACAGTACCAATAGTGCCTATCTCTGTCCAAGTAGCATACGCTGTACCTAAAGGCAGATTTTTTAATGCTAATGATAAAAAGTAGAAACTTGCTATCATGCCTACTATTGTAAATATACTTGGTATAGGTTTTGTAAATCCATGTGCAAATTTCAAACTTACAGCCCATCCTATTTCAAATAGACATGCAATAATTAACATTATCCATTTCATAGCTTTCATCCATTCTTATAATATACAAAAAAATAAAAAGCCATAGGCTGATATTGTAAAATATCTTCTAGGATTTTATCCTTCCGTGAACACAGTATACTGTGCGTTTTATCTTGAACCAGACTAGTTATTTTAAACTACGGAACCCTATAAAACTTTAAGTTATTAAGCTTTTATCTTTAGTTAGATATTAGCAAAAAAATATAGTTAGTCAACTATTATGCACTATCATATTCTACCTTGAAACAGAACACATGTTCGTATATAATAGTATTATCTGGAATATAGGAGGTACATATGAATAGTTTTATAAGTTGGATAGGTGGGAAAAAATTACTTAGGAAGGAGATAATCAAACGCTTTCCTGAAAAGTTCAATAGATACATAGAGGTATTTGGAGGTGCAGCATGGGTATTGTTCTCAAAAGATAAACTGGCCAACATGGAAGTTTACAATGATATAAATGGAGACCTGGTCAATTTATTTAGATGTGTAAAATTTCACTGTGGAGAGCTACAAAAGGAACTCTCTTTCATGTTGAATTCAAGGGAGATATTTTATGGTTTTGTCAGCCAATACAACACTAGAGGAATGACAGATATTCAAAGAGCAGCTAGATTTTTCATGTTAATCAAGACAAGCTATGGAAGTGATCACAGGTCCTATGGATGTGTAAAAAGAAATGTTAATGTAATGACTCAATATCTTACTGATATTCAGGAAAGGCTTTCAAATGTAGTGATTGAGAATAAAGACTTTGAGGATTTACTTAAGGTTTATGATAAAGGGGATTCCTTAATATATCTTGATCCACCCTACTACGGTACTGAAAGATACTATCAGGCTCAATTTTCCAAAGAGGATCATGTGAGGCTGTGTGAAGTTCTTAAAAATGTGAAGGGGAAGTTTATTCTTTCATATAATGATTGTGAATTCGTAAGAGGATTGTATAAGGATTTCAATATAGATGAAGTCCAGCGAAATCATAACCTTATGGGGAAGTACAAGGATAAAGATCACAAATACAGCGAGCTGATTATTAGAAATTATTAAATATTGAAAGGAATTTAAAAGTAAATATTGAATACATATTATATAAATGACAGATAATGTAACTATTGAAAATTAAGTATACTTTTGTCGAAATTGTTGAATGTTTGTTAGGCATGTCCTATACTAAAGAAAAAACTGTCATAAGTTTGGTGGACCTATGACAGTATATGTGCTTTCAAATCATTTGACGTCTCTATTATATAATAATGTTTTTGAAAGTACAATATTGTTATATATTGGAGGATATTATATGGAAATAAAAGATATTATAGTAAAGTCAGATTTTATAAATTTGACTAATCAAGAAATTGATAAAATAATAAAAATATTAGATATAGAATTAAATGACAAAGAAGATCCTAGACAACGTTTGTTTGATAATATAGATTTAATATTTAAAGATAATAAGGCTAAAGATGTTTTGCTGAGTAAAATTTTTGCAGGAAGAAAATCAGTGAAATGGTTTAAAATTATATATGTAGGAAATGATAATATTGAAAACTATAAAGATTTATTGATTAAAAAAATCGAATCTGATGAATATTGTTTTGATAAAATTAAATCTATAAATAATAAAAGCTTAGAGAGCCCCAGTTTATATACTTGCATTAAATTAGATGATAATAAGTATATCATGAGGTTTATGATTCCATGTGGTACTAAAACTTATAACGATGGTCAAGACTATTCAAAGTTTAAGAATATTAATAATGTTGTAGTAATAGTAGATCTTAATTGTGAATACTTAGAAATAAGAACTAATTCAAAAGATGCTACACGTATAGCTAATCAGTTAATGGACACATTTAAAGCCATGTATGTTTCTATTAGAGACTTAGATGTCTTAAAAAATTACAATGGATCATTAGAAAAATTTAAGAGTTCCTTATATAATGGAAATTTTGCTCAATCTCTATCTATACCTGATAAAAATTTAAAATTGACTGAAGAGAACAATGAATTATTAGTTAATATGTTAATAGTTATTGATGACTATTTTGGAGATAAAGATATAAAAAAATTTAATGATAAGGTTCAGGCTTTAAATATAGATACTGATGGTACACCATTTACAGAATTATTATTAGCTGGAATGGCTAGTATTGGATTAAAAATAAGGAAAGATTGTGAAGAAGATTTATCAAAACAAACTCTTTATAATGTATTAAAAAAATATATAACTAATTATTCAGGCTTGATAAAGTTTTCAGATTCTCCTGTAGGAGAAATTTACACAATATCAGTTGGCTTAAAGACTCTTTCTATATTTTTTAAATCTTCTGTTAGTGAAAAAACTATAAAATATATAAGGCAAAAAGTGCTATAATTAATTTACCATCTAAAGTAGCTTGTTAAAATATTTATTATGATAATTTAGGAGGAGGGATTTTAACATATGAATGAATTTGAAATAGATAGTTATATTGAGAAACTAGCATCAAATAAAAATGTTAAAAGTTTTTATCCTATAGCAATTTGTAAGATGCTGAAATTTCCGATTAAATTAGTGATAAATAGATTAAATAAACTAGTTAATATGGGATATTTGAAATTAAAATTTGAAATAAGATGTGATAATTTTGATATTATGGATATAGTTGATTCTTATGAGGACTATTTAGGAAAAAATATTGAGTGTGAAGATTGCGATTCAGTAACTGAATTTGTAATTGGTTTAGAAAATATATTTCCTATTTATTATATTAATGATAACTATAGAGAATATATAAAAAAAAAGAATGTTTGCTTACAAGTACAAGAAAAGTTAAATTGTAATCAAATTTCAACTGGTAATTATGACTCAACACTCAATACTCCAACATCATTAAAAGATATTATTCTAGAAAATACTAGCGTTTCTTCCGATAGTATAGAAGAAGCAAATAATAAAATTAAGAAAAAAGGTATAGTGGACAAAGCTAAAAATGTACAAGTAGTATTAACATTGGTTAATACTATTCATCAAAGTTGGGAATGGCTTGAGCCTTATATTCAACCATTAGTTCATCATATTAGTGATTTTATTAAATAATATAAATATTCAAAATAAAATAAAATGTAATTTTAAAAACTTATATTTTCATAGAAAAAGTATAGATTTTTGTTTTAAATTCGTTTTAACTTTTATATTAAAATAATAAGTGAATTTACTTTTACAAAATTATCAGTAATATTAATAGGATCATTATATGGAGATGAAAACAATAAAAATGAAAGATAAAAAGATGCTTTTGGTTGAACTATTAGTAGCTATATTAATAATTTACTTTTTACTTAACCCTGCAAAAGCAAATATTGGAGATATAGCTACGTGGATAGGTTCAATAGGTACTGTCGGTACATTAATTTACGCTTTAAAGCAATTAGAAATAACTAAGGAAGAAAGTCAGGAACAAAATAAAAATGTCAATATACAAAGATTTGAAAATACATTATTTAATTTATTATCTTTTAATAACGATATAATTAATTCTATTATTTATAATGATAAAAAAGGTAGAGAGTATTTTGAGATAGCATATAATCAATTAAAGGCTTTTTATAAAGAAAATAAAAAAAATTATACACATATTAAAGATTATATTCAAGAGTTAAATAGTATTCGCAATGTTTATGAAAAATTTTATAAACTAAATCAAAGGTATATTGGACATTATTTTAGAAATTTATATCATATAATAAAATTTATTGATAGGAATAATATTATTAATCAAAATGATAAAGAATATTATGCATCTTTAGTTAGGGCACAACTTTCTACATATGAAATGTTGTTAATATTCTATAATTCTATGAATAAATACAGCGAAGGAAAATTTTTACTACTAATAAGAAAGTATGATTTGTTACAACAGTTAGATGAAACTTTGCTATTAGATAAAACTCATAAAAAAATATTTGATGATTTTGAAAAATATGATAGAAAGTAAAATTAATAAAATATTAAATGTGCATATAAATTTTACAATAATTGAGTTTCTATAAAGTGGTTTTTAGTATCAAAAGCTAGCACAATATAAAAAATAAAAATTGCTTTTAGACATTGATAATACTCTATAAAATAATAAAATCACTTAACACATTTTTAACACATAAGTTATATATACATACCAAAAGATATTATATTTTATAGTGAGATATCTGCTTTAAGCGAAGTAGTGCCAATGCATGTAAATTAATATCTATTAATATCTTTAGCAAAATACAAATCAGGAGTTCGATCCTCCTAGGGACTAC